>DAIUCJ010000011.1:0-79109 GCA_036846225.1 Hylemonella sp.
AACCTTGGAATAACGCGCTTCACGGTACTTGACTTCGAAGACGGTTACTCAGACCATGATCGGACCACAGCAAAGCGGTGAGCCTTGCGGGCCCTTGAAACGATGCGCGGCACAAGATGCCACTGCGGATGCTTTGCGCTTGCAGTGCATAGCCGGACTTGATCTTACGGATCTCGCCGGAAACTTCACCCGATCCGACCTGCCCCAGCAGTCTGTCTGCTTGCGTATCCCAGCACGCGATTTCTTTCAGGTGACGGGAGGGAATTTCGACCCAGTCGGTTCCGGATATCGGTGGATCGAGCGGGATCCGAAACCACACCGGCGCTTCGGAAAGCCGGGTTTCGTATTGCTGGCGGGTTTTTTCGGTCGCGAGCCTGGCCAGCGCTTCCTTGGCAGTCAGTCCCCGGGATTCATCCAGCAGCGCCTGAAACTCCAGCTGCTGCAGAGGCTCGGAGGAATACCGATCGTCCCAGGCGGACAAGGCCAGCAGGGAAAACAGCACAATCGCAAGCGGGATGACCCACATCGAGAGGGTCCGGAGCAGCTTCTCCAAGACTTTTTCGATGTGCGGTCCGCCCCTGCCGGCCGATTCCATGCGACCTTGCGTCATCTCCCCCTCGCTGAACCTCAGACATATCGATCCTGTTGGGCAATAGTCAGGATGCGCCAACCGATCGCCCGTGCCTGCAAGGCGTAGCATAACGCCTATAGAGGCTAGGGCGAAGTGGAAACGAGGTTTTTATGTCCGGCAGATCAGGTGGTCTGTACAGACCACGAGGCACAGCTGCTCAATCGTCGAGGGGGGGCCGGTTCAACTGATCACGCTGCCTGTCAGGGATGAGCGTGCACTCATTCCCACTGGGCTTCCCGCTCAGATCCAGGTCTGGATGTGTCGTGAAAAAAATGAATTTCGTGAGCGGATGTCCTGCCTGAGACCAGCGCCTGAATGCGGTGGCCACCTCGAAAGCCATGACGCGATGGGCGATATTGTTCATGTGAGGCAGCGGAACGAACCCCTGGTCGGGAAAGACATCCTGAAAAAGAAGCTGCTCGTACATCCGGTCCAGCGGCGGACGTGCCGCGACGACCGCCCAATCGATGCGCTCCTTTTCCCAATACCGGAAAAGCCCCTTGAACAGCATCAGCTTGACCAGCCGTCCCACGCCTCCCTGAACGACGCCAAGCCGGCTCACATGTGCAAGGGCTTTCCCATCGAGCCAACGGGGGAGATCGACACTGGTCTGAAGCGCCAGCGCAGCGTAGCGATTGGTTTGAATGCGTGCCGTTCCCAGAGGGCTGCCGTCGAGCTTGGATTCGGCAAGGAGCACGGCAACACCTGGCTGGGTATCGACGTCTTCCGGCTCGCGCAGCTTTTCTGCAACATCTGGCATGTGCCGTGCATACGCCTGTCGCCGGATCTCGACCGCTTTGTGGAGGTCTTCGGGAGTTTGGACGAGCCTGACCGTAAATGGCAGCCGCTCCTGCGAGTCCACAAGCTCACTCGTTCTGGTCAGCATGCGGGGGTCTCCCAACATGATCGAGGCGCGTGGCACTCGGCTGATAGGTTGCGTTTGCATGACGGCTCCCTCTGTTGTTTCGGTTGAACACGTCAGACCAGGCACGCGGGCCTGCTCCCTGATGAGCCTAGATGCTCGGCGCGGGCGAGGCAAATTGTTGTCGGCGTCTTGCTGCACTTGCTGTAGGAATTTGCCTGACAGCCGCCCCGCAGGCCCCGCGCCGGAAAGGAGCGAGGGCTGTGGCACACTCGCGGGCTTTGTTTTGTGACCCGCTGCCGATTTCGACCCATCCAGCCATGCAGAAGATCATTGCGCAGATCGCACAGGAACTGAAGATCCGCGAGCAGCAGGCCGCCGCCGCCGTGGCCCTGCTGGACGATGGAGCCACGGTGCCTTTCATCGCACGCTACCGCAAGGAAGCCACCGGTGGCCTAGACGACACCCAACTCCGCGAGCTGGAAGCGCGCCTGGGTTATCTGCGCGAGCTGCAGGAACGCCGCGAGGCCATCCTCAAGAGCATCGAGGAGCAAGGCAAGCTCACCCCGGACCTGCGCGCGGCCATCGAGGCCGCCCCAACCAAGCAGGAGCTGGAAGATCTGTATCTTCCCTACAAGCCGAAACGTCGCACCAAAGGACAGATCGCCCGCGAAACGGGGCTGGAGCCCCTGGCCGACAGACTCTTTGCCGACCCGAACCTGGATCCGGCCGCCGAGGCCCAGGCTTACGTGCTGCCGCAGAAGACCGAAGCAGGCGACGATTTCACCACCGTGGCGGCCGTGCTCGACGGGGTGCGCGACATCCTGTCGGAACGCTGGGCCGAAGACGCCGCGCTGGTGCAGTCTCTGCGGGAATGGCTCTGGCAGGAGGGCCTGCTGCAGAGCCGGCTGGCCGCCGGCAAGGACGAGCAGCACCCGGATGTGGCCAAGTTCCGCGACTATTTCGATTACAGCGAACCGATTGCCCGCGTGCCTTCGCATCGCGCGCTGGCGGTGTTTCGCGGGCGCACGCTGGAGGTGCTGGACGCCAAACTGGTTTTGCCGCAGGAGCCCGAGCCCGGGCGGCCATCGCTCGCGGAGGGGCGGATCGCCCGGCACCTGGGCTGGAGCCACCAGGGGCGCGCGGCCGACGATCTGATCCGCAAATGCGTGGCCTGGACCTGGCGGGTCAAGCTCAGCCTCTCGCTGGAGCGCGATCTGTTCGCGCGCCTGCGCGAAGATGCCGAGAAGGTGGCCATCAAGGTGTTTGCCGACAATCTGCGTGATCTGCTGCTGGCCGCGCCGGCCGGGCCGCGCGTGGTCATGGGGCTGGATCCGGGCATCCGCACCGGCGTCAAGGTGGCCGTGGTCGATGCCACCGGCAAGCTGGTGGATACGGCCACCGTCTATCCGCATGAGCCCCGGCGCGACTGGGAAGGCGCGCTGCATACGCTGGCCCTGCTGTGTGAAAAGCACGGGGTGAGCCTGATCGCCATCGGCAACGGCACGGCCAGCCGCGAGACGGACCGCCTGGCGGCCGATCTGATCAAACGCGCCGCCCAGGTGAACCGGCTGATCGACAAGGTCGTGGTCAGCGAGGCGGGGGCTTCGGTCTATTCGGCCAGCGAGTACGCCGCCCAGGAAATGCCGGATGTGGACGTCAGCCTGCGTGGCGCGGCCAGCATCGCGCGGCGGGTGCAGGACCCGCTGGCCGAACTGGTCAAGATCGACCCCAAGTCCATCGGCGTGGGGCAGTACCAGCATGACGTGAACCAGAGCGCGCTGGCGCGCACGCTGGACGCCGTGGTGGAGGACTGCGTCAACCGCGTCGGCGTGGATCTGAACACGGCCAGCGTGCCGCTGCTGGCCCGCGTATCGGGGCTGTCGCCCGCGGTGGCGCGGGCCGTGGTGCGCTGGCGCGAGGCCCATGGGGCTTTCCGCAACCGCCAGCAGCTGCTGCAGGTCAGTGGCCTGGGGCCCAAGACTTTCGAGCAGAGCGCGGGCTTTCTGAGGATCCGCGATGGCGACAACCCGCTGGACATGACCGGCGTGCACCCGGAAACCTATCCGGTGGTCGAGCGCATTCTGGCGCACACCGGCCAGCCGGTACAGGCCCTGATGGGGCGCGCCGAGATGCTCAAAACCCTGCGTCCCGAGCTGTTTGCCAACGAGCGCTTCGGCGTGATCACGGTCAAGGACATCCTGGCCGAGCTGGAAAAGCCGGGGCGTGACCCCCGGCCCGACTTCAAGGTGGCCCGCTTCAACGATGGGGTGGAGGACATCACCGATCTGAAGGAAGGCATGGTGCTGGAAGGCACGGTCAGCAATGTGGCGGCTTTCGGCGCTTTCGTGGATCTGGGCGTGCACCAGGACGGTCTGGTGCATGTCAGCCAACTGGCCAACCGCTACGTCAGCGATGCCCGCGAGGTGGTCAAGGCGGGCGACATCGTCAAGGTCCGGGTGCTGGAGGTGGACGTGGCCCGCAAGCGCATCAGCCTGACGATGCGGCTGGACGCAGCCGCACCGCGGCGCGACGGCCCGCGCGACAACCGCTACGAAGCGCCGGCGCGCCATGCAGCGGGCCGCCGCAGCCCGGAGCCGGCGCCGATGTCGGCCATGGCCAGCGCTTTTGCCAAGCTCAAGAGCCGCTCGACCTGAGCCCGCGGCCGACCATAATGGCGGCATGACCGCCGTCCCGAGCCCATGCTGGAGTGCCGCCCGATGGAACTGAAAGCCCTGCTGGCTTCGCCCATCGTACTGCCCAGCATTCCGCGCGTCATTGCGCTGCTGCTGAGCGAGCTCGACCGCAGCGAGCCGGATCTGCGCAAGATCACCCAGCTCATCAGCACCGACCCGGTGCTGACCACGCGCCTGCTGCAGCGGGGCAATGCGCCCAGCCATGGCCTGCCGGCCCGGGTGCACAGCGTCACCGAGGCCCTGGCCATCCTGGATCTGGCCGACGTGCGCCAGCTCGCGGCCGAAGCGGCCTCGGCTGCCTCGCTCAAGGGCGTGCCCGGCATCAATCTGCCGCAGTTCTGGAACTACAGCCTGAACGTGGCCCGCGTGGCGCGCGCTCTGGCGGGCGTGACGCGGCAAAACCAGGGCGCGGCCTTCACCTGCGGGATCATCCATGCGATCGGCGAGCTGGTCATGCACGTGGGCATGCCCCAGCAGATGGCCGCGCTCAACCAGGAACTGGCGCCGCTGGACCTGCGGCGGGCCAAGGTGGAGTTTCTGCGCTTCAGCTACTGCTATGCCCATGTCGGCGCGGCCTATGCGCGGCACTGGCATTTCCCTCAGCCCATCGTCGATGCGCTGGAGCACCAGTACGCCCCGTTTGCCAACAACGTCTATGAACCGCTGGCCGGCCTGATCCATCTGGCCACCTGGCGGGCACGGGCCCGGGAAGCCCAGCTGAACGAGCGCGCGCTGGCGGTCACGTTTCCCGCCGAAGTGGGCGACGTGCTTGGGCTGGACATCGACATGGTGCTGCAGCAGGACCCGTTCGACTGGTCCGCCCACGCCTGAGTGCAGCCGCACCGCCACGGTATGCTTGCGGCCCGATGAATGCCTTGAGTCTGTACGCCGGGCCCGCGGCGCGTGAGCACATCCGCCGCCACGGCCTGCAACCCGAACACATCCGCACCATTCCCGCTGCCGCCGGCGGCCCCAAGGGGCTGATCCTGGGGGCCCTGGACCGTTACATCTTCGGCAGCTGGCTGGCCCAGTCGGCCCAGCCGGTCGATCTGGTCGGCGCATCGATAGGCGCCTGGCGCATGGCCACGGCCTGCCTGCGCGATCCGGTGGCCGCTTTCGAACGCCTGGAGCACGACTACATCCACCAGCACTACGAGTTCCGCCCAGGCAACAAACTGCCGCCGCCGGCGCTGGTCAGCGCCGAGTTTGCCCGCAGCCTACGCAGCTTCTATGGCGGGCGCGAGCAGGAAGTGCTGCACCATCCGCGCTATCGCCTGCACATCGTGACTTCACGCGGGCGCCATCTGCTGGGCCGTGAACAAAGCCTGCGCACCCATCTCGGCTACCTGGGCGCATTCCTGACCAATACCGTGCGCCGCCGCGCCATGGGCGCCTGGCTGGAGCGGGTGGTGTTTTCCACCCGCCTGGGGCCGGATGCGTCCAGCCCCTGCGCGCCGCTGCCTTTTGCGAGCCATGATTACCGCACCCGGCAGGTGGCGCTGTCGGCCGACAACCTGTATCCGGCGATCCAGGCCAGTTGCTCCATTCCCTTTGCCCTGCAGGCGGTGCACGACATACCCGGCGCGCCCAGAGGGGCGTACTGGGATGGCGGCATCACCGACTACCACCTGCACCTGGACTATGCCGGCGCGCCCGATGCCGCGCAGCGACCCGGCCTGGTACTGTATCCGCACTTCCAGCGGGCCGTGGTGCCGGGCTGGCTGGACAAGGCGTTGAAGTGGCGGCACAAAGCCAGCCCTTTCCTGGACAACATGCTGCTGCTCGCGCCCCATCCGGACTGGGTGCGCACGCTGCCCCATGGCAAGCTGCCGGACCGCACCGATTTCACCCACTATGGCAACGATCTGGCGGGGCGGGTACGAGCCTGGAGCCAGGCGGTGCGCATGAGCGAACAGCTGGCCGAGGAGTTTGCGCAATGGCTGCGGCACCCGGACCCGCAACGCCTGCAACCTTTGTGAAGGCCCTGCCGCCCCCGGCAAGCCCCCCCTGAATCCCAACGACGAGGAGCGATGATGACGCGATGGCTGGCGACTCTGTGTGCCACCCTGCTGCTGGGCGCCTGCAGCCCGGAAGTCGGCAGCAAGGCCTGGTGTGAAAAGATGCAGGCCAAACCCAAGGGCGAGTGGACCGCCAACGAAGCGGCCGATTACGCCAGGCACTGCCTGTTCAAATAGGGCAGCCCAAATAGGACAGCCGGGGCCGTGCAGCTGCCTGGGATGGCGGCGGGAAGGTCACATGGACTGCGCCAGCATGGCGCGGTAGTCCCCGGCGCTGGCCAGGCGCGGATTGGTCTTGTGGCAGTGGTCGGCCAGCGCGCCAGCAATGATGCGGTCGAACTGGTCTTCGCGCACGCCCAGTTCGCGCAGGCCGCGCGGCAGGCCCAGGCGGGCGTTCATGTCCTGGATGGCCGCGCCGATGTCGCCGGCGCTGTCCAGATTCATCGCTTGCGCCATGCGCAGCAGGCGGCTTTCCTTCTGGATCGACTCGGCCCCGGCGTTGAAAGCCACCACCGCCGGCAGAAAGATGGCGTTGAGCGTGCCATGGTGCAGCCGTGGATCGACCCCGCCCAGGCTGTGGCTGAGTGAATGCACGCAGCCCAGCCCCTTCTGGAAGGCCATGGCCCCCTGCATCGAGGCGCTCATCAGGTTCAAGCGCGCCTCGCGGTCGCTGCCGTCGCGGGTGGCACGCTCGATATGGGCCCAGGCGCGCTGCAGGCCGTCGAGCGCGATGCCGTCGGCCGGCGGGTTGAAAGCCGGGGCCATGAAGGTCTCCATGCAGTGTGCGATGGCGTCCATGCCGGTGGCGGCCGTCAGCCGCGGCGGCAGGCCCAGCGTGAGCTCGGGATCGCAGATCGCGGTTTTGGGCACCAGATGCCAGGAATGGAAGCCGAGCTTGCGACCGTCGTCCACGATGAGGATGGCGCCGCGCGCCACCTCGCTGCCGGTGCCCGCGGTGGTGGGCACGGCAATCAGCGGCGCCACCTGGGCAGTGATCTTGGGTGAGCCGCCTTCGATCGTGGCATAGGTTTTCAGCGGCCCGGGATGGGTGGCGGCAATCGCCACCCCCTTGGCGCAGTCGATGGCGCTGCCGCCGCCGATGGCGATCAGCCCGTCGCAGCCCTGGGCTTGGTAGATGGCCACTGCCGCGCGCACGGCGGCCTCGGTGGGATTGGAGGGCGTCTGGTCGAAGACGGGAGGCTGCATGCCCGGCAGGGCGTCGAGCGCTTTCTGCAGCAGGCCGGCAGCCCGCACGCCGGCGTCGGTGACGATCAGCGGCCGGCCGATGCCGTGGCGCTCGCATTCATCCCTGAGCAGGCGGATCGCGCCAAAGTCGAACTGGACCTGGGTGATGTAGTAGATGAGGGCCATGGCGTCATGTCTCCGTTACGATGCGCGGCTGGATCGCGCCACACACTGTAGCAAGTTCACCCGTTTCGATGAGTCACCCACGCAACCCCCGCGCCCTGCTGACCCCGGCCATGCACCACGTGCTGGAGCGCATGGAGCGCGCCAGAGGGGTTCCCCTGCACGCGCTGAGCCCGGCGCAGGCCCGCCAGGCCTATGAAATGGGCGCCGGCCTGCTGGATCTGCCCGGCCAGAAACTGGCACGGGTGCAGGATGTGCCCATCCCGGTTCGGGATGGCGCCACCATCGGTGCGCGGCTGTACGCCCCCTCGGCCGCAGCGCTGCCCGTGCTGCTGTATTTCCACGGTGGCGGGTTCACGATCGGCAGCATCGCCACCCATGACGCGCTGTGCCGCCATCTGAGCCACCTCGCCCAGTGCGCGGCGCTGTCCGTGGACTACCGGCTGGCGCCAGAGCACAAGTTCCCCACTGCCGTGCACGACGCCTGGGACGCGCTGCAGTGGCTGGCGCAGCAAGCGGACGATCTGGGGCTGGATGGCCGGCGCATCGCCGTTGGCGGCGACAGCGCAGGCGGCACGCTGGCCATCGTCAGCGCCATCCAGGCGCGCGATGCCGGTCTGCCGCTGGCGCTGCAACTGCTGTTCTATCCCGGCTGCGCCGCGCATCAGGACACGCCTTCGCACCGGACCTTCGCCCGCGGCTTCCTGATCGAGCAGGCGCACATCGACTGGTTTTTCCACCATTACGTCCGCACGCCGGCCGACCGGGACGACTGGCGTTTTGCTCCCCTGCTGGCGCCGGACGTGGAGGGCGTGGCGCCGGCCTGGATCGGTCTGGCCGAATGCGACCCGCTGGTCGATGAGGGCGTGCTCTACGCCGACAAGCTACGTGCCGCCGGGGTGCCCGTCGATCTGGAAATCTACCGCGGCGTGGTGCACGAATTCATCAAGATGGGCCGCGCCATACCCGAAGCCCGGCAGGCCCATGCCGATGCGGCGCGCGCCCTGCGCCGGGCCTTCGGATCGCCCTGACAGGGTCCAGCTCACCAACTCCAAGCCATGACACCGCACACGCCGCTCACACCCGCGTCCTTCCGCTTTTTCCACCGGCTGCGCGTGCGCTGGGCCGAGGTGGACCTGCAAAAGATCGTCTTCAACCCGCACTACCTGATGTACCTGGACACGGCCATCGGCGAGTACTGGCGCGCTCTGGCCTTGCCCTATGAGGCGACGATGCACCGGCTGGGCGGCGATCTGTACGTCAAGAAAGCGGTCGCCGAATACCATGCCTCGGCCCGCTATGACGACGTGCTGGACATCGGTCTGCGCTGCGAGCGCATCGGCAACTCCTCGATCCAGTTTCGCGGTGGTGTGTTCCGCAGCGGCCAGCTGCTGGTCACTGGCGAGCTGGTCTATGTCTTTGCCGACCCGGCCGCGCAAACCTCAAAGCCGGTGCCGGCGGCTTTGCGCGAGGTGCTGCACGCCTATGAGGCCGGCGAGGCCATGGTCGATGTGCGGCTGGGCGACTGGGCCGGGCTCGCAGCGGATGCGCGGGCGCTGCGCACCGAAGTCTTTTTGCAGGAGCAGCAAATCCCGCTCGAACTGGAGTGGGACGGCGCGGACGATGCGGCGGTGCACGCAGTGGCCTACAACCGTCTCGGCGTGCCCGTAGCCACCGGCCGGCTGCTGCAGCAGGCCAGTGGGGTGGGGCGCATCGGACGCATGGCCGTCACCCGCCTGCTGCGCGGCGCGGGAGTGGGGCAGGCGGTGCTGCAGGCGCTGATCCAGGCCGCGCTGCAGCGCGGCGACCACACGGTCGTGCTGCACGCGCAACGCAGCGCGCAGGGTTTTTACGCGCGGGCCGGCTTCGTGCCGCAGGGCGACGAGTTCGAGGAGGCAGGCATCGCGCACATCGAGATGGTGCGCAGGCTCGAAGCTCAGACGTCGTCCAGCAGAGGGTAGGGCAGCGGCAGCAGCCGCAAAGCCGGGCCGCCCGGCTGTCCAAGCTGGAGTTGGCCTTGGGCTGCCGACAGTTGCAGGCACACGATGGCATCGTGGCCGCCGCCCGGGGCGGCAGCGGCCTGGGCCACCAGACCGCAAGGCTGGCTGGGATCGGCGGCTTCGTACACCTCCTGGGCGGCCTGTAGCGGCGCTTCGCAGTGGGCCAAGAAAGCCCGGCGCTTGAGCGTGCCGCGAAACTGGCTGCGAGCCACCACCTCCTGACCGGGATAGCAGCCCTTTTTGAAATTCACGCCGCCGACCGATTCGTAGTTCAACATCTGCGGCACAAAGGCATCGACGACCGGCTGCGTCACCGTGGCCACGCCGCTGCGCACCTCCGACCAGAGCCAGTGCGCCAGCGGCAGCTCGGGGCCAGCGGGCGCAGGCGTGCCGGCAGGCGCGGCCCACAGGGCACGCGCCACCCCATCGGCCGGGTAGAGCGTCACCAGCGTCGCGCCGTCGCGGTCGCGGCGGCTCCAGGGCTTGGGTGTACCTGGGTGCAGCTCCTGAAGCACGGAACCGGCCAGTCCGTAAAGGGCGATTTCCTCATTGGCGTCGCTCAACCGGACCTTGGCGCGCAGCACGAACATCGACAGGCGCTTGAGGGTGGGCGCCAGCAGATCGCGGCTGCAGACCAGCCAGATCTCGGTCGGGCTGCGCTTGAAGCCGATGAAGCTGGCCTGCATGCGGCCCTTGGCCGAACAGAACGCAGCCAGCCGGGCTTCCTCCATGCCCAGCAGCGCGAAATCCTGAGTGAGCTGCCCGTGCAGAAACCGCGCCGCGTCTTCGCCTGCGGCGCGGATGACGCCCAAGTGGGGCAGGGCGGTGAGGCCATCCAGCAGATTGCTCATGGCCGTGAATTATCATCCCCCGGATCAACCTCAGACGGATCCGGGCCTTGAAGTTCATTTTCTCGCTGGCATTCCTGCTGGGCAGTCTGGCCGTGGCAGCCGGCGCCTGGTGGCTGCAGCATCCGCTGGCGCTGCGCGCGCCGGTGGTGGAAGTCAGCGTGGAGCCGGGCGCATCCGCTCAGGCCGTGGCGCAGGCGCTGGTCGATGCAGGCGTGCAGGTGCATCCGGTCCTGCTGTACGGCTGGATCCGGCTGTCCGGGCAGGGGCGCCAGCTCAAGGCCGGCAGCTATGAGATCAGCGGGCGCCCCACGCCGCGCGAGCTGGTGGCCAAGCTGGTGCGCGGCGAAGTGGCTCAGCGCAGCGTGACCTTGGTCGAGGGGCAGACCTTTGCGCAATGGCGGGCCCTGCTGCGCGCGGCGCCGCACCTCAGGCCCGACAGCGCCGCCCTCAGCGATGCGGCCCTCATGGCCCGGCTGGGCCGTCCGGGCCTGCACCCGGAGGGGCGGTTTTTCCCCGATACCTACACCTATCCCAAGGGTTCGAGCGATCTGGCGCTGCTGAAGCGCGCGCTGGAGACCATGGACCAGAAGCTGGCGGCGGCCTGGGCCATGCGCGCGCCCGATCTGCCGCTGCGCACGCCCGATGAGGCGCTGATCCTGGCCAGCATCGTGGAAAAGGAAACCGGACGTGCCGCCGAGCGCGCCCAGATCGCCGGGGTGTTCATCAACCGGCTGCGCAAGGGCATGCTGCTGCAGACCGATCCGACCGTGATCTACGGCCTGGGTGCGGCTTTCGACGGCAATCTGCGCAAGCGCGATCTGCAGACCGACACCCCCTACAACACCTACACCCGTGCCGGCCTGCCGCCCACGCCGATTGCGATGCCGGGGCAGGAATCGCTGCTGGCAGCGGTGCAGCCGGCGCAGACCGATGCGCTGTATTTCGTGGCCCGCGGCGATGGCAGCAGCGAATTCAGCGCCACGTTGGAAGCGCACAACCGGGCCGTGCGCCGGTATCAGCTGGGGCAACGCTAGGGCGATGGCAGGCCTGTTCATCACATTCGAAGGCATAGACGGGGCGGGTAAATCCACGCATCTGGATGCCCTGGCCCAGGCGCTGCGGGAGGCGGGTCACACCGTGACCGTGACCCGCGAGCCCGGCGGCACCGCGCTGGCCGAGCGGCTGCGATCGCTGATCCTGGCCGAGTCCATGGACTCGCTGACCGAAACGCTGCTGATCTTCGCAGCCCGCCGCGACCATCTGCGGCAGCTCATCGAGCCGGCCCTCGCACGAGGCGAAGTCGTGCTCTGCGATCGTTTCACCGATGCCACCTATGCCTACCAGGGAGGAGGGCGCGGTTTTGAGCAGGAAGTGCTGGCGACACTGGAACGCTGGGTCCAGGCCACGCCGGGCCGCGACGGCCTGCGCCAGCCCGACCTGACGCTGTGGTTCGATCTGGAGCCGCAGCTGGCCGCCCAGCGGCTGGCCGGCGTGCGGCTGCCCGACAAGTTCGAGGCCGAGCCGGTGGATTTTTTCCGGCGCGTGGCCGCCGCCTATGCGGCGCGCATGGCCGAGGCGCCGGCGCGCTTTGCCCGCATCGACGCCGCGCAGGCGCGCGAGGCCGTCTGGCGCGACGTGCGTGCGGCCGTACAGGCCCGGGGGTGGCTGCGGTGAGCGGGCCGCCTCCCTGGATCGCCCGCCAGTGCCAGCAGCTGCTCGGCCAGCGGGGCCATGCCTGGCTGCTGCAGGGCCCTTCCGGCCTGGGCCAGTATGAACTGGCGCTGGCGCTGGCCCGGGCCTGGCTATGCGAGCAGCCGGGCGCGCATGGTGCCTGCGGAGCCTGCGCGTCCTGCCATGCGATTGCGGTGCGCACCCATGCGGACCTGTGCGTGCTCATGCCCGAGGCTCTGATGCTCGAACGGGAATGGCCGCTGGACGAGAAAACCCAGGAAGCCCTGGACAAGAAAGAACGCAAACCCAGCCGGGACATCCGCATCGACGCCATGCGCGCGGCCATCGAATTCGCCCAGCGCACCAGTGCGCGCGGGCGCGGCAAGGTGGTGCTGATCCATCCGGCCGAGCGCATGAATACCGTCACGGCCAACGCCCTGCTCAAAACCCTGGAAGAGCCGCCGGGGCAGGTGCGCTTCGTACTGGCCAGCGAGGCGGCCCACCAGCTGCTGCCGACGATACGCAGCCGCTGCCAGACTTACACCATGGCCTGGCCCGGCAGGGACGAAGCCCTGGCGTGGCTGCAGGACCAGGGGGTACCCGCGCAGGAGGCCGAGAGCCTGTTGCGCGCAGCCGGGGGGCGCCCGGAACAAGCCCTGCGGGACGCCCGCCAGGCCCGTACCGCCGCAGTCTGGCGCAGCCTGCCGCGCGCCCTGCACCGGGGGGAGGTGGGGGTGCTGGCCGACTGGTCCGCAGCCGAGCTGATCGATCTGCAGCACAAGCTCTGCCATGACCTGATGGCCGTTGGTGTCGGAGCAGCGCCACGCTTTTTCGATGCGGTCGATTTGCCGCCACCGCCGCCGCTGAAGCGGCTGGCTGACTGGCAGCGCGAGCTGGCGCAGGCGGCCCGCACCGCCGAGCACCCCTGGAATGCGGGCCTGCTGATCGAGGCCATGGTGAGCCGCGCCCGCGCCGTCCTGAACTAGAATTTCCATTCTGCGTAACCATGAACGCCGCAAGCTTGCCATCCACTCCCCGTCCCAGCGTGATTCAGCTGGCGATCAAGGAAAAGGCCGCGCTGTACGCGGCCTACATCCCCCTGTTCACGGAAGGGGGGATCTTCATCCCCACCACGCGCGAATACCGGCTGGGTGACGATGTGTACGTGTTGCTGCAGCTGCCCGATGACACCCAGCGCTACCCGATCGCCGGCAAGGTGGCATGGGTCACGCCGGCACGTGCCGCCGGCGGGCGCACCCAGGGCGTCGGCGTGCAGTTTCCCAAGGATGAAAAGTCCCGGCTGCTGAAGAACAAGATCGAGGAAATCCTGGGCGCGCACCTGGGATCCGATCGCAGCACGCAGACTATCTGAGCGTCTGTGCAGCCACGTTTTCCCCGGCGCAGGAGGCGCCGGTTTCCCGAGCATGTACACCGATTCGCACTGCCACCTCAGCTTTCCGGAACTGCGCGAGAACCTGCCGGCCATCCGCGCCGCGATGGCCCAGGCCCAGGTCAGCCGGGCGCTGTGCATCTGCACCACACTGGAAGAATTCGACACTGTGCACGGCCTGGCCCTCGCCCATGACAACTTCTGGGCCACGGTGGGTGTGCACCCCGACAACGAAGGCGTGCGCGAGCCCACGCTGGACGATCTGCTCACACTGGGGCGGCGGCCACGGGTGGTAGGCATAGGGGAAACCGGGCTGGACTATTACCGCCTGGGCGAGCGCACGCCGGCCGACATAGAGTGGCAGCGGCAGCGCTTCCGCATCCACATCCGCGCGGCTCGGCAGCTGGGCAAGCCGCTGGTGATCCACACCCGCAGTGCTTCGGACGATACGCTGGCCATCCTGCGCGAGGAGGGCGAAGACGGCTCGGCAGGCAGCGCGGGAGGGGTGTTCCACTGCTTCACCGAGACGCTGGAAGTCGCGCGCGCGGCACTGGATCTGGGTTTTTACATTTCGTTTTCCGGCATCGTGACCTTCCGCAATGCCGCCGCCTTGCGCGAAGTAGCCCGCTTCGTGCCGCTGGACCGCATGCTGATCGAGACCGACAGCCCCTATCTGGCGCCGGTGCCACACCGGGGTAAAACCAACACTCCCGCCTATGTGCCGCATGTGGCCGCGCAGATCGCCGAGCTGCGCCAGTGCTCGCCGGAGGCAATCGGCCAGGCCACCAGCGACAACTTCACCCGGCTTTTCCGGTCTGTGGGATCTGCCTGATGCCATCGGTCGCCAGACCGGAATAGATCAAAAACCCTTTTAGAACATAGATCTTCTGTCTAGTGTTCATGTGGATTGTGAAGTTTCTTTCGGTCTTAAATTTAACACGATGTATATTATGTTAAATTCTAGGAAAAGACAGCATCTCCAGTGGAACTGCTGCAGACCGGTCGCTCGCTGGCAACGATTGCCCTGTTTTCTATGGGAGCCCTGACGGCACAGATTCGCCAAACAGTCGCCCATAGCGTGAAAAACTAACAGTCAACTTTTGGTCATGACTGGCGGGACATGGCCAGAATCGGCGACATCGAAGGCCAACCCGCAACCTCAAACCGCCGCATGACCCGCGAACTCGCTCCCAACCACCCCTCCGAACTATTGCCATACCTCAAGCTCATGGCGGTACAGGGGGCTTCGGACCTGTTTCTGAGCGTGGGCGTCGCACCGACGCTGCGCATCCAGGGGGCCATGCACCATCTGAACATGCCCAAGCTGCCACCGGGATCGGTGCAGACGCTGGCCGAATCGGTGATGACCGAGGCGCAGAAACAGCAGCTGGCTCAGAACATGGCCTGCGATTTCGCCGTCGCGCTCAAGGACATCGGCCGCTACCGCATCAATGTGTTCAACCAGCGCGGCCAGCTGGCGATGGCGATCCGCTTCGTCAAGTTCCATATCCCGACGCCCGACGAACTGCTGCTGCCGCCGGTGGTCAAGACGCTGGCCATGGAAAAGCGGGGGCTGGTGCTGGCCGTGGGGGCCGCGGGCAATGGCAAGTCCACCACCATCGCGTCTATGCTGCAGTGGCGCAACCAGCATGCCCAGGGGCACATTCTCACGATCGAAGACCCTATCGAGTATCTGCACCGCCACCAGGGCTGCATCATCAACCAGCGCGAGATCGGTCTGGACACCCCTTCCTACAAAGAGGCCCTGACCCACGCCGCCCGGGAGTCGGCCGATGTGCTGATGATCGGTGAGATCCGTGATCTCGACACCATGCAGCACGCGCTGCATTACGCCGAATCCGGCATGTTGTGCATTTCCACCCTGCACGCCAACAACGCCTACGAGGCGGTCGAGCGCATCATCAACTTCTTTCCGGAAGAAGCCCGCCAGCAAGTCCTGCTGGAACTGTCGATGAACCTCAAGGGCGTGATTGCGCTGCGCCTGATCCGCGGCAGCAAGGACCGGCTGGTGCCTGCCACCGAAGTGATGCTGCTGACCGCCCGCATTGCCGACCTGATCCGCCGTGGCCAGATCGACCAGATCCGGGATGCCATCGCCAAGAGCGTGGAGCCCGGTGTGCAGACTTTCGACCAGTCACTCTATGACTTGTACCGTCAGGGAGCCATTACCATGGAGCAGGCGATCGAATACGCGGACTCCAAGACCGATCTGGCGCTGCGCATCCGACTGAGCACGCCCGGTGCGGTCGATACTTCCGGCATGCAGATCCAGTGAGCTTGCACGCAGCCATCGACGAGATACCGGATTTTCCGGGCACCGCTCCCACCCCCCTCGAACCCGACCCCGACCAGGCTGCAAGCGATGGGGCCCAGGTCGTCGTGCGCCTGCTGGCAGGCGGAATCCTGCGCGGCCGGTTGGGTCATGAAGAAGCGCTCGATCTGCACGGCAATCTCCTGCCGCTGCATGTGGGGGCTTCGGAACTGATGGTCCCACTGGGTGACATCCGCAGCGTCGAGGCCCAGACGCTGCTGAACCTGCCGCGGCCATCGGCGTCATCCCCGACACTAGCCAGCCACAGTCTGGAACAGTTCGAACTGCACTTCAGCGACGGCGTGCGCTGGAGCGGCACGACGCTGGGGCATCGGGTCCGCCACCGCGGACTGCAGCTACACGTGCAGCTGCCCGATGGGCACTTCAAGCCCGTGTGGGTACCGCGCTGCGCTCTGCGTGGCGTGCGCTTCCATGCCCTGCCCTCCAGCATGGCCGAGCAGGGTGTACGGGCCTCTGCAGCTAGGCAGGCACAGCAGCCGGTTGCGGCTGCACCCCCTTCCGATCCTGTACCTGCGCCTGCGCCCTCCTTCTCCACACCCGTGGTCGATCCACCGGCCTGGCCGCCGGTACGCACCCCCCAGGCACTGGCCGAAGCCCTGGAAACCGGCCGGCGCCTGCCACTGCGCAGCATCGAACAGGTTCTGCTCGATCTGCATCTGCTCGAGCAGGGGCAGCTGGATAACGTGCGGCGTGACATGCCCGATGCCCTGCACGGCCATGGCGAACTGCTGGTGCGCGCGGGCTTGCTGACCCAGGACCAGCTGGCGCATGTCCATGCGCGCATGGTCTGGACTCCCGAGGTGGATGTCGTGGAGTTTGCGGTCGAGCCCCTGGTGCTGGAGCGGGCTTCCCCCAAGCAGCTTGCCGCTCATGAGGTGTTTCCCCTGATGCGCCACGGCGATGCCGTGGTGCTGGCCTGTGCCACGCCCCTGGATCAGGGGCTTGAGCGGCAGCTGCGGGTGCTGCTCAACTGCCCGGTGATCCTGGTGTGGGCACCGCGGGCCCAGATCATGCAGCGCCTGTGGGCCCATCTGCACCCAACCGCTGCACAGCCGCGTGCAGCCGGCACGGCCGCCCCTGCGGCAGCGCCGGCCGACATATACAGCCTGCTGGATGCCGCCCTGAACGAGTTCAAGGTGCAAAGCGCGGAACAGCACGACGTGGCGGTGGACGAAAGCTCCAGCCTGGTGCGGCTGGTCACGCGCATCATCCTGGAAGCCTATGCGCAGCGGGCCTCGGACATCCATATCGAAAGCAATCCGGGCGACGAGTATCTGCGCATCCGTTTCCGCAAGGACGGCGAACTGGAAGATTACCTGCGCATGCCCGCGGTGCTGCGCCCTTCGTTGATCTCGCGCATCAAGGTCATGGCGCGGCTGGACATCGCCGAGAAACGCCGGCCGCAGGACGGCAAGATCAATTTCCACGACTATGCGCCGCTGCCGCTGGAACTGCGGGTGGCCGTGCTACCCACCCATGACGGGCTGGAAGACGTGGTCATGCGGCTGCTGGCTTCCGGCAAACCCATGCCCCTAAAATCGCTGGGGCTGCGCGAGGAAGACGAAGCCCAGATTGGCCGCATGGCGCAGCGCAGTTTCGGCCTGCTGCTGGCCTGCGGTCCGACCGGATCGGGCAAGACGACCACGTTGCATTCCATCCTGGCGCACATCAATACCGACAACCGCAAGATCTGGACCGCCGAGGATCCGATCGAAATCACGCAGCCCGGCCTGCGGCAGCTGCACGTCAATCCCAAAATCGGGGTGACTTTTGCCTCGGCCATGCGCGCCTTTTTGCGAGCGGATCCCGACGTGATCATGATCGGCGAGATCCGCGACGAAGAAACCGCTTCGATTGCCATCGAGGCCTCGCTGACGGGTCACCTCGTGCTGTCCACCCTGCATACCAACAGCGCGGCCGAAAGCGTGGTGCGCCTGCTGGACATGGGTATGGATCCGATGAATTTCGCCGACAGCCTGGTGGGCATCGTCGCCCAGCGGCTGGTGCGCGCGCTGTGCCCCCGCTGCGCTGAGGCGCAGGTCATGGACGGACAGGCGCTGGAAAACCTGGTGCAGGAATACACCGCCGCCAGCGAACTCAGCCGGGAAGCCGGCTGGGCCCGGCTGCTGCAGGCCGCCGGGGTGGCCACGCCTGACCAGTTGCGCGTCTGGGCACCACGTGGTTGCGAGCATTGCCGCAACACCGGCTACAAAGGCCGCATGGGCGTTTACGAGATCCTCGAAAACTCGGCTTCGATCAAGCGCCTGATCCAGACCCGCGCCAGCGCCTCCGAGATCTTGGCAGAGGCCCAGCGCCAGGGCATGCGCACGCTGCGACAGGATGCGCTGGAGAAAGTCGTGCGCGGCCGCATCGACCTGGCGCAGGCCCGGACCGCCTACCTGTGAAAGCCGCCCCGCTTCAGGCCACCTTGAACGTCACTACCGGCACGCTGGAGTCGGAAAAAGGCGCCCCCAGCGCGATGTCGCCGCTGCCGTAGAGCACGCACTCCTCGCGCCTCAGCAGCACAGCCGCATTGGCCCCGGCAAAGCGCACCCAGGTGCCATAGCTGCTGACGTCCACCAGCATGATGCGTCCATTGCGCCACTCCAGGCGGAAATGGGTGCGCGAGACGCGCGGGTCGGCCACGATGAATTCGCAGTGCCGGATGCGCCCGACATGGATGGGCAGGTCGAAGGCCATGAAGGTGCGCCGCTGCCCCTGGTGCTCCAGTTCGATGCTCTGGCCCAGGGCATCGCCGCGCTGGGCCGCATCCAGATTGCCCTGCATCGTGATGAAATCGGTGGACTGGTCCTCGTGCCACTCGACCTGATGCACCAGACAGGGTTCCTGCCGGCCGCGCACGGAAATCGGCCCCAGGGCGCGGTAGCGTACGCCGTTGACGCGGGTGCCGGTGTCCAGGTCGGGGCTGCTGACCCAGATCTCATGTGGGCCAGCCAGGTCGCACAGGCGCGAGGCCACGTTGACGGCATCGCCGTAGCAGTCACCGTTGACGATCTCGACCTCACCGCTGGCCACGCCCACCCGGATCGGCAGGTGCTCGGCTCTGGGCAGCTGCAGCAGGTTGACCTGGTGCTGCCGCTGCAGTTCCACCACGGCCTCGATGGCTGCGGCCGGATTCGGAAACACCGTCAGCACCCCATCGCCCAGGGTCTTGATCACCTGCCCTCCACGGGCTGTGAGCAGCTGGCAGATCCACTGGGTCAGCTCCGTGACGGCCCGGGTCGCCCGCAGGTTGCCCAGCGCTTCAAAGACAGTCGTGCTGCCCGTCAGGTCGGTGAATACGACAGTGGTTTGGATGCCCATGCGGCAGCTGGCCTGCAGTTTCTTGGTCTGCGCACAGTGTAGGGCATCGCCAGCGCAGTGCCCTCGCCGGCCGGCCCGAAATTCCGCGGGCACTCGGCTCCGCAGCCAATCCGGTGACTTGCCGGCCTCGCTGGCAACCAATCGACTGCCCATGACCGACCAGCGCGACGTCTGCAGCGGGCGCCGGGATGACACATCCCTGCTCAGGTGTTACCTGATGTGTCCGGCGTAAAGGTTTGAATTTACAGTTGTTTTTCCGCATCGCCGTTGGCATAAAAAGCTTGCCGGCGCGGACGCGCTCCCCTAAGCTGGCAGCCCTGCTTTGCAGTCTATGCGCTTGTCTTTTGCCATTCCAGGTCCATGAACAAACTGGCCAGTCAATTTCTCAGCAGCATGCAAGGACTGCTCGGATGGCCCGCATCCGGGCAGGACGCGCAGGATGCCTTTGACATCGAGGACATCCGGCAGGCCATGCTCGATGCCCTGGGCAAGGAAGGCTGCGCCAATTACCCGCATATCGAGCGGCGCGTGCTGTTCGCTCCGGATCTGCAAGGGCTGTGGTACTTGCGGTCCGACGTAATGGTGGCCATTTCTTCGTTGCGCGGCGAGCAGGTTGCCAGCCAGCGCATCCGCCAGATCACCGCGATGTTCGATGGCCTGCTGCCCCAAGGCATGCTGGCGGGGCGCGGCAGGGCCCGGCGCTGAGGCGCCGCGCTGCACACTCACGACTACTCTCCCCGGCTTTTATGTCGCGGGCTTTAGCAGGCCGTTGAAAAACTGCTGCGGTAGGCCATCTGCGGCGTTGCGCGGTGCTCGCTCCCTCGCCTATCCGCTCCTCGATATGTCTCGGTCGCTGCGCGCCGTGCGCCTTGCATCTGGCCTTCCTCGCGACGTTTTTCAACGGCCTGTTAGTCCGCGCCGTCGCCGTGTCCGTGCGCGTGGCCCCACAGCAGCAGCACCTCGCGGCCCTGCACGTGCAGGTCGCAGCGCTGGCCGATCGGCAGCAGCACCTTAGTCGGCACATGTCCAAATGGCAGATGGGTCAGCACCGGCACCTTGAGCTGGCTGCGCAGCCAGCGGATGACGCTCTCCAGGTTGAAGCCGCGGTCGTGGCTGCTGAGACGGTAGTCGGTGAAATGGCCCAGCAGGATGGCGCGCTGGCTGGCCAGCACCCCCGCGTGCAGCAGCTGGGTCAGCATCCGCTCGATGCGGTAGGGATGTTCGGCCACGTCTTCCAGAAACAGGATGCCTCCCTGCACCGCAGGCCAGTAAGGCGTGCTCAGTAACGCGCACAGCACCGACAGATTCCCGCCCCACAGCACGGCATCATGAACCGCATAGGCGGCATCTTCAGCCAGCCAGCGCCGCTGCAAGCGGTCGGCCGCGGCCCCATCGGCGGGTTTGGGCTTGGGGCGGCGCCAGCCCGTGCCCTCGCTGCGGCCCAGCAGCAGGTCTTCGAAACAGGCCAGCATGATCTCATCCGGCACCGCCGCGCCTGCGGCTGGGTCTGCCGCAGCGCCAAACCCCTCGCACAGCGAAGGGCCGGCCCAGGTCGTGGCGCCGGTGCGCGCCAGCGTAGCCAGCTGAAAGGCGGTGAAATCGCTCAAGCCCACGAACAGCGTGCCGCGCTCGATGGCGCGGGCCACCTGGCGGTAGGGAAGGTCGGGCAGGATGCGCGTCAGCCCATACCCTCCCCGGCTGATCAGCGCGACATCCGCTCCGCTGGCGGCGGCCCTTGCGATAGCGGCCAGGCGCGTGGCGTCATCACCAGCAAAGCGTTGGTAGCTGTCCAACGCAGCCGGGTCGATTTCCACTTCGTATCCCATCGCCTGCAAGCGCCGCACCCCCCGGCGAAACGCAGCGCGGTCCCGCACCGCCCCCGAGGGGGAATAGATGTAGATGTGCTTGTTCATGGTGGCGCGGCGATTATCGGCTGCCGGTGCAGTGGCGCAGCGCGGCGGCCGCCACTTCGCTGGCCCAGTCGCCCAGAAAATGGCCCCCCTGCGGGATCCGCAGGACTTCGGCCCCCGGCCCCAGAGTCTGCCGCAGCGCCTGCAGCGCCGGTTCGTCAAACCAGGGGTCCTGCTGGGCCGCCACCAGCAGGGCTGGCAGGTCGCCTCGATGGCTTTGCCAGAATGCACGGGCCTGATGGCCCAGCGCGAGGGCTTCGCTGTCGGAATCGGTCCGCAGCTGGGCCGCAAAAGCCCGCAGCGCCGCCTGGTGCCCCGCGTCAGGAAAGGGCGCCCGGTAAGCCGCCAGCTCGGCTGCCGACAGCCCAGGCTGGCTTTGCGCCAGCAGGCGGCCGCTGCCCCCGTCAGCCAGGCGGGCATGCTTTTCGCACCACTGCTGCAGCGCCGGCGCCTCGCAGACATCCCACGTGGCCAGCCAGGCATTGATGAGCACCAGACCGCGGTAGCGCCCGGGCGCAGCCATCGGCAGGCTCAGCCCTAGCGCCCCGCCCCAGTCCTGCCCCACCAGCACGATGCGTTGCAGATCCAGGCGCTGCACCAGTTCCAGCAGGATCTGGCGGTGCCAGCCGTAGCGATGGATGGTCTCCTTTTTGGGTTTGTCGCTCTTGCCATAGCCGATCAAGTCGGGCGCCACCACCCGGTGGCCAGCCGCCAGCCACACCGGCAGCATGGCCCGAAAGGCGTAACTCCAGCCGGGATGCCCGTGCAGGCACAGCCAAGTCCAGGGCGCATCGCGCGGCCCCTCGTCCAGATAGTGCAGGCGCAGCCCGGCCAGCGCCGGCAGGTCCTGCAGATAGTGCGGCGCCCAGGGGTAGTCGCCCAGCGCGGCGAAGCGGGCCTCGGCGGTGCGCACGGCATCCTCGCGCAGCGGCTGGTGCAGCGTACGCTGCCGTTGCCGCCTGCCCTGGAAAAAATCCTGCAGCAAGGCGGCGCACTCTGCCGCGCGTACGCCACCGACGATCTCGGTCTGGTGGTTGAGCCGGCGGTCGGCAAACAGGTTGAGCACCGAGCCGGCCGCGCCGGTCTTGGGATCGGCCGCGCCAAATACCACCCGCTTGAGGCGCGCGTGCAGCAAGGCGCCGGCGCACATGGTGCAAGGCTCCAGCGTCACGTACAGCTCGCAGTCCTGCAGCCGGTAATTGCCCAGACGCTGGGCCGCCGCGCGCAGCGCCTGGATTTCCGCATGGGCCGTGGGATCGTGCGCGGCAACGGGCTGGTTGTGGCCGGTGGCGATCACCTCGCCGCGGTGCACGAGCACCGCCCCCACCGGAACTTCGCCCGATCCGGCGGCCTGCCGCGCCAGGTCCAGGGCCTGCGCCATGAAGTCCTCATCACGCATCGGCGCCACGCAGCGGCTGCAGAAATGGTTGCACAAGGCATGGCCGCAGAATCCGCAAAGGCTGCGGATGCACAGGAGCAGAAAGCGCTGGCCTATCCATGGCCGGGATCGTAGCAGCGCGGCATCCCTGCGCTGCGGCACAGCGATTTCTGCTAACTTTGCGCCACTGCCGGCCAAGCGGCGGCGGCACCCAACGACGACATCCATCGAACCATGAGCGGCGCACTGGTGGGCATGCGGATCGACGGGCACGGCAAATGGCTGCGCCTGCACGGCGAACGCCGCTGTGCCGACGTGCTGGCGAATGTGCGAGCCTTCCTACTGTGCCATGACGATGCCTGGCTGCAGGCCTACGCCCGGCGGCTGCAGGCGATCGACCTGGCGCGGGAGCCCTTTCCCGCCGAGCTGGCGCGCCAGCGCCTGCAGGATTTCTTCGAAGACCGGCTGGGCCTGTCGGTTTGCCCGGTGAGCTGGGCCGAGGCTTTTGGCCAGTTCGACGGGCTGCAGGGCTGGATCGCCGGTTTTCCCTACATGCCTGCGGCGCCGCTGCATGCCTGCGGCGATGTGGACTGGGGCCTGCTGATCGATCTGGACGCCGGCGAGCTGCTGCTGTACGACAACCGCCACACCCGCCTGCCCTGGCACGCCCTGGATGGCGCCGGGCCCGCTCACTGCACGCTGACGCTGCAACACGCCCGTCAGTTGCAGCCCGACGATGCGGCGCTGATCGAAACCGTGCTCGACCAGCACGCACCCAGCGATGGCGAGGCCCTCGCCGCCCTGCCCGTGGACGACCGGCTCTGCCCAGCCCTGAGCGGCCCCGCGGCCGGCTGGCAGATGCGGTTGCAACTGCGCCATGGACGTATCGGTCTGCTGCTGCAGCGATCGGACTCAGCCGTTGCGCTGCGCATCGCCCAGGCCCATGGCCTGCGACTGGACAGCCCGGGACTGGGGCCTGTGCTGCGCGACGCGCTGCCGCCCGATCTGCTGGCGCTGGCGCAGGCCATCTATGGGCCAGGCGCCCGCCTGAGCCAGCTGGCACGGGTTGCCGCCCACTGGCCGCAGCTTCCCTTCGATCCGGCCGGGCGCGGCCTGCCCCTGCTGGATCTGGGGCTGCGTGCCAGCAACGGGCTGGAGCTGCCGCTGGGGGCGGGCTTTTTCGACAACGTGCGGGCGCGTTTCCTGGCTGCCGGCATGACGCTGCAGGGCTGGCGCTTCCTGATGCGGCAGGAGCCGGAAACCCTGCGCTTTCTGCTGCAGTACTACCCGCCGTCGCCGCGCATCCTGGGCGACTTCGCCCGCTTCGTGAACCTGGTCGCGGCAGCCCTGCAAAACGAGCCGCTGCAGCTGCGGCGCGCCCATGCAGCCCTGCGCGGCGTCGAACGCATCCTCGACCGCACCCGCGGCCGGCCCTCGGCCGTGCGCGAAGAAAACGCCCGCATCTTTCTGCGCGCCCTCATGCGTGCGCGCCTGGACGCGGCCGATGAGGCCAATCTGGCCCACGACGCGCAGGACGTATCGGACTTTGTCTATACCCATCACGCCGTCCTCAAGGGCGCCACCTGGCGTTCGCTGTGCCGGCGTTCCGAAGCCTGGCACCGCGCCTTGTTGATCACGGTCGATCCCGGCAAGGACGTGCGCTGGCCTGCCCTGCTGCCGACCTTCGCCACCGGCCCGTTCGTGGCCGTGGAACTCGACTGCGGCTATCTGCTGGCCGAGGAAGGGCTGGAGCAGCGGCACTGCGTGGGCAGCTATGTGCACGCCTGCTCCAGTGGCGCCAGCCGGATTTTTTCGCTGCGCCGCAGCGGCAAGCGCGTCGCCACCATCGAGCTGCAGCGCAACCACACCGGCCTATGGACGCTGGTGCAGATCCGCGGCAAGGCCAACGCCGTGGTGCGCGACCCGGCGGTGCTGGCAGCGGGCCAGGCCGTGGCCCAGGCCTATGCGCGGGCCGCGTCGGAGCAGGCCGCATGTCCCGCGCCGGCTGCGGCGGCCGTGGTCAGCTCCATCCACACAGCCCAGCCCGGCTACCTGGTCCATCGACAGGAGCATTGGACCGGCTGAGGCTGCTCCCGCCGCCGCTTGTGTGGTCTGCCGTTTGCGTCTTCCGGTCTTCCAAATAGGTAGATAGTCGGCAGGCGCCCAGCACAGCCAACCGACCGCCTCTTACCGTGCCGCTTGGCTCCTCCTTACACCAGCCGCACGGCGGCCCTGCCGTACGGGCGCCGGCAGAACTGCTGATCCAGCCCTATTTGGCATAATGAAGCGGATCGATATAAGCATTTCTTCATGAACCTGCATCAATTCCGCTTCGTCCAGGAGGCTGTGCGCCACAAGCTGAACCTGACCGAGGCGGCCAAGGCGCTGCACACCTCGCAGCCCGGGGTGTCCAAGGCCATCATCGAGCTGGAAGAGGAGTTGGGCATCGACATCTTCGCCCGGCATGGCAAGCGGCTCAAGCGCATCACCGAGCCGGGGTTGCTGGTGCTCAGGAGCATCGACATCATCCTGCGCGAGGTGGGCAACCTCAAGCGCATCGGCGAGGAATACAGCGCCCAGGACAGCGGCACGCTGTCGATTGCCGCCACCCACACCCAGGCCCGCTACGTGCTGCCCGAGCCGGTGGCCCGGCTGCGCAGCGCCTGGCCCAAGGTGCACCTGAGCCTGCACCAGGGCAATCCGGACCAGGTGGCGCGCATGCTGCTGGACGACGTGGCCGAGATCGGCATCGCCACCGAGTCGCTGGCCGAGCACGAGGAACTGGTCACCCTACCCTGCTACGAATGGCAGCACATGCTGGTGCTGCCCGCCGGCCATGCGCTGGCGCAGCGCGAGCGCATCGCGCTGGAAGATCTGGCCGGCGAACCGCTGATCACCTACCACCCCAGCTTCACCGGGCGCAGCCGCATCGACCAGGCCTTCGCGCAGCGGGGGCTGGCGCCGCGCATCGTGCTCGAAGCCATCGACTCGGACGTGATCACCACCTATGTCCGGCTGGGCATGGGGCTGGGCATCGTCGCCGAGATGGCGGTGCGCCAGCTGCCGCCGCCGGCTGCCGGCGCTGCGGAACTGATCGCCCGCCCGCTGGGACATCTGTTCGGGCAGAACGTCACCCGCGTGGCCTTCAAGCGGGGCGCCTATCTGCGCAACTTCGTTTACGAATTCGCCGCGCTGCTGAGCCAGCGCCTGACGCGCCCGCTGATCGAGCGGGCCATGACCGGCCATGTGGCCGATTACGAGCTATGACCCGTATCCACACCCCCTCGCTGCGCAGCCGCCTGCCCCAGGTCGGCACCACGATCTTCACCGTCATGTCGGCGCTGGCCACCGAAAAAGGCGCGGTCAATCTCGGCCAGGGGTTCCCGGACTTCGAGGGCGACCCCCGTCTGGTCGATGCCGTGGTCGACGCGATGCGCCGCGGACTGAACCAGTACCCGCCCATGCCCGGCGTGCCTGCGCTGCGCGAGGCCGTCGCCCGGAAAATCGCCGCGCTCTATGGCCATGCCTATGACGCCGGCAGCGAGATCACGATCACCGCTGGCGCCACCCAGGCCATCCTGACGGCCATCCTGGCCGTCGTGCACCCGGGCGACGAGGTCATCGTGCTGGAGCCCTGCTACGACAGCTACGTGCCCAATATCGAGCTGGCCGGCGGCACGGTGGTGCGCGTGCCGCTGACGCCCGGCACCTTCCGCCCGGATTTCGACCGCATCGCCGCAGCGCTGACGCCCCGCACCCGCGCCATCCTGATCAACAGCCCGCACAACCCCAGCGGCATGGTGTGGACCCGCGAGGAAATACTGCAGCTGCAGGAACTGCTGGATCCGACCGACGTGCTGCTGATCTCCGACGAGGTCTATGAGCACATGGTCTATGACGGCCGCCAGCATGAAAGCGTGGCCCGCTTTCCCGCGTTGGCCGCGCGCAGCTTCATCGTCAGCAGCTTCGGCAAGACCTACCACGTCACCGGCTGGAAAGTCGGCTACGTGGCCGCCCCGGCGCCGCTGACGGCCGAATTCCGCAAAGTGCACCAGTTCAACGTCTTCACCGTCAACACGCCGGTGCAGCACGGCCTGAGCGCCTACATGGCCGACCCGCGCCCCTACCTGGAGCTGCCGGCCTTCTACCAGCGCAAGCGCGACCTCTTCCGCGAAGGCCTCAAGCGCACGCGCCTGCGCATGCTGCCCGGCGAGGGCACCTATTTCCAGTGCGTGGACATCTCGGCCGTCAGCGACCTGAACGAAGCCGATTTCTGCACCTGGCTGACCACCGAAATCGGCGTGGCCGCGATTCCGCTGTCGGCCTTCTACGGCAACGGCTACGACCAGCGCGTGGTGCGCTTTTGCTTCGCCAAGAAAGACGAGACGCTGCACACCGCCCTGCAGCGGCTGGCCCGTCTGTAAGGCCGGCCCTTCCCATCCGTCTGCCAACGTCCGGCTTCTCCTCCCCTTTCCCGTACATGCGATGGCATAGACCGGCGTGGCCGGGCCGGCAGGCCCCCCGTTTTTCCGTGATGACGCTGGTGGTGGCCGCGCATGCGGCCGTGCTGGGCCTGATCCTGCACGGCAGTCGGCCCGCGCCGCCAGCACCCGAGGCGGCGGACCGTCCGCCCCAGGCGGCCGAGGTGCTGTGGCTGCCGGCCCGCCCCGACGGGCCGTCCCCTGCGGCCCAGGCGGCACGCCGCCCCACCGTCTCCCAGGCCAAGGCCCCTACCCTTCCCGATGCGCCGGCCGTGCGGACTGATGAGCCGCCACGCGCCCCCGCCACGATGGCCGCGCCGCCTGCGCCCACCGCCGAGGAATGGGCCTTTGCCTCCCGCTACACGCTGAAAAACAGCAAGGGCTACCGGCACGCCTGGGGCCGGCAGGTGCGCAGCATGATGGGCACGGCCACCGAAGGACCCGAGCAGGGCCTGGTGCGGCTGCGGGTGCAGATCGCGCCCGATGGCCGGCTGGAGCAGGTGCAGGTACTCTGGAGCACCTCGGCCACGGCCGAGCGGCTGGCGCTGCAGGCCATCGCCCAGCTGCCGCCGCTGCCGCCCACGCCGACCGGTGAGCCGCTGGTCTTCGAGAAAACGATCGCCTTCACGCCGTTTGCGGGGGACGACACGCCCAGCTACCGCGACGACTGCCGGCCCGACCCGCCACCGTTTCGCAACCCTTTTGCCTGGGATGGCCGCTCGCCACAGCAGCGCCGCGACGAGCCGCCAGCGCCGCCGCCCGATCCGCAAGCCCTGGCCGACTGCCGCAAGCAGCTGCCGCCCGACTCGATCGAAGGCGCCAGCGCCAGCGACCAGCGCCAGCTCGACCGCTGGGGCTGGCGCACGCCCCGTCCCTGAAGTGCCTGAGCCCCCTGTGACCCGCGCAAGCGCAGGCGAGCGCTCAACACTGGATCGGGTTGCGGCAAAAACGCTCCAGCTCGAACACCTGCGCCTGGCCGGCGACGGCCTGCCGGGCCTTGGGCCCGACGTCCAGGCTGAGCTTGAACTCGTATTTGCGGAAGAACGCGTCGAACAGCTCGCCCCCCAGCGTGGCATAGGCCGTCAGCGTATCGGCCTTGGCGTCGTGCTCCAGCAGCACGGCGCACAGCGGCTGCTCGGCCGGGCCATCGAGCACGCGCGCGCCCTGGGCCGGGTCGTACTGGCTGTGCTCGGCACAGCAGTGGATCAGGTTGTCGGCCACGCCTTTTTGCGCGCGCGTCTTGCGAAAGCTGATGAAGCTGACCTGCGGCGTCGGATAGACCAGCTGGTGCGCGCAGATCGCCGAAAAAGCCACCAGATCGCGCTTAGGGCCGACGCCGCCGGGCCAGACGTAGCTGTGCCCGTCCTTGGTCTGCAGCGTCTGCGCGGCAGCTGGACGGTCCAGCCGCAGCAGAAAGACCGGCGTGGCCTGGTAGGGGTAATGGAACACGTAATTGGTCTGGGGCTTGAGCCGGCTGGCCTTCAGCGGCTCGCCGCGCTCGTCGGTCAGCAGAGCCCGGGCGTAGGGCCGGGGCCGCGCATCGGCCGCGAAGGCCGGCAGGGCCATGGCCGCGGTCAGGCAGGCCACGTGGGAAGAACAGGTTTCGACGAAACGGCGACGATCCATGGGGGCCGGACTCCAGAACGGTGCAGGCCGCGGCGCGCCCGCAGGCTCGGTGCGCGCCACGCATCTGTCGCCATGGTGCGGCCGTGCGGCGGTGCTGTCAATCCGCAACCCTGCCGGGGGCGCGAGTTCAGGCGGCAATCTGCTGCCAGACCTTTTCCAGCCGCTTGACGCTGACCGGCTGCGGCGTGCGCAGCTCCTGCGCGAACAGGCTCACGCGCAGTTCCTCCAGCAGCCAGCGGAATTCCTGCAGCCGCGCGTCCTGCACGCCCTTGCGCTCGGCCAGCAGCCGCAGGTAGCGCTGCTCCAGCGGCCTGAGCTCGGCCAGGCGAGCCGCGTCGCGCGCCGGGTCGGCGCGGTACTTGTCCAGCCGCAGCGAGATGGCTTTCAGATAGCGCGGCAGGTGCTGCAGCGCCGTCCAGGGCGTGGCGGTGAGGAAGTGGCGCGGCACCAGCCGCTGCAGCTGCTGCTGGCAGTCGGCTACCGCATCGGCTGCGTGCTTGCTGTCCTTGAGCTTGCGCGTGGCCGCCGCGTATTCGGTGAGGATGGCGCCGGCCAGGCGCGCCACTTCCTGGGCGATCAGCGTCAACCGGCCCCGGCCCTCCTGCAGCCGGGCCTTGAAATCGGCCTCGCTGGCCGGCAGCGGATCGGCCAGAAAAGCGCGCTCCAGCGCCAGGTCCAGGATCTGCGCACGCAGCTCCTCCAGCGTGCCCAGCGGCAGATAGGCCACGGCCATGCGCTGCAGATCCGGCAGGTTTTTTTCCAGGTACTTGAGCGCGTCGCGCAGCTGCAGCGCGAACAGCCGGCGCAAGCCGCCGCGGTGCCTGGCAGCGGCTACCTCGGGCTCGTCGAAGACCTCGATCGTGACCGCGTCGCCCTGGTCGATCAGCGCCGGAAAGCCGATCAGCGTCTGGCCGCCCTTGCGGATTTCCATCAGCTCAGGCAGCTCGCCGAAAGTCCAGGCGGTGTAGCGCGCAGTGGCCTGCAGGGCGCCTTGCTGCGTCGCGCCTTGCTGTGTTGCGCCCTGTTGCGCCGCGGCCGCGCTGCCGCCCGAGGGCACGGCCGACTCTGCGCGCGGCTCCTGTGCAGGCCGCTCGGGCGCGGCGGTGGACGCGCCAGCGCCCTGCCCGGCCTGGCCGCTGGCCAGCTTGAGCGCGGCCAGCGCCTGAAAAGCCCCGCGCGCCTGCGCTCCCAGCTCGGCCTTGAGCGCGGCGAGATGACGCCCCATGCCCAACTGGCGGCCGTGTTCGTCCACCACCCGCAGGTTCATGAACAGATGGGGGCTGAGCATGTCCAGCTTGAAATCGCTGCGCTTGACGTCCAGCCCGGTGCGCGCGCGCACCAGCCTGAGCAGCGCATCGAGCAGGCTGCCTTGCCCGAAGACATCTTCGCTCCCGAGCTGGGCGGCCAGCTCCTCGGCCGTCTGCGGCAGCGGCACCAGCCGGGCACGCGGCTTTTGCGGCAGGCTTTTGAGCAGGGCCTGGATCTTTTCCTTCAGCATGCCGGGCACCAGCCACTCGCAGCGCTCCTCGCTGACCTGGTTGAGCACGAACAGCGGCACGGTGACCGTCAGGCCGTCGCGTGCATCGCCCGGCTCGTGCAGGTAGCTGGCCGCGCAGTCCACCCCGCCCAGCCGCACGACCCGCGGAAACGCGCGCCCCGTGATGCCGGCGGCTTCGTGGCGCATCAGCTCCTCGCGCGTGAGCCTGAGCAGATCGGGGCGCTTGTGCACCTCCTCCCGGTACCAGCGCTCGCAGTCGCGGGCGCTGCAGACGTGTTGCGGCAGCTGCTGGTCGTAAAAGGCGTAGATCAGCTCCTCATCGACCAGCACGTCCTGGCGGCGCGATTTGTGTTCCAGCTCCTCCACCTGGCGGATCAGCTTCTGGTTGGCTGCCAGAAAGGGCAGCTTCGTGTCCCAGTCGCCGGCCACCAGGGCCTCGCGGATGAAGATCTCGCGCGCGGCCTGCGGGTCCACGCGGCCGTAGTGCACGCGCCGGCCGCTGTAAACCACCAGGCCATAGAGCGTGGCGCGCTCCAGCGCCACCACTTCGCCGGCCTTCTTCTCCCAGTGCGGGTCGAGCAGCTGCTTTTTCAGCAGGTGGGCGCCGACCTGCTCGATCCATTGGGGCTCGATCGTGGCGATGCCCCGGCCAAAAAGGCGCGTGGTCTCCACCAGTTCGGCGCAGACGACCCAGCGCCCGGGCTTTTTGCTCAGATGCGCGCCGGGATGGCGGTGGAATTTGATGCCGCGCGCGCCCAGATACTCGCCGCCCGCATCGGCCGCGCCGGCCGCCGGCTCGATGCGGCAACCCACGTTGCCCAGCAGGCCGGCCAGCATGGACAGGTGGATCTGCTCATAGGTGGCCGGGCTGGCGTTGAGCCGCCACTGGTGCTCGGTCACCACGGTCAGCAGTTGGCTGTGGATGTCGCGCCACTCGCGCACCCGGCGCACGCTCAGGTAGTTCTGCCGCAGCAGCGCTTCATACTGACGGTTGCTGAGCTTGTGCTCGCCGTGGCCGCCGCGCGCCTCGTGCAGCCATTGCCACAGCTTCAGGTAGCCGCTGAACTCGCTCTTCTCGTCGTCGAACTTGGCGTGGGCCTGGTCGGCCTGAGCCTGCGCGTCCAGCGGACGGTCGCGCACGTCCTGCACCGACAGCGCCGCGGCGATCACCAGCACCTCCTGCAGCGCCTGGCGTTCGCGCGCCTCCAGGATCATGCGGCCCACGCGCGGATCCAGCGGCAGCCGCGCCAGCTCGCGCCCGATGGCGGTCAGCTCGTTGCGCTCATCAACCGCGCCCAGCTCGGCCAGCAGCTGGTAGCCGTCGGCAATGGCTCGGCCCGAAGGCGCCTCGATGAAGGGAAAGTCTTCCACCGCGCCCAAGTGCAGCGACTTCATGCGCAGGATGACGCCCGCCAGCGAGCTGCGCAGGATCTCCGGCGTGGTGTAGCGTTCGCGTGCGGCGTAGTCCTGCTCGCCGTAGAGCCGGATGCAGATGCCCTCGGCCACGCGGCCGCAGCGGCCGGCGCGCTGGTCGGCCGCCGCGCGGCTGATGGGCTCGATCAGCAGCTGCTCCACTTTGCTACGGAAACTATAGCGCTTGACCCGCGCCGTACCGCTGTCTATCACGTATCGGATGCCTGGAACGGTGAGCGAAGTCTCCGCCACGTTGGTCGCCAGCACGATGCGCCGGCCATGGTGCGGCTCGAACACCCGGTCCTGCTCGGCCTGCGACAGCCGGGCAAACAGGGGCAGCACCTCGGCGCCGCGGGTCAGGGGCTCATGGGCCAAGTGCCTGCGCAGGTGGTCGGCGGCTTCGCGGATCTCGCGCTCGCCCGGCAGAAAGACCAGGATGTCGCCCTGCTGGCTCGGCTCGCGCCACAGCTCATCGACGGCATCGGCGATCGCGTCGTTCAGGCCATAGTCCCGGCTTTCTTCGAACGGCCGCCAGCGCACTTCCACCGGGTAGGTGCGCCCCGAAACGTGTATCACCGGCGCCGGCCCGCGCGCGGATGCGAAGTGCGCCGCAAAGCGCTCGGCGTCGATCGTGGCGGAGGTCACGACGACTTTCAGGTCCGGCCGCCGCGGCAGGATCTGCTTGAGGTAGCCCAGCAGGAAGTCGATGTTGAGGCTGCGCTCGTGCGCCTCGTCGATGATCAGCGTGTCGTAGGCCTGCAGCAGCGGGTCGGTCTGCGTCTCGGCCAGCAGGATGCCGTCGGTCATCAGCTTGACCGAGGCGTCCCTGGCCAGCCGGTCGTGAAAACGCACCTTGTAGCCCACCACCTCGCCCAGCGGCGTGCCCAGCTCCTCGGCGATGCGCCGCGCCACGCTGGTGGCGGCAATGCGCCGCGGCTGGGTGTGGCCGATCAGCCGCCCCCGCTGGCCGGCCGGGGCGTTGCAGCGCCCACGGCCCATGGCCAGCGCAATCTTGGGCAGCTGCGTGGTCTTGCCCGAGCCGGTTTCGCCGCAGACGATGATGACCTGGTGCTGCGCCAGCGCAGCCATGATTTCGTCGCGTTTGGCCGACACCGGCAGCGACTCGGGAAACTCGATTTTCAGAGGCGTGGAACTCAAGGCCGGGACTTCAGGGACAATCGGCGATTATCCCAGCCCGGCCCTTCCGTCCGAACCCGTTCTTCGCTGCGTCCCCGATGTCCGCCGTCTTCAATTTCACCTTCGTGCCCTGGTTCCGCTCGGTCGCGCCCTACATCCACATGCACCGCGGCAAGACCTTCGTGGTGGGGGTGTGCGGCGAGGCCATCGCCGCCGGCAAGCTGCAGCACATCGCGCAGGACCTGGCGCTGATCCAGAGCATGGGCGTGAAGATCGTGCTGGTGCATGGCTTTCGGCCCCAGGTCAATGAACAGCTGCGGCTCAAGGGGCATGAGGCCAAGTATTCGCACGGCATGCGCATCACCGACGAAGTGGCGCTGGACTGCGCGCAGGAAGCCGCCGGCCAGCTGCGCTACGAAATCGAGGCCGCCTTCAGCCAGGGCCTGCCCAATACGCCGATGGCCGGGGCCACCGTGCGGGTGATCTCGGGCAACTTCATCACCGCGCGGCCCGTGGGCATCGTCGATGGGGTGGATTTCCAGCACTCGGGCCTGGTGCGCAAGGTCGATGTGGCCGGCATCACCCGCACGCTGGACATGGGCGCGATGGTGCTGCTGTCGCCGTTTGGCTTTTCACCCACCGGCGAGGCTTTCAACCTGACGATGGAAGAAGTGGCTACCAGCGTGGCCATCGCGCTGCAGGCCGACAAGCTGATTTTCGTGACCGAAATCCCCGGCATCCGCGTGCGCCCGCTGGAGCCCGAGAGCGAGGACAACCCGATCGACACCGAGCTGCCGCTGGCCGACGCCGAGCGGCTGCTGGCGCAGATTCCCACCGGCCAGAAGCCCACCGACACGGCGTTTTACCTGCACCACTGCGTCAAGGCCTGCAAGGGCGGCGTGGAGCGCAGCCACATCATCCCCTTCGCGGTCGATGGCTCGCTGCTGCTCGAAATCTATGTGCACGACGGCATCGGCACCATGGTGGTCGATGAAAAGCTGGAAGAGCTGCGCGAAGCCACGCCCGACGACGTGGGCGGCATCCTGCAGCTCATCGAGCCGTTCGAGAAGGACGGCACCCTGGTCAAGCGCAGCCGCACCGAGATCGAGCGCGACATCGGCAACTACACCATCCTGGAGCACGACGGCGTGATCTTCGCCTGCGCCGCGCTCTACCCCTACCCCGAGGCCAAGACCGGCGAGATGGCGGCGCTGACCGTCTCGCCCGAGGTGCAGGGCCAAGGCGATGGCGAAAAAATCCTGCGCCGCATCGAGCAGCGCGCCAGGGCCATGGGTCTGGAAAGCATCTTCGTGCTGACCACCCGCACCATGCACTGGTTCCTCAAGCGGGGCTTTCAGCAGGTCGATCCGGACTGGCTGCCCGAGGCGCGCAAGCGCAAGTACAACTGGGACCGGCGCTCGCAGGTGCTGGTCAAGAAACTGGTTTGAACCAATTCAGCCCAGTTCGGCCAGCCGCCGGGCCTGACGGCGCACCAGCCGCTCGATGTCGGCCACGTCCTGGGCCGACAGCCTGGGCCCGGGCCGGCGCACCGCCGCGCTGGCGATGACGCCGCGCATCTGCAGCAGGTGCTTGCGCACCGCCAGGCCGATGCCGCTTTGCTGCTCGTAGCGCGCCAGCGGCAGGTAGGCGTCGAAAATGTCGTGCGCACGCTCCACGTCGCCGCGCGCATGGGCCGCGCACACGTCCACCATCATTTCCGGATAGGCAAAGCCGGTCATCGCGCCGTCGGCGCCACGGGTCAGCTCCTCCGGCAGAAAGAGCCCGCCGCCGTTGCCGGTCAGGATGGAAACCCGGTCGATCTCGCCTCTGTCGCCGGCCGCGCGGATGGCTGTCAGCTTGGCCAAGCCCGGACAGTCCTCGTGCTTGAGCATCACGCAGTTCGGCGCCTGCTTCAGGATCTTCAGGATCACGCCGGTGGACATCTGCACGCCGGTGGCCACCGGATGGTCCTGCAGCACCCAAGGCACCGCCGGTCCCAGCGTCTCGCTGACCATGTCGAAATACGCCACGATCTGCTCGTCGGTGCGCACCGTTGGCGGTGGCGCCACCATCACCCCGCTGGCGCCCAGGTCCATGACGGCATCGCTCAGCTCCTTCATCGGGGCAAAGCCCGGGGCCGAGGCGCCAACGACGACCGGCACGCGGCCGTTCACCCGCGCCAGCACCCGCTGCACGAAGGTGCGCGACTCCGCCATCGTGAGCTTGGGCGCCTCGCCCATGATGCCCAGCACCGTCAGGCCATGCACGCCTTTTTCCAGGCAAAAGTCCACCATGCGGTCGGTGCTGTCCAGATCCAGCGCCCCGCTGTCGGTAAACGGTGTGACGGTGATCAGATAGACGCCGCGGGCGTCACGGGTCAATGCCGGGCTCATGGCTGCGGTAGTTTGCTTTCAGAACGTCTCCCACTCCCCGTCGTCGGCGCTGGCAGCCGGCTTCACAGCCGCTGGCGTGCCGGCTGCGGACGGGGTAGCTGCCGGCCTGGCTGCGGCAGCCGGGGCCGCAGCGGGTCTGGCGACGGCAGTCTTGGCCGCAGCCGGGGTCTGCCGGGGCGCAGCCGCCTTGGGCGCGGCAACCGGCGCCACCGCCCGCGCCACAGCCGGCCGCTGGGCCTCGTGCCCAGCCAGCCTGAACACCGCCACCGCCTGCACCAGCTCCTGCGCCTGGGTGTTCAAGCTGGCAGCCGCTGCTGCCATCTCCTCCACCAGCGCGGCGTTTTGCTGCGTGGTTTGGTCCATCTGGGTGATGGCTTCGCCCACCTGGGCCACACCGGCGCTTTGCTCGGCGCTGGCGGCGCTGATCTCGCCCATGATGTCGGTGACGCGCCGGATGCTGGCCACCACTTCCTGCATCGTGGCGCCGGCCTGGTCCACCAGCGCCGTGCCCTGCTCGACGCGGCCGACGCTGTCGGTGATCAGCGCCTTGATTTCCTTGGCGGCTTCGGCGCTGCGCTGCGCCAGGTTGCGCACTTCGCCGGCGACCACCGCAAAGCCACGGCCCTGCTCGCCGGCGCGGGCGGCTTCCACCGCCGCGTTAAGCGCCAGGATGTTGGTCTGAAACGCGATGCCGTCGATGACGTTGATGATGTCGGCGATCTTCTTGCTCGCGTCGTTGATGCCTTTCATGGTGTCAACGACCTGGGCGACGACTTCGCCGCCCTTGACGGCCACCGTGCTTGCGCTTTGGGCGAGCTGGTTGGCCTGGCGGGCGTTGTCGGCGTTTTGTTTGACGGTCGATCCCAGCTCTTCCATGCTGGCGGCGGTTTCTTCCAGGGCGCTGGCCTGGCTTTCGGTGCGGGCGGAGAGGTCCTGGTTGCCCTGGGCGATTTCGGCGCTGGCGGTGGAGACGCTTTCGGCGCCTTGGCGGACGCGCCGCACGATCTGCACCAGGTTGTGCTGCATGGCCGCCAGCGACTGCAGCACCCGCGCGACCTCATCGCGCCCGGTGGCCTGGACCTGCCGGGTCAGATCGCCCTGCGCCACGGCGTCGGACAGCTGCACGGCGCTGTCGAGCGAGCGGGAAATGCCGCGGATCATCGCCAGGCCCAGCGCCCAGGCAAAGAGCAGCCCGGCCAGAATGGCCACGACCGAAGCCAGCAGGATGAAGTTGGCACGCTCCACGGCCGCCTCATACTCCTGCCGGGCTACGCGCTGCTGCAGGTCGAGCAGGGATTTGGCCAGCTCGTGCGCCTTGTCATAGAGCGCAGGCAGGGCATCGCCCACCAGCGAGGCCAGTTGGGGAATGTCTCCGTCCTGCATGGCCTTGATCGCCGGGCGCAGGCCATCGCCGATGTAGCGGTTTTTCGCCTCGACGAACGACCGGGCCAGCTGCGCCTCGTCGGCCGTCAGCGAGGTATCGAGGTAGCCGGCCAGCAGACTTTCGACCTGGGCGATGTTTTTCTCCAGCTCCGCCGTGTTGAGCTTGACGGTTTCGGCGCTGGGCGACATCAGCGTGAGCTGCACCAGCAGCCGGTTGCGCTGCAGGTAGTAATCGATTTCCGACAGCTGCCCCATCGGGACCGCGCGGTCTTCGTACACCGACTGCAGCGAGGCGTTGCTGCGCAGGATGCCGAACAGCCCGACCCCGCCGACTCCGACCAGCAGCACGGACAGCACCGCCAGCAGCACCAGCAGCCGGGTGGAGATTTTCAGGTTGTTCACGGCGCTTACTCCTTTGGGTGCGATCGGCCATTATGGCCACCATGCCGGCTGCAATTCCGCAAGCCGCGCGGGGTCAATGCCGCCGCAGCAGCAGCCATAGCGCGGTCAGGCCGAAGGCCAGGAACCACAGGAACGACCAGTTGGCGATGGTGCCGCCCAGAAACGTCCAGTCCACCGCGGTGCAGTCCCCCGAGCCTTTGAAGATCATCGGGATCGCGCGCTGCAGCGGAAAGCTCTCGATCAGGCCGTAGAAGTCGCGCCCGCAGGTGGCCACCTCGGGCGGGTACCACTGCAGCCAGCTCTGCCGCGCCGCGACGAAGGCGCCAAAGCCCGCCAGCAACGCCAGCAGGGCAGCCAGCACGCGCTGGCCGCGCGGGCCCGGCAAGGCTGCGGCCAGCGCGCTGACTGCGGCGATCAACACCAGCGTGTAGCGCTGCACGATGCACATCGGGCAGGGCTCCAGCCCCACGACATGCTGCAGATACAGGCCAAAGCCCAGCAAAGCCAGACTCAGCAGCGCGATGGCGGCCATCAGCGCGCGGGTGTGCAAACGTAGCGACATACGGATTTCCTGCCTGGACGGCGCCGCGCCGGGTGCTCCCGCCCCGCGCAGGGCCTTCGAAAAAAGCGACAATGTCGCGATTATCGACCGCAGCGCACTGCACACACGAGGAACACACAAGATGGCACGCATGGTCCACTGCATCAAGCTCGGCCGCGAGGCCGAGGGTCTGGACTTTCCGCCCTATCCGGGCGAACTGGGCAAGCGCATCTACGAGAACGTCAGCAAGGAAGCCTGGGCCGCCTGGCTGCGGCACCAGACCATGCTGGTCAACGAGCACCGGCTCAATCTGGCCGACGCCCGCGCCCGCCAGTACCTGGCGCGGCAGATGGAAGCGCACTTCTTCGGCGGCGGCGCCGAACAGGCCGCCGGCTACGTGCCGCCCGGCACCAACTGACCCCGTGCCCGATACGTGACCGCTGCGGCGCACCCTCTGCTGCCGCCCGCCTGCGCTGCACCCGCCGTCTGGCGCGTGCTGGACACCCGGTTCGATGCCGCGCGCCTGCTGGCGCTGTGGCAGGCCTGGCAGGCGGCAGGCCCTGCGCCGCGCGTGCTGCACGTGGTGGCCTGCGCCACCCAGCCTCCGACGGCGCAGGCCGTGCGCGCGGCGGCCGTGCCCGGTCAAACCCGGCTGGCCGATGAGCTGGCCGCGGCCTGCTGGGGCCTGCTGCCGGGGCAGCACCGGCTGGCGCTTGCCGCCGGCCGCCTGCAGCTGACGCTGTGCGTGGGTGAAACGGCGGCGCTGCTGCGCGAGCAGCGTTTCGAGGCCGACGCGCTCTGGATCGACCCCTCCCTCCCATGGACGCCCGCGGCCCTGAAGGCGCTGGCGCGCTGCAGCCGCCGCGGCTGCCGGGCCGCCGGCCTGCCGGCCACCCCGGATGCGGCGCTGGCCGCTGCGCTGCGCGAAGCCGGCTTCGGCTGGCGCGACGATGGCTGGTGTTTCGACCCGCCTTGGGCGCTGCGCCGCCCGGTCACCGCCGCGGCCGAGCCCGGGCGCTGCGCGGTGGTCGGCGCCGGGGTGGCCGGCGCCAGCGTGGCCGCCGCCCTGGCGCGACGCGGCTGGCAAGTCGAAGTGCTGGACGCCGCACCAGCGCCGGCAGCCGGCGCCTCCGGCCTGCCGGCCGGACTGCTGATCCCCTACGCCTCGGCCAACGACAGCCCGCGCGCGCGCCTGACCCGTGCCGGCCTGCGCCTGATGCGCCTGGAAGCGCAGCACCTGCTGCGCGCCGGCGAGGACTGGGGCCCCACCGGCGTGCTGGAGCTGCGGCTGCAGGGCCGTGGCGGCCTGCCGTGCGACTGGCCCGCCGCCGGCGCCGAGATCTCGCGCGCCACGGACGCCCGCGACGGCCCCGAACCCTGGCGCGCCAGCCTGCACATGGCCGACGCCCTGTGGCATGCGCCGGCGGCCTGGCTGCAGCCGGCGCGGCTGGTGCGCGCCTGGCTGGCGCAGGACGGCGTGCGCTTTCGGGCGCAGCAGCAGGTGGCTGCGCTGCGCGCGCTGCATCCGGGCTGGGCCCTGCTGGACGCGCAGGGACAGACCCTGGCCGAAGCCGAACAGGTGGTGCTGGCCAATGCGCTGGATGCGCCGCGCCTGCTGGCCACCGCGGGCCTGGGGCTGCCGGCGGTGCACGGCATGCGCGGCGTGCTCAGCTGGGGCCTGCACAGGCCGGCGCTGGACGCCGTCTGCCCGCCGCATCCGGTCAACGGCGCGGGCAGCTTCATACCCCACGTGCCCACGCCCGAAGGGCCGGCCTGGTACGCCGGCTCCACCTACGAGGCCAGCGACGGCCCGGCCGCGCCGCTGGCGGCGCACCTGCAGGCCGATTTCGACAAGCTGCAGCGTCTGCTGCCGGCAGTGGCCGCGGCACTGGCCGCCGACTTTGCGCAGCAGCGCGTGCGCAGCTGGGAAGCGGTGCGCTGCGTCAGCCGCGACCGCCTGCCGCTGGTGGGCCCGGTGCAGGACGGCGAGGCGCCGACGCTGTGGGTCAGCACGGCCATGGGCTCGCGCGGACTGAGTCTGGCCATGCTGTGCGCCGAGCTGCTGGCGGCCCGGCTCGGCGGCGAACCCTGGCCCGTCGAGGCCCGGCTGGCCCGCCATCTGGATTTGCATCGGCACGCCCAGGCCTGAAATGGCCCCCCTGCGGCTGCGGGCAGGCCGCGCTTATAGCCAAACCCGCATAAGCGAAGAAAAAAAATGTAGTTTGGTTTTGAAGAACCCGCTTCTACAGTGGCGGCCATGCAGGAAGTCGCCTTCATCGTCGCGGGTTTCATCGTCGGGCTGATCGTCGGTCTCACGGGCGTGGGCGGCGGCTCGCTGATGACGCCGATCCTGATCTTTTTCTTCGGCATCAAGCCCCATCTGGCCATCGGCACCGACCTGCTGTTTGCCGCCATCACCAAGCTGGGCGGCACCGTGCGGCTGGCCCGCTCGGGGCTGGTGGACTGGCGCATCGTCGGCAGCCTGTCGGCCGGCAGCATTCCGGCGGCGCTGCTCACCCTCTATGTGCTGCACCGGCTGGGCCCGGCCGATGCCGGCGTGCAGCGGGCCATGACGCTCACGCTGGGCGTGGCCTTGCTGCTGACGGCCGCCGCCATGCTGTACCGCGCCGCGCGTGGCCGCGTGCTGCCGGCTGCGCTGCCGCAGGCGCAGCAGCGGCGCGCCGCCCAGCCCCGCCACTGGAGCCTGCCGCTGCTGCTGGGCGCGGCCGTGGGCACGCTGGTGACGCTGACCTCGGTGGGCGCCGGCGCCATCGGCGTGAGCGTGCTGCTGCTGATCTACCCGCTGCTGCCGCTGCCGCGCATCGTCGCCGCCGACATCGCCTACGCCGTGCCGCTGACGCTGGTGGCCGGGCTGGGACACGCCTCGCTGGGCTCGGTGGACTGGAGCCTGCTGGCGCTGCTGCTGGCCGGCTCGCTGCCGGGCATCTGGCTGGGCGCCCATCTGATCGACCGCGTGCATGAGCGGCTGATCCGCTCGGCGCTGTCGGTGCTGCTGGCCTGGGCCGGCGTCAAGCTCATCGCCATCTGAATCTCCCGCGCCATGTATCAGTACACCGAATTCGACCGCCAGTTCATCCGCACCCGCGCCGCGCAGTACCGCGACCAGCTCGCCCGCTACCTGGGCGGACAGCTGGGCGAGGAGGAGTTCCGCCCGCTGCGGCTGCAAAACGGCTGGTACATCCAGCGCCATGCGCCGATGCTGCGCGTGGCCGTGCCTTATGGCGAAATCAGCAGCGCGCAGCTGCGCGTGCTGGCGCGCATCGCCCGCGAGTTCGACCGGCCCGATCCGCAGGTCTGGGAGCGCGCGGTGACAGCCCAGCAGCGCCTGGGCGCGATCGCGCTGCGCGACGGCCGGCGCATCGGCAGCCGGCTGGTCAGCGGCAATGCGCATTTCACGACCCGGCAGAACGTGCAGTTCAACTGGATCGCGCTGGAGCGCAGCGCCGACGTCATGGACCTGCTGGCCAGCGTGGACATGCACGGCATCCAGACCAGCGGCAACTGCATCCGCAACATCACCACCGACGCGCTGGCCGGCATCGCCGTCGATGAGGTGGCCGATCCCCGCCCCTTTGCCGAGATCTTGCGGCAGTGGAGCACGCTGCATCCGGAATTCGCCTACCTGCCGCGCAAGTTCAAGATCGCCATCACCGGCGCGCGCGAAGACCGCGCCGCCACCGCCTGGCACGACATCGGCCTGCGCCTCAAGCGCGACGCCGATGGCACGCTGGGCTTCACGGTGGCCGCCGGCGGCGGCATGGGGCGCACGCCGACCATCGCCACCGTGATGCGCGACTTCCTGCCCTGCGACCAGCTGCTCAACTACGTGGAAGCCATCGTGCGGGTGTACAACCGCTGGGGCCGGCGCGACAACAAGTACAAGGCCCGCATCAAGATCCTGCTCAAGGCCGAAGGCCAGCGCTTCATCGACGAGGTCGAGGAGGAATACCGCCAGATCGTCGAAGTCGATGGCGCGCCGCACACCATCACCGCCGCCGAGTTCGAGCGCGTGGCCGCCCATTTCGCGCCACCGGTGCTGCGCTGCGACCGCAAGACGGCCGACGCCAAGATCGCGCAAGTCCTGAAAGCGGCGGCCGAGGACGACGTCGAGTTCGGCCGCTGGCTGCAGCGCAACGTGCACCCGCACAAAGATCCGGACCTGCGCGCCGTCACGCTGTCGTTCAAGCGCCCCGGACAGGCGCCGGGCGACGCCACGGCCGAGCAGCTCGAAGCCGTGGCGCTGCTGGCCGAGCGCTACAGCGGCGGCGAAGCGCGCGTCACGCACGAGCAGAACCTGCTGCTGCCCTGGGTGCGCTGCGACCAGCTGGCCGAGCTGTGGCGCGAAGCCCGCGCGCTCGGGCTGGCGCGGCCCGTCATCGGCCTGCTCACCGACCTCATCGCCTGCCCCGGCGGCGATCTGTGCGATCTGGCCAATGCCCGCTCGCTGCCGCTGGCCGAAGCCATCCTGCAACGCTACCAGGATCTGGACGAACTGCACGACCTGGGCGCGATCGACCTGCACATCAGCGGCTGCATCAACTCCTGCGGCCACCACCACAGCGGCCACATCGGCGTGCTGGGCGTGGACAAGGACGGGCAGGAGTGGTACCAGGTCACGCTGGGAGGCTCGGACGGCACGCAGCTGTCCGGCGATCCGGCACCGGGCCGCGTGATCGGCCCCGCCTTTGCCGCCGACGAGGTGCCCGACGTCATCGAGGCCGTGCTGGAGGTCTATCGCCGCCAGCGCCAACCGGGCGAGCCCTTCATCGACGCCGTGCGCCGCCTGGGGCTGGAGCCGTTCAAGGCCGCCGCCGATGCCGCGCGCCATGCCCACACCCCCGCCGTCACCGCCTGAGCCCACCCGCCATGGAACTGCTGACCCCGACCGAACACGCCGCCCAGCCGCCAGACGAGCACACGCTGGTGCTGGCCAACGACATCGATCCACGCACCATCGACCTGCGCCGGGTGCGCCGCATCGACCTGCAGTTTCCGCAGTTCACCGACGGCCGCGCGCACAGCCAGGCCATGCTGCTGCGGCGCCGGCTGGGCTATGCGGGCGAACTGCGCGCCACCGGCGACGTGCTGGTCGATCTGGTGCCGCTGCTGGCGCGCAACGGCTTTTCACACGCCGTGCTGCGCGCCGACCAGGACATGGCGGCGGCCCGGCGCGAGCTGACCCGCTTTAGCGCCCACTACCAGGGCGACGCCCGCCAGCGCCTGCCGCGCTTTGCCCTGGCCCGTTCCCTGAGGGAGACCGTCTGATGCCAGCCACCGACCTGTACGCCCGTCCCAGCGCCGACTTCGAGGCCAAGCTGCAGCGCACGCAGGCCCTGCTGCAGCAGGCCGCGCGCGACCACGCCCCCGTGCTGCCCGGCGGCGTGCCGCTGGTCAGCCTGGCTTGCAGCCTGGGCGCGGAGGACATGGTGCTGGCCCATCTGATCGACGCGCTGGGGCTGGACATCGGCATCTTCGTGCTCGACACCGGGCGCCTGCATGCCGAAACCCTGGCGTTGCTGCAGCGCCTGCGCGCGCTGGTGCGCGTGCCGGTGGAGGTGTATGAGCCCGACGCCCAGGCGGTCGCGCAGTTCGTGCAGCGCGAAGGCGCCGACGCCATGTACCGCAGCATCGCGCTGCGCAAGGCCTGCTGCGCGCTGCGCAAGCTCGAGCCGCTGCAGCGCGCCTTGGCCGGCAAGCGCGCCTGGATCACCGGGCTGCGGCGCGAGCAGTCCGATGCGCGGGCCGAAGTGCCCTTCATCGACGACAGCGATGCGCAGCGGCGCAAGTACAACCCGATGGCCGACTGGAGCTGGGGCGACGTGTGGCACTACATCCGCAGCCACGACGTGCCCTACAACGCCCTGCACGACCGCTTCTACCCCAGCATCGGCTGCGAGCCCTGCACCCGCGCCATCACCCTGGGCGAAGACCTGCGCGCCGGCCGCTGGTGGTGGGAAAGCGAGACCGCGAAGGAATGCGGCTTGCATGTCCAGCCGCATTCCCTGCCCGCAGGGCAGGCGGCGCGCAGCGCAGCCCGTGGTCTCGCTTCGGCGCAGGCTCACTTCAGCGCAGCTGAAGTGAAGGGCTCGCCAGAGCCCGGCCGCAGCCAAACCGCGCACGCGAAGGAATGCGGCTTGCATGTCAAACAAGAGACAACGCTGACGCATACGACGAAGGAATCGGCATGAACGCACGCACCGACCTCGATCTGCTGGACCACCCGGCGCACCGCCTGAGCAACGCGCATCTGGACGCGCTGGAGGAGGAAACCATCTACGTCCTGCGCGAAGTCGCAGGCGCCTTCGAGCGCCCGGCGCTGCTGTTTTCCGGCGGCAAGGACTCGCTGGTGCTGCTGCGGTGCGCCGAAAAAGCCTTTGGCCGCGGCCGCATTCCCTACCCGCTGCTGATGATCGACACCGGGCACAACTTTCCCGAGGTCACCGAATTCCGCGACCGGCGCGCCGCCGAGCTGGGCGCGCAGCTGATCGTGCGCAGCGTGGAGGATTCGATCCGTCGTGGCACGGTGCGGCTGGCCCGCCCCGACGAGAGCCGCAACGCCCACCAGTCGGTCACGCTGCTGGAAGCCGTCGAGGAATTCCGCTTCGACGCGCTCATCGGCGGCGCCCGGCGCGACGAGGAAAAAGCCCGCGCGAAAGAGCGCGTCTTCAGCCACCGCGACGGCTTCGGCCAGTGGAACCCCAAGGCCCAGCGGCCGGAGCTGTGGACCCTGTTCAACACCCGGCTGGCGCCGGGCGAGCACTTCCGGGTGTTTCCGATCAGCAACTGGACCGAGCTGGACGTGTGGCAGTACATCGAGCGCGAGCAGATCGCCCTGCCCTCGATCTACTACAGCCACCGCCGCGCAGTGGTGGAGCGCCGCGGCCTGCTGGTGCCGGTCACGCCGCTGACGCCGGCCAGGCCCGGCGAGCAGGTCGTGGTGCGCGAGGTGCGCTTTCGCACCGTGGGCGACATCACCTGCACCTGCCCGGTGGCCAGCACCGCCCGCAACGCCGCCGACATCGTGCGCGAAACGCTGGCGGCCGAAGTCAGCGAACGCGGCGCCACCCGCATGGACGACCAGACGTCCGATGCATCGATGGAAAAACGAAAAAAGGATGGGTATTTCTGATGGGCAGCGAATCCGTAGCCTATGCCATTGCAAACGATCCTGCGCAGCAGGAAGCCGCCGCGCAGGCGCACCGCACGCCGGCTGACTGCGCACAGCCCGGACCGCGCAGCCCCCAAGAGGAGCAGGAGCGCGCGGCAGCCGCCCTGCGCTTCATCACCTGCGGTTCGGTGGACGATGGCAAGAGCACGCTGATCGGGCGGTTGCTCGTGGACACCCGCGCCGTGCTGCGCGACCATCTGGCCGGGGTGCAGCGCAACGGACAGGTGGAGCTGGCGCTGCTGACCGATGGCCTGACGGCCGAGCGCGAGCAGGGCATCACCATCGACGTAGCCTGGCGCTACTTCAGCACCGAGCGGCGCAAGTTCATCATCGGCGACACCCCGGGCCACGAGCAGTACACGCGCAACATGGTCACCGCCGCCTCGGTGGCCGACGCCGCCGTGGTGCTGGTCGATGCCACCAAGCTCGACTGGCGCCGCCCCGATCTGGCGCTGCTGCCGCAGACGCGCCGCCACAGCCTGCTGCTGAAGCTGCTGCGCGTGCCCTCCATCGTCTATGCCGTCAACAAGCTGGACGCCGTGGACGACCCGGCCCTGGCCTACGCGCACATCCGCGCCGCGCTGCAGGCCTTTGCCGGGCAGGCCGCAGTGGCCGTACAGGCCATCGTGCCCGTCTCGGCGCTGCACGGCTGGAATGTGGTCGAGCGCGCGCAGGCCGGCTGGTGCGGGTATGACGGCCCCAGCCTGCTGGACATCCTGGAGCGGCTGCCGGTGACCGCGGCCGACACCGATCTGCCAGCGGCTTTCCCCGTACAGTGGGTGGAAAAGTTTCCAGCCTCGAGCGACACCCGCCAGGGCCGCCGGGTCTTCTGGGGGCGCATCGCCGCGGGCCAGCTGCGCGCCGGCGATGCGGTAACGGTATTCCCCGGCGGCCAGCGCGCCACCGTGGCGCAGGTGCTGGACCGCGTGCGCCGACCCGCAGCCGCGGTGGCGGCCGGCCACAGCGCCGGCATCGTGCTCGACCGCGAGCTCGACGTCTCGCGCGGCGACTGGCTGCTCGCGCCCGCGCAGCCACAGGACGTGCGGCGCGAGCTGCTGGCCACGGTCGCCTGGATGGACGAGGAGCCGCTGAGCGTGGGCCGCGTGTACTGGGCGCTGCACGGCCACCGCTGGGTCAAGGCGCGGGTGCGGCGCATCGTGCACCGGCTCGACATCCATACGCTGGCGCAGGAAGAAGCCGCCGAGCTCGGCGCCAACGCCATCGGCCTGGTGGAGCTGGCGCTGCAGGAGCCGCTGCCCATCCGGGCCTACGCGCAGGCGCGCTCCTTAGGGTCGATGATCCTGGTGGACACGGCCAGCCACAAGACCGCGGGAGCCGTGCTGGCGCACTGAAGCCGCCCCTGCGGCCCGTCGCGCGGGCTTGATCCAGCTCAACAACCCTGTCGCGGGCAAGGCCGACAATCCGGCCCTGCCTTGCGAAAGCCAATAAAATCAAGGACTTTTCAGCCTTCTCCCCAGCACAATGACCCACGTCGTCACCGAAGCCTGCATCCGCTGCAAATACACCGATTGTGTGGACGTCTGCCCCGTGGACTGCTTCCGCGAAGGGCCCAACTTCCTGGCCATCGACCCGGACGAATGCATCGACTGCGCCGTCTGCATCCCCGAGTGCCCGGTCAACGCCATCTACGCCGAGGAAGACGTGCCGTCGGACCAGCAGCACATGATCGCGCTCAATGCCGAGCTGTCCAAGCTGCCGAACTGGAAGAGCATCACCAAGCGCAAGGCCCCGCTGCCCGATGCCGACGAATGGAAAGACAAGACCGGCAAGCTCAAAGAGCTGATCCGGTAAGCCCCTCTCTGCAACCATGGAACCCCAACTCAGCCCTGCCGTGATCCAGACCGCCCAGGCCGTCGAGGGCCCGATCGAAACCGATGCCGTCATCATCGGCGCCGGCCCGGTCGGCCTCTTTCAGGTGTTCGAGCTGGGCCTGCTCGAAATCAAGGCCCACGTGATCGACTCCCTGGCCCATCCGGGCGGCCAGCCGATGGAGCTGTACCCGGACAAACCCATCTACGACATCCCGGCCGTCCCGGTGTGCACCGGCAAGGAGCTGACCGACGCGCTGCTCAAGCAGATCGAGCCCTTCGGCGCCACCTTCCACCTGGGCCAGACGGTCACGCAGGTGCGCCGGCTCGACGACGGCCGCTTCTATGTCGCCACCGACAAGGGCACGCAGTTCCACACCAAGACGGTGTTCATCGCCGCCGGCGTGGGCGCCTTCGAGCCGCGCACGCTCAAGGTCGATGGCATCGAAAAGTTCGAGGGCAAGCAACTCTTTTACCGCGTCAAGAACCCGGCGGACTTCGCCGGCAAGAACCTGGTGATCCTGGGCGGGGGCGACTCGGCGCTGGACTGGACGCTGAACTTCACCGCCGACGGCCCGAACAAGGCCGAGAGCGTCATCCTCGTGCACCGGCGTGACGGCTTCAAGGCCGCCCCGGCCAGCGTGGCCAAGATGAAGGAGCTGTGCGACGCCTACGAGATGCAGTTCATCGTGGGCCAGGTCACCGGCTTCGAGGAGAAGGACGACCGGCTCACCGCGGTCAAGGTCACCGGCGGCGACGGCGTCACGCGCGTGGTACCGCTGGACGTGCTGCTGGTGTTCTTCGGCTTGTCCCCGAAGCTCGGACCGATTGCCGAGTGGGGGCTGGAGATCGAGCGCAAGCAGCTCGTGGTGGACACCGAAAAGTTCTCCACCAACATCCCGGGCATCTTCGCGGTGGGCGACATCAACACCTACCCGGGCAAGAAAAAGCTCATCCTCTCGGGCTTTCACGAATGCGCGCTGGCGGCCTTCGCCGCGGCCGCGCTGATCTTCCCGGAAAAAGGCAAGATCCACCTGCAGTACACCACCACCAGCCCCAAGCTGCACAAGGTGCTGGGCGTGGAAACCCCGGTGTTCGATTGACCGCGGTCAACAACCGCGCATCCCCACCCGGCCCGCCGCGTGCGGGCTTTTCTTTGCCCGTGTCCTTTGCCCGTAGAATGAGGCCTCTTTGCTGGGGGTGTTGCCGCGCCAGCCGCGGTGACTGAGACAGTCCCTTTGAACCTGATGGAGGTAATGCTCACGCAGGGAAGCAGGCCGCCAGCGCCGCACCGGGCGCGCACCGCGCGGCGCCTCTTCCCCCTGCCGTAGCCACGATCGCGATGGACACTGCCAACCGTTCAGGTCCGCAGCTGCATGGGCACCGGCGCATAGCCATGATTGAGCGGCCCATGCCCGTGCCCGGTACGTACCGCCGCGCCCGCAGCGATCGCGCCCAGGATGTAGGCGCGCGCCAGCCGCACGGCTTCTTCCAGCGGGTGTCCCAGCGCCAGCTGGGCGGCGATGGCCGACGACAGGGTGCACCCCGTGCCATGCACGTTGTGGCTCGCAATGCGCGGCGAGGCCAGACGCAGCGCGGGCTGTTCGCCCTGCAGCAGCACATCGACCACCTCGTCGCCGGGCAGGTGCCCGCCCTTGAGCAGCACGCCGGCTGCACCCAGCGCCTGCAGCTCGCGCGCGGCCGGCTCCAGCGCCGCGGCATCGGCGATCGGATGCCCCAGCAGCAGCGCGGCCTCGTCCAGATTGGGCGTGATGACCGCCGCCAGCGGAAAGAGCTCGCGCACCAGCACGGCCACGGTCTCCTCGGCGATCAGCCGGTCGCCGCTGGTGGCCACCATCACCGGATCGAGCACCACGTTCTTCAGCCCATGGCGGCGGATGGCCTGCGCCACCACCTGCACGATCGCGGGCGCGTGCAGCATGCCGATCTTCACCGCGTCGGCGCCGATGTCCTCGACGACGGCGTCGATCTGCGCGGCCAGGATCTCGGGCGGCACGCCGTGGATGGCCCGCACGCCGCAGGTGTTCTGCGCGGTGATCGCGGTGATGGCCGTCATGCCGTAGCAGCCCAGCGCGCTGAAGGTCTTGAGGTCGGCCTGGATGCCCGCGCCGCCGCCGCTGTCGGAGCCCGCGATCGAGAGCACGCGCGGGTAATGTGTTTCGTTCGCCAGGGTCTTGTCCATGGCGGAAATTATCGACGCAACTGAGATGCCCTCCTCTCCTCCAGCCTCCACCTGCATCGTGCTCGGCGCCGGCCTGATGGGCCGGCTGCTGGCCTGGCAGCTTGCCTGCCGCGGCCACCGCGTCAGCGTGCACGATGCCGGCGGCCCCGAAGCCCAGCATTCGCCGGCGCGCATCGCTGCGGCCATGCTGGCGCCGCTGGCCGAATCGGCCATCACCGAACCCAGCGTGGTCGCGATGGGCCGCTACGCCCTGAGCCGCTGGCCCCAGCTGCTGGCCGCTCTGACGCAGCCCGTGTTCTTCCAGCAGCAGGGCACGCTGATCCTGTGGCACCGGCAGGATGCCGCCGAAGCCCAGCGCTTCGCTGGCCTGCTGCGCGCCACCACGGCCCGGCTGCCCGGCCTGCCGGCGCCGCAGCCGCTGGATGCCGCCGGCGTGCGCGCGCTGGAGCCGGCGCTGGAAAACCGCTTCGCGCAAGGGCTGTACCTGCCCGGCGAAGGCCAGTTGGACAACCGGCAGCTGCTGGCCGCGCTGCTGCACGAGCTGCAGCGCCTGGGCGTGGCGCTGCACTGGAACAGCCCGCGCAGCCCGCAGGATTTCGCAGCGGGCAGCCCCGGCGGGCCCGACTGGGTGTTCGACTGCCGGGGGCTCGGCGCGCAGCCGCAGTGGGGCCAGCTGCGCGGCATCCGCGGCGAGGTGGCGCGCGTGCATGCGCCGGACGTCACGCTCACGCGGCCCACGCGGCTGATCCATCCGCGCTACTCCATCTACATCGCGCCCAAGCAGGACCATCTGTTCGTCATCGGCGCCACCGAAATCGAAAGCAGCGACCTCTCGCCGCCGAGCGTGCGCTCCACGCTGGAGCTGCTGAGCGCCGCCTACGCGGTGCACCCGGGCTTTGCCGAGGGCCGCATCCTGGAGCTGGCCAGCCAGTGCCGCCCCACGCTGCCGGACAACCTGCCGGCGATCCGCCGGCTGGGGCCGCGCACGCTGCAGATCAACGGCCTATACCGGCATGGCTTCATGATCGCGCCGGCGCTGCTGGACGCGGTGCTGGAACTGCTGGAGCAGGACGCCCACCCGCTGGCCGATACGCTGGCGCTGCGCGTGGAAGAGGTGGCGGCATGAAGGTCTGGATCAACCAGCGCGAGCACGAACTGCCCGACGGCGCGACGCTGGCCGATGCGGTGGCCGCGATCGCCGCGCAGCCGCCCTTTGCCGCGGCCGTGAACACGCAGTTCGTGCCCCGCACCCAGTACGCCGCGCACCCGCTGCGCGACGGCGACCGCATCGAAATCATCTCACCCGTCACCGGAGGCTGACCATGAGCCCGCAATCCACCGCCGACCCGCTCGTGCTCTATGGCGAGCGCTTTGCCAGCCGCCTGCTGCTGGGCACCTCGCGCTACCCCTCGCCGGCCGTGCTGGAAGCGGCCGTGCAGCGCGCCCGCCCCGCGATGCTGACGGCCTCGCTGCGCCGCCAGGGTTCGGCCCCGCAGGAAAGCGGCCAGCAGTTCTGGGCGCTGCTGAAGAAGCTGCAGGTGCCGGTGCTGCCCAATACCGCCGGCTGCCACAGCGTGCAGGAGGCCGTCACCACCGCGCAGATGGCGCGCGAGGTGTTCGAGACGCCCTGGATCAAGCTAGAGCTCATCGGCGACGACTACACGCTGCAACCGGACACGCTGAACCTGGTGCAGGCGGCCGAGCGCCTGATCAAGGACGGCTTCAAGGTGCTGCCCTACTGCACCGAAGACCTGGTGCTGTGCCAGCGCCTGGTCGATGTGGGCTGCCAGGCGGTCATGCCCTGGGCCGCGCCCATCGGCACCGGCAAGGGTCCGGTCAACCCCTATGCGATGCGCGTGCTGCGCGAGCGGCTGGACGTGCCGCTGATCGTCGATGCCGGCCTGGGCCGGCCCTCGCACGCCTGCACCGTGCTGGAATGGGGCTACGACGCGGTGCTGCTCAACACCGCGGTGGCGCTGGCGCAGGACCCGGTGGCCATGGCCGGCGCCTTTGCCGATGCGGTGGCCGCCGGCCGCGCCGCCTGGCGCAGCGGCGCGATGACCGAGCAGGACGCGGCCCAGCCCTCCACCCCGGTGCTGGGCACGCCGTTCTGGCACCACGCCGCAGCCGGGTGAGCGCCATGCTGCCGCTGGATGCCGCCGCCCGCGCCATCGTCGCCGCCCATGCGGACAAGGCCCTGCCCGTGCAGGGCAGCCCCGTGCCGCTTTTCAGCAGCGACCATGCCATCTACCGCAGCGCCAAGCTGGCCGCGCTGGCGCTGGGCTTCATCGAAGCCGATGCCGAGTGCGTCGCGCTCGCCTGGCAGGCCCAGGTGCAGCGCTGCGGCCGCTTCGACCCGGCGCACTGGCCCGACGACCCGCAGGACTTCGGCATGCCGCCCTGGCCGCGCGCGCAGGCCTTCCCGCCCTGCCCGCGGCAGCTGGGGCTTTACGCGGTGCTGCCTACGGCTGAGTGGGTGGGCCGCATGGCGCGCGCGGGCGTGCCCACGCTGCAGCTGCGCTACAAGTCCGACGATGCCGCCGCCGTGCGCCGCGAGGTGCAGGCCGCGGTGCAGGCCGTGCGCGGCAGCGGCGCGCTGCTGTTCATCAACGACCACTGGCAGGCCGCGATCGAGGCCGGCGCCTATGGCGTGCATCTGGGGCAGGAGGACATGGACGTGGCCGATCTGCAGGCCATCCGCGCCGCCGGGCTGCGCCTGGGCTTGTCCACCCACGGCTATGCCGAGATGCTGCGCGCCGACCGCGCCAGCCCCAGCTACATCGCGATGGGCGCGGTGTTTCCGACCACGCTCAAGCGCATGCCCACCGCCCCGCAGGGGCCGGGGCGTCTGCGCGCCTATGTGCGCCTGCTGCGCGACTACCCCGGCGTGGCCATCGGCGGCATCTCGGCCGCGGAAGTGCCGGCGGTCAAGGCCAGCGGCGTCGGCTCCTTCGCGGTGGTGCGCGCCCTCACCGCGGCGGACGATCCCGAAGCCGCCGCCGCCGCGCTGATGGCGGCCTGGGCGGCCTGAACCCCGGCTGGCTCAGCCGGTTGCCAGCTCCACGCGGTTGCGTCCGCCGGCTTTGGCACGGTAGAGCGCCGCATCCGCGCGGGCCAGCACGGCATCGGCCGACAGATCGGCCGCGTCGAGCGCGGCCACGCCCACGCTGACCGTCACGTTCAGCTGCTGCGCCCCGGCGTGGAAAGGCTGCGCGGCCAGCCGTTCGCAGATGCGCTGGGCAATGCCCTGTGCCGCGGCCAGATCGGTGCCGGGCAGGATGACCGCGAATTCCTCGCCGCCCATACGCGCTGGCGTATCGACGCTGCGCAACTCCTGCCGCAGCAGCTGGGCGAAGTGCTGCAGCAGGCGGTCGCCCGCCGCATGACCGTGCTGGTCGTTGACGCGCTTGAAGTGGTCCAGGTCCAGCATCAGCACGCAGGCCGCGCGCGTGGTCTGCCGGCGCAGGCGTTCCAGCTCCTCCTCCAGCCGCTGCATGAACTGGCGCCGGTTGGCCAGGCCGGTCAGCTCGTCGGTGCTGGCCAGCTCGCGCAGCTCGGCCTCCAGCCGCTTGCGCTGCGTGATGTCGATGCGGCTGCCGACGATATAGCCCTTGGGCGTGCGGTGCTCGCTGAACTCGATCCAGCGCCCGTCGGCCAGCGCCAGCTCGTAGGGCCGGCCGTCGGCTTCCTGATGCTGGCGCAGGCGGCGCGCCAGCCAGGCTTCGGGGTCGTCCACGGCCTCGGCGTACAGGCCGCGCTGCAGGCCGATGCGGGTGATCTCCTCGAAGGTGCGCCCCGGTTGCAGCACATCGCGCAGGGGCTCGAAGAGGGCCCGCAGCGCCTGGTTGTTCATGACCAGCCGGCCATCCGGCCCGTAGATGGTGATGCCGGCTGAAATGCTGTTGATCGCATCGTGCAGCAGCTCGTGCGCCTGCTGCGCATCCTGCTGCGCGGCCAGGCGCTGCCGCTGCAGCCGGGCCATGCGCCCGATGGCCAGCAGCAGCACCAGGCCCAGGCCGAGCACCACTGCCGCTGCAATGGCCGCGTTTTGGCGCCAGACTTGCAGCACAGCGGCCTCGGACAGGCCGACCATGACGTAAAACGGGTAGTCCTCGATTTTGCGAAAACCGTAAACGCGGTGTTCACCATCGAGTAGGGCCTGGAACCGCGCGTTTCCATGCGTTTGCCCGGCATCGATGCGCTCGGTGATGGGGCTGCGCACCGGCTTATTCAGCTCGCTCGCGATCGGTGGATGGCGGATCAGCAGGTGGTGATCGCTGCTGCGTCGCAGATAAAAAACGCTGCGCGGCGGCAGCTGCAGCCCCTCGAAAGACTGCGTGAGGTGCTCCAGGTTCAGCGTGGCCGTCAGCACCGCCAGCAACTGCTGCCGCTCGTCGCGCACCGGCACATAGACGGCCACCGTCTGCAAGCCGGTGATGCTGCTGCGGATCGCGTCCGAAAAGGCGATGGACGCCTGCGGTTCGGACTTCAGGTAGGCAAAGCCCGGGCGCAGGCCGATGCTGGGCCGCGCGGGGCCGGGCGGCACGGGGCTGGTGCCATAGAGCAGATGGCCGTCGTCGGCAGCCCAGACGTAAAAGCCGGTGACTTCCGGAAAGTGACGCAGCTGCGGCTGCAGCAGCTGGCGTACCGCCGCTTCATAGCGCGGTATGGCCTGTGCCTGCAGGGCCGCGCGGGGCAGCTGCCCGGCGATGGCGTGCAGGTCCGCATCGATGCGGCGCAGCACGGCTTCGAGCTGCGCATCCAGAGTCAGCGCCAGATTGGACGCCTCCCGCTCGGCCTGTGCGATCGTGGCCTGTCGGCTCAGCTCGAGCTGCCAGCCCACTGCGGCGAGCAGCAGCAGCACGCCGACAACCAGGATGCGCAGCAAGGCACGGGCGGACATGGGGGCAAGGACAGCCAAGCCGTCGCGGCGGCGACGGTCACCGCCACTATAGCCGCCTACCCCTGCCCCTACCTGCTGCCGGTGTGACATCGTTCACGCCGCAGGTGGCACACCCCCATCCGCGGCGTCGCTGCGGGCCGCTCAGCCCAGCCAGCGCCGGGCATTGCGCCACAGCTGCATCCACGGGCTGGGCGCGGACGGATCCAGCGGCGTCCAGCTCCACTGGATGTTGCGGAACACCCGCTCCGGGTGCGGCATCATCGCGGTAAAGCGCCCATCGGGCGTGGTCACGGCGGTCAGCCCGCCCGGGCTGCCGTTGGGGTTGTAGGGATAGACCTCGGTGGGTCGGCCCTGGTGATCGACGTAGCGCAGCGCCCCGATGACGCGCTGCGCATCCCCCCGGGCGCTGAAATTGGCATAGCCCTCCCCGTGGGCCACCGCGATCGGCAGGCGGCTGCCGGCCATGCCCTGCAGAAAGATGCTGGGCGTATCCAGCACCTCCACCAGCGAGAAGCGGGCCTCGAAGCGTTCGCTGCGGTTGGTGGTGAAGCGCGGCCAGGCCTGCGCGCCGGGGATGATGTCGGCCAGCTCGGCGAACATCTGGCAGCCGTTGCACACGCCCAGCCCGAATGTGTCGGCGCGGGCGAAGAAATCCTGGAACTGCTCGGCCAGCGCCGGGTTGAAGGTGATCGAACGCGCCCAGCCTATGCCCGCGCCCAGCGTGTCGCCATAGGAAAAGCCGCCGCAGGCCACGATGCCCTTGTAGTCGCTCAGGTGCGCGCGGCCGGCGAGCAGGTCGCTCATGTGCACGTCGTGCGCCTCGAAGCCGGCTTCGGTGAAGGCATAGGCCATTTCCACGTGGGAGTTGACGCCCTGCTCGCGCAGCACCGCCACTTTGGGCCGGCTGGTCAGCAGCGCCGGCGCCAGGCCCTGTGCCGGGTCGAAGGTCAGGTGCACGTGCAGACCCGCATCGGCCGCATCGCCGGCGGCGGCGTGCTCCTCGTCGGCGCAGGCGGTGTTGTCGCGCTCGCGGCAGATCTTCCAGCTCACGCTGTCCCAGACCTGCTGCAGATCGCGCAGCGGGGCCGAAAAAACCATCTTCGCGTCGCGCCAGACCTGCAGTTCGCCCGCGCCGCTGCCCTGCGGGCGCGTCTTGCCGATGACGTGGCTGCACGCCGACAGCCCGTGCGCGCGCAGCACGGCCAGCACGGCGTCGCGCTCGGCGCTGCGGACCTGCAGCACCACGCCCAGCTCCTCGCTGAACAGGGCCTTGAGGGTGAGCTCCTCGCGCCGCGCGCCCACCTGGGCCGTCCAGTTCTTGCTGTCGCCGGCGTCCATGCGGCTGTCGGAAATGCCGTCGCCTTCGGTGACCAGCAGGTCCACGTTCAGCGCCACGCCCACGTGGCCGGCAAAGGCCATTTCGGCCACCGCGGCCAGCAGGCCGCCGTCGCTGCGGTCGTGGTAGGCCAGGATGCGGCCTTGGCGGCGCAGCTCGTTGACGGCTTCGACCAGGCGCACCAGGTCCTGCGGGTCGTCCAGATCGGGCACGGCGTCGCCGCTTTGCTGCAGCGTCTGCGCCAGGATGGAAGCACCCATGCGGTTTCGGCCGCGGCCCAGATCGACCAGGATCAGCGTGCTGTCTTCGGTACGGTCCAGCTGCGGCGTCAGCGTGCCCCGCACGTCGTCCAGCGTGGCGAAGGCGCTGACGATCAGCGACACGGGCGCGACCACCTTGCGCTGCTGGCCCTCGTGCTGCCACTGGGTGCGCATCGACAGGCTGTCCTTGCCCACTGGGATGGAGATGCCCAGCGCCGGACACAGCTCCAGGCCGACGGCGCGGACCGTCTCGTACAGCGCCGCGTCCTCGCCGGGCTCGCCGCAGGCGGCCATCCAGTTGGCGCTGAGCTTGACGCGCGGCAGCTCGATGGGCGCGGCCAGCAGGTTGGTGATGGCCTCGGCCACGGCCATGCGGCCCGAAGCCGGCGCATCCAGCGCAGCCAGCGGCGTGCGCTCGCCCATGGCCATGGCCTCGCCGGCAAAGCCGGCATAGTCGGCCAGCGTGACGGCCACGTCGGCCACCGGCACCTGCCAGGGGCCGACCATCTGGTCGCGGTGCGTCAGGCCGCCGACCGTGCGGTCGCCGATCGTCACGAGAAAGCGCTTGGACGCCACCGTGGGATGGCCGAGCACGTCCATCACGGCCTGCTGCAGACCCACGCCGGTCAGATCCAGCGGCGGAAAGCGCCGCGCGATGGAGCGCACGTCGCGGTGCATCTTCGGCGGCTTGCCCAGCAGCACGTCCATCGGCATGTCCACCGGGCTTTCGTGGCCCGGGTCGGCCAGCACCAGCTGGCGCGCCTCGGTGGCCACGCCCACCACCGCATAGGGGCAGCGCTCGCGCTCGCAGAAGGACTTGAACAGCTCCAGCGCGTCGGGGGCGACGGCCAGCACGTAGCGCTCCTGGCTTTCGTTGCACCAGATTTCCTTGGGCGCCAGGCCCGTTTCTTCCAGCGGAATGGCGCGCAGGTCGAAGCGCGCGCCGCGGCCCGCGTCATTGGTGAGTTCGGGAAAGGCGTTGGACAGGCCGCCGGCGCCCACGTCGTGGATGGCCAGGATGGGGTTGCACTCGCCCTGGGCCCAGCAGTGGTTGATGACCTCCTGGGCGCGGCGCTGGATTTCGGGGTTGCCGCGCTGCACCGAGTCGAAATCCAGCTCGGCCGCGTTGGCGCCGGTGGCCATGGAGCTGGCCGCCCCACCGCCCATGCCGATGCGCATGCCCGGACCGCCGAGCTGGATGAGCAGGGTACCGGCGGGGAATTCGATCTTCTTCGTCTGCTCCGCCGCGATCGACCCCACGCCGCCGGCGATCATGATGGGCTTGTGGTAGCCGCGCTGCACCGTGTCCACGTCGCTGGCGACGGTCTGCTCGTACTCGCGGAAGTAGCCGGCCAGATTGGGCCGGCCGAACTCGTTGTTGAAGGCCGCGCCGCCCAGCGGGCCTTCGATCATGATCTGCAGGGGGCTGGCGATGTGCGCCGGCTTGCCCCCGGGCTGATCGGACCAGCCGCCCCAGAGCCTGGAGACCGTGAAACCGGTCAGCCCGGCCTTGGGCTCGGCGCCGCGGCCGGTGGCGCCTTCGTCGCGGATCTCGCCGCCGGCGCCGGTGGCCGCCCCGGGAAAGGGCGAAATGGCCGTGGGGTGGTTGTGCGTTTCCACCTTCATCAGCACGTGATGCAGCGCGCGCGACTTGGCATAGACCGGCGCGCCAGCGCCGTTGTAACGGGCCACGAAGCGCTCGATCTCGCCGCCTTGCATGACCGCGGCGTTGTCGGCATAGGCGATCACCGTGTGCTGCGGGTGCTGTCGGTGGGTGTGGCGGATCATGCCGAACAGGCTGTGCGGCTGGCGCTGGCCGTCGATGGTGAAGTCCGCGTTGAAGATCTTGTGGCGGCAGTGTTCGCTGTTGGCCTGGGCGAACATCATCAGCTCCACGTCGGTGGGGTTGCGGCCCAGCCCGCGGAACGCCTGCACCAGGTAGTCGATCTCGTCGTCGGCCAGCGCCAGGCCCCAGGCCGCGTTGGCCTGCTGCAGCGCGGCGTGCCCGCCCTGCAGCACATCGACATGCTCCATCGGCGCGGGATGCAGCTCGGTGAACAGGGCGGCGGCTTCTTGCCGGCTGGCCAGCGCGCTCTCGGTCATGCGGTCGTGCAGCAGCGCGGCCACCTGCGCGAGCTGCGCGGCATCCAGGCGCGCCGCGCCCAGCAGACCGCCGCCCAGCGTGAGCCGGTATTCGACGATGCGCTCCACCCGGTGCAGCGTCAGGCCGCAGTTGCGCGCGATGTCGGTGGCCTTGGACGCCCAGGGCGAGACCGTGCCCAGGCGCGGCGCCACCACCACCAGCGGCCCCTGCGTCGGGCCGGCGTAGGGCTCGCCGTAGGTCAGCAGGGCCGCGAGCTTGTCGCGCTGCGCGGCATCGGGGGCGGCGTCGAAGGCCACCACGTGCACGTAGCGGGCGGCAATGGCCTGGATCGAGGCGTGCACGGCACGCAGGCGGGGCAGCAGTTGCTGGGCGCGAAACGGGCTGAGGGCGCTGCCGCCTTCGAAGTAGGAGATGTGCAGGGTCACGGGCGTGGCCTAGGGAAGAGGGGTGCGGGACGCGCGGTCCGGGGGAAAGCGGCGATTTTACTGTGCCCTCCCCGACGCCCACAGGGAATACGCCCCCGGTGGGATAATCGGGCGCCATGACCATCACCTACAAGGACGAGGCCGGCATCGCCGGCATGCGCGTGGCCGGGCGGCTGGCGGCCGAAGTGCTGGATTTCCTCACGCCGCACGTCAAGCCGGGCGTGACCACCAACGAGCTGGACATGCTGGCGCACGGCTACATCGTGGACGTGCAGAAGGCCGTTCCCGCGCCGCTGAACTACGCGCCCTCGGGCTACAACCCCTACCCCAAGTCCATCTGCACCTCGGTCAACCACCAGGTCTGCCACGGCATTCCGAACGACAAGCCGCTGAAGAAGGGCGACATCGTCAACATCGACATCACCGTCATCAAGGACGGCTGGCACGGCGACACCAGCCGCATGTTCATCGTCGGCGAAGGGTCGATCGCCGCCAAGCGCCTGTGCCGCGTGACCTACGAGGCCATGTGGCACGGCATCGTGCAGGTGCGCCCCGGCGCGCGGCTGGGCGACATCGGCTGGGCCATCCAGAAGCACGCCGAAAGCCACGGCTACTCGGTGGTGCGCGAGTTCTGCGGCCACGGCATCGGCCGCGGCTTCCATGAGGAGCCGCAGGTGCTGCACTACGGCCGCCCGGGCACCGGCGAGGAACTCAAGCCGGGCATGACCTTCACGATCGAACCGATGATCAACGCCGGCCGGCGCGAGATCAAGGAGCTGGGCGACGGCTGGACCATCGTGACCAAGGACCATTCTCTTTCCGCCCAGTGGGAGCACACGGTGCTGGTCACCCCCACCGGCTACGAGGTGCTGACGCTGTCGGCCGGCAGCCCGCCGCCGCCGGATTTCGTGTCGGCCCAGGCGGTCGCGGCCTGATCCGCTGGCAGGCCCGATTCCTGCTTGCACGAACGCCATGCGCATGAATCCGAGCCCCGCCGCCATCGCTACCGAACCCGTTGCCGCGCCTGCCGCCGGCTACCGCGCCCGCAAGAGCGCGCTGCTGCAAAACCTTGGCCTGCAGGAGGGGCGCTCCAGCCGCGGCGTGCGCAGCGCCCTGCGCCGGCTCGCGCGGCTGGCCGACGAGGCGCTGGCCGCGCTGTGGCAGCAGGCCGGCTTCGATGCGCGCTGCGCGCTGCTGGCCGTCGGCGGCTTCGGCCGCGGCGAGCTGTACCCCTACTCCGACATCGACGTGCTGGTGCTGCTGCCGCCCGAGCTGGCCCCCGAACAGGACGAAGCCCTGCGCCGGCGCATCGAGACCTTCATCACCGGCTGCTGGGACGCGGGGCTGGAAATCGGCTCCAGCGTGCGCACGGTCGGCGAATGCCTGGCCGAAGCGGCCAGGGACGTGACGGTGCAGACCGCGCTGCTGGAGTCGCGCCTGATCTGCGGCAATGCGGCGCTGTTCAAGACCTTCCGCTGGGAATTCCGCCAGGCACTGGACGCACGGGCCTTCTTCGTGGCCAAGACGCTGGAGATGCAGCAGCGTCATGCCAAGTTCGAAGACACCCCCTACGCGCTGGAGCCCAACTGCAAGGAGTCGCCCGGCGGGCTACGCGATCTGCAGATCATCCTGTGGGTGGCGCAGGCCGCCGGCTACGGCAAAAGCTGGGACGAGCTGGCCCGCTGCGGTCTGGCCACCGCTTTCGAGGTGCGGCAGCTCAAGCGCAACGAGGCGATGCTGCAGCTCATCCGCCTGCGCCTGCACCTGGTGGCCGGCCGGCGCGAGGACCGGCTGGTGTTCGACCTGCAGACCGCGGTGGCCCACACCTTCGGCTACGGCTCCGACCAGACCGAGGTCAAATCCAAGGTGCGCGCCAGCGAGGCGCTGATGCGCCACTACTACTGGGCCGCCAAGGCGGTGAGCCAGCTCAACCAGATCCTGCTGCTCAACATCGAGGAGCGGCTCAACCCCAGCACGCAGGCACTGCGGCCGATCAACGAGCGCTTTTTCGAGAAGTCGGGCCTGATCGAAGTCGCCAGCGACGACCTGTACCGGCGCGAGCCGCACGCCATCCTGGAAACCTTTCTGGTCTATCAGACCACCGAAGGAGCCAAGGGCCTGTCGGCGCGCACGCTGCGCGCGCTGTACAACGCGCGCGGCCTGATGACGGCGAAGTTCCGCAACGATCCGCTCAACCGCGCCACCTTCATGCGCATCCTGCAGCAGCCGCGCGGCATCACGCACGCGATGCGGCTGATGAACCAGACCTCGGTGCTGGGGCGGTATCTCTGGCCGTTTCGCCGCATCGTCGGGCAGATGCAGCACGACCTGTTCCACGTCTATACGGTGGACCAGCACATCCTGATGGTGCTGCGCAACGTGCGGCGCTTCTTCATGGCCGAGCACGTGCATGAATACCCCTTCTGCTCGCAGCTGGCCGCCGGCTGGAACCCTCCCTGGATCCTGTATGCCGCGGCGCTGTTCCATGACATCGCCAAGGGCCGCGGCGGCGACCACTCCGAGCTGGGCGCGGCCGAAGTGCGGCGCTTCGCGCGCCAGCACGGCATCGCCCGCGAGGATGCCGAGCTGATCGAATTCCTGGTGCGCGAACACCTGACGATGAGCCGCGTGGCGCAGAAGTCGGACCTGTCGGATCCGGACGTCATCGCGGCCTTCGCGCAGCGCGTCGGTAACGAGCGGCGGCTGACCGCGCTGTACCTGCTGACGGTGGCCGACATCCGCGGCACCAGCCCCAAGGTGTGGAACGCCTGGAAAGGCAAGCTGCTCGAAGACCTGTACCGCTATACGCTGCGGGTGCTGGGCGGCCGCGCGCCCGCCCCCGAGGCGGAAGTGGAAGCGCACAAGCGCGAGGCGCTGGTCAGGCTGGCGCTGCACAGCCTGCCGCACGAGGCCCACAAAAAGCTGTGGGACACGCTGGACGTGAGCTACTTCATGCGCCACGATGCCGACGACATCGCTTGGCACACGCGCCACCTCTCGCGCCATGTGGGCACGGCGCAGCCCATCGTGCGCGCGCGCCGCTCGCCCATAGGCGAAGGGCTGCAGGTGCTGGTCTATACCCGCGACGAACCCGACCTCTTTGCCCGCATCTGCGGCTACTTCGACCAGCATGGCTACAGCATCCTGGATGCGCGCATCCACACGGCGCGCAACGGCTACGCGCTGGACACTTTCCAGGTGGTGGCGCCGGACCTCACCGACCACTACCGCGAGGTCAGCAGCCTGGTCGAAGCCGAGCTCGCCCGCACGATCGCCGAAGCCGCCGCGCTGCCCGCGCCCAGCCGCGGCCGGCTGTCGCGCCGCGTCAAGCACTTTCCGTTCATGCCGCGCGTCAGCCTCAAGCCCGACGACAAAGGGCAGCGCTGGCTGCTCAACATCATCGCCAGCGACCAGCCCGGCCTGCTGTACAAGGTGGCGCGGGTGCTGGCGGCGCACCGCATCAGCGTGCAGCTGGCCAAGGTCAACACGCTGGGCGAGCGGGTGGACGACACCTTCCTGATCAGCGGCGCGGCGTTGCAGGACAACCGCACGCAGATCGCCATCGAAACCGAGCTGCTGAACGTGCTGGCATCCTGAGCCCGGCGGGCGCGTCAGTCGTCGGCGGCCGCATCCAGCCCCGGAAACAGCACCTCGGTGAATCCGAACTGTGAAAAGTCGCGCATGCGCATCGGGTAGAGCTTGCCGATCAGGTGGTCGCACTCGTGCTGCACCACGCGGGCATGGAAGCCTTCGGCGACCCGCTCGATCGGCGCGCCGCGCACGTCCAGGCCGCTGTAGCGGATACGCCGAAAGCGCGGCACCAGCCCGCGCAGGCCCGGCACCGACAGGCACCCTTCCCAGCCCAGCTCCTCCTCTTGGCCCAGCGGGGTGATGACCGGATTGCACAGCACCGTGCGCGGCACCGGCGGCGCCTCGGGGTAGCGCGGGTTGGGCGCATCGCTGCCGAAGATCACCACCTGCAGGTCCACGCCGATCTGCGGCGCGGCCAGCCCGGCGCCGCGGGCCGCGGCCATGGTGTCGAGCAGATCGGCCACCAGGGCGTGCAGCTCGGGGGTGTCGAAGGCACGCACCGGCTGCGCCACGCGCAGCAGACGGGGGTCGCCCATTTTGAGGATGGTTCGTACGGCCATGGTCCGGCAAGCAAGAGCGTCGCGGGTCACCCGCCACCGGTGCGCAGCATAGCGCGGCAGCGGCGCGGGCGGCACAATGCGGGCATGTCCACGCCGCCGTCGCCTGCCCCGCCGCAAGGGCCCGCCCGCGCCACTGCGGTACGCTCGCCGCTGCTGCTGCGCTGGGCCTACCTGCTGCTGGCGCTGCTGTTTCTGCTGCTGGGCGTGGTCGGGGCCTTCTTGCCGGTGCTGCCCACCACGCCCTTCATCCTGCTGGCGGCCTGGGCCGCGGCACGCAGCTCGCCCCGGCTGCTGGCCTGGCTGGAGAATCACACGGCCTTCGGGCCGATGATCATCGACTGGCGCCGTGGCGGCGTGGTGCGCCGCCGCGCCAAGTGGCTGGCCACGGCGATGATGAGCCTGGCCGCGCTGTTCCTGCTGCTGGGCCCGCATCCGCGCTGGGCCGCCGCAGTGGCCATCGCCTGCATGCTGGCCGTCGGCATCTGGCTGTGGCGGCGCCCGGAACGCCTGCCCGGCGACGATCCGGCGGGCTGAGCCCTGCCCGACCCCGGGCTCAGGCCAGACGGAAGCGCCCCACGATGCCGGCCAGCCGCTCGGCCTGTTCCTTCAGGCTTTCGGCCGCCGCGCTGGACTGTTCTACCAGCGCCGCGTTCTGCTGCGTCACCTGCTCGAGCTGATCGACGGCCGCCTGGATTCCCTCGATGCCCTGGCTCTGCCCGTGTGCGGCTTCTCCCAGGCCGGCGATGAGCTGCGTCACCTGTTCGACGCTACCCACGATCTGGGCCATCGTGGCGCCGGCCTGCTGCACCTGCAGCACACCGGTATCAACCCGCTGCACGCTGGCATCGATCAGGCTCTTGATCTCACGCGCCGCTTCGGCGGTACGTTGGGCCAGACCGCGCACCTCTGCGGCCACCACCGCAAAGCCCCGGCCGGCTTCGCCGGCACGCGCAGCCTCCACCGCGGCATTCAGCGCCAGCAGATTCGTCTGGAAAGCAATGCCGTCGATCACGCCGATGATGCTGGCAATCTGCCGGGAGCTGGCATGGATGTCCTGCATCGTCGCCACGACCTGGTTCATTGCCTGCCCCCCGCGTTGCGCAACTGTCGCGGAAGACTCCGACAGCGTGCGGGCCTGCTGCGCCATGGATTCAGACTGCCGCACGGTGCCGGTGAGCTGATGCATGGACGAAGCCGTGACCTGCAGACTCGATGCGGCGCGCTCGGTACGCTGCGCCAGGTCAGCGCTGCCGGCGGCCACCTCGGTGCTGGCGTGGGTGATCTGGCCGGTCGCCTCGGCAATGTCGGCAAACGCCGATTGCAGGCGCTGCTGCATCTGACCCAGGCGCTGCAGCACGGTGCCGATCTCGTCGCGCCGCTGACTGTGCAGGGCCTGACGCAGGTCACCCTGCGCGATACGGTCTACCGCCTGCACGGCTGTCTGCATCGGTTGGGTGATCGCGCGGGTCGTCGTCCAGGCGATCAGTACCCCGGCCAGCAGGGCCAGCGCGGCAATCGCCGCCAGCACCCACCGCGCCTGCGCCACATGGCGCTGCTGCTCGGCCGTCGCCTGCGCGCTTTGCCCGCGCAGATAGCCCATCAGTTCGTCGAGGGAGCGCAACAGCGCAGCGGCCAACGGTTGCAACTCGGCGTCGATGCGCGTGGCCCCCTCTCCCAGCTGCAGGTCGTCGCCGATCTGACCCCGCAGCCCGACGAAGCGCTGCCGTGCCGCTTCGATCTGCGCGATCATTTGCGCTGCGGTCGACTCGTCAGAGGCCTGCTGCACACGCTTGGCCAGTTCCGCATTGGCGGCGGCCGTCTGCGCCATGGCCTCGGCCAGCCGGGTGTATACCGGCGCGAGCCGCGCGCGCAGGGCTTCGTCCTGGCCGACCGCCGCATCCAGCCGCGTCACCATGAGCGCGCGGTCCAGATTGGTCCGTACCTGGCTGGCCCATTCCTGAACCAGAACCAGGCGCTCGGTATGGCGGGTGTTGTCCTCGCTGAGCGAACGTATGCGCGCCAGCTGGTACAGCGCCGCCACCAGCATCAGCAGCACCAGCGCCAGCACGACGCCAAAACCGGCGCCGAGCCGGCTACCGATGCGGCCATACAGCCATGCGGTCCACCTCGTGTGTGTCATCGATCGGCCCTCCCCCTCAAGCCTTGCCGCAGGCGCATGGGCCTGCGCGGTCCTTGCAGCGTACCGCAGACAGAGGGGCTGTGTAAAACCGTGTACCTCAGGGGGCCGCCTCAGCAGCGGAGCCGACAGTGTCAGGGGACAGGCCGCAGCATGGCGTGCAGGGCGGCTTCGTCGATGACCGGCACACCCAGCTCGCGCGCCTTGTCCAGCTTGCTGCCCGCTTCCGCCCCGGCGACGACGTAGTCCGTTTTCCGGCTGACCGAACCGGCCACCTTGGCGCCGGCGGCCTCCAGCAGGGCCTTGGCTTCGTCGCGGCTGAGCGTGGGCAGGGTCCCGGTGAGCACGAAGGTCTTGCCCGCCAGCGGCTGCGCCGCGCGCGGCGCAGGCTCGCCCTGCGGCCAGTGCACGCCGCAGTCGCGCAGCGCCTGCACCACCTCGCGGTTGTGGGGCTGGTCAAAGAAGGTGCGGATGCTGCGCGCCACCACCGGGCCGACGTCGGGCACCTGCAGCAGTTCCTCCTCGCTGGCGGCCATGATGGCCTCCAGCGTGCCGAAGTGGCGCGCCAGATCCCGGGCCGTGGCCTCGCCGACGTGGCGGATGCCCAGTCCGTAGAGGAAGCGCGGCAGCGTGGTCTGCTTGCTTTTTTGTAGCGCGTCGATCAGATTCTGCGCCGACTTTTCGCCCATGCGATCCAGATCGCTCAAGGTCGCCAGATCCAGCCGGTACAGGTCGGGCAGCACCTGCACGAGGTTGCGCTCGACCAGCTGCTCCACCAGCTTCTCGCCCAGTCCCTCGATGTCCAGCGCGCGGCGCTGGGCATAGTGCAGGATGGCCTGCTTGCGCTGGGCGCTGCAATACAGGCCACCGGTGCAGCGGTAGTCGGCCTCGCCTTCCTCGCGCACGGCGGCCGATCCGCAAACCGGACAGGTGCGCGGCATCGTGAAGGGCTGGGCGCCGGGCGGACGGCGCTCGGGCAGCACGGCCACCACTTCGGGAATCACGTCGCCGGCGCGGCGCACGATGACGGTATCGCCCACGCGCACGTCCTTGCGCCGGGCCTCGTCCTCGTTGTGCAGCGTGGCGTTGGTGACGGTCACGCCGCCGACGAACACCGGCGCCAGCTTGGCCACCGGCGTGAGCTTGCCGGTGCGGCCGACCTGCACTTCGATGGCCTGCACGGTGGTCAGCATCTCCTGCGCGGGAAACTTGTGCGCCACGGCCCAGCGCGGCTCGCGCGTGACGAAGCCCAGGCGCTGCTGCCAGTCCAGCCGGTTGACTTTGTACACCACGCCGTCGATGTCGTAGGGCAGGCTGTCGCGCAGCGCGCCGATGCGGCGGTGGTAGGCGGCCAGCTCGGCGGCCCCATGCACCACGGCCACGTGCTCGCACACCGGCAGACCCCAGCGGCGCAGCAGCTGCAGCCACTGGCTGTGGGTCTGCACGGCCACCGCCGCGGGCGTGACCTCCCCCACGCCATAGGCGAAGAAGCTCAACGGCCGCTGCGCGGCGATCGCCGGGTCGAGCTGGCGCACCGCGCCGGCGGCGGCGTTGCGCGGGTTGACGAAGGTTTTGTCGCCGCGCTCGCGCTGGCGCGCGTTCAGCACCTCGAAGTCGTCGCGCCGCATGTACACCTCGCCGCGCACTTCCAGCACGGGCGGCACGTCCGCAGGCAGCCGCAACGGGATCTGCCCGATGGTGCGGATGTTCTGCGTCACGTCCTCGCCCACCTCGCCGTCGCCGCGCGTGGCCGCCAGCACCAGCACGCCGCGCTCGTAGCGCAGGCTGATGGCCAGCCCATCGAACTTGGGCTCGGCGGCGTACTCGACGGGCGGGTCCTGCGGCGCAAGCCCCAGCTCGCGCCGCACCCGCGCGTCGAAGGTCTCGGCCCCGCTGGCCTCGGTGTCGGTTTCGGTGCGGATGCTCAGCATAGGCACGGCATGGCGCACGCTGGCAAACGCCTGCAGCGGCTGGCCGCCGACACGCTGCGTGGGCGAGTCCGGCGTCACCAGCTCGGGGTGTTCGGCCTCGATGGCCTGCAGCTCGCGAAACAGCCGGTCGTATTCGGCGTCCGGGATCTCCGGGTCGTCCAGCACGTAGTAGCGGTAGGCGTGGTGGTGCAGCAGCCGGTGCAGCTCCTGCACCCGCGCGCGCAAGGCCTCATCCGGCGCGGCCGGAAGCGATGCGAACAGATCGGGGGTGCTGCTCATGATGGGGCGGCCCAGATGAGGGGCTCAGGAAAACAGCCGCCGCGCCAGCGCGGAGCCGGCCGAAAGCTCGCGCGCGTCGAGCTGGTCATAGAGCATTTCGAGCTCCGCGCCGATGCGGTCCATGGCCTCGGCGCCCAGCGGGCGGCCATCGTCGTCGGTGAGCACGCCGTCCATGGCCTGGGCCAGCTGGGCGGCGGTCTGGCGCAGGCGCACATAGGGCTGCTCGGCGCGCGGCACCAGTGGCACTTCCAGGCTGAGCCGGATTTCGCGCAGGGCCGTCTGCGCCGGGTCTTCGGCCAGCGCGGCCTGAGGGTCGAACTGCAGCACGAGCAAAGGCGCCTGGCCGGCCGCTGCCGCCGGCAGCACCATGCGCCCGGGCAGCACGCCGGCGACGAAGCCCAGCCGGGCGGCGTGCTGCTGCACGTAGCCCGCGCTCCAGGCGGTCTGGCGGGCGCGCAGGGTGATGCTGAGCGTGGCGTCGTGCGCGCTGGCGAAGGCGTCGAGCTCGCGGCCGCGCGCCACCGCGTCGAGCATGTCTGGCACATCGGCCGTGCCACCGAGCGCATCGGCCAGCGCCTGGGTCTTGACGACGAATTCGGAGTATTCGATTTCATTGAGCGCGCCGCTGCGGTTGGCCAGCTGCACGCCGGTCTGCAGCGCGCGGTAGCGCCGCCCCGCGGTCGGCGGCTCCCACTGGCCGCTGCCGTCCTCCAGCCCTTCGACGGCAAAGGGCTTGCTGCCCACGCGGCGGGTGGCCGGCAGATGCGCCAGCACCGCTTCGCCGCTGACGGGGTGCTCCAGCTCGATGGTGGCGATGACGTCGATCAGCGCATCCAGCACGGCCCGGCGCTCCGGCGTGGCAGGCAGCAGCAGGCCCTCGCCGGCGGCACCGGGCGCGCTGCCGGCTGCGGGCTCCAGCCCGTCCAGTCCCTGGGGCTCCTGCGCAGCCGCGGCGGGCTCGGGCAGGCGCGGGCGGTGGCGCCGCGTCAGCCAGGCCGCATGGACCGCCAGCGCCGCCAGCAGCAGCACGCCGGCGAGGATGAGCCCGAGTTGCAGCCTGCTCATGGGCGCCGCGTCCCCCGCGCCTTCAGGCCGATTCGGCCATGGAGACGGCCGCTTCCATGTCCACGGCCACGATGCGCGAGACACCCTGCTCCTGCATGGTCACGCCGATGAGCTGCTCGGCCATCTCCATCGCGATCTTGTTGTGGCTGATGAAGAGGAACTGCGTGCTCTTGCTCATGCTGGTCACCAGCTTGGCGTAGCGCTCGGTGTTGGCGTCGTCCAGCGGGGCGTCCACCTCGTCGAGCAGACAGAACGGCGCCGGGTTGAGCTGGAAGATGGCGAACACCAGCGCGATGGCGGTCAGCGCTTTCTCGCCGCCGGAGAGCAGGTGGATGGTCTGGTTCTTTTTGCCCGGCGGCTGGGCCATGACCTGCACCCCGGCATCCAGGATCTCGTCGCCGGTCATGATCAGCCGGGCCTGGCCGCCGCCGAAAAGCTCGGGGAACATGCGGCCGAAGTGCTCGTTGACGGTCTTGAAGGTGTCGCCCAGCAGCTCGCGCGTTTCCGCGTCGATGCGGCGGATGGCGTCTTCCAGCGTATTCATCGCATCGCGCAGGTCGGCCGACTGCGCGTCCAGGAACTGCTTGCGCTCGCGCGCATAGGCCAGCTCTTCCAGCGCGGCCAGGTTGACCGCGCCCAGCGCCGCGATCTCGCGGTTCAGGCGTTCGATCTCGCCCTGCAGCCCGCCCATGCGCACGCCGCCGTCCTGCACCGACTGCGCCACCGCGGCCAGGTCGGCCTGGGCGTCGGCCAGCAGCTGGGTGTACTGCTCCAGCCCCAGCCGCGCGGCCTGCTCCTTGAGCTGCAGGTCCTGGATGCGGGCGCGCAGCGGCTCGAGCTCGCGCTCGATGCGGATGCGCTGCTCGTCGCTGGCGCGCAGCTTGGCGGTCAGGTCGTCATAGGCGCTGCGCCTGGCCGCGAGCTGCTGCTCGCGCTCGTGCTTGAGCGCCAGCGCGCCCTGCAGGCCGGCCTGGGCGGCCGCGTCGCTCAGGCGCGCCAGCTCGTCCTGGGCACGCTGCTGTTCGGCCGCGACGGCGGCAGCCTGCTGCGCGGCGGTCTCGATCGCGCGCTGCAGTTCGCCGCGGCGCGCCTGCAGCGTGCGCAGCGCAAAATCGGCTTCCTGCGCCTGCCTCTCCAGCGCGCGCTGCTGCTCGCGGGCGGACTGCAGCTGGCGCTCGGCCTGCAGCACCTGCTCGTCGAGCTGGGCGTGGCGCTCCTGGCTGTCGGCCAGCTGCATGTCCAGCTCCTCGAAGCGGGCTTCGGCCGCCACCCGGCGCTCCTGCAGGTCCTGCAGCAGGGCATCGACCTCGTCCAGATCGGCGGCGATCTGCTCGCTGCGCGCGCGGGTCTGCTCGGCCAGCTGGCTCAGCCGCAGCACTTCCACCTGCAGCTCGTGGGCACGGCTTTGCGCCTCGCTGGCCTCGCGCCGCGCCGCCACCAGACGCTGCGCCGCATCGGCATAGTCGGCCTCCGCCCGCACCAGGGCGCTGCGGGCCTCTTCGCTGATCAGCGACTGCGCGCGCAACTGCTTGTCCAGGTTTTCGATTTCCTGCGCCCGCGCCAGCAGGCCGGCCTGCTCGCTGTCGGGCGCGTAGAAGCTCACGCCGTGGGCGCTGACCGCATGGCCGCTGGCCACATAGATGGCTTCGCCGGGCTGCAGCTCGCCGCGCCGCGCCAGCGCCTCCTCCAGGCTGGGGGCCACGTAACAGCCGGCCAGCCAGTCGGCCAGCAGGGCCTTCAGGCCCGCATCACCTACGCGCAGCAGATCGCTCAGGCGCTGCCAGCGGGCGGGCGCGGCGGGCTGCGGCGCGGCCGGCAGCGTGTAAAAGGCCAGCCTGGCCGGCGGGGCATCGGCGGCGAAGGCCTTGACCATCTCCAGGCGGCTGACTTCCAGCGCGCCCATGCGCTCGCGCAGCGCCGCCTCCAGCGCGCTTTCCCAGCCCGGCTCGACATGCAGCCGCGCCCACAGCGCCTGCAGGCCGGCCAGCCCGTGCTTGGCCAGCCAGGGCTGCAGCTTGCCGTCGGTCTTGACCTTGTCCTGCAGCGCCTTGAGCGCCTCCAGCCGGGCCGACAGGTCGGCCAGCCGCGCGGATTCGGTGTTGACGCTGTGCTGCTGCTGGCGCCGCGCCTCGTCCAGCTGCGGCACGCTGTCCTGCAGTTCGTGCAGCCGCGCCTCGGCCACGTCGGCGGCTTCGCGGGCCTGCGCCAGCTGCGCCTGCAGGGCGTGCAGCCGGGCCTCGTCGGGGGCGGCCAGCGCGTTGCGGTCGGCCTGCAGGCGCTCGCGGCGCTGCTGCAGCTGGCGCATCTGCTCGTCCAGGCTGCGCTGCTCGGCCGCCAGCACCTGGATCTGCTGCTGCACCTGCGTGACCGTGCCGCGCTGCTCGCTGGCGCGCTGCTGCGCCTGGCGCAGCGCGTCCTCCAGCGCCGGCAGCGCGGCGGCCTGCTCTTCCTGCTGGGCGGCCAGCTCGGCGTGGCGCTGCCCGCCGGTCTCGGCCTGCACCACCAGTTCTTGCAGCTCGGCCTCGGCCTGCTGCGCGCGCGCGGCCCACTGCCCGCTTTGCTCCTGCAGCAACTGCAACCGCTCCTCGATGCGGCGGCGGCTGTCCACGACGAAGCGGATCTCGTTTTCCAGCTTGCCCACCTCGGCGATGGCCTCGTACAGCCGCCCCTGGGCCTGGTTGACCTCGTCGCCGGCGGCGTAATGGGCCTGGCGGATGCGCTCCAGATCGGCCTCGATGTGACGCAGCTCGGCCACCCGCGCTTCCAGCTCGATGACGGCCTGCTGGCCCTGCTCGTGCAGCCGGGCCTGCTCGGCCTCGGCTTCGCTGCGCTTGAGGAACCACAGCTGGTGCTGCTTGAGCGTGACCTCGGCCTGCAGGGCCTTGTAGCGCTGCGCCACCTCGGCCTGGCGTTCCAGCTTGTCCAGGTTGGCGGTGAGCTCGCGCAGGATGTCCTCCACCCGGGTGAGGTTCTCGCGCGTGTCGGCCAGACGGTTTTCGGTCTCGCGGCGGCGCTCCTTGTATTTGGAAACGCCGGCAGCCTCCTCCAGAAAGAGGCGCAGCTCCTCCGGCTTGGATTCGATGATGCGGCTGATCGTGCCTTGGCCGATGATGGCGTAGGCCCGCGGCCCCAGGCCCGTGCCCAGAAAGACGTCCTGCACGTCGCGCCGGCGCACCGGCTGGTTGTTGATGTAGTAGCTGCTGGTGCCGTCGCGCGTGAGCACGCGCTTGACCGCGATCTCGGTGTACTGGCTCCACTGCCCGCCTGCGCGGTGGTCGCTGTTGTCGAACACCAGCTCCACGCTGGCGCGGCTGGCCGGCTTGCGCGTGGTGGTGCCGTTGAAGATCACGTCCTGCATGGACTCGCCGCGCAGCTCGCTGGCGCGGCTTTCGCCCAGCACCCAGCGCACCGCGTCCATGATGTTGGACTTGCCGCAGCCGTTGGGGCCGACCACGCCCACCAGCTGCCCCGGCAGCATGAAGGTGGTCGGTTCGGCAAAGGACTTGAAGCCGGACAGCTTGATCGAAGTGAGGCGCACGGTGCTCGGTTCTCGGGCAGGGACGGTGGCGAAGGGATCGGAGCCGGGAATCATACCGCCCTGCCCGCAGCCGGCAGCCGCCCGTGCCACCCCCGCGCCGGCAGCGGCCGGGGCCTGCAATTTGCAATTGTTCACGGCCATGCGGGGGTTGCAGCGCACCGCCGCCGGCCTTGCGTGTAGAGTGCGGGGTGCCGTCTCCCGCATCCCATCCGCTGCGCGCATGAGCCCGACTCCCGCCTCCCCCGACGTCGTCAAGGCCAGCCTCAAGGACATCCAGGTCCGTCCCGGCATCGCGCTGCAGGTGCGCCGCCTGGTCGAAGGCGCCAGCAAGACCGAAGCGCAGCTGCTGGGCGTGGTCGAACGGCGCGGCCTGATGGTCGGTCCGCAGGGCCCGGAAGGCGAAGACACCGGGCTGCGCGCTGGCGAAGTCTGCATCGTGCGCGGCTTCACCGGCCAGCACGAGTTTTCCTTCATCGGCAAGGTGCTGCAGACCTACACCCAGCCCTTCGTCTATGCGCTGCTGACCTACCCCGAGCAAGTGGACGCGCGCCAGGTGCGCCAGTCCATGCGCACCCGCACCAGCTGGCCGGTGACGGCGCTGGCCTCCGGACAGACGGTGCCGGGGCAACTGGTGGACCTGAGCCCGCAAGGCGCGATGATCCGCACCGCAGCCGCCGTGGCCCCCGTCGGGCACTACATCCAGCTGCAAATCCATGCCTCGGTCGAAGGCCAGCCCACCACGCTGCAGCTCAGGGCCCTGGTCTGCCACAGCGGTCAGGCCGCCGAGGGCGCGGACCGATTCACCGGCATGGCTTTCGAGGGCGTGAGCCCGCAGGACAGGCTCGTGCTGCACTACCTGACCAAGACGCCCGCGCCGGGCTGATGGGCATCGGCCCGCCCCGCGCCACCGACCCGCCCGGCGCAGGGCATGCCGGATAATCGGCCCCCATGAATCCCCTGCTGCAAAGGCTGCAGCCGTATCCGTTCGAGCGGCTGCGCCAGCTCTTCGCCGGCGTCACCCCCAACCCGGCCTACCGTCCGATCAGCCTGGGCATCGGCGAGCCCAAACACCCGGCGCCCGACTTCGTCAAGCAGGCCCTGTGCGCGGCGCTGGACACCGGTCTGTCCAGCTACCCGGCCACGGCCGGCGAGCCGGCGCTGAAACAGGCCGCCGCCGGCTGGCTGCAGCGCCGCTACGGCGTGCACGTCGATGCGGCCACGCAGCTGCTGCCGGTCAACGGCACGCGCGAAGCGCTGTTTGCGCTGACCCAGACCGTGGTCGATGGCCGCCAGCCCGACGCCGTGGTGATCTGTCCCAACCCGTTCTACCAGATCTATGAGGGCGCCACGCTGCTGGCCGGCGCCACGCCCTGGTACGTGCCCAGCGACGCGGCACGCAACTTCGCGGTGGACTGGGATTCGGTACCGCCCGAGGTCTGGGCGCGCACCCAGCTGGTCTTCGCCTGCTCGCCGGGCAACCCCACCGGCGCGGTGATGCCGCTGCAGGAATGGCGCAGGCTGTTCGAGCTGAGCGACCGCTACGGTTTCGTCATCGCCTCGGACGAGTGCTACAGCGAGATCTACTTCCGCGACGAGCCGCCGCTGAGCGCCCTGCAGGCCGCGGTGCAGTGCGGCCGCGCGGACTTGCGCAACCTGGTCATGCTCACCAGCCTGTCCAAGCGCAGCAACGTGCCGGGGCTGCGCAGCGGCTTCGTGGCCGGTGACGCGGCCATTCTGCGGCAGTTCCTGCTTTACCGCACCTACCACGGCAGCGCGATGAGCCTGCCGGTGCAGGCCGCCAGCATCGCGGCCTGGAACGACGAGCAGCACGTCATCGACAACCGCGAGCAGTACCGCCGCAAGTTCGCCGCCGTCACCCCGATGCTGGCGCAGGTGCTGGACGTGGCCCTGCCCGATGCGGCCTTCTACCTGTGGGCCGGCATCGACGTGCAGCGCTTTGGCAGCGACACGGCTTTCGCCCGCGAGCTCTACGCTCACTACAATGTCACGGTGCTGCCCGGCAGCTACCTGGCGCGCGAGTTCCGCGGCCACAACCCGGGCGCCAACCGCGTGCGCATGGCGCTGGTGGCCGAAATCGACGAATGCATCGAAGCGGCCGAGCGCATCGTGCGCTTCTGCCGGCAGGGCTGAACGCGCAGCCGGCCATTGAGCGAAAATCGCCACCCCGACCGTGCCCCCGGGCGCCTGAATTTCAACCCTTTTCCTTCCTAGCCCTCCATGACCCAACAGCTGCAACAGATCATCGAAACCGCCTGGGACGACCGCGCCAGCATCTCCGTCCAGTCCGCCCCGCGGGAGGTGGTCGATGCCGTCGAACACGTGATCGGCGAGCTCGACGCCGGCCGCCTGCGCGTGGCCACCCGCCAGGGCGTCGGCCAGTGGACGGTGCACCAGTGGATCAAGAAAGCCGTGCTGCTGTCGTTCCGCCTGCGCGACAACGCCCTCATGCGCGCCGGCGAGCTGAGCTTTTTCGACAAGGTGCCGACCAAGTTCGGCGGCATGAGCGAGGAAGCCCTGCGCGCCAGCGGCGTGCGTGTGGTGCCGCCGGCCGTGGCGCGGCGCGGCAGCTACATCGCCCGTGGCGCCATCCTGATGCCCAGCTACGTGAACATCGGCGCCTACGTCGATGAAAACACCATGGTCGATACCTGGGCCACCGTGGGTTCGTGTGCGCAAATCGGCAAGAACGTGCACCTGTCGGGCGGCGTGGGCATCGGCGGCGTGCTCGAGCCGGTGCAGGCCGGCCCCACCATCATCGAGGACAACTGCTTCATCGGCGCGCGCTCGGAAATCGTCGAAGGCGTGGTGGTGGAGGAAAACTCCGTCATTTCCATGGGTGTCTTCATCGGCCAGAGCACGAAGATCTATGACCGCGCCACCGGCCAGACCTATTACGGCCGGGTGCCGGCCGGCTCCGTCGTGGTGCCGGGCAGCCTGCCCAGCAGCGACGGCAAATGCAGCCTGTACGCGGCCATCATCGTCAAGCGCGTGGACGCACAGACCCGCGCCAAGACCAGCCTGAACGACCTGCTGCGCGACTGACGGCCCGCGCCGCCTGCGCGCTGCAGGCGGCGCAACGCCCCCGTCCGCGACCACGGGTCTGCCGCACGAAGGAGTGAGCACATGAGCGAAGCGCAACGCCCCACCGGCACGATGGAGCGCATCCTGCGCCTGATGGCCGAGAAGAAAGCCTCCGACGTCTATCTCTCGGCCCACTCCCCGGCGCTGATCCGCATCAACGGCCAGTGCGTGCCGATCAACAACCAGCCGCTGCCGGTGGACGCCCCGCGCAACCTGCTGGCCGAAATCCTGCCCGAGGAGCGCATGGCCGAGCTGGACGCCTACAGCGAGCTCAACATCGGTTTTCCGATGGCCGGCATCGGGCGCTTTCGCCTCAGCGCGATGCGCCAGCGCGGCTCGATCGCGGCCGTCATCCGCTACGTCTCGGGCGAAATCCCGACTCTGGCGTCGCTGTCGCTGCCGCCGGTGCTGGGCGACCTGATCATGGAAAAGCGCGGCCTCATCCTGATGGTGGGCGCCACCGGCCAGGGCAAGAGCACCACGCTGGCGTCGATGCTGGACTACCGCAACGAAAACGCCTCCGGCCACATCCTGACCATCGAAGACCCGATCGAATACCTGTTCAAGAACAAGCGTTCGGTGGTCAACCAGCGCGAGATCGGCACCGACACCAAAAACCTGCAGACCGCGCTGCAAAACGCCCTGCGCCAGGCGCCGGACGTGATCATGATCGGCGAGATCCGCGACCGCGAGACCATGACCGCCGCCATCGCCTACGCGCAGTCCGGCCACCTGTGCCTGGCCACGCTGCACGCCAGCAACAGCTACCACGCGCTCAACCGCATCCTGAGCTTCTACCCGGTGGAAGTGCGCCAGACCATGCTCAGCGACCTGTCCACCGCGCTCAAGGCCATCGTCTCGCAGCGCCTGCTGCGCACCACCACCGGCACCCGCACCCCGGCGGTGGAGGTGATGCTCAACACCAAGCTCATTTCCGAGCTGATCGAAAAAGCCGATTTCTCGGGCATCCGCGATGCGCTGGAAAAGGCCATGGCCGAAGGCTCGCAGAGTTTCGAGCAGGACATCGCCCGCCTCATCATGGATGGCGTGGTCGACCGCAAGGAAGGCCTGGCCAATGCCGACTCGCCGACCAACCTGATGTGGCGGCTGCAGAACGACTTCAGCCGCCCCTCGCAGGCGCAGCCGGCCGAAGAAACGCATGACGACGAGCCGTCGTTCACCGAAATCACCCTGGATGTGAAACACTGATGTCCGCCACCCTAGCCCTGGCCGAGCAGCTGATCGCGCGGCCCTCCGTCACGCCCGACGACGCCGGCTGCCAGCAGCTGCTGGCCCAGCGGCTGCAGCCGCTGGGCTTTGCCTGCGAATCCGTGGTCAGCGGGCCCGACGACTTCCGCGTCACCAACCTCTGGGCCAAGCGCGTCGCGCGCGCCGGCGCCCCGCTGCTGGTCTTTGCCGGCCACACCGACGTGGTGCCCACCGGCCCGCTGGCCCAGTGGAGCCAGGACCCGTTCACGCCCACCCAGCGCGGCGGCAAGCTCTATGGCCGTGGCGCAGCCGACATGAAGACCTCGATTGCCGCCTTCGTGGTGGCCGTGGAAGAGTTCGTCGCCGCGCGCCCGCAGGCCCCGCTGAACATCGCGCTGCTGCTCACCAGCGACGAGGAAGGCCCGGCGCTGGACGGCACCGTCAAGGTCTGCGAGCTGCTCAAGGCCCGCGGCGAGCGGCTGGACTATTGCATCGTCGGCGAGCCGACCTCGGTGCGCCGCACCGGCGACATGATCAAGAACGGCCGCCGCGGCACGATGAGCGGCAGGCTGGTCGTCAAGGGCGTGCAGGGCCACATCGCCTACCCCCATCTGGCGCGCAACCCCATCCACCTGCTGGCGCCGGCCCTGGCCGAACTGGTCACGATCGAGTGGGACCGCGGCAACGCCTACTTCCCGCCCACGACCTGGCAGGTCAGCAACATCCACGGCGGCACCGGCGCCAGCAACGTCATTCCCGGCAGCGTCGAGGTGGACTTCAACTTCCGCTTCTCCACCGAATCCACGCCCGAGAGCCTGCAGCAGCGCCTGACCTCGGTGCTGGACCGCCACGGCCTGGAATACGAGCTCACGTGGACCATCGGCGGCCTGCCCTTCCTGACCACACCGGGCCCGCTGGTCAACGCCGTGCGTGAGGCCATCCGCGAGGAGACCGGGCTGGACGCGGAGCTGTCCACCAGCGGCGGCACCAGCGACGGGCGCTTCATCGCCCAGATCTGCCCGCAGGTCATCGAGCTGGGGCCGCCCAACGCCACCATCCACAAGATCGACGAATGCGTGCCGCTGGCCGACATCGAGCCGCTGAAGAACATCTACCGGCGCGTGCTGGACAAGCTCGCCCCATGAGCAGCCCAGCGGCGGCGCCGACCGTCATCGAGCTGATCGAAGCCGGCGCGCGCTCGCTCGAGGCCGCCGGCGTCGTCTTCGGCCACGGCACCACCAACGCCTTCGACGAAGCCGCCTGGCTGGTGCTGTGGCGCCTCGGCCTGCCGCTGGACGATCTGGACGCGGTGGCCCGCCAGCCCGTCACCCCCGAGCAGGCCGCACAGGTGCAGGTGCTGCTGCGCGAGCGCATCGCCACGCGCAAACCGGCGGCCTACCTGACGCACGAAGCCTGGCTGCAGGGCGTGCCCTTCTACGTCGATGAGCGCGCCATCGTGCCGCGCAGCTTCATTGCCGAGCTGATCGCCGACGGCACGCTGGATGCGTGGCTGAGCGACGCAACCCGGCACGTGCTGGACCTGTGCACCGGCAACGGCAGCCTGGCCGTGCTGGCCGCGCTGGCCTGGCCCGAAGTCCGCGTCGATGCGGCCGACATCAGCGCCGACGCCCTGGCCGTGGCCCGCATCAATGTCCAGCGGCACCGGCTGCAGGACCGCATCACGCTGCTGCAATCCGACGGCTTGAACGCCGTGCGCGGCCCTTACGACCTGATCCTGTGCAACCCGCCCTACGTCAATGCGCAAAGCATGGCCGCGCTGCCACCCGAATACCGGGCCGAGCCGGCGCTGGCGCTGGCCGGCGGGGACGACGGCATGGACTTCATCCGCCGCCTGCTGCGCGAAGCGCCGCCGCAGATGACCGAACGCGCAGTGCTGGTACTGGAAATCGGCCACGAGCGCGCCCATTTCGAAGCGGCCTTCCCCCGCCTGCCCGCGGTCTGGCTGGACACCAGCGCCGGCAGCGACCAGGTGCTGCTGCTGACCCGCGAGGCCCTGCAAGCGGCATGATCGTCCTGCGCAACGTCACGCTGCGCCGCGGAGCCAAGGTGGTGCTCGACGGCGCCAGCGTCACCATCAACCCGGGCGAGAAAGTGGCCCTGGTCGGACGCAACGGCGCCGGCAAGTCCAGCCTGTTCGCCTTGCTGAGTGGCACCCTGCACGAAGACGGCGGCGAACTGCGCATGCCTGCGCTCTGGCGACTGGCCCAGGTGGCGCAGGAGCTGCCCGACAGCGCCGACGGCGCCACCGATTTCGTCATCGCCGGCGACACCCGCCTGCTGGCCGCCCGGGCCGAAGTGGCTGCAGCCGAAGCCAGCGGCGACGGCGAACGCATGGCCCACGCCTACACCGCACTGCACGACGCCGGCGCCCATGACGCGCGCGCGCGGGCCCAGGCGCTGCTGCTGGGTCTGGGCTTCCAGCTTGCCGAGCTGGACCAGCCCGTGCGCAGCTTTTCCGGCGGCTGGCGCATGCGGCTGCAGCTGGCGCGTGCGCTCATGTGCCCCAGCGACCTGCTGCTGCTGGACGAACCCACCAACCACCTCGATCTGGATGCGCTGGTCTGGCTCGAATCCTGGCTGCAGCGCTACCCCGGCACGCTGCTGGTCATCAGCCACGACCGCGAATTCCTCGATGCCGTCACCGCCGTCACGCTGCATCTGGAGGGCGGCCAGCTGCGCCGTTATGGCGGCAACTACAGCCGCTTCGAGCTGATGCGCGCGCAGGCGCTGGCACAGCAGCAACAGGCCTACGCCCGGCAGCAGGCCCACATCGCGCGGCTGCAGCAGTTCATCGACCGCTTCAAGGCCAAGGCCACCAAGGCCCGGCAGGCGCAGAGCCGCATCAAGGCCCTACAGCGCATGGAAACCATCGGGCCGGTGCTGGCCGAAGCCGAGTTCACGTTCACGTTCCAGCCCCCTGCCAGCCTGCCCAACCCCATGCTGGTGCTGCAGGACGTGAGCTGCGGCTACCCGCCGCCGGCGGATGCGCCGGCCGGTGCAGCGCCTGCCGTGATCGTGCGCCATGTCAACCGCTCGGTGCTGCCGGGTCAGCGCATCGGCATCCTGGGCGCCAACGGCCAAGGCAAATCGACCCTGGTCAAAACCATCGCCCGCGCGCTGCCGCCGGTGGCCGGCCGCATCGTCGAAGGCAAGGGCCTGGCCATCGGCTACTTCGCCCAGCAGGAGCTGGACGTGCTGCGCCCGCAGGACACTGCGCTGCAGCACATGGTGCGCCTGGCCCGCGAAACCGAGCAGGCCGCACGCCTGACCGGCCAGGCCACACGCGAGCAGGACCTGCGCACCTTTCTGGGCAGCTTCCAGTTCAGCGGCGACATGGTGCAGCAGACCGTAGGCAGCATGAGCGGCGGCGAGAAGGCCCGGCTGGTGCTGTGCATGCTGGTGTGGCAACGGCCCAATCTGCTGCTGCTGGACGAACCGACCAACCATCTGGATCTGAGCACACGCGAAGCCCTGTCGGTGGCCCTGAACGAATTCGAAGGCACGGTAATGCTCGTCAGCCACGACCGCGCGCTGCTGCGCGAAGTCTGCGACGAGTTCTGGCTGGTCAGCGGCGGCTCCCTGACCCCCTTCGACGGCGACCTGGACGACTACCAGCGCCTGCTGCTGGAGCAGGCCCGGCAGCGCCGCGAGGCCTTGAAACCCCCCTCCAGCGCAACGGCCACTGCGGCCCGTGCGACACCGCCCGGCCCGTCAGGCGCTGCGGGCGCTCCCCGCCCCGCCCGCGAGAACAACCGGACGCGGCAGATGCGCAAAGAGCTGCAGGAGTGCGAAGCCCGTCTGGCCGCGCTGGCGCAGGAACGCGCCGACATCGAAGCCCGCCTGGGCACGCAGCCCACCCTGGACGAAATCCACACGCTCAGCCAGCGCATGGCCGAACTGCAGACTGAAGTGGAACAGCTGGAGGCGCGCTGGCTCGAGCTGGGCAGCGCGCTCGAAGAATAGCCCTGAACCGCCTGATGTTTGCTGAAAAGCAAAAGCCTCCGCGGGGGAGGCTTTTGGAATCAAGCACCTACGCGTGCTTGTGTTTGGCTCCCCGACCTGGGCTCGAACCAGGGACCTACGGATTAACAGTCCGGCGCT
>DAIUCJ010000012.1:0-23570 GCA_036846225.1 Hylemonella sp.
CCCCATGACCCTGCCCCTGCTGCCCGGCCACCCCCATATCGCCTACCGCAACGGCGAGCTGCACATCGAGCAACTGCCGCTGAGCGAACTGGCGCGTGCGTACGGCACGCCGCTTTTCGTCTATTCCAAAGCGGCGATGTTGTCGGCGCTGGCGGCCTACCAGCGCGGTCTGGCTGGCCGGCGCGCGCGCATCTGCTACGCGATGAAGGCCAATTCCTCGCTGGCCGTGCTGCAACTGTTCGCGCAGGCCGGCTGCGGCTTCGACATCGTCTCCGGCGGCGAGCTGCGGCGCGCGCTGCACGCCGGGGCCGAGGCGACCTCGATCATCTTCTCCGGCGTGGGCAAGACCCGTGCCGAAATGCGCGAAGCGCTGCAGGCCGGCATCGGCTGCTTCAACGTGGAGAGCGAAGCCGAGCTCGACGTGCTCAACGAGGTGGCGCTGGAGCTGGGGCGGCGTGCGCCGGTGAGCATCCGCGTCAACCCCAACGTCGATGCCCGCACCCACCCTTACATCTCCACCGGTCTCAAAGGCAACAAGTTCGGCATCGCCCACGAACGCGCGCTGGCCACCTACCGGCGCGCCGCCAGCTTGCCCGGGCTGCAGGTCATCGGGATCGACTGCCACATTGGCTCGCAGATCACCGAGATCGACCCCTATCTGGACGCGATGGACCGGGTGCTGGATCTCGTCGATGCCATCGAAGCGGCCGGCATCGCGCTGCACCACATCGACTTCGGTGGCGGGCTGGGCATCGACTACCACGGCGAGACCCCGCCGGCCGCCGACGCCCTGTGGGCCCGGCTGCTGGCCAGGCTGGACGCGCGGGGCTACGGCGAGCGGCAGATCCTGATCGAACCCGGGCGCTCGCTGGTCGGCAATGCCGGCGTGTGCCTGACCGAAGTGCTCTACCTCAAGCCCGGCGAGCAGAAAAACTTCTGCATCGTCGATGCCGCGATGAACGACCTGCCCCGCCCGGCCATGTACGAGGCCTACCACGAGATCGTGCCGCTGCGCCCGCGCGCGGGCGCCGGCATAACCTGGGACGTGGTCGGCCCGGTCTGCGAAAGCGGCGACTGGCTGGGCCGCGACCGCCCGCTGCAGGTCGCCGCCGGCGACCACCTGGCCGTGCTGTCGGCCGGCGCCTACTGCATGAGCATGGCCAGCAACTACAACACCCGCGGCCGCGCCGCCGAGGTGCTGGTCGATGGCGGCCAGGCCCATCTGATCCGCCAGCGCGAACCCGCAGACGCCACCTGGGCGCTGGAGCGGCTGCTATAGGCGGCGCCAGCCGGCGCGGCCCATCGCAACATACTTGACTCACATCAAATCGGCGCGCCGCCGTCTTTCCTATAGTGGCGCTTTTCTGTGCCCAGCAAGGAAAGGCGCGCCGTGTCGATCGAGCTCTACCGTGACCCGCACCATGTCTGCCTGATGTTCACCGACCTGGTGGAGACGGACGGCACCGCCGTGCAGGCCAACCAGTTTCTGATCGTCGATCACGACCATGGCGCCATCATCGACCCCGGCGGCAACCTGGCCTTCAACGAGCTGCTGCTGACCTGCTCGCGCTATTTCACGCCGCAGCACCTGTCCTACATCATCGCCTCGCATGCCGATCCGGACATCATCGCCTCGCTGGACCGCTGGCTCACCTCCACCCCGGCCAAGCTGGTGATCTCGCGCATCTGGGAGCGTTTCGCGCCCCATTTCACCAAGGCCGGCAAGACCGAAGGACGCGTCATCGGCGTGCCCGATGCAGGCGGCATCCTGCCGCTGGGCACCGCGGAGCTGCACTTGCTGCCGGCGCACTTCATGCATTCCGAGGGCAACTTCCATTTCTACGACCCGGTGAGCAAAATCCTGTTCACCGGCGATCTGGGCGTCTCGCTGATGTCGGGGCAGCAGGCGCAAAAGCCCATCACCGACCTGAAGGCCCACCTGCCGCTGATGGAAGGCTTTCACCGCCGCTACATGGTGTCCAACAAGATCCTGCGGCTGTGGGCGGCGATGGCCCGCAAGCTCGACATCTCGCTGCTGGTGCCGCAACACGGCGCCCCGCTGGCCGGTCCGGCCATCCCCGCCTTCTTCGACTGGATCGAGAACCTGCAGTGCGGCATCGACCTCTTCGACGACCGCAACTACCAGCTGCCGCGCGGCCTGATCGACCCGCGCCCGACCAACAGCCGTCCGGGTGACCTGCGCTGAAAACGCCCCCCACGGCGCCAGCGCTGCGCTAGGGTTGGTCCGCCGCGCCCGAGCGGCCGCGTCCGCCCCACCTGCGCCACAGGCGCCAGAGCAGCAGCAGCGCGATGAGGCTGCCATAGAGCCACACGTCGGCAAAGTCCCGCTTGCCGGCGCGCATCCAGTAAAAGTGCAGCACGGCCAGCACGGCCACCGCATACACCAGCCGGTGCAGCCGCTGCCAGCGCGCCGCGCCCAGCCGGCGCACGGCGCCGGCCCAGGATGTGGCCGCCAGCGGCGTGAGCAGCAGCACCGCCACCATGCCCGCCAGAATGAAAGGTCGCTTGGCCACGTCGGCCAGGGTCGCGCCCCAGTCCCAGCCCTGATCCAGCCAAAGGTAGGTCAGCAAGTGCAGCAGCGCATAGCCATAGGCATACAGCCCCGCCATGCGCCGCCAGCGCGCCAGCGCCGGCAGGCCCAGGGTGACGCGCAGGGGGGTGACCGCCAGCGCCAGGCACAGCAGCCGCAGCGCCCAGTCGCCGCTGCCGCGGATCAGCGCTTCGGCCGGATTCGCGCCCAGGCGGTCGGCTGCGGCCGCGACCAGCAGCCACAGCGCCGGCAGCAGGCCCAGCAGCGCGGCCAGCCACCGCGCCGCAGGCCGGCGCAACAGGGCGTCCACCGCGGTGCGCAGAGCCTGCGCCACGGTCAGAAGAACCGCCGCAGATCCATGCCCGCGTAGAGCTGGCCCACCTGCGGCTCGTAGCCGTTGAACAGCAGGGTCTTGCGCTTTTTGGCGAACAGGCCGTCCTCGCCGATGCGCCGCTCGGTGGCCTGGCTCCAGCGCGGATGATCGACGTGCGGATTGACGTTCGAATAAAACCCGTATTCCTGCGGCGCGGCCACACTCCAGGAAGTGGCCGGCTGCTGCTCGACGAAGCGGATCTGCACCAGGCTCTTGCCGCTCTTGAAGCCGTATTTCCACGGCACCACCAGCCGCAGCGGCGCGCCATTCTGGCCGGGCAGCACCTCGCCATACATGCCGAAAGCCAGCAGCGTCAGCGGGTGCTGGGCCTCGTCCAGCCGCAAGCCTTCGCGGTAGGGCCAGTCCAGCACGCCGCTGTCCAGCGCGGGCATCACGCGCCGGTCGGCCAGCGTGACGAACTCGACGTATTTGGCGCTGCCCAGCGGTTGGACCCTGCGGATCAACTCGGCCAGCGAGTAACCCACCCAGGGAATCACCATGGACCAGCCTTCGACGCAGCGCAGGCGGTAGATGCGCTCCTCCAGCGGCGCCAGGCGCAGCAGTTCTTCCAGCCCCAGGGTCTGCGGCTTGTGCACCAGGCCTTCGATGCGCACGGTCCAGGGCTGGACCGGCAGGGTGTGGGCATGGCGGGCCGGATCGCCCTTGTCCAGACCGAATTCGTAGAAATTGTTGTAGCCGGTGGCGTCCCGGTAGGCGGTGGGCTTCTCCGGCGTGCTGGCGCCGGGCAGCGTGCTGGGCCGAGCCGCCAGCGGCGCGCGCCGCCCCGTGACGGCGGCCGTGCCCGCCCGCGCATCGCGCGCGGCCCAGGCCGCCAGCGCCGCGCCGCCGGCGCCTGCGGCCAGCTGCCGCAAAAAGGCGCGCCGTTGCCGGTACAGCGGCTGCGGCGTGATCTCGCTGGGGTGCGGATGCACGAACCCCTGCTCACCGGTGCGTATCAGCATGGCGCCTCCACCTCCTGCCGGGCCAGCCCCCTCCGGTGGGGACGCGCCGGCCTCATCTGCCGCCTCACAGCGTGCCGTAGCTGTGCAGGCCGCTCAAGAACATGTTGACGCCGATGAAGGCGAAGGTCGTCACCCCCAGCCCCACCAGCGCCCACCACGAGGCCACCGTGCCGCGCAGCCCCTTCATCAGCCGCATGTGCAGCCAGGCCGCGTAGTTGAGCCAGACGATCAGCGCCCAGGTTTCCTTGGGGTCCCAGCTCCAGTAGCCGCCCCAGGCCTCGGCAGCCCACAAGGCCCCGAGCACGGTGGCGATGGTGAAGAAGGCAAAACCCACCGCGATGGACTTGTACATCACGTCATCGAGCACCTCGGCCGCGGGCAGGCGCGCCGCGATGCGCCGCCGCCCCAGCAGGATGCCGGCGACGATCAGCGCCGCCACGATGAAATAGACCAGCCAGTAGCTGCCGCCAGCACCGGCCGAGCTCTGCCGGAAGGCCACCGGCACGAAGCACAGAAAGATGCCAAACAGCCACAGCGGCGCCAGCCTGTACCAGCGGGTCTCCTGCGCCTGGCTCTTGATCAGGTAGGCGAAAGCCACCATGGCCGCCAGCGCGAACGTGCCGTAGCCGACGAAGTTGGCCGGCACGTGCAGCTTCATCCACCAGCTCTTGAGCGCCGGCACCAACGGCTGGATCTCGTGGGCCTCGCGCACCACGGTGTACCACAGCAGAAAGCCCACCGCCGCGCTAACCACCAGCATCACGAAGGCACCCATGCTGCGGGTGCCGTAGCGCCGCTCGAAATAGAGGTAAAACAGCGCCGTCATCCAGCAAAACAGCACGAACACCTCGTACAGGTTGCTGACCGGGATGTGGCCGATGTCCGGCCCCAGCTGGTGGCTCTCGTACCAGCGCACCATGGTGCCGATCAGCGCCATCGTCACCCCGACCCAGGCCAGCGCCGAGCCCACCCGCTCCAGAAAGTCGGCCTGGGTACGGGCGAACATGCCCCCCCAGTAAAACGCCGTGCTCATGAAGAAAAGCACGCTCATCCACAGGATGGCCGACTGGCTGGACAGGAAATACTTGAGCCAGAACACCGTCTCGGCGCGCGCCAGCTGGCCCTGGTAGCTCCCGATGGCCAGCAGCGAGGCCGCCGCCACCACCAGCATCAGGACCTGCAGCGGCCGCCAGAACCAGCCCAGCGCGACCACCGAGGGGATCGTCAGCAGCAGGATGCCCTTTTCATACCCATCCATCGCATGCTGGTAGGCGAAGAAGGCATACAGCCCGCCGGCAACCGTCAGCACGGCAAACAGCCAGTCCATCGCGGTGCGCCGGGCAAAGTAGCCTTCGTTGAAGGTGATCGTGGTGGTGGCGGTGTTCATCGGGTCTCACTCCTGGCGCGGCAGCAGGGCTGCGCGCAACTGGTCGAATTCGCGGTCGGCGTCCAGCGTCTGGCGGTTGGACGACAGCGCCATGCTCGCCTGGCTGCCCGTCCCCTGCGGGGCCAGCCACACCCACAGGCGCCGCTCGCGCACGTAGAGCATGGCAAACACGCCCAGGATCAGCAAGGCGCATCCCAGGTAAACCACATTCTTGCCGGGGGCACGCGCCACCTGGAACACGCTGGCCTGCACCTGCTGGAAATCCACCAGCTGCAGCACCATGGGCGCAGGATAGAAATGGGCGTCGCTGAGCGCCAATACCGCCTGGGTCATGTAGGCCTGGGTTTCGGCTGCGGGGGCCAGGGCCGGCAGCCCGGCGCGCTCGCGCGCCAGCTGCAGCAGCTCGTACAGCGCGCCGTTGAGCACGCGCACCAGCATTTCGCCGGCGCGCTCGCGCTCGGCTTCGGGCACGTTGCGCTCCATGAAGTCGGCGATGGCCTGCAGGCCGCCCGGCGCCTGGCTGCCGGGCACTGCCTCGGCGCCGGCAAACAGCAGCAGCGCGCGCAGCGCCGAGGCGCGCAGCTGCGGCAGCAGATCCGGGCGCGAGGGATCGACCACCTTGGCCGCGTAGCGGCGCACCGCTTGGTCGCGCAAGGCCGGATCGGCCAGCGCGGCGCGCAAGCGGAAAAAGTCGTCGGTCGTGCCCTGGGCATCGGCCGGCACCCGCAGGTAGCGGAAGGGTTCGGCCGGCGATTCGCGCATGCCAAACAGGAACACCGGAACGCCCTCGCCCAGGTCGATGGGCAGCATGTAGTTGTGGAACTCGCGCGCCTGGCCCGCGGCGTCGCGCAGCTTGTAGGTAACGCTGGGGCCCACGTTGCGCTGAGTTTTCTTGGCATCGGGCTTGTTGGCCGCGCCCAGCTGCTGGTTGAGCGCGGCGCGCAGGTCCACCTTGCGCACATCGGCGCCGGAGCCGCCCATCGCGGAGAAATTCTCGACGTTGATGACCCGCAGGCCCGTGTACTCCAGCGTCAGGGTTTCGTCCCCGCGGGTCAGCCGCGTAGCGCCACCAATCACCCCCTCCACCTCGAACGGCTTGGTCGCGGCCTGCATCGGCAGGGCCTTGAGCCGTACCGTGGAGCCGCCGTCGTCGAAGCTGGACTGGTAGATCTCGATGCCCTTGTAGCTGGCCGGGTGGTTGACCTCGATGCGCGCCTCCTTCTTCTCGCCGGTGGCCTTGTCGTGGATCACGATCTCGCTGGCGAACAGCTTGGGCATGCCGGTCGAATAGTGCTCGACGATGAACTTCTTGAGCTCGATCGCAAAGGGCAGCTCCTGCAGCAGGATGCCGTCGGACTGGTTCAGGATGGCGGTGCTGGACTGCGTGCCCTCGGCCACCAGCAGGTTGCCGCGGAAGGTCGGGTTGCGCTCGTCCAGGCGGTGCTGCGCCGGCACGTCGGCGATCAGGCCGCCGCCGGTGTAAGGGGTCTTGCCGCCAAACCACATCTGCGCGCGCACGATCAGGTCGCCGTCGAGCAGGCCGCCCAGACAGATCAGCACGATGGCGCCGTGCGCGGCCAGGTAGCCGAGCTTGTTGGCCGCGCCGGCCTTGGCCGCCACCATCCAGCCCTCGCCCTGGGGCGTGGTGCGCGGCTGCAGCCGCACCTTCCAGCCGGCGCGCGCCAGCTGCTGGCCGATGCGCTGTGCTGCGGCCTGCGGGGCCTCGGGCAGCGTACCCTGCGCCCGGTGATGGAAAGCCTGCAGTGCCTGTTCGCGGATGTGCTCCTTGTAGGTGCGCAGATCGGCCAGGATCTTGGGTGTGTTGCGCGCGATGCACAGCGAGGTGCTGAGCACCAGAAACGCCAGGATCAGCAGGAACCACCAGGCGCTGTAGACCGCATACAGCCCCAGCGCGCCGAACACCTCGGCCCAAAAGGGGCCGAACTGGTTGATGTAGTTGTTCAGCGGCTCGTGCTGCTTGAGCACCGTGCCGATGACCGAAGCGATGCAGATCACCGTCAGCAGCGCGATGGCAAAGCGCATCGACGACAGCAGCTCGACCCAGGACCGCCACGGGCGCGACGGCGATACAGGCGTTTCAGTCAGGGCGGTCATGGGCAACGACGTCGCAATCGGGGAGGAGTCAACAAAAAAGGCAGGCCTTCGGACGAAAGGCCCGCCCCTGGCGGAAGCGCCGCGGCAGCTGAGGTCCGCGCTCCGGTGGCCTTGCGGCCCGTCATTCTGACGCAAATATCAGCCGGCGCTGATCTGACACCCGGGCAAGCCCGTGCGCGGCGTCGGTATTTGGTCGCTGCGCCTCAGCGTTCAGCGCAGACCGGCCACGTAATCGGCCACGGCCTTGATTTCGCGGTCGTTCATCTTGGCGGCCACCTGCGTCATCTGCAGGCTGTTGGCGCGGCCGCCGTCACGGAAAGCCGTCAGCTGGCCCGCGGTGTAGTCGGCATGCTGGCCGGCGAGGCGCGGATACTGCACCGGAATGCCCGCGCCATTGGGGCTGTGGCAACCGGCGCAGGCGGCGATCTGGCGATCCGGAATGCCGCCGCGGTAGATGCGCTCGCCCAGCATGACCAGGTCCTTGTCCTTGGCGAAACCGGGCTTGGCTTTCTGCGCACCCAGCCAGGCGGCGATGTTGGCCATGTCCTCGTCGCTGAGCACGGCGGCAAAGCCTTTCATCACGGCGCTGGCGCGCTTGCCGGATTTGAACTCCTGCAGCTGCTTGACCAGATAGGCCGGGTGCTGGCCGGCCAGCTTGGGGTTGGCCGCCACCGGCGAGTTGCCGTCGGCGCCGTGGCAGGAGGCGCAGACCGCGGTGTACTTGGCCTCGCCCTGGGCCAGATCCGGCTTGGCCGCCTTGGCGTTCTGGGCGGCGACAACGGCGGGGGCCACCAGCATGGCGGCCGTCAACAGGCGGGCAAGCAACTTCATGGTCGTACGCAGATGTAGTTGGGCTGGCCGGGGATTCTACAATGCGGGTGCCGGCCTACTTTCACCTGCCATGAGCCCCTCTCCCCCGCAAGCCGCCGCGGCCCGCCGCGGTCCGCCGGCCCCCGACAGCGCAGCCGCCCGGGCCTTGGGCTGGCTGCACACGGCCCGCTTTCTGACCACCGCGCCGACGCTGGCGCACCTGCCCGCGCTGGAGCTGCCCGAGATCGCTTTCGTCGGCCGCTCCAATGCCGGCAAGTCCACCTGCATCAACACGCTGACGCAGCAGCGCCAGCTGGCCTTCGCTTCCAAGAAGCCGGGGCGCACCCAGCACATCAACCTGTTCGCGCTGGGCAAGCAGGGCTCCACCGACGCGGTGCTGGCCGACCTGCCCGGCTACGGCTATGCCGCAGTCCCGCTGCAGGACAAGCTGCGCTGGCAGCAGGTCATGGCCAACTACCTGGTCAGCCGCGCCAACCTCAAGGCCATCGTACTGCTGACCGACTCGCGCCTGGGCCTGACCGAGCTGGACGAGGCCCTGCTCGAAGTCATCCGCCCCCGCGTGGAGCAGGGACTGAAATTCCTGGTGCTACTGACCAAGGCCGACAAGCTCAGCCGCAGCGAAGCCGCCCGGGCCCTGTCGATCATGAAGCTCAACGCCGGTGGCGGCGAGGTGCGCCTGTTTTCGGCCACCCGGCGCACCGGCGTGGAGGACGTGGCCTGTCTCCTGTGGGACTGGGCCCATGCGGGCAGCGCGGCAGCATCGGCGCAGGATCATCCTAGAAGCGGCAGTTGAACAGGGCCGAGTGGGTCGTCAGGGTGTGGGCTGGCCAGGCGCGAGGACGCCGCGGGCTGGCCGCCCGCAAGGACGAGCAACGCCGCCAGCGCGCGCCATGGCAGCCCAATCGGCCCTGTAGCGCTTTCACCCTTTCGGTGAAGGAGCGCAAAACAGGTTCACGTTGATCAGCCCAGGCTGTCCGCTGAAGAAGGCGCGGTCAACTGCCGTTTCTAGGATCATTCACCTGCGCCGCCGCCATGATCGAAACCTGGCTCCAGGAGCTGCCTCACGGCATCACGCTGAGCTGCCGCGCCGCCGGCCCACGCGGCCGCCCGGTGCTGCTGTTTCTGCACGGCTTTCCCGAAGCCGCTTTCGTCTGGGACGATTTGCTCGAACACTTCGCCCGGCCCGAGCATGGCGGCTACCGCTGCGTCGCGCCCAATCTGCGCGGCTACGAGCGCTCCAGCGCCCCGGCCGAAGTGGCTGCCTACCGGGCCAAGCATCTGGTGCAGGACATCGTGGCGCTGATCGCCGCCGAGTCCCCGCAGGCCCCCTTGGCCTGCCTGGTGGCGCACGACTGGGGCGGGGCCGTGGCGTGGAACCTGGCCAACCAGCACCCCGCGCTGCTGCAGCGGCTGCTGATCATCAATTCACCGCACCTGGGGACCTTCTGGCGCGAGCTGCGGCACAACCCGGCCCAGCAGGCCGCCAGCGCCTACATGAACTTCCTGATCCGGCCCGACGCCGAGCGGCTGCTGGCCGCCGATGGCTACCGCCGGCTCTGGGACTTCTTCCTCGGCATGGGCGCCGGTGCCAACGGCCATGGCTGGCTGACCGATGCGGTGCGGCAGCGTTACCGCGCCGTCTGGGATCAGGGCCTGAGCGGCGGGCTGAACTACTACCGCGCCTCGCCGCTGCGGCCGCCCCGGCCCGAAGACCCGGCAGCCGCCGCCGTCGAGCTGCCGCAGGCCATGCTGACCGTGCAGGTGCCGACCCATGTGCTCTGGGGCCTGGGCGATACCGCGCTGCTGCCTGCGCTGCTCGACGGCCTGGACGCCTATGTGCCGCGGCTGCAGGTGGAACGCGTGGCCGGCCGCACGCACTGGATCGTGCACGAGGATCCCCAGCGGGTGATGGCCGCGCTGCAGCACCACCTGGCCAAGCCCGGCTATTCTTCGGCTCAGTGACTCCCTCGGCTCAATGGCTCAGTAAACCGAGGGCTCTCCCGGGGGCCTGGTCTTGAAGCGCTTGTGCACCCAGTAGTACTGCGCCGGCATCGTATCGATCACGCCCTGCAGCCAGCGGTTCATGCGCGCCGTATCGGCCACGACATCCTCGCCGGGGTAATCCGTCCAGGCCGGATGCACTTCGACGTCGTAGCCAGTTGGCGTCAGGCGCGCGGTCACCGGCACCACCTGGGCGCGCCCCAGCCGTGCGAAGCGCGGCAGCGAGGGCACGGTGGCCGCCGATACGCCGTAAAAAGGCACGAAGATGGACTCTTCCGGGCCGAAATTCATGTCCGGCAGCAGGTACAGCAGGGCGCCGCGGCGCAGCGCCGCCACGATGCCCTTGACGCCCTGGTCGCGGTAGAAAAGCTCCAGGTTGCCGAAGCGCCGCCGCCCTTCGTGCAGCCAGCGGTCCACCGCCTGGCTGCGCTGCGGCGTGTAGATGCTGACCATGGGCCGGCGGATCTGGTCGTTGATCGCAATGCCCGCCGCATCCAGCCCGAAGAAGTGCGGCGCAAAAATCACCGTGGGCGTGCTGCCGCGCAGCGCATCGACGGCGCCGTGCAGCCGCAGCCGCCGGCGCAGCACCGCCTCGGGCGCATGCCACAGCCAGGCGCGGTCGAACCAGGCCTGCGCGAAGTACACGAAGCACTGGCGCGCCCAGCGCCGGCGCTCGCGCAGGCTGCGCTGCGGAAAGCACAGCGCCAGATTGGTCATGACCACGCGCCGCCGCGGCACGGCCAGCGCATACAGCGCCCAGCCCACCAGCGCGCCCAGGGCGCGGATGGCCGGCAGCGGCCAGCGCGCGATCAGCCGCATGAACAGCACGCCCGGATGAAACCTCATGCCGACGTCTCCTGCCGCGGCTCTTTGTAGCGCGCATAGCCCCACAGATACTGCTGCGGGCAGCGCAGGATCAGCGCCTCCATCGCGCGGTTGATCGCCGCCGCCGCGGCCTGGGCGTCCGCCGGCAGGGCCTGCTGCAGCGGCTGCACGTGCACCCGGTAGCCCTGCCCGCGCGGCAGCCGCTCGCCCCAGGCCAGCAGCACCAGCGCACCGCTTTGCCGCACCAGCCGCGCCGCCAGCGTCATCGTGTAGGCGCTGCGGCCGAAAAACGGCGCCCACACGCCCAGGCCCAGCGGCGGCACCTGATCGGGCAGCAGCCCCACGGCCTCGCCCGCGTGCAGGGCCTTGAGCAGCTGCCTGACGCCGGCCAGCGTGGTCGGCGCGGTCTTGAGCCCGGGGCGCGTGCGCGCCGTGTCCACCAGCTCGCGCAGGCTTGCCTGCCGCGAGGGACGGTACAGCACCGTCATCGGCCGGCGCGCGCCAAAGCGCGCGGCATAGGCCTGCGCGGTCACCTCGAAGCTGCCCAGATGCGGCGTGAGGAAAACGAGGCCCCGCCCCTGCTGCAGCGCCTGCTCGATGTGTTCGGCCCCGTCCCACTGCAGCGGCACCGGCGCGCCCAGCCACAACCGCGGCAGCTCCAGCGCCAGCATGCCGGCCTGGCCCACGGCCGCGCGCCCCGGCGCCCCGCCCAGGCCGGCCTGGGCCAGATGGGCGCGAAAGCGCCGCCGGTAGGTCGGCGACAGCGCATAGACCAGCCAGCCCAGCGCCCAGCCCAGGCCGTGCAGCAGCCGCAGGGGCAGCCTGGACAGCAGGCGAAAGAGCAGCCTCATCGGATAAACTATGCGGGTCGCTGAGTTACGGAACTACTTGCAGGGCGACAAGGCACGCCGCCGTGCCCGAAAGGGTGCGATTGTGCCGTCATTCATGACACATCTGCTAAAGCGTTCGCCGAAGCTCCCGCTCAGGCAACGCGCCTGAGTCACAACCCTAGGAGTTTATGCACATGGCGAACGACTACCTCTTCACCTCCGAGTCTGTCTCCGAAGGCCATCCGGACAAGGTCGCCGACCAGATTTCCGACGCCATCCTGGACGCGATCTTCCGGCAGGACCCCAAGAGCCGGGTCGCGGCCGAGACGCTGACCAACACTGGGCTGGTGGTGCTGGCCGGCGAGATCACGACCAACGCGCACGTGGACTACATCCAGGTCGCGCGCGACACGATCAAGCGCATCGGCTACGACAACACCGACTACGGCATCGACTACAAGGGCTGCGCGGTGCTGGTGGCCTACGACAAGCAGAGCAACGACATCGCCCAGGGCGTGGACCACGCCAGCGACGACTACCTGAACACCGGCGCCGGCGACCAGGGCCTGATGTTCGGTTACGCCTGCGACGAGACGCCCACGCTGATGCCCGCGCCCATCCACTACGCGCACCGCCTGGTCGAGCGCCAGGCGCAGAAACGCAAGGACGGCAGCCTGCCTTTCCTGCGCCCGGACGCCAAGAGCCAGATCACGATGCGCTATGTCGATGGCAAGCCGCACAGCATCGACACCGTGGTGCTGTCCACCCAGCACAGCCCGGACCAGTCCGAGACCGCCACCAAGCTCAAGGCCAGCTTCATCGAAGCGGTGATCGAGGAGATCATCAAGCCCGTGCTGCCCAAGGAGTGGCTGCAGAACACGCGCTACCTGGTCAACCCCACGGGGCGCTTCGTCATCGGCGGCCCGCAGGGCGACTGCGGCCTGACCGGTCGCAAGATCATCGTGGACACCTATGGCGGCGCCTGCCCGCACGGCGGCGGCGCCTTCAGCGGCAAGGACCCGTCCAAGGTGGACCGCTCCGCCGCCTATGCCGCGCGCTACGTGGCCAAGAACGTGGTGGCCGCCGGCCTGGCCACCAAATGCCAGGTGCAGGTGGCCTACGCCATCGGCGTGGCCCGCCCGATGAACATCACCGTCAACACCATGGGCACCGGCGTCATCGGCGACGACAAAATCGGCGCGCTGGTGGCCGAGCACTTCGACCTGCGGCCCAAGGGCATCATCCAGATGCTGGACCTGCTGCGCCCGATCTACGAAAAGACCGCCGCCTACGGCCACTTCGGCCGCGAAGAGCCCGAGTTCACCTGGGAGCGCACCGACAAGGCCCAGGCGCTGCGCGCAGCAGCCGGGCTGTAAGACCGGCCGGCGCGTGGCGCGCCCCCGGCCTGGCGGCAAGAGCCCATGCCGCTCAAGCCAGCGCAGGGCGCGCAGGGAACCGGCCGCCGCCACGGAGCACCGAGAGAAGGAACACAGGATGAAGCTGCAGACGCAACGCTGGATCGACCGCTGGGTCGGCCAGCTCCTGTGCGCGCTGGTCTCGCTGTGGGCGCGCCTGGTGGGCCGGCGCGCGCCGCGCATCGACCGCGGGCAGCCCGTGCGCCACATCCTGGTCATCCTGCTGTCGGAAATGGGCAGCATCGTGCTGGCCGGCCCGATGTTCCAGGCGCTGCGCGCGCGCTACCCCGGCGCGACGCTGCACGTGCTGCAACTGCGCAAGAACCAGGAAGTCGCGCGCATGCTGCGCCTGACCGATGACGCGCACTTTCATGGCCTGGACGACAGCTCGCCGCTGAAACTGGCGCGCGACATCGTGCGCGTCAGCCTGGCCATGCGCCGGCTGCCGCTAGACGCGGTGATCGACTGCGAGCTGTTCTCACGCGTCAGCAGCCTGCTGTGCTACCTCACGGGCGCGCCCCGTCGCGCGGGCTTTACGCCGCACACGCAGGAAGGGCTGTACCGCGGCAGCTACATCAACTGCGCGATCCCCTACAACCCCTACCAGCACATCAGCAAGCAGTTCCTCTCGCTGGTCGATGCGCTCGAGGGCGAAACCATGCCGCGCCACAAGGCCGCGCCGATTCGCGAACTGCCTGCCGAAACCGGCCTGTCGGTTCCATTCACCGCCGAGGAGCTGGCCGCCTACCGCGCGAAGGTGCTGGCCGACCACCCGGTGCTGGCCGGCCGTAGGATCGTGCTGATGTACCCCGGCGGCGGCATCCTGCCCGAGCGGGCCTGGCCCGCGGCGCACTACGCCCGCGTGGCCCAGGGACTGGTGCAGGCCGGCCATGCGGTGGCTTTCATCGGCCTGAAGGACGACACGGCGCTGGCCAACGAGATCCGCGCCCAGGTGGGCAGCGAGCGCTGCATTGCGCTGACCGGCTACACGCGCAGCCTGCGCGAGCTGCTGATGCTCTTTCACGCCAGCGACCTGCTGCTGACCAATGACGGCGGACCCGGCCATTTCGCCAGCCTCACGCCGATTAGGGTGCTGATGTTCTTCGGCCCCGAGACCAGCCGGCTGTACGGCCCGCTGCCCGGCCCGCGGGGGCCGCGCGCCAAGGTGTATGAATCGGGCATCGCCTGCTCGCCCTGCCTGTCGGCCTACAACCACCGCCTGACCTTCTGCGACGGCGACAACCAGTGCCTGCAGCGTATCGCCCCCGATCCGGTGCTGGCCGATGCGCTGCAGCTGCTGCAGGACAGCGCCGCATGAGCCAGCCCTCGCTACGCGACCGCGCCGTGCAGCGGATCTGGCAGCTGATCGACTGGCTGCACGGGTTTCGCTACGTCCGTTTCGGCCTCGTTGGCGCCAGCGGCACCGTGGTCAACCTGGTGGTGCTGTACCTGGCGCACGAATACCTGTTCCGCGCCATCGAGCCGCCGGGCAGCAAGCCCTATTTCTCGCTGGCGCTGGCCATTGCCGTGTCCACCGTCAACAACTTCACCTGGAACCGGCTGTGGACCTGGTCGGACCGCCTCCACGCCACCTCGGTGCAGCAGGGTCAGCGCCTGAGCAAGCGCAGCCTGCTGGCCCAGCTGGGGCAGTACGCCACCGCGTCCTGGCTGGGCATCGCGCTGCAATACGTGCTGACGCTGTGGCTCACCCACCTGGGCCTGCACTACCTGCTGGCCAACGTCACGGCCATTCTGATCGCCAGCGTCAGCAACTTCATCGCCAACGACCGCTGGACCTTCCGCCACAAGCGCAAGCCATAATCGCCAGCCGGGCGGCGCACAGAATGCAGCGCCCGGCCGTCATGCGCTTGCCTTCGTCCGATTCTGCCGACTCCGCCGCGACCCTGTTCTGGGGCCTGGCGCTGCTGCTGGCCGCCTGGGTCTATCTGTTCGGGCTGGACAGTCCCTATGCGCCCAGCAACGGCGACGAGCTGGTCTATGCCCACATCGCCCGCGAGACCGCCGCCACCGGCCAGTGGCTGCCGCTGGCCTCCGAGCTGGTGGACACGCGCAACACCAAGCCGCCGCTGCTGTTCTGGCAGGCCATGGTGGCCGGCGGTTGGGGCGAGCGCTGGAGCCTGGCGGCGCTGCGCACGCCCAGCCTGATCTATCTGGCGCTGGTGACCGCCGCCATCGCGCTGAGCCTGCGCGCGCTGCTGGGGCGCTGGCGCGAAGGGCTGCTGGCGGCGACAGTTTTCCTGGCTTTCCTCAGCACCTTCCGCTATGGCCGCACCTACCTGACCAGCGCGCCCGAGACCTTCTGGTTCAGCCTGCCGCTGTTCGCGCTGTGGTGGCAGCGCCTGCGCCACGGCCTGCCGCGCGAGCCGGGCGAACCGGCGGGCACCGCGCCCGCTGCCGGCAACAGCCCGGGCTGGATCAGCCATCTGCTGCTGGGCCTGGCCCTGGGCGCGGGCCTGCTGTACAAGTCCTTCGCCCTGATCGTGCCGGCCGCGGCGGCCTGGTGGCTGGCGCTGCTGGTCAGCGAGCCCCAGGGGCTCGACGGACGCACCGTGCTGCGCCACACGCTGCGCGTGGGCGCAAGCGCCGCGCTGGCGCTGGGCGTTTTTGCCCTGTGGTTCGTGCTGGACCCGGACCCGCGCGCCATCTGGCAGGAATTCATCGTGGCCGAAAACGCCGCCAAGTTCCGCGACCCGCGCAGCTGGTGGCAGGCCGCCATCGCGCTGGACGGCTCCAGCATCTGGTCGCAGCTGCTGGCCTATGGCGTCAACGCCGGCTTGCTGTTTACCGTGGTGGCCGGCCTGGCCTGGCTGGGCCTGCGCCAGCTGCCGCGCTGGCGCAGGCTGCAGCCGCTGCCGGCCCACACGGCCATTCTGCTGGCCTGGGTAGGGGTGTGGCTGCTGGTGTTCCTGCTGCCCAACCAGCGCTCGGCGCGCTACGTCATTCCGGCCATGCCGGCGGTGGCCATGCTGCTGGCGCTGCACTGGCGCGCCATCGGCCGCGCCTGGTTCGTGCCGGCGCTGCTGCTGGCTGCCGGCGCCTTGGCCGTGATCGCCCGCATTGCCACGGTCGGGCACGAACTGGGCCTGAGCAGCGCCGGCGCCTATGCCGCCGTGCTGGCGGCCACCGCTGCCGGCGCGGTGACGCTGGCCGTCGGCCTGTGGCGCGCGGCCAGCACGCGCGCGGCGGCCGTGCTGGCCACGCTGCTGGTCTATGCGGCATTCAACCTGACGGTGGCGTCGCTGGACGGACCGGTGGGCCGCTACGGCGCGCAGACCCTGGCTGCCCCTGCCGCCGGCCCGATCGCCGTGCCCAATGGCTTCAACGGGCAGTTCGAGCGCTTCCAGTTCCTGCTGCCGGGCGCGCACCGCTACGTGCCGTATGAAACCGGCGCGCGCCGCCATGGCGACAGCGCCTGGGACCCGGCAGCCGAACTGGCCCGCCTGCTGGCCACGCACGCGGCGGTGGTTTGGATCCAGCACGACAGCGCGCACCCCGAGCCACCCTGCCGGCCGGCCTGCCGCGTGCTGGGCGAGCGCTGGATCCTGACGAGCCGCCACCTGCCCGGCGAAGTGCGCTGGGACAACGTCTGGTACCCGCAGGACTGGCTGTACCGGCGCGAATGGCTGCTGGCTGCGCCCTGAAAACCCGTGTGCGGCGGCGCCGGCCAAGCCCCGCTCAACGCAGCGGCCGCCGCAGCGCGCGCACCAGCAGGATCAGCGCCAGCCAGGGATCGAGCAGCGCGTCCCACACATTGCCGCTGGGCAGGCGCAGCGCCACGTACAGCAGCAGCGCTGCTCCCAGCAGGCCGCTGAGGGCCGCGCCGCGTTGCAGCAGCCAAGGCAGACCGGCCAGCGCGGCCAGCAGCGCCACCGCCGCCGGCGCGTAGCCCCAGGCATACAGCGGCAGGCCAGGCAGCAGCGCCAGCGCATCCAGCACCAGCAGCATGCCCAGGCCCACGAAGACCGCGGCATGGCGCTGCAGCGCCGCGCCCACGCAGCCTGCCGCCGCATGGGGCCGATAGGCCGCAGCCAGCGCCCAGGCCGCCCACAGCGCCAGCGTCAGGCTGGGCGCCTGAAAGGCCAGCCCCAGCAGATGGGGCGGCGTCAGCGGCAGCGGCAGCAGGCTCCACAGCAGCAACAGCCCCGGCAAGGCACGCCGCCAGCCAGCGAACGCCGCGCGCTGCCGCAGGCCCCAGGCCAGCGCCGCGGCCAGCACCAGGCCCCAGCCGAGCGCCAGATACGCCCGCGCCAGCGCCGGCGCCGGCAGCAGCGGGCTGGCGGTGGAAACGAGGGTGGCCAGCAGCTCGGCCATCAGCGCCCCCGCTCCTGCGGCGCCGGCATGGGCGCGTAGCGCTGCCAGGCGATCGCGCGGCGCTGCTCGGTGTAGCTGATCCACAGGCCGCCATCGGCCCAGGCCAGCGAGGGGTAGGAGTACTCATCGCCGTCGCCGCCGGCCGCCAGCGTGCCCAGCGCCTGCCAGCTCAGCCCGTCGGCGCTGGCGCTGAGCACCAGCTGAGCCCGCGAGGCCCGCCCGGGGTTGTGCGCCAGCACCAGCTCGCCCGGCCGCAGCGCCAAGCCCGCGACCGAGGCGTCCGGATTGGCCGGCCCGGGATCGGGCAGGTCCTCCCAGCTGCGCCCGCCATCGTGCGTCTGCACGGCGCGCAGCTGGCGCTGCGGGCGGTTGTCGCGCAGCAGGGCCAGCCAGTGCGTCTCGCTCAAGGCCAGCAGCGTGGGCTGCAGCAGGTCGCGCCGGGCGGACATGCGCACCAGGCCACGGAATTCGCCCCGGGCGTCGAAGCGCAGCGCCACCGGGTACTTGATGCCCAGCTCGAAGTAGGCCGGCAGCACCATGCCGCCATCGGCCAGCGGCAGCGGCATGGCGCGCACCAGATGGCTGGTGTTCCACAGCCACGACAGCGGCAGCACGCGCAGCGGCACGAAAGCCTGCCCCGGCGCGTCCTGGCGCAGCTGCAGGATGCGCGAGGCCGCCCAGCCGCCCAGCCCGGTGGCCACCACGAACAGATGCGTGCGCCCCTGCGCGTCGCGCCAGGCCACCGGGTTGCCCAGCCGCCGCAGGCCCATGCCCAGCGCCCGGCCCGCCTCGTACCGATCGACGACGACCCGCGGCGCCGTCCACTGCCGGCTGGCGCGATCGAAGTCCGAGGCGACGATCTGCACATCCGGCCCGCTTTCGCGCGAGCCGGCAAACCAGTAGGCCTGCAGCGCCGCGGGGTGGCCCGCAGGCAGCGCCAGCAGGCTGCTGGCATGCGCCGCCGGGGCTTTCGGCGGCATCGGAATGCGCCCGGCTGCCTGCAGCACCAGCGGGCCGATGGCCGCATCCCGCGCCAGCGGCCAGACGGCCTGCGCCGGCGGCGGTGCCGGCGCGCGCCGGGCCAGCTCGACCCCCAGCACCGCAAGGGCCAGCAGCAGCAAGACCGCCGCCCGCCAGCGCGGCTTTGCCGCCAACCAGCGGCCTTCAGGCGCGCGCGGTCTGGCCGTCATCGCTCAATCCGGCAAGGCGTTTGCGCAGAAAGCTTCGCACGAAGCCGGGCGGGTACTCCGGCAGCTCGCCGAACACCGTGTAGCCCAGCCGCTCGTAAAACGCACGCGCGCCGAACTGCGTGTCCACCCAGGCCTGGCGGCAGCCGCGCCGCCACGCCTCCTGCTCGGCCTGCTGCATCAGGCGCTGCCCGACTCCCTGGCCGCGCAGCGCCTCGGGCACGTACAGCATCTGCACATAGAGCCAGCCATAGCCGGTCGAGGCCCACAGCCCCCCCAGCGCCTGGCCGGCTGCGTCGTGCAGCGCCAGCACCAGCGGGGTGTAGTGGCCCGGCCCGGCCAGTGCCTCGTTGTGGCGGATCAGCGGCTCGGCGATGGCGCGGCGCAGCGCGTCCACCGCCGTGTCGTGCAGCTCGATGCGGTAGTCCATGCCGCTTCATTTGGCCAGCGCCTTGAGCGCCAGCTTGATGCCCTCGCTCACACCCACGTCCTTGGGCAGGGCCTTGAGGGCGGCGGCCGCTTCCTTGTCGCTGTAGCCCAGCGCCAGCAGGGCCTGCTGGATGTCGGCGTGCGCGTCGCTGGCCGGCGCGTGGCCGGCCGCGCCGATGTCGGCCCCCAGCTTGCCCTTGAGCTCCAGCAGCAGGCGCTCGGCGATCTTCTTGCCAATGCCCGGCACCTTGACCAGACGCCCGCTTTCCTGCAGGCTGACCGCCTGCGCCAGCTCGGCCACGCTCATGCCCGACAGCACCGCCAGCGCGGTGCGCGGCCCCACGCCGGAGATCTTGATCAGCTCGCGAAAAGCCGCGCGCTCGGCCGCCGTGCCAAAGCCGTAGAGCAGCTGGGCGTCTTCGCGCACCACGAAGTGCGTCAGCAGCGTCACGGGCTCGCCCACGGCCGGCAGGTTGTAGAACGTGCTCATCGACACGTGGACCTCATAGCCCACGCCCTGGCAGTCCACCAGCACGTCGGGAGGGGATTTTTCCAGCAGCACGCCGCGCAACCGGCCGATCATGACACGCCTATGATTGAGTGACTGTTCCAGGAATTATCCGTGTGATTCTGCGCCACGACTTCACCCCCGCCAACAACGCGCGGCTGGCCCATCTGTGCGGCCCGGCCGACGCGCACCTGCGCACCATCGAGACCACGCTGAACGTGCGCATCGCCCACCGCCACGAGCAGTTCAAGGTCGATGGGCCGAAGAAACAGGCCCAGCGCGCCATGGAAGTGCTGCAGGCGCTGTACGAAATGGCCCAGCGCCCCATCGGCGAAGACCATGTGCAGCTGCTGCTGGCTGGCGACCCCGCGATGCCGCTGCAGTCCGACGCCGATGACGGCGCCCTGCTGCACACCCGCCGCCAGGCCTTGCGCGCGCGCACGCCCAACCAGGCGCTGTACCTGGAGAGCATCGCCACCCATGACATCACCTTCGGCATCGGCCCGGCCGGCACCGGCAAGACCTATCTGGCCGTGGCCGCCGCGGTGGACGCGCTGGAGCGCGGCAGCGTGCAGCGCATCGTGCTCACCCGCCCGGCCGTGGAAGCCGGCGAGCGGCTGGGCTTTCTGCCCGGCGATCTGACGCAGAAGGTGGACCCGTACCTGCGCCCGCTGTATGACGCGCTGTACGACCTGATGGGCTTCGAGAAAGTGCAGAAAGCCTTCGAGCGCAACGCGCTGGAAATCGCGCCGCTGGCCTTCATGCGCGGGCGCACGCTCAACAACGCCTTCGTCATCCTGGACGAAGCGCAGAACACGACGCCCGAGCAGATGAAGATGTTTCTCACCCGCATCGGCTTTGGCTCGCGCGCCGTCGTCACCGGCGACGTCAGCCAGATCGACCTGCCCAAGACCCAGCTGAGCGGCCTGATCGATGCCGAGCGCGTGCTGCGACGCGTCAAGGGCATCGCGATGTGCCGCTTCAGCAGCGCCGACGTCGTGCGCCACCCGCTGGTGGCCCGCATCGTGGACGCCTATGACAAACGCGCCAGCGCCTCGCGCCCGAGCGGCTCACTATCAAATGAGTAGCAAACAAATCAGACCAGTCAACGGCAGAAGGCCAAAAAACCAGGAAGAGCCCTCACTGTCGCTGGCGCTGCAGTTCAGCACCGGCGTGCCGGCCGCCCATCGGGAGCTGCTCAGCCGCGCGCGCGTAGCGCGCTGGGTGCGCCTGGCCTTGCTGCGCCCGGCCGAGCTCACCGTGCGCATCGTCGGCCTGGCCGAAGGCCGCCGGCTCAACCTGGCCTACCGCCACAAGGACTACGCCACCAATGTGCTGACCTTCGATTACGCGCAGGCGCCCGTCGTCCACGCCGACCTGGTGCTGTGCGCCCCGGTCGTCGCCCGGGAAGCGAAGGAACAGGGCAAGACCCTGCAAGCCCACTATGCCCATCTGCTGGTGCACGGCACCCTGCATGCGCAGGGCTACGACCATGAGACCAGCGCGCGCGCTGCGCTGGAGATGGAGGCGCTGGAAGTGCTGCTGCTCGGCGCGCTGGGCTACGGCAATCCCTATGACTGAGGTGTAGCCACGCCGCAGGCGCCGGGCGCAATGCGCAGCGGGATCGTCACCGGGCCGTCGTTGACCAGCTGCACCTGCATGTCCGCGCCAAAGCGCCCGGTCTGTACCACGGGGTGCGAGGCCTGGGCCCGCTGCACGAAGTAGTCGTACAGCCGCCGCCCCTGATCCGGCGGCGCGGCGTCGGTGAAGCTGGGGCGGTTGCCGCCCGTGGTGTCGGCCGCCAGCGTGAACTGGCTGACGATCAGCAGGCCGCCGCCTGCGTCCTGCACGCTGCGGTTCATCCTGCCGTTTGCGTCGGCGAAGATGCGCAGCTTCAGAATCTTGGCCAGCAGCCGGTCGGCCTGGGATTCGCTGTCGCCGTGTTCGGCGCAGACGAAAACGAGCAGGCCCGCGCCGATGGAGCCGACGGTCTGGCCGTCGATATCGACGCGGGCCTGGGATACGCGTTGCAGCAGGGCGAGCATGCGGCCTTATACCGCACAAACCGCCTGCCGCTCAGGACGCGCTCATTTCCCCAGGGAAACGGTCACCGTTGGGCGCTTCTCCAGCGTCCACTGGTGCAGCGATCCGTCGTAGAGCCTGGCGTTCTTGTTGCCCAGGACTTCGGAGAGCACGAACCAGTTTCCGGAAGCCTGGTGGCCGGTGTTGCAGTATGTGATCACCGGCTGCTGCGGATCGACGCCGCTGAGCGTGAAGATGTCGCGATACGTCTGCGGCGCCCACAGCCGCGCGACTTCTCCGCCCTGCGTGGACAGCAGCCCGGTATAGACATTCTTGGCGCCGGCCACGTGCCCATTGGCAGTGGTGCTGCTGCTCCTGGCCAGGCCCAGGTAATAGGCACTGTCGCGGGCATCGACCAGCTGGGCCGACTTGTCGGATTGGGCTTTGAGCACGTCCTCGGCAGTGGCCATGTACTGGGCGGTGCGATCGGCCGGCGAAGCCCAGTTGCCCTCGGCGGTTTTGCTGACAGTGGTCACCACCTCACGCCCTTCGGCGATCCAGCCGGCCGTGCCGCCGTTGAGCACGGCGATGTTGTCTTCGCCATAGACCTTGAACTGCCAGTACAGCCGCGCCGCGTCGTTGAAGTCCAGCGGCTCCATCCCAGCGGAAACGATGACGATGGGACGGCCGGCCTGCACGCCCCAGCTGCGCGCCAGCTTCTCGAAATCGGCCCGCTCGGGAATCATGGACTTGACTTTCAGCCCGTTGATCTCCCGGTCCACCCGCACTTTCTTGTTGTCCACCAGCACGGCGCCGTCGATATGGCCGCCCAGCTCGACCAGAAACTTCTTGCCGGTCTTCTTGTCCGTCTCGAATTCGGGCGCGACGGTAAAGGACTTGGGATTGGGCCGCACGTCCAGAATGTGGACGTCGGCGCGGTGGCGGGCCAGCCACTCGCCATCGACGACCGGGCCGGGCACGGTCAGTGCCAGCGCCCACTGCGCCAGCCCCAGCAGGGCAGCGCCTGCCATGATGCGAATCCGGGTTTTCATGGTTATCTCCTTTGGTTGAAAGACCCTTACGCGCCCGCCGCCTCGCCCGCCAGGGCGTCCTGCGGCCAGCGCACGTTCAAACTGCTCCACACCGCCACGCGCCGGTCGGCCCAGGCCTGCTCGCGCGACTGCCGCAGCCGCCAGCAATGGCGCTGCAGGGCCTCATCGCGCTGCTGCAGCAGCTGCTGCAGCGCCGGGCGATAGAAATGCACCAGATCAGTCAGCCACAGCGCAGCGCCGGCCAGCGGGCCGGCCAGCCGCAGGTCCAGCCGGGGCAGCAGCGCCTGCAGGCGAGCGGCGTCCTGCCAGTGCTCGCCGGTGACCCACTGGTTGGTCGTGAACCAGCACAGCGGAACGCCCCGGGCATCCAGCGACAGCCCCACCAGATGCGTCAGCCGCCCCGAAGGGCTGCGCGCAAACAGGTGGATGTGGCCATGCTCCTGCTCATGGCGCGCACTGTCGCCGTCGCCGCGGTCGTGCGCGTGGTAGTAGAACTGCCAGCGTCCGCTGGCGGCGATGGCATCCGCGCGGGGATAGTGGCGCCAGACCTCGAACGAGCGGCTGCGCCCGATGAAGGGGTGCAGCAGCGTGCGCCCCTGACGCGCCAGCCGCAGCTGCCGCGTCAGCGCGCGGTGGGCGGCCGCCCGGGCCGCCTCGTCGGTCTGCCGTGCCACCGGCGCCCCTCCCGTTGCCGCGTTCAGCGGCTCTTGCCGGCGCAGGGGTTGTCTTCGGCGCGGCTGCGGCGCTTGG
>DAIUCJ010000012.1:23670-73174 GCA_036846225.1 Hylemonella sp.
CACCCGCGCAGGGGTTGCCGGCACAGGGGTTGTCGGCCCGGGCGCGGCGCTTGGCACCCGCGCAGGGGTTGCCGGCACAGGGGTTGTCGGCCCGGGCGCGGCGCTTGGCCCCGCCGCAGGGATTGCCGGCACAGGGGTTGCCCGCGCGCACCGGCGCATCCTGGGCCTGGGCCAACGTGGCGGCCGGCACCGTGCCCAAGGCCAGGGCCAGGGCCGACACCAGCGGGGCGAGATTCTTGCGACTGCGTTGCATGACGAAGCTCCTTGTATTGAAACGAATCAAGCCTGGCCGGCCGCGCGCGCACGGCGCTCGAACCAGCCTCCGAGGAAATAGACGCCCACCGCCGCAGCCACCAGCACGGCCAGCACCAGCCACTCGGGCACGCCCAGCGCTTCAGGCAGGCGGTCGCCGCCGGTGTATTCACCGGCCGTGGTCAGCGCCTCGAACTGGGGGAACAGCGCGGCAAACAGCCAGGTCCCGCCGAGCAGACCGGCGAAGAAGACCAGCGCGTCGATGCGGCCGGTCGTCAGCCCCACGGCCGCCGTGCCCGGGCAATAGCCGCCGACCGCAAAACCCACGCCGATCAGCGCGCCACCGACCGCGATGGCCCACAGATAGGGAATCGGCACATACAGCCCCTGTGCCTGCAGCCAGCCGGCCCGCTCCAGCAGGTACAGCCCGACCGCAGTGAACACGATGGCCGTGAACATGACCTTGAACACCGACCAGTCGGTCAGGCGGAACTGGGCCGTGAGCTTGCAGCCGCTGCCGAAACCGGCGCGCTCCAGCACGAAGCCAAAACCCACGCCCAGCAAGACGGCGATCACTGCATCGATCATTTGACACCTCCGCCGCTCAGACGCGCCGCGATCAGGCCCGCGACGAAGAAAGCCCCCAGAAAGACGAAGCCGGCCACGCTGAGCACCGCCGCGCCCGACAGGCCCACGCCGCTGGTGCAGCCGGCCGCGATGCGCGCGCCCACCCCCGCCAGCACGCCGCCGGCCAGCGCCTTGAGCAGCCGGCCCACGCGCCCGGCGCTGGCCGCACCTTCGATGCGCCAGGCCATGCGCCCGGCCAGCCAGGCCGACAGCAGCGCGCCCAGGAACACGCCCAGCACCTGCCAGGTGATCCAGGACGACAGCACCGCGCCGTCTTCCAGCATCGGGCCGAGGTAGTCATTGGCCAGCGTCCATTGCGGCGCAACGACGTCGCCCAGCCAGGCCGTCAGCCGCGTCGTGAAGCCGGTGGCCCCCAGGCCGTGCCCGGTCAGCACAAAAGTCAACAGCAGCACCACGCCCAGCGCCAGACCGGCCAGCCAGGCCGGCCAGTAGGGCTTGTGCGGCACTTCGCATCCATCGGTACGGTCCACTTGCACTCCTGTGTTTTCTGCGTTTGGCCATCGCCCCCGGGCTTTCAATACCCCCAGGGGTTAAGCGCCAAAGTATAGGAGTTTTCTGCCAGCCCCACAGGCCGCCCGGGGCGATGGCCGCTGCGGACTATCCCTTACTCCCGGAACGCGCGCACGGCCGCCTCCAGACCCGCCACCTGCTCGCGCAGGCTGGCCGCCGCCGCGGCCGACTGCTCCACCAGCGCGGCGTTGTGTTGGGTGAACTGATCCAGCTGCCCTATCGCGGCATGGATGTCGTCCAGACCGGCCGCCTGGGCCCGGCTGGTCTGGCTGATGCCTTCCATCGCGGTACGCAGCCGCTGCACGGCCGCCACGATGTCGTGCATCAGCTGCCCGGCCTGCTGGGCCTGAGCAGCGCCGGCCTGCACGCGCGCCACCGAGTCCTCGATCAGCGCCTTGATTTCCCGCGCTGCCTCGGCACTGCGGCCGGCCAGGCCGCGCACTTCACCAGCGACCACCGCAAAGCCCCGCCCCTGCTCGCCGGCGCGGGCCGCCTCCACCGCGGCGTTGAGCGCCAGGATGTTGGTCTGAAAGGCGATGCCGTCGATGACGCCAATGATGTCGTGGATACGCCGGGAGCTGCCATGGATGCCATCCATGGCCTGCACGACCTCCTGCACCACCGCGCCGCCGCGCGCCGCCAGATCCGCTGCGTCGGCAGCCTGCGCATGCGCCTGCCGCGCCATTTCGACCGTCTCCTGCAGCCCCCGGTTCAGCGCGTCCATGCGGGCGGCCGTGCCCTGCAGGTGGGCGACGGCCTGTTCGGTGCGCTGGCTCAGATCCAGGTTGCCCTGGGCGATTTCAGTGGTGGCGGTGGCAATGCTGCCGCTGGCCTGATGGATCTGCTGCACGGTGGTCCGCAGGGCCTGATGCAGCCGGCCCACCGAGCCCAGCAGGCTGCCGGCCGGCGCCGCCGGCAAGGCCAGCCCGAGATTGCCATCGGCCAGTTGGCCCAGGGCGGCCTGGGCCCCGCTGGGCTCGCCCCCCAGCACCTGGCGCGCGGTGCGCCGGATCCAGACCGTAAAGCCCAGGCAGACGCCCACGCACAGCAGCGTCAGCACCGCCGTGAGCACCGCGCCCAGCTGCAGATGCCCGGCCATGACGGCCGCATCGACCCGCTGCGCCTGCGCCTGCAGCCAGAAAGCGCCGGCCACCACGCAGCCCCCGGCCCCGGCCACCATCGCGGTGGGCACAGCCATCGAAAGCGTCAGTTTGTGCGTATAGCTCATGTTCATGGTGATCTCCCGGCCGGTTGGAGCGCAGCAGTCGGGGAGGCATCTTCCGACGGCCTGCAGCAGGACACAAGCGCCGTTTACCCGAAGCCGGGCTCACCCGGCTTTCAGCGCGGCGCGGGCGGCGGCGATGCGCTGTTCCAGATAGGCGCCGTAGAAGTCCGGGATCGAGCCGCCCACCAGGCGCTCGGCCACCTCTACCCCGCCGCGGCCGAAGAAGAGCACGGTGGGCGCGATGCGGATCTTCCACTGGCGCGCCAGATCGTCGTGCGTGACCAGCCGCCCCTGAAAGTCGTACACCCGGGTGCGGCTGCGCATGTCCACCTGGGCGATCGGCACGCCCTCCTGCTGGTGTAGCGGCACCAGGTAATGGTCGCGCGCGACCTTGCAGAACGGGCAGCCCTCCAGGCTGACCATGATCACCAGCGGCTGACGCCGCGCCAGCGCCGCCGCCAGTTCGTCTTTCAGATGGTGCGCCGCAGGCAGCTCGGCGGCCCGCGCCGACAGCGGCGGCCAGGCGGCAGCCGCCGCCAGCAGGCCGCGGCGCGTGATGCAGCCGCCCCTCACTTGTTGCCGCCCTCCTGCTCCAGCAGCAGATAGGTGTTGTAGGCGTTCATGCGGTTGGCGACGCGAAACAGCGGCAGGTGCTCGAACTGGCTCCAGTCGGTGTTGCGGTAGGCTTCGTCGAACGGCTCCAGATTGGCCGCCGCCTTGCCCATGCTCTGGCGCAGATAGACCAGGTAGTCGTGGGTGAGCTGCATGTCCTGGCGCGCCTCGTGCGACAGCGGCCCGTGCCCGGGCACGATGACCCGCGCATCGAAGCGCAGCAGCCGCTCCAGCGCCAGGATCCACTGGCGGCTGTCGGCCTGCCCGACATAGGGAATGCGGCTGCGAAACACCAGGTCGCCGGCAAACAGCACTTGTTCGGAAGGCAGATAGACCACCAGATCCTCCGGCGTGTGCGACGGCCCGACCGCGCGGATCTGGAACTCCACCCCACCCACGCGCAGGTCGCGATCGCCTGCGATCCACTCGTCGGCCTCGACCAGCCGGGTGTTCTCGTCGATCCAGGGCGCCAGCTCCTCGCGCGAAGCCTGCAGGCGCAGCCGCGCGGTGTCGGAATTCAGGTAGGCCTTGGCCGCCGCGTGCGCGATGATGCGCGCGCCTTGGGCCTTGAAGGTTTGCAGGCCGTAGATATGGTCGGCGTGATAGTGGGTGACGATCACATGCGTGACCGGTTTGTCGGTCACGCGGCGGATCTGGCCCAGCAGCCGCTCGGCCAACGCCGGCGAGCCCAGCGCATCGATCACCACCACCCCCGCCGGCGTCACGACGAAGCCGGCGTTGGAAATGAAATTCTGGTTGGCCGGCGAACCCAGCGCCGACAGCCCTTCGACGAACCAGGCCGATGCCGACACCTGCTGCGCCTGCATCGGCGGCTCGGCAGCAGCGCCTGCGACCCACAGCCCCGCGACGACGGCCAGCAGACGGCCGGCTTGCCGCCACCACAGCCCGATGTTCACGCCCCGTGCCTCCTTGGACGCACAAGCCCTCTGCGCCTCACGCGGTTCTTGAGGGAGATCAAGTTGCGCCCTTCGAATGATGTTTAGCATGCAATATAAGCAAATACGAAATTATGGTGTGCCCCCATGGATCTGGCAACCCTGCTTGAGCAGTACGGCGAAAAGCCGCTGCTGGCCGTCGGCGGTCTGGTGATAGGCCTGCTGTTCGGTTTCTTCGCCCAACGCTCCAAGTTCTGCCTGCGGGCGGCCACCATCGAATTCTGGCACCGCAAGTTCGGCGAGAAGCTGTCGGTCTGGCTGCTGGCCTTCTCCACCGCCGTGGTGCTGGTGCAGGGCCTGATCGTGCTGCACTGGCTGGACACCGGCACGGCGCGGCAGATCGCCGCGCGCGGCAGCCTCTCGGGCGCGCTGATCGGCGGGCTGCTGTTCGGCGCGGGCATGATCATGACGCGCGGCTGCGCCAGCCGCCTGTTGGTGCTGTCGGCCAACGGCAATCTGCGCGCCCTGCTGTCGGGACTGATCTTCGCCGTCACGGCCCAGGCGGCCCTGGGCGGCGCCCTGGCGCCGCTGCGGCTGGAAATCAGCAGCTGGTGGACCGTCGAAGGCGGCGCCAGCCGCGACCTGCTGGCGCTGACCGGCATCGGCCACTGGGGCGGGCTGGCCGTCGGCGGCGTGTGGTTCGCCGCCGCGCTGTACTTTGCGATCCGCAGCGGCTGGGGCCTGTGGAAATGGGTAGGCGGCATCGGCACCGGCGCGGCCGTGGCCGCCGGCTGGTGGTACACCTACCAGGTGTCGCAGGCGGCTTTTGGCGCCGTGCAGGTGCAGGGACTGACCTTCAGCGGCCCGTCGGCCGAATGGCTGATGCGCGTGCTGTCCTCGCCCGCTCCGGCCATCGGCTTCGACTTCGGCCTGCTGCCCGGGGTGTTCGCCGGCTCCTTCATCGGCGCCATGGTGGGCAAGGAGTTCCAGCTCGAAGGCTTCAAGGACGGCTACAGCATGCGCCGCTACATCGCCGGCGCCATCCTGATGGGCTTTGGCTCGATGCTGGCCGGCGGCTGCGCGGTGGGCGCGGGCATGACCGGCGGCTCGGTGTTCGCGCTAACGGCATGGCTGGCGCTGGTGGGCATGTGGGCCGGCGCCGGCCTGACCGACCGGCTGATGGACAGTCCCGCGCAGACCCACGCCCCGGCCGAGCGCGTGGTCGGCACCCCGGCCAACATGAAGGCCCCATGATGGCAAGCCCCCTGACGGCTTCCTGATCGCGCCACCGCTTCGCCAGCCTCCTCGGACACGCGGCTGCCAGCAGCGGCGTTATGGGCATGTGCGCGCCGTCAGCGAACCGAGGGTAAATACGCACGACAATCGGGCGCTGCACTCACTACATTCGCAGTGAGTGATATTTCACGTGTTTTCCCCTGATACGGAGACTCTCATGCGCCACCTCACCCTACGGATTGCCGCGCTGCTCGGGGCCGCGACGGCTCTGTCGGCATCGGCCGCCACCCCCCAGGACACCGTCAAGCTGCACCAGCGCGCGCTGGCGGCCACCTGCGCCAACTGCCACGGCACCGAAGGCCGCACCACCGACGGCTCGGCCATTCCCTCGCTGGCCGGCATGCCGCGCGACTACATGGTGGCGCAGATGAAAGCCTTCCGGGATGGCACGCGCCCGGCCACCGTGATGCACCAGCTGACCAAGGGCCTGACCGAAGAGCAGATCCAGTCCGTCGCCACCTATTTCGCCGCCCTCAAGCGCTGACCCGCCCGGAGACACATCCCATGAAACGACGCAATTTCGTTCAGGCCTCGCTCGCGCTGGGCACCCTGTCGATGGTGGGCTGCGCCACCACCACCCCCGTTCCGGCCAAGGCCAAGGTCGTGGTCATCGGCGGCGGCTATGGCGGCGCCACCGCGGCCAAATACGTGCGCATGCTGTCCAACTACCAGATCGACGTGGTGCTGGTCGAGCCGAACGACAGCTTCATCTCCTGCCCGATTTCCAACCTGGTGATCGGCGGCTCCAAGACCATGGGCGACATCACCACGCGCTACGACAGCCTGCGCGAGAAGCATGGCGTCATCCACGCCCGCGACCGCGTCGTCGAGATCGACCGCGGCAAAAAGACCGTCCTGCTCGCCGGCGGGGCCAAGATCGGCTATGACAAGCTCATCGTCTCGCCCGGCATCGACTTCATGTGGGGCAGCATCGAAGGCCTGAAAGACGCCACCGCCGCCGGCCAGGCCATCCAGGCCTGGAAAGCCGGCCCCGAGACCGTGGCCCTGCGCCGCCAGCTCGAAGCCATGCCCGACGGCGGCGTCTATGCGATCGCGATTCCGCTGGCGCCCTACCGCTGCCCGCCCGGCCCCTACGAGCGGGCCAGCCAGGTCGCCAACTACTTCAAGAAAGCCAAGCCGCGCTCCAAGGTGCTGATCCTGGACGCCAACCCGGACGTCACCTCCAAGGGGCCGCTGTTCAAGAAGTTCTGGGCCGAGAACTACGCCGGCATCCTGGAATACCGCGGCAACCACAAGGCCATCGCGGTGGACGGCAAGAACAAGACCATCAAGTTCGAGACCGCCGACGATGTCAAGGCCGACGTGCTCAACGTCCTGCCCAACATGAGCGCGGGCCTGATCGCGATGCAGTCCGGCCTGGCCAACGCCAACGGCCGCTGGTGCAACGTCAACTACCTGACCTTCGAGTCCACCGCCGCCAAGGACATCCACGTCATCGGCGACTCGGTGCTGGCCGCCCCGCTGATGCCCAAGTCCGGCCACATGGCCAACTCGCATGGCAAGGTGGTGGCTGCCGCGGTGGTGGCCGAACTCTCGGGCATGGCGGTCAACCCGCAGCCGCTGCTGACCAACACCTGCTACAGCTTCGTGGACGACAAGCTGGTGGTGCATGTGGCATCGGTGCACCAGTACGACGCCAACGAGAAGACCTACAAGACCGTGCCCGGCTCCGGCGGCGTCTCCACCGCCCCCAACGAGCTCGAGGGCATTTACGCGATGAACTGGGCCCAGAACATCTGGGCCGATACATTGCTGTGATCCCGCCTCACCCCGGCCCGCTCCCCGGTGGGCCGGGGTCTGGGGGCCGGCGACAAGCCGGCCCTTTTTTCGTTGCCACACTCCAGGAGACAACCATGCAACGCATCCTCGCCACCTTCTTGCTGCTGGCTGCCGGCGTCCTCGGCCTGGGCGGCTGCGCCACGACCAGCGAACCCCAACCGGCCAAGGCCGTCTATCACATCAACACCGATGTCAACACGGTGCCGCTGATCCTGAACAACGTCCGCAACCACATCAACGCCGCGCCCAAAGACAAGATCGTCGTGGTCACGCACGGGGCGGGCATCAATTTCCTGCTGCAGGACGCCAAGGACGCCCAGGGCCGCGAATTCGCCGGCACCATTGGTGATCTGGCCGGTAGGGGCGTCGAGTTCCGCGTCTGCAACAACACGCTGGTCAGCCGCAACATCAGCCCGGACCGCGTGGTGATGGAAGCCAAGATCGTGCCCTCGGGCGTGGCCGAAATCGCCCGGCTCCAGGCCCAGGAAGGCTATGTCTATCTGAAGCCCTGAGCAGCCAGCGCCTGCCACGCGGCACGAAAGACAACGGGGCCCCAACGGGCCCCGTTTTTCGTTTTCCGTGGCGTGCAGTTCAGGCAGTCGGCGCAGCGGCCTTTTCTTCGGACGGCGGATCGAACTGCGCGTCCGCGGCGATCTGGGTACACACCGCGCGGCACAGCGCGGCCACGCGCTCGTCGATGATGCGGTAATAGATCTGCACCCCCTCGCGCCGCTTGCCCAGCACCCCGGCCTGGTACAGCGTGGTCAGGTGCTGCGACATATTGGGCTGGGTGGTGTCGATCTTGCTCAGCAGATAGCTGACGTTGCGCTCCCCATCGCACAGATGGCTGATGATCTTCAGGCGCATCGGCGCGGACATCACGCGAAACACTTCCGCCGCCAGTTCGAACACCTGATCCGAATCGGTCACCGTGGCCGGGCTGGCCTGTATGGAACGCTTGCTCATGACAGCAGGTGTATATCCGGATATAAGAACATTTTCATTCTATACCCCTGCAAGCTGAGGAGTAATGCCCTCGGGGGCACCTGCGTCAGCCGCGGGGCAGCGGCTGGCGCTGCCGCAGCGAGCGGCTCAGCAGCAGCACCGGGATCAGCCCCACCAGCACCAGCGCCAGCGAAGGCAGCGCGGCTTCGCCCAGCCGCTCGTCGCGCGCCAGCTGGTAGGCCACCACGGCCAGGGTGTCGCTGTCGAACGGCCGCAGCACCAGCGTGGCGGGCAGCTCCTTCATCACGTCCACGAACACCAGCAGCAGGGCTGCGACGATCGAGGGGCGCAGCAGCGGCGCATGCACGCGGCGCAGCAGGGCCCAGCCGTCGCTGCCCAGCAGGCGCGCGCTGTCGTCGTAGCTGGGCGGAATGCGGGCATAGCCGCTTTGCACCGACTGCAGGGCCACCGCGATGAAGCGCACCAGATAGGCCCAGACCAGCCCCAGCGAAGTGGCCGTGACCCACGAGGCCACACTGCCTTGCGGCCAGGCGGCCTGCAGCCAGCCCACCGGCAGCAGCAGCCCGACGACCACGACCGCCCCCGGCACCGCGTAGCCCAGACCGGCCAGCCGCACCACCGCGCGGGTCCAGCCGTCCGGGCTGCGGCGCTGCGCATAGGCCAGCGCCAGCGCCAGCGCCACGGCCAGCGCGGCGCTGAGCAGTCCCAGCCGCACGCTGTGGCCAGCCCAGACGACGAAGCGGTCCCAGGGCAGCACCGACCAGTCGGCGATCAGGGGCCGGAACATGAACAGCACCGGCGCCACGAAGCCGGCCAGCAGGGGCCCGCCGCAGACCAGCCAGGCCAGCGCGCACGCAGCGCCGCGCAGCCTCACCGGCCTGGCCTCGGCACCGGAGTGCCGGCTGGGGCGGCTGGCGGCAAAGCGCAGCCGGCGCCGCGAGCGGTGTTCCAGCCACAGCAGCAGCGCCACCAGCGCCAGCAGCAGCGTGGCCAGCTGGGCCGCCGCGATGCGGTTGTCCATCGCCAGCCAGGCCTTGAAGATGCCGGTCGTGAAGGTCTGGATGCCGAAGTAGCTGGACACGCCGTAGTCGGCCAGCGTTTCCATCAGCGCCAGCGCCACGCCGGCGGCCACGGCCGGCCGCGCCAGCGGCAGCGCCACTTCGCGGATGCGCCGCCGCAGCGGCGCGCCCAGCAGGCGGGCCGCCTCCATCAGGTGCGTGGCGCGCTCCAGCAGGGCCGTGCGGGCCAGCAAATAGACATAGGGATACAGCGTGAAGGTCAGCACCCAGGCCGCCCCCACCGTGTTGCGGATTTCAGGGAAGACCCGCCCTTGCCAGCCAGTGGCGGCACGGATTGCGGTTTGCAGCGGCCCGCTGTACTGCAGGAAATCGGTGTAGGCATAGGCCACCACATAGGCCGGCATGGCCAGCGGCAGCAGCAGCGCCCACTCGAAAAAGCGCCGCCCCGCAAACTCGAACAGGGTCACCGCAGCCGCCGCGCCCAGCCCTACCACGGTGACGCCTGCGGCCACCAGCAGGCTCAGCCCCAGCGAAGTCCACACATAGTCGGGCAGGACGGTGGCGGCCATCTCGCGCAGGATGTCCAGCGCCGGCGCCACGCCGGCCGCTGGCCACCAGGCCCCCAGCAAGGCTAGCACCGGCAGCATCAAGGCCACCGTCAGCAGCAGCAGGAGGAAATGGCGAAGACGGCGCAGAATCATGCGAAGCGGCCCGCTGGGCGCAGTGCGGCGGACGCAACTGAGAATTGTAAGCATCTACAATGGCCCACATGTTCCTGGAAGTCCGACAGCTGCAAGTCCGCTACGAAGGCGCACCCCAGCCGGCGGTGCGCGACGTCTCGCTGGGCCTGCGGGCGGGCGACATCGGCGTGCTGATCGGCCCCTCGGGCTGCGGCAAGACCACGCTGCTGCGCGCCGTCGCCGGCCTGGAGCCCGTGAGCGCCGGCGAAATTCTGCTGGACGGGGAAGTGGTCAGCCGGGCGGGGCGGCAACTGCCGCCGGAAGCCCGCCGCATCGGCATGGTGTTCCAGGACTATGCGCTGTTTCCCCACCTGGACGTGGCCGGCAACGTGACCTTCGGCATCGCCCATCTGGATACCGACCGGCGGCGCCAGCGCGTGCGCGAAGTGCTGGAGCTGGTCGGTCTGCAAGGCAGCGAGGGACGCTACCCGCACGAGCTATCCGGCGGGCAGCAGCAGCGCGTGGCGCTGGCGCGCGCGCTGGCTCCGCAGCCGCGGCTGCTGTTGCTGGACGAGCCCTTTTCCAACCTGGACGTGGATCTGCGCGAGCGCCTGGCCCATGAGGTGCGCACCATCCTCAAGGAAGCCCAGGCCACGGCGCTGCTGGTCACGCACGACCAGCTCGAAGCCTTTGCGATCGGCGACACGATCGGGGTGATGCACGAAGGCACCCTGCACCAGTGGGACGATGCCTACACGCTGTACCACCGTCCGGCCACCCGCTTCGTGGCCGACTTCATCGGCCACGGCGTGTTCGCCCCGGCCACCATCCGGCAGATCGACGGGCAGACGGTGGTGCAGACGCCGCTGGGCGAGCTGACCGACGTGGCCGAGTGTCCGCTGCCCTGCGCCTTCGACGGCGGCGAATGCGACGTGCTGCTGCGCGCCGACGACATCGTGCATGACGACGACGCGCCGGTGAAGGCCGAGATCGTGCGCAAGGCCTTTCGCGGCTCGGAGTTCCTCTACACCCTGCGCCTGGCCAACGGCCAGACGGTGCTGGCCCACGTGCCCAGCCACCACGACCACAAAATTGGCGAATGGATCGGCATCCGGCCGCAGGTGGACCATGTGGTCACCTTCAACCGCTGCTGTCCGGTGCGCCAGCGCGAGCTGTGCCAGCTGCCTTGCGAGCAGCGCGCCGGTGCGGCCCAGCCCGTGCCGCTGCAGCGGGCGGTCACGCCCGCAGGCTGAGCACCTGCTCACGCAGATCCTGCGCCCAGCGGCGCCGGTCGCGTCCATGGGCCTGCTGGGGCGGGCCGAACACCAGCCGCACGGTCAGGTCGCGGGCGCGGGCGGTGCGCCACAGCGAAGCCAGCAGGGTGTCGTCTCCCACATAGGCGGGGGCGGCGCTGCGCTGGCCGCTGCGGCCGTCCAGGTACTGCAGGCTGACCGGCTGCACCGGTGCATCGGCCGCCAGGGCCGCCTGCAGCAGGTTGGCGTGAAACGGCAGCAGGCCACTGCCGTCGCTGGTGGTGCCCTCGGGAAAAACCGCCAGCACCTCGCCGGCGCGCAGGCGCTCGGCCATGTGGTGCACGACGCGCATCGCATCGCGGCGCGATTCGCGCTGGATGAACAGCGTGCCCACCCCGCCGGCAAGCCGGCCGATCAGCGGCCAGCGTGCCACATCGGCCTTGGAGACGAACCGGCAATAGCGCGCGGCGTGCAGCGACGCGATGTCCAGCCAGGAAATGTGGTTGGCCACGATCAGCAGCGGGCCCGGCAAGGCCGCAGGTCCCTGCACTTGCAGCCGCACGCCCAGGCAGGCCAGCAGCGCGCGCGACCAGATCTGCACCCGCAGTTCGCGCTGCTCGGTGCTCAGGCGCGGAAAGCGCAGCAGGATGGTCAGCAGGCCGGCCAGGACATGAACCAGCGCCCGGGCCAGCCGCCACGCTGCCAGCCAGGGCGAAACCTGTGCAGGCGCGTCAGCCCGCCTGGTAGGCAAGCTGGCCTCCGACGATGGTGCAGCGCACCCGCCCCGGCAGCTCATGCCCGGCAAAGGGCGTATGCCGGCCCTTGCTGCGCAGCTGCTGCGGCTGCACGGTCCAGCCGGCCTGGGGGTCGAAGACGCACACATCGGCCACGCCACCGGCCACGAGCTGCCCCAGGCTGTGCTGCAGCGTGCCCAGCGCCGGCCCCAGCACGCGCGCCGGCTCGCTGGTGAGCACAGCCAGCGCGCGCGTCAGCCCCACGCCGCTTTCCTGCCCCCACTTCAGCGCCAGACCCAAGAGCAGCTCGACGCCGGTGGCGCCGGGCTCGGCTTCGGCAAACGGCAGCGCCTTGGCGTCTTCTCCCACCGGGTTGTGGTCGGAAACCAGGGCGTCGATCGTGCCGTCGGCCAGCGCCTCGCGCAGGGCCTGCCGGTCGGCCTGCTGGCGCAGCGGCGGGTTCAGCCGCATGCGGCTGTCGAAGTAGCCGATGTCGGTATCGGTCAGATGCAGCGAGTTGATGCTCACGTCGCAGGTCACGGGCAGCCCCGCGTCCTTGGCCTGGCGCACCAGGGCCACGCCGGCTGCGCTACTAAGACGGCACAGGTGCACCCGCGCGCCGCTGGCGCGCATCAGCTCGAAGATCGTGTGCAGCGCAATGGTTTCGGCCGCCACCGGCACGCCCGACAGCCCCAGCCGGGTGGCCAGCGGCCCGCTGGCCGCCACGCCCTGGCCCAGGTAGTGGTCGTTCGGGCGCAGCCAGACCGCGTAGCCGAAAGTGCTGGCGTACTGGAAGGCGCGTTGCAAGACCTGGGTATTGGCCAGCGTGGCGTCGGCCTGGCTGAAAGCCACGCAGCCCGACTCGGTGAGCTCGACCATTTCGGTCAGCACCTCACCGGCCAGCCCCCGGGTCAGCGCGCCGACCGGGAACACCCGCGCCTGATGGAGTTTTTCGGCCCGGGCCTTGAGCATGTCCACCAGGCCGGGCTCGTCCAGCACCGGATCGGTGTCGGGTGGGCAGGCCAGGCTGGTCACGCCGCCGGCCACGGCGGCAGCCATTTCGGACTCCAGCATGCCGGCATGCTCGTAGCCGGGTTCGCGCAGGCGCACCGCCAGATCCACCAGACCGGGGCTGACGATGCAGCCGGCCGCGTCGATGGTGCGGTTGGGCGTGAAATCGGCCGGCGCGCTCCCGATGGCCACGATGCGCCCGGCCGCGATGGCCACATCGGCGATTTCGTCGCGGTTGCTGGCCGGATCGATGACGCGGCCGCTCTTGATCAGCAGTTTCATGGTCCAGTTGTCCCGTTCAGGCCTCGTTGGCGGCCACTATGCTCATCACCGCCATGCGCACCGCGATGCCAAAGGTAACCTGGGGCAGGATCACGCTCTGGCGGCCGTCCACCACGGCCGAGTCGATCTCGACGCCACGATTGATCGGCCCGGGGTGCATGACGATGGCGTCCGGCCTGGCCAGTTGCAGCTTCTCCGGCGTCAGGCCAAAGCTCTTGAAATACTCTTGGCTGGAAGGCAGCAGCGCGCCGCTCATGCGCTCGTTCTGCAGGCGCAGCATGATGATCACGTCCGCGTCGCGGATGCCCTCCTCCAGCGTGTGGCACACCCGCACCCCCATCGGCGCCAGCGTCGCCGGCACCAGGGTCTTGGGGCCGACCACGCGCACCTCCGGACAGCCCAGCGTGGTCAGCGCGTGGATGTCCGAGCGCGCCACCCTGGAGTGCAGCACATCGCCGACGATGGCCACGGTCAGGTTGCTGAAATCCTTCTTGTAGTGCCGGATGGTGTACATGTCCAGCAGCCCCTGGGTGGGGTGGGCGTGGCGCCCGTCGCCGGCGTTGATGACGTGCACATGCGGCGCCACGTGCTGGGCGATCAGATAGGGCGCTCCCGACTCGCTGTGGCGCACCACGAACATGTCGGCAGCCATGGCGCTGAGGTTGGCGATGGTGTCCAGCAGCGATTCGCCCTTGGCGGTGGAAGAACGCGCGATGTCCAGGTTGATGACGTCGGCCGACAGCCGGGTGGCGGCGATCTCGAAGGTCGTGCGCGTGCGGGTGGAGTTCTCGAAGAAGAGGTTGAACACGCTCTTGCCACGCAGCAGCGGCACTTTCTTGACCTCGCGGTCGCTGACGCTGACGAAATTGGTCGCCGTGTCCAGGATGTGCAGCAGGATGTCGCGCGGCAGGCCCTCGGTGGACAGCAGATGGATGAGCTCGCCGTGTTTGTTGAGCTGGGGGTGGCGGGAGTACAGCATGGTCGGAGCTGGGGCGGTGAAGAGGGGCGGTGCGTCAGGCGGCCTCGACGCGAAACTGGAAGCGGCCCTGGGCATCGCGCGCCAGCGCCAGAGACTGCGCCGGCGCCAGCGCCACACGCGCGGCCGCGTAGTCGGGCTGGATCGGCAGTTCGCGCCCACCGCGGTCCACCAGCACGGCCAGCTGCACGCAAGCCGGCCGACCGTAATCGAACAGCTCGTTGAGCACGGCGCGTATCGTGCGCCCGGTGTAGAGCACGTCGTCCAGCAGCACGATGCGCGCCTCGTTCACGTCGAAAGGCAGCCGGGTCTGGGCGCTGGCGGCCAGACCGCGGCGGGCATAGTCGTCGCGGTGCAGCGCGGAGGAAATGACACCCGGCGCGCCGGCCAGGCCGAGGTCGGCCTGCAGCCGCTCGGCCAGCCAGGCGCCGCCCGAGGCAATGCCCACCAGCCGGGTCTGCGGCTGGCACAGCGCCTGCACGCCACGGCGCAGCTCGCCGTACAGCGCTTCAGCATCGAGATAGAGGGCTCCCTCCTCGCTCATTCCAGACTCCTCAAAAACTGCTCCAGGATCACGCAGGCCGCGCCGGCATCGGCGTCGGTCGCGCCGCTGGAGCGGGCCTCGGTGGTGCTGTAGCGCTCGTCCACCTCGTACACCGGCAAACCGAAACGGCCCCGCAACTGGCGGGCAAAGCGGCGCGCACGCTGCGTATTGTCGTGCGCGGCGCCGTCCGGGTGATAAGGCACCCCCACCACCAGCGCATCGGGCTGCCACTGGCGCAGGCACTGGGCGATCGAAGCGAAACGGGCATCTCCCTCGGCCCGTATCGTCGGCAGCGGCTGCGCGCGGCGCAGCAGCCGGTTGCCCACGGCCACCCCGGTGCGCTTGAGACCGAAATCGAAAGCCAGAAAGGTCTGTAATGCAGGAGGAACGGACGCTGCAGCGGGCGTGGGCGCGGCGTTCATGCGTGGCCCGCCTCGGGCGAGAGCATCCAGGCCTGCAGGCCCAGCAGCGCCAGCGCCCGGTCGTAGCGCTGCTCCACCGGGGTGTCGAAGATCACCTGCGGATCGGCATGCACGATCAGCCAGCTGTTTTCGCCGATTTCCGATTCGAGCTGCCCTTGGGCCCAGGCCGAGTAGCCCAGCGACACCAGCACCCGCGCCGGCCCCGCGCCGGTGGACAGGGCTTCCAGCACGTCGCGCGAGGTGGTCATCTCCAGCCCGCCGGGTATGACCATGGTCGATGCATACACCGGTTCGGTCGAGTCCTCCGCACGCACGGCCTCGTGCAGCACGAAGCCGCGCTCGGTCTGCACCGGCCCGCCGTGAAACACCGGGGCATCGCGCAGATCCGCCCGGCCCAGCGGCAGTTCGACCTTCTCGAAAAGCTGCTGCAGGCTGATGTCGGTGGGTTTGTTGATCATCAGGCCCAACGCTCCCCGCTCGCTGTGCTCGCACAGATAGACCACGCTTTTGGCGAAAGTCTGGTCGGCCAGACCGGGCATGGCGATCAGGAAATGATTCGTCAGGTTGATGGATGCAGAATCATCGGCCATGCTTTCATTTTAGCGACGCGATGCCTCCGCTCTTCGATCTTGGTCTGGTCTGGTTTCGCCGCGACCTGCGGGTGCAGGACCACGCCGCGCTGGCGCTGGCGCTGCAACAATGCCGGCGCGTGCATGCGCTGTTCGTCTTCGACCGCGACATCCTGGATCCGCTGCCGCGCGCGGACCGGCGCGTGGAGTTCATACTGGCCTGCGTGCACGAGCTGGACGCCGAGTTGCGCGCGCACGCCCGGGACGAACACGCCGGGCTGATCGTGCAGCAAGGCCAGGCCCCGGCGGTGGTGCCGGCCGTGGCGCAAGCCCTCGGGGTCCAGGCCGTCTATGCCGCCCACGACTACGAACCCGCCGCCCAGGCCCGCGACGCCCGTGTGCGCGGGCTGCTGGCAGCCGCCGGCATCGCGCTGCACACCTGCAAGGACCATGTGATCTTCGAAGGGCGCGAGCTGCTGACCGGCGCAGGCACGCCCTACACCGTTTTCACGCCCTACAAACGGGCCTGGCTGGCCCGGCTGAACCAGCATCCGCCGCCGCAACTGGCCAGCACCGAGCTGGCCGGCCGGCTGGCGCCACGCCCTGCCGCCTACCGCCAGCCCCTGCCCACGCTCGCGCAGCTGGGTTTCGAGCCCACCAATCTGGCCCAGCTGCGGCTGCCCACCGGTACCCATGGCGCACGCGCGCTGCTGGACGACTTCCTGCAGCGCATCGACCACTACCACAGCACGCGCGACTACCCGGCCCTCAAGGGCCCCAGCTACCTCAGCACGCACCTGCGCTTCGGCACCGTCTCGATCCGGGAGCTGGTGCGCCTGGCGCTGCAGCGCTGCGCCGTCGGCAGCGCCGGCGCAGCCACCTGGCTGGGCGAGTTGTGCTGGCGCGATTTCTACTTCCAGATCCTGGCCAATTTCCCGCACGTGGTCGAGCGCGCTTTCAAGCCCGCCTACGACGCCATCCGCTGGGAACAGGGCGCTGGCGCGCAGTCCCTGTTCGCCGCCTGGTGCGCCGGGCGCACCGGCTACCCCATCGTCGATGCGGCGATGGCCCAGCTCAACCAGACCGGCTATATGCACAACCGCCTGCGCATGATCGCCGGCAGCTTTCTGGTCAAGGACCTGGGGCTGGACTGGCGCTGGGGCGAGCGCTATTTCGCCGAAAAACTCAACGACTATGACCTCGCGGCCAACAACGGCGGCTGGCAGTGGGTCGCCTCCAGCGGCTGCGACGCGCAGCCGTGGTTCCGCATCTTCAACCCGGTGAGCCAGAGCCGCAAGTTCGACCCGCAGGGTCGTTTCATCCGCCGCTATCTGCCCCAGCTGGCGGCCCTGCCCGATGCCGCGATCCACGCCCCCTGGCTGGCCGAGCCGCAGGTCCTGCAGACCGCCGGCATTCAGCTCGGCCGCGACTATCCGGCCCCGCTGGTCGATCATGACGCCGCCCGCGCGCGGACCCTGCAGCGTTATGCGGTGGTTCGCACGCCCGAGCCAGCGCGCTGATTCGGGCAGCGCGCCCGGCTCAGGCCGCCACCGGCTGGGCGGTGTACTGGCGGATCAGGGCCAGCAGTTCCTCTTCGGAGTAAGGCTTGCCCAGATAGTGGTTGACGCCCAGCTCGCGGGCGTGCTGGCGGTGTTTCTCGGCGATGCGCGACGTGATCATGATGATGGGCAGATCACGCAGCCGCGCGTCGGAGCGGATGTTGCGCACCAGATCGAAGCCGTCCATGCGGGGCATTTCGATGTCGGACAGCACCACCGCAGGCCGTTCCTCGGCCAGCCGCTCCAGCGCCTGCAGGCCGTCGGCCGCCAGCGCGACCCGATAGCCCTCGCGGCGCAGCAGCCGCTGCGTAACGCGGCGCACCGTGATGGAGTCGTCCACCACCAGCACCAGCGGCACATCGCTGACCTGGGCAGACACGGACTGCTCGGAGGCCGGCTGGGCCGTTGCTGCCCCCTGTGGCTGGGTCCGGGGCGCGGCCTGCTGCAGCTCCAACGCCTTGTTCCCGTACACCGTGGCCAGCGCCACCGGGTTGTAGATCAGCACCACCGCGCCGGAAGCGAGCACCGACATGCCGGCCAGTCCCGGCAGCCGCGACAGCTGCGGCCCCAGGTTCTTGACCACCACTTCCTGGTTGCCCAGCACCTCGTCCACGTGGATGGCCACGCGCTGGCCGGCACTGCGCAGGATGACCACCGGCTGGGTCTTGCCCACGTGCTCGCTGCTGCGGCTGCTGGCCTGCAACAGGGCGCCGCCCCAGAAAAACGGCACGACCTCGCCGCCATAGGACATGGTGCCGCTGCGGTAGGCCTGTTCGAGCTCGCCGGTACTGAGCCGGCGCACGATCTCCACCAGGTTGGCCGGCACGCCGATGCTGAGCTCGCCCATGCGCAGCATGATGACCTGCGTGACGGCCGTGGTCAGCGGCAGCACCAGCTTGAAGCTGGTGCCCACACCGGCCTGGGTGGATGTTTCGATGCGTCCGCCCAGCGCCTGCACTTCGGAGCGCACCACGTCCATGCCGATGCCGCGCCCGGCCAGCTCGGTCACGCTGGAAGCGGTCGAAAAGCCCGGCATGAAGATCAGGTTGGCCGCCTCGGCATCGCTGAGCACCTGGCCCGGCGCCACCAGCCCCTGGGCCACGGCCTTTTCCCGGATGCGCGCCAGATTCAGGCCGGCGCCGTCGTCGCTGAAAACGACGGAGACGTCGTTGCCTTCCTGGCTCAGGCTGATCGTGATCGTGCCGGCCGCCGGCTTGCCCGCCGCCAGGCGCTCCTGCGGTGTCTCGATCCCGTGCGCCACCGCGTTGCGCAGCATGTGCTCGAAAGCCGGGGCCATGCGGTCGAGCACGCCACGGTCGATTTCGAGCTGGCCGCCAACGATGTCGAGCTTGACCTGCTTGCCCGTGTCCTTGGCCGCCTGCCGCACCACGCCGTAGAGACGCTCGGCTATGCCCTCGAATTCCATCATGCGGGTGCGCAGGAGATCGCGCTGCAGCTCGCGCGTCTGCCGGGCCTGCGCCACCAGGTCGTCCTCGGTGCCGCTGAGCGCCTGCAGCAGGTTGCGCTGCACGGTGGCCACGTCGTTGACCGACTCGGCCATCATGCGGGTGAGCTCCTGCACCCGCGTGAAGCGGTCGAACTCCAGCGGGTCGAAGCCCTGGGCGCTGTCCTTGGCCTGGGCCAGGCGCGATTGCATCTGCGACTCGGCCTGCAGCTCCACATCCCGCAGATGCGCACGCAGGCGGTCCAGGTTGGCGGTGAGCTCGTGCAGCGAGCCGTGCAGCTGCCCCAGCCGCGCGTCCAGGCGGCTGCGGGTGATCATGACCTCGCCGGCCTGGTTGACCAGCCGGTCCAGCAGCTGCGAACGCACCCGCACCGTCTGCCCGGCACCGCTGCGCGCAGGCGCCCCGGCCGTTGCCTGCGGCATGCGCACCGCAGGCGCGCTGACCACCGGGGCCACGGCCGCGCGCGCCGGCTGCTGTGCTGCGGCGGCCTCGGCCACGGATGCGTCCGGAATCTGGAAAGGCGCCGGCCGCGTGACGGCCTGCGGCTGCGGCTCGGCTTCGGCGGGTACAGCGGCAGCCTGCGCGGCCGCCGGCTGGGGTTGGGAAGGCTGCGCCGGCGCTTCGGCAGGGCCGTGGCACAGGGCGTCGAACACCTGCTGCATCCGGTCGAAGCGGCCCAGCATGGGCTCGATCTGGGCAGCCTGCACATAGTCGCCGCCCATCTGCTCAATGGCCGACTCCATGCGGTGGGCCATCTCGCCCAAGCGCATCGCGCCGGCCAGGCGCGCGCTGCCCTTGAGGGTGTGCAGCACGCGCAGCACTTCCAGACGCGCCTGCGTGTCATCGGGCCGCGCCGCCCATTGCCGCAGCGCCGCGCCCAGCTGCGGCATCAGTTCACCGGCTTCCTCCTCGAAGATCGGGAACAGGTCGGGGTCGATGGCATCGACGGCATCGATGTCTTCGTCGCTGTCGTCCACCACGATCTGGGCCGCTCCCGGCAGGCTGCTCGCAGCCGGGGCGTGGGCCGGTGCTTCGGTTGCGGCCTCGGCGGCCCCTGCGGCCGCCGCAACCGGTTCTGCTGGGGCGGTGGCCGTTTCGGGAACCACAGTGAAATCGAAGCTCAGATCGCCCAGGTCCAGTTCCCCGGTCGCTGGCGCGGCCGTGGCCGCTTCGCCCGGGCCGAAATCGGTATCGAGAATGGCCTGCAGCGCCTCGACCAGCCGGGCCGAGGGCTCTTTCAGGAAGCCGGCCGCAAACTGGTGCAGCAGATGGCGGATTTCTTCGGCCGCCTCGACGAAGGTCTGGGCCTGCTCGGGCCGGCCCTGCCCATGCAGCTGCACATGCTGCATGGCCTGCTCCAGCGCCCGCGCGATATCGGACAGCGCCTTGAAGCCCACGGTGGCCGAGCTGCCGGCCAGCGAATGCGCCAGCGCGATCGCATGGTCGGGAACGGGCTGGTGCAGCTCCAGCGCCCATTCATTGAGTTCGGTGACCAGCCGGCGCGACCATTCGTCGGCCTCGTTCAGATAGACGTTGTACAGCGGAATGCCGATGCGCAGATCACCGATCACCTTGACCTGCTCATCGACCGGCTGGGCCGGCGGCGCCGGCTCCAGATTCAGCTCGAATTCCTGCAGCGCGGCCGGCTGGGTGGCACCCGTCGGGGCTGCCGCCCCTTCCTCTTCGAAGGCACCGGTGGCCGTATCGGCCCAGTTGGGTTGCAGCTCGGGCAGATCCAGCGCGGGCAGATCTTCGCCGCGCGCCAGGTCGGTGGTCTGCCAGTCCGCCGCAGGCGGCGTCGCCGCCGGCTCCGCCATTGGCGCCAGCGCAGTGGCCAGTTCGGTCGCCCCCCAGGACGGCGGTTCCGCTACGTCCCCGGCCCGTGGCGGCGGCTCGCCGGCCAGGCTGGTGCCGCCCCACTCCACCGCAAGCCCCGTGGCCACGGGCGCCGCCGATGGAACCGGGGCCGGAGCCGCCGGCGGCACTGCGCCCAGGCTGCTGAAGTCGATGTCACCGATGTCGCCCAGATCCAGCGCCTCGACCGTCAGTCCGTCGGTCTGCGAGGAACCGCCACTGGACGCCGGCTCTTCGTGCATCTGTGTGGAGGCCAAATCGGCCTGCGCCGCGCCGACCTCCAGCTCGGGCAAGGGCTCGGCTGCTGCCGGTGCGGCGTCCACTGGAACCGACGCGCCCGCAGCCGGCGCTGCTGGGGCGACCTCGCCCGGCAACTCCAGCGGCTCCAGCAGACCATGCAGCCGCATGGCGTCGGCGCTGCGGCGAAATGGCGCGGCCGTCCAGGGCGCCTCGGCTCCCTGGGCGATGTCCTCGACCCAGCGCCCCAGCCCCTGCAGGGCCGCGCCAGCCAGCTGCAGCAGCTCCGGGCGCGCTGGCTTCTGCTCGGCCAGCCAGCTGTTCATCATCTGCTCCATCGCCCAGGCCGCTTCGCCGAACTCGGTGAAGCCGACCATGCGGGAGCTGCCTTTGAGCGTGTGGAAGGCCCGCCGCAGCGTGGTCTGCTGCCCCAGATCGGCCGGATCCTCCACCAGCGCGGCAACGGCCTGCTGGCCGTTGTGCACGACCTCGCGCGCCTCCTGCAGAAAGATGTCGCGCAGATCGGTATCGTCTTCGGCATCGGCCGGGACGGGATGGGCCCCAGCGGCCACAGGCGCGGGAGCGGGGGCGGGTGCAGCCGCAGCAGTCGGCACGGCAGGCGAGGCGGCCTGCGGCTGCGCAGCCGCGGGGGCGGCGGAAACGGGTGCCGGTTGCGGGGCAGCCGCCGCAGCGGTGTCACGCCCCATCAAGGGCCTGAACTCACCCAGCGCCTCGTCGTAAACGAACAGCTTTTTGGCCAGCGCGCGCTGGTAGCTGAGCATGTCGATCAGAAAGCCCAGCGCCCCCAGGCTGTTGCCCAGTTTCTCGAAGATGCCGGAGCGCACCGTGGCATCGGTGACCTCATCGAGAATCAAGCGCTCGACCGTGTCGCGCATCCGCACCGTCGCCAGCGAAGCCTGGTCCAGCCCGAGCACGGAAAACACGCCGCGCATCTGCGCGAGTTGGTTGGGCACGTCGTTCAGCGGGGCCTTGTCGGCCGGATTGCGGAAGAAGGCATCCAGCGATTTTTCGATCTCCGCCAGACCCGAGCGCAGTTCCTCGACCACACTGCCCATGGTCTGGCGGTCGCTGACGCGGCGGTACAGCTCCTCCATCCAGGGCTCCAGCGGCTCGGGCTGCCCGCCGGCGACCACGTGATCCAGCCGGCGCGCGAGCCGCTCGCTGCGCTCTTTCATCAGCGCCGCCTCGTTGGGGTCCATGTCCTCGTAGGCGGCATCCAGATACAGGATGGCGGTGGCGACTTCCATCGCCACCGGGGTCGTGGGCGGCTCGCCCGAGCGCACCGTGCTGTCCACCGCCTTGAGCAGGGCGCGCGCCAGTTCCTTGTTGTCCGGGTTCAGCTTGAGCAGCGATTCGCCGACCACGGTGAACTGCTCGGAAACGACTTTCAGGCGGTTGGTATCCCCACCGGACAGGGCAGACCAGGTTTCGGTGGCGGTGGCGATGCGCTTGCGCGCCTGCACCAGCACCGCCGGATCGAAGCGTCCGAACTGCGGCGTCTCGTAAGGAACCGGCCGCGCCTCGCCCAGCCCATAGGCCTGCCGCACCGCCGCCAGCGTAGGCGCGGCCGCGCCATCCTCAGGCACGGCCTGGGCGCAGAAAAACAGCAGGTCGTGCGCCAGACGCTCCGACACTTCACCCTGGCCGCGCGCCAGCGTGCTGTATTGCAGCAGCACCCGCGAAGCCGCCCGCTTGACATAGACGTCGGGCTTGAGCAGCTTGAGCGCCAGCGCCTCGAAGAAAGCGGCGGCGATCTTCCAGAAAGCCCGCGCATCCAGACGCGACTCACTTGCGGCCAGCCCCAGGCAGAGCTCGCGCAGCGTGCGCGCAGCGCTGGCGCTACCACTCTTGACGACCTTGAGCACGGCCGCGTCCATCTGCACGCGCACGGACGCGTCGTAGGTCTGGGGCTGCGCGGACTGCGGCAACTCCACGTCGGTCCAGCGCCAGCCATGCGGCCAGAGCTCGGCCGGATGGATGCGCTCCTCGCCGATCAGTTGCAGCACGTCGCGGTACTGCGGAAACAGCGCCACGGCCGAAGCCGTCTTGCCCCGCAGCACGGTCTCCAGGTATTCGATCAGCGCGAAACTGGCGCGCTCGACCTTGGTGGCGGCGTCTTCGCTGCAGGACTCGGGGCGCTGCACGAATTTCTGCGCCAGCGCTTCCATCGCGCGCAGCATCTTGGCTGGCTCGGGCAGGCCCACCATCTCCAGCGCACCGACGGCCTGGTGCAGCTGCTGGCGCGCAATACGCAGCTGGCTGGCATCCAGCGACTCCAGATCGGAGCCGCGGGCGAGTTCGGCATCGCGCACGAAACGGCGGATGGCCTTGGTCGCGCCGTCGAGCGACTTGCGCAGCTCATCCAGCACCCAGGCCAAGGGGCCCAGATCGTTGACCTGCTGTTCGTTGTCGCCGCTGCCGGCTGCGTAGGCTTGCATGGACACTCCTGCTTCCCCGGTGATCGGTGGCGCGCGCTAGCCGGATCAGGCAATCTTGAATCGGGCCACCGACTGGCGCAGCTCCTCGGCCATGCGCGAGAGCTCGCGCACCTGTGCGGCCGTAGCCCGCGTGCCTTCGCCGGTCTGCTCGGTCACCGCGAAGATGTGCTGGATGCTGTCGGCCACCGTGGTCGCCAGCGCCGCTTCGCGCGAGGTGGTCTCGGAAATCTGTTCGATCAGCTCGGCCAGACGGCGCGACACCCGGTCGATCTCCGACAGCGCGGTACCGGCGTTGTCGGACAGGCGCGCCCCTTCGACCACACCCTGGGTGGAGCGCTCCATCGCGGCCACGGCGTCCTGGGTATCGGTCTGAATGGCCTTCACCAGCGCCGCGATCTGGCGCGTCGCGTCGGCCGAGCGTTCGGCCAGCCGCTGCACTTCTTCGGCCACCACCGAGAAGCCACGCCCGGCTTCGCCGGCCGAGGCGGCCTGGATGGCAGCGTTGAGGGCCAGCACGTTGGTCTGTTCGGTAATGTCGGAAATCAGCTCGGTGATTTCACCGATCTCCTGCGAGGACTCGCCCAGCCGCTTGATCCGCTTGGACGTTTCCTGGATCTGGTCACGAATGGCGTTCATGCCGCCGATGGCGTCCTGCACGGCCTTCAGACCCTGTTCGGCGGCCTGCAGCGACTGGCGCGCCACCGCGGCCGACTCCTGCGCCTGGCGGGACACCTCGTTGATGCGGGCCGCCATGTCCAGCACCGAGCGGCCGGTTTCGCGGATCTCGTGCAGCTGCTCGTTGGAAGCGGCCAGCAGCTCGGTCGAGGTCTGGTCCACCTGGGCCGTGGTCTGCGCCACCTGGGCCGCCGTGTTCTGCACGCTGCCCACCAGCAGGCGCAGTTCCTCCACCGTGTAGTTGACCGAGTCGGCGATCGCGCCGGTGATGTCCTCGGTCACGGTGGCTTCCTGCGTCAGGTCGCCTTCGGCGACGGCCTGCAGCTCGTTCATCAGCCGCAGAATGGCCGCCTGGTTGGCATCGTTGATGCGCTTGGCCTCCTGCTCCTGCCGCTCGGCCTCCAGACGCTGGGCTTCGGCAATGATCTGGCGGCGCCGGCTGTCGAGCAGCTGCACGCGCGCCAGGCCGGCCGCGCACAGCAGCGCGAACGCGGCCGCGCCCACCAACGCCAGCAGCGGGCCGGTGCCCAGACCGGTACGCGCGGCCAGATCGGCCTGCAGCCCTTCCAGGTCGCGCCGCAGCGGCTCGGAGTCGTTGACGATGGCGATTTGGGCGGTACGGGCCGACACCAGACCCTGCAGGTTGCCCAGGATGGCGCCGGCCTGGGTGCGGGTCTGTTCATACAGCTTGATCAGCGCCTCGATCTGCTCGCGCGTCTGCGCGTCCTTGGTCGGGTTCAGACGCAGTTCGGGGCTGCCGTTGAGCAGGCCCTGGGCGATTTCCTTGAACGAGTTCAGGTCCTTGCCCAGCAGGAACACGGCTTCCGGGCTCACGCCTTCGGCCGTGAGGAATTCGTTGGAGGATTTGCCGATGCGCTGCGTCAGCATCACCAGTTGGCCGGCGGCCGAGATCTCGGCCGGGCTGGCGCCCTGCTGCAGCTTGAGCGACGACACTGTCTCGGCGATTTCCAGCAGGTCGGACGACTGGCGGTTGATCGTGCGCAGGGCCGTGCCCACCTGGGTCAGCACCTTCTCCTGCGCCAGAATGGCCGCTGCGTTCTTCTCGGCCCGATCGACCAGCGGCAGGATTTTTTCGAGCTGAGGCATCAGCTGCGGATCCAGCGGATCGAGACGCAGCGCGTAGTCGCTGTCACGCAGGCCACGCACGGTGCGCGCCAGAATGCCCGAGCTTTCGCGCACCTCGACGAAAGCCTGCGGCACGCCGACCAGCGCCTGCGTGACCGACTTGGCCAGCCGCTGCGACTGCATCAGCGCCTGGCCGGTGGCGTTGAGCTGCTGCGCCACCCGGTCGGCCGCGGTCAGCGCGACGAAAGCCACAGCGCCCAGCACCACGAGCGAAAGACCCAGCAACCACCACAGGATGCGCTGGTGTTCGGCGATGCGCCGGCGCCCTAGCAGCGGCACGCTGATCACGTCATCCTGATCGGCCGCCAGCGCCGCCGCTTCGGCGGCAGCCGGCTCCGCTGCGGCCGGCTTGCCTTGCGCCGCCGCAGGCGCCTGCACGGAAGACAGATCATCCGGCATCGCCAAACTCAGACCGACACTCTGCTCCGAGTCAGGCGCCTTCTTTCGGGAAAAGAGTTGGGTCAGGTTGTTGAGGATGGACATGGTGCGACCTTCGTAATGGGACTTAGGCACTGATGCTGAGGAATTCCGGCATCTGGGACAGTTGCTGCAGATTGATCTCCTGCCAGCGCGCACCCTGGGCGTCGCGGTAGCAGTTACCGAAATAAGGCGGCGCGCCCGCCGGCGGCGGCTCGCTGCTGGCAAAGGCGCTGACGTGCCGCAGGCCGCTCAGCCCATCGACCCGCAAGGCACAGTTGACTTCGAGCGCCGCATTGAGCGTGATGACGCTGGCCTCGCTCCAGTACTGCTCGGTGCGCGGCGGCGCCTGGCCGGAGATGAAGGCCGCCAGATCCACCACGCCATAGAGTCCGCCCCGCAGGTTGGCCACGCCCAGAAACCAAGACTGGGCATAGGGCACGGGCTGGATGGTCGGCAAGGGAAAGATCTCGCCGGACTGAGCCAGCGGCAGCAGGTAGTCGGCACCGGCGACGCGCACCGCGAGCCAGGAAATGGAGAGGCCCTCGGCCTTGGCCGCCTGGAGTCGACTCGCGAGTCGCGCCTGTAGATCCCGAAGGGCTTCGCGATTGGCCATGGCGTCCGGATCAGCCCAGCGCCCTGATCTTGGTCAGCAATTCGTTGGCGTCCACCGGCTTGGTGACGTAATCGCGCGCCCCCTGGCGCATGCCCCAAACGCGGTCGGTCTCCAGATTCTTGCTGGTGCAGATGATGATGGGCACGTCCGCGTATTCCGGCGTGCGGTTGATGGCACGGGTCAGCTGAAAGCCGTTTTGCCCGGGCATGACCACGTCCATCAGAATCAGGTCGGGCTTTTCCTCGGACAGCCGCCGCATGGCTTCGTCGGCATCCTCGGCGGTGCGGACGGTGTAGCCGTTCTTCTGCAGCAGATCCGTCAGAAACATCAATTCCGTCTTCGAATCATCGACGATCAGAACTTTGCGTATCGGCATCAACTTACTCCTTGCGAAACTATGCCAAACTGCTGTACCGCCTGCAACAGCTGGTCCTTCGTGAATGGCTTGGTCAGATAGTCCTGTGCGCCGACCATGCGACCACGGGCCTTGTCGAACACACCGTCCTTGGACGACAGCATCACCACCGGAGTGGCGGCAAAGCGAGGATTGCGCTTGATGATCGCGCAGGTCTGGTAGCCATCCAGGCGCGGCATCAGGATGTCGCAAAAAATCAGGTTGGGTTGGTAGTCGTTGACCTTGGCCAGCGCATCGAAACCGTCTTCGGCCAGCATGACGTCATGACCGCCCTGCTTGAGAAAGATCTCCGCGCTGCGACGGATGGTGTTGCTGTCATCGATCACGAGGACCTTGAGCGGGGACTCTTGCGAACTCACTGAGCGCTACTCCTGATGGCGGCCCGGCCAGCCTTGGACCCGCAGGCAGACGCGTGCCACAGGTTCCTCAGATCTGGACCATTTCAAAGTCTTCCTTGCGGGCCCCGCATTCCGGGCAGGTCCAGTTCATGGGCACATCCTCCCACGCTGTGCCCGGCGCGATGCCGTGCTCCGGATCGCCGACGGCTTCGTCGTAAATCCAGCCACAGATGAGACACATCCAAGTTTTTTTGTCGCTCACAGCTTAAGGGACCTTCCAATAGAATGCAACATTGTACAAAGCAGCCTTCAGCGTCCGCGGGCCCGTTCGATCGCTCGTGACATTCTGTGTCTGATGCCCTGGTCCGGCCAGCCCATGCAAACCCCAGCCCCCGCCGATCCGCCCGATGAAGCCGGCGTCATGCCCTGCGTGCTGGTCTTCAACGCCAACGATCCCAGCGGCGCGGGCGGACTGGCGGCCGATGTCACGGCCATGGCCTGCGCCGGCACCCATGCCCTGCCCGTTCTGACCGGCACCTACGTGCGCGATACGGCCGAGACGCACGGGCATTTCGCGCTCGACGAGGAACTGGTGGCCGAGCAGGCCCGTGGCCTGCTGCAGGATGTAGGCGTGCGCGCCATCAAGGTCGGCTATGTCGGCACTCCGGAGAACCTCAGCGCCATCGCCGAAATCGCCACCGACTACCCGGACGTGCCCCTGGTGGCCTACATGCCTGGCCTGAGCTGGAGCAACGAGGTCCAGGCCGATCTGTATCTGGACGCCTTTCGCGAACTGGTCCTACCCCAGACCGCGGTGTTGGTTGGAAACCACAACACCCTGTGGCGCTGGCTGCTGCCCGACTGGGATGGCGAGCGCAGCCCCAGCGCGCGCGACCTGGCGCGCGCCGCCGGCGAGTACGGCGTGCCCTACACCCTGGTCACCGGCATCGCAGCGCCGCAGCAGCACCTGGACAACGTGCTGGCCACGCCGCAGGCCGTGCTGGCCAGCATCAGCCTGGAGCGTTTCGATGCCGCCTTCAGCGGCGCGGGCGACACCCTGTCGGCCACATTCACCGCCCTGATCGCCACCGGCTGCGATCTGGTCGAAGCCTTCGAGGAAGCCGTCCATTACCTGGACCGCGCGCTGGACGCGGGCTTTCGCCCAGGCATGGGCCAGGTGATTCCGGACCGCCTGTTCTGGGCGCAGTCGGAAGCCGACGAAGGCGATGCCGCATCCACCGACGATGCCAACACCCCCTCCACGATGGAACTGCCCCCGCATGACACCCAGCACTGACCAGAACGTCCACCTCTTCGAACGGGCCCGCCGAGTGATTCCGGGCGGAGTCAACTCGCCGGTGCGCGCCTTCCGCGCCGTCGGCGGCACGCCCCGCTTCATCCAGCGGGCCCAGGGCGCGTATTTCTGGGATGCCAATGGCCGCCGCTACATCGACTACATCGGTTCCTGGGGGCCGATGATCCTGGGCCATGGCCACCCGGCGGTGGTCGAGGCCGTGCAGCAAGCCGTTACAAACGGTTTCTCTTTCGGCGCTCCGACCGAGCGCGAGATCGAGCTGGCCGAGGAAATCCTGCGCCATCTGCCTTCGATGGACATGGTGCGCCTGGTCAGCTCCGGCACCGAAGCCGGCATGAGCGCGATCCGGCTGGCGCGCGGCGCCACCGGCCGCAGCAAGATCATCAAGTTCGAGGGCTGCTACCACGGACACGCCGATGCCCTGCTGGTCAAGGCCGGCTCCGGCCTGGCCACCTTCGGCCACCCGACCAGCGCCGGCGTGCCCGCCGAGGTCGCCCAGCACACGCTGGTGCTGGAATACAACAACGTGGCCCAGCTGGAGGAGGCTTTTGCCCTGCACGGACGCGACATCGCCTGCCTGATGATCGAGCCGATCGCCGGCAACATGAATTTCGTGCGCGCCACGGTGCCCTTCATGCAGCGTTGCCGCGAGCTGTGCACGCAGCACGGCGCGCTGCTGGTGTTCGACGAGGTGATGACCGGCTTTCGCGTCGCCCTGGGCGGCGCGCAAAGCATTTATGCCCGCGCCATCCCCGGCTTCAAGCCCGATCTGACGGTACTGGGCAAGGTCATCGGCGGCGGCATGCCATTGGCGGCCTTTGGCGGCAGCCGCGCCGTGATGGAGCAGCTGGCTCCGCTGGGGCCGGTCTATCAGGCCGGCACGCTCTCGGGCAATCCGGTGGCCACGGCCTGCGGGCTGGCCACGCTGCGCGAGATTGCCCGGCCGGGCTTTTACGATGAGCTGGGCGCCAAGACCCGCCGGCTGATGCAGGGCCTGAAGCAGGCGGCCGAGGCCGCAGGCGTGCCCTTTGCCGCCGACAGCGAAGGCGGCATGTTCGGCTTCTTTCTGCTGCCGTCGCTGCCGCAGAACTATGGCCAGGTCATGCAGACCGAGGGCGCGCGCTTCAACCGCCTGTTTCACGGCCTGCTGGAGCGGGGCATCTACATCGCCCCGGCCCTGTACGAAGCCGGCTTCGTCAGCGCCGCGCACAGCGAGGACGACCTGGCGCAGACCATCGCCGCCGCGCGCGAAGTCTTCCAGACGCTGGGCTGAGGCCATCCCAACCTCTGCCGGCCAGCCGCAGGGGACAAAAAAGCGACCCTCGGGTCGCTTTTTTGCCTGGCGCAGAAGCACTTCAGTGACGGAAATGGCGCACGCCGGTGAACACCATGGCCACGCCGCGCTCGTCGGCCGCGTCGATGACTTCCTGGTCGCGCACCGAACCGCCAGGCTGAATGATGCAGCTGGCCCCGGCATCGACGACCACGTCCAGCCCGTCGCGGAAGGGGAAGAACGCGTCGCTGGCTACGGCCGTGTCCTGCAGCGACAGTTTGGCGTGCCCGGCCTTGATGCTGGCGATGCGCGCCGAATCCAGCCGGCTCATCTGACCGGCGCCCACTCCCATGGTCATGCCGTCCTTGCAGAAGACGATGGCATTGCTCTTGACGAACTGCGCCACCTTCCAGGCGAACAGCAGGTCCTGCAGTTGCTGCGGCGTGGGCTGCTTTTTCGTCACCACCTTCAGGTCGGCCAGCGTCAGCTCGTGGTTGTCGGCCGTCTGGATCAGCAGACCCGAGCCGACGCGCTTGATGTCGATGGCATTGCGGGTGGACGCAAGGTCCTGCGGCAGCGCGATCCGCAGGATGCGCACATTGACCTTGGACTTGAAGACCTCCAGCGCCTCGGCGCTGAAGTCCGGCGCCATCAGCACCTCGACGAACTGCCGGCTCACGGCCTGGGCGGCCGCGCCATCGACCGGACGGTTGAAGGCGATGATGCCGCCAAAGGCCGAGGTCGGATCGGTCTGGAAAGCCTTGGCATACGCCTCATGCGCGTCCCTGCCCACGGCCACCCCGCAGGGATTGGCGTGCTTGACGATCACGCAGGCCGGCGCATCGAAGCTCTTGACGCATTCCCAGGCGGCATCGGCATCGGCGATGTTGTTATAGCTCAGCTCCTTGCCCTGCAGCTGCTGCGCCGTCACCAGCGAACCGGGGGCAGGCCGCAGATCGCGGTAGAACGCCGCCTGCTGGTGCGGGTTCTCGCCGTAGCGCAGGTCCTGCAGCTTGACGAACTGCAGATTGCACTGGGCGGCAAACGGCTGGCGCACCGGCTCGGCCCGGCCCTGGCTGGCCTCGAAATCGACGGACGACAGATAGTCGCTGATGGCCCCGTCATACTGGCTGATGCGGTTGAACGCCGCCACGGCCAGCGCGAAGCGCAGCCGGTCCGACAGCTTGCCGCTGTTCTTCAGCTCATCGAGCACCGCCGGGTACTGCGAGGCGTCCGTCACCACGCCCACGTCCTTCCAGTTCTTGGCCGCGCTGCGCACCATCGCGGGGCCACCGATGTCGATGTTCTCGATGGCCTCCTCCAGCGTGCAGCCGGGCCGAGCCACCGTGGCCTCGAACGGATAGAGGTTGACGACCAGCAGGTCGATGGTGGCGATGCCATGGGCCTGCAGCGCCGCCATGTGCGCGGGCACGTCACGCCGGGCCAGCAGGCCGCCGTGCACCTTGGGGTGCAGGGTCTTGACCCGACCGTCCAGCATCTCGGGAAAAGCCGTCAGCTCGGCCACCTCGGTCACAGGCAGCCCGGCTTCGGCCAGCAGCCGGGCCGTGCCCCCGGTGGAGATGAGCCGTATGCCCAGCGCGTGCAGGCCTTGGGCGAATTCGACGATACCGGTCTTGTCGGAAACGGAAAGCAGGGCGTTCATGGAAGAAAAGGCAGTTGAGCGTGGGGTTCGGGGATGTGGGGGGGCGGTTTGGGCGCGGGCAGCCGCGCGCCCGGTGCCGGCTCTTACTTGAGCAGTTTGTGTTCCAGCAGTTTCTTGCGCAGGGTGTTGCGGTTCAGCCCCAACCACAGCGCCGCGCGCGACTGGTTGTGCTCGGCGTGCTGCATCACCACCTCCAGCAGAGGCTTTTCGACGATGCGCACCAGCATGTCGTACAGCCCGTCGGGCTCGGCCCCGCGCAGGTCCCTGAAATAGCCTTCCAGGCTGGTGCGCACGCACTCTTCGATCTGTTTTTTGCTCATGCCGGCTCCAGTTGGGTCACCTCGCCCGCTGCCGCCGGGGCACAGGCCGGCGGCAGCCGGTCCATGCGGGTGGCCAGCTCGTCGAAATAATCCGCCACGGCCTGCCACTGGCTGCGGCAGTCCTCCAGCGTGTTGATGCGCTCCCGCAGGGCCGCGCCCCCGGGCAAGGTGCGCACATACCAGCCGATGTGCTTGCGGGCACTGCGCACCCCGCTGAATTCGCCATACAGGTCGTAGTGATCTTCCAGATGCGCCAGCAGCAGCCGCCTGACCTCGGCCACCAGCGGCGGCGCCAGATGCTGGCCGGTGGCCAGGAAGTGCGCCACCTCGCGGAAGATCCAGGGGCGCCCCTGGGCCGCGCGGCCGATCATCAGCGCATCCGCACCGGTGGCGCGCAGCACGTCGCGGGCCTTCTCCGGGCTGTCGATGTCCCCATTGGCCACCACCGGAATGCGCAGAGCCGCCTTGACCGCGGCGATGGTGTCGTACTCGGCGCTGCCGCCATAGCCCTGCTCGCGCGTGCGTCCATGCACCGTCACCATCTGCACGCCCGCGCTTTCGGCCGCGCGCGCCAGCGACACGGCGTTGCGGTGCGCCTGGCACCAGCCGGTGCGCATCTTCAGCGTCACCGGCACGCCGCGCGGCGCGCAGGCCGCCACCACGGCCTCGATGATCCGCAGCGCCAGCGCCTCGTCCTGCATCAGCGCCGAGCCGGCCCATTTGTTGCAGACCTTCTTGGCCGGACAGCCCATGTTGATGTCGATGATCTGCGCGCCGCGGTCGATGTTGTATACCGCGGCCTCGGCCATCATGGCCGCGTCGGTGCCGGCGATCTGCACCGCAATCGGGCCCGGCTCGCCTTCGTGGTTGGCTCGGCGCGAGGTCTTCAGGCTGTTCCACAGCTCCTTGCGCGACGTCACCATCTCGCTGACCGCATAACCCGCGCCCAGCTGCCTGCACAGACGCCGGAACGGACGATCGGTCACCCCGGCCATGGGTGCCACGAACAGATTGTTCGACAGGACGTGGGAACCGATGTGCATGGCGTGGTAGGCGGCGACCCAGAAAAAATGCCGCCACCGCGTGGGCGGGTGGCAGCCGGGGCGCGTATTCTAGCTGCACAAAATTTCAGCGATTGAAATCACCTGCCGCCCCATGCCAGCCGCTGCCGCTGCCTATACTGGCCGGCGCGATGGAATCCTGGCTGTCCAATCTGCTGACCTGGCTGTCGTTGCCGGAGTATGGGCTGTTCACGCTGTTCGTGATCGCCTTCATCTCCGCGACGCTGCTGCCCATGGGCTCGGAGCCGGCCCTGTTCGGGCTGCTCAAGCTCAACCCCGAGCTTTTCTGGCCGGCCGTGCTGGTGGCCACCGCCGGCAACACGCTGGGCGGTGCCGTCAGCTGGGGCATGGGCTACGCCTCGCACCGCATCGTGGACAAGTACCGCCACTCCGACACCCATCTGCGCGCGCTGGACTGGCTGCAGCGCATCGGCCCCAAGGCCTGCCTGCTGAGCTGGTTGCCGGTCATCGGCGACCCCCTGTGCGCGGTGGCCGGCTGGCTGCGCCAGCCCTTCTGGGCCTGCGTGGCCTACATGGCCATTGGCAAGCTGGCGCGCTACATCACGATGACGGCGGCACTGCTGTGGCTGTTCCCGGGCGGGCTGTCCTGGTGATCAGACAGTGATCAGACGTTGAACAGGAAGTTCATCACGTCGCCGTCCTGCACCACGTAATCCTTGCCTTCGGCGCGCATGCGGCCGGCATCCTTGGCGCCCTGCTCGCCCTTGTAGGCGATGAAGTCGTCAAAGGAAATGGTCTGCGCACGGATGAACCCGCGCTCGAAATCCCCGTGGATGACGCCGGCAGCCTTGGGCGCGGTGTCTCCAATGTGGATGGTCCAGGCCCGCACCTCCTTGACCCCGGCGGTGAAGTAGGTCTGCAGCCCCAGCAGCCGGTAGGCCGCGCGGATCAGCCGGTTCAGCCCCGGCTCGTCCTGCCCCAGCTCCTTCAGGAAAGCCAGGCGGTCGGCCTCGTCCATCTCGGCCAGCTCGGCCTCGATCTTGGCGCAGATGGCCACCACCGGCGCGTTCTGCTTGGCCGCATACGCATGGAGGCGATCGAGCAGCGGATTGTTCTCGAAACCGTCCTCGGCCACATTGCCCACGAACATGGCCGGCTTGGCCGTGATCAGGCACAGCGGCTTGAGCAGCGCTTTGTCCTCCTCCGTCAGGGGCAGCGCGCGCACCGGCTGGCCTTCGTTCAGCGCGGCCTGCACCCGCGTCAGCAGGGCCACCATCTTGGCGGCTTCCTTGTCGTTGCCGCTCTTGGCCGCCTTGCTGTAGCGCTGCAGCGCCTTTTCCACGGTACCCAGATCGGCCAGGCACAGCTCGGTCTGGATCACCTCGATGTCGGCGATCGGGTCCACCTTGCCAGCCACGTGGATCACGTTCGGGTCGTCGAAGCAACGCACCACATTGACGATGGCATCGGTCTCGCGGATATGGGCCAGGAACTGGTTGCCCAGGCCCTCGCCCTTGGATGCGCCGGCCACCAGCCCGGCGATGTCCACGAACTCGACGATGGCCGGCACCACCCGCTCGGGCTTGACGATCTCGGCCAGCTGCTGCAAACGCGGATCGGGCACCTCCACCACGCCCACATTGGGCTCGATGGTGCAGAAGGGGTAGTTCTCCGCCGCGATGCCCGCCTTGGTCAGGGCGTTGAACAGGGTGGATTTGCCGACGTTGGGCAAGCCGACGATGCCGCACTTCAGAGACATGGAAATTCCTTGCAAGGGGGCGGGGCGCAGGCCGACAGGGCAGCCGGCGCAGCCACGCAGGTGGCGCCAGCCGGGGACGGGAAACGAGCCGGGCCGGGCGCGCAAAAAAGGCGTGCCATTGTAAAACGCAGGGGCTGCGGCGGCGGGCTCTGTCGACGCGGCCCGCTGCCGCGGCGTTGCACCGGCAGGCCCACTGCTTTGCCACAATCCGCTTCCATGACCCGTACTGCCTTGCTCCCCCCGCTTTCCTCCACCGGCCGCACCATGCTGGCGCTAGGCCTGCTCGTGCTGGCCAGCGCCTTGGGCGGCTGCGCCCAGCGTGGCGCGCGCAGTCCCGATGCCCAGCCCGTGCTCTATCCGAATGCCACCTACAAGCGCATGGGGGAAGCCCGGGCACAGGACGAGCTGCAGGCCTGCATGGCGGCCGCGCGCCAGGCCGGGCTAAGCCCAGAGGAAAGGGACAACGCCGTCGGCCGCGGGGCGGCCAAAGGCGCGGCGGTCGGGGGCACGGCCGCGGCCGTGGGCTCGCTGGTGCGAGGCCAGGGAGTCGATGGCGCGGTCAGCGCTGGCGCCAAAGGAGCGGCCGTGGGGGGCGCGGCCGGCGCGGTGGCCGGCGCCTTTCACGAACGGCCCAACATGACCTACCGCCACTTCGTGCAGCGCTGCGCCCGCGAGCAGGGGCTGGAGGTCATCGGCTGGCAGTGAGCCCCGCCGCTGCCGGCGCGGCCTTTGGCCGGCGCGTCAGTCGAAGCGGAAGTCGCCGCTGACCGCCTGCCCCACCCGCAACAGGGCGTCGGCACCGCGGCCGACGATGGCGTTCATCCCGAACGTCAGCGCACCCTGCAGGCGCGGATCCTGCCGGTAAGCCTGCAGGGCATCGCCCACGGCCGAACTGCTGGCGCCGGTATCCGGATCGACGTCGGGGATGCTGCAGCGCGCGCAGGGCTTGACCAGCGGCAGTTCCACGACCCCCTGGTCCGTCTCGATGCGCAGCGCGCGCAGCCGGTCTTCGTCGTGCGCCTGCAGCCCCTGCAGCACGATGTTGGGGCGGAAGCGCCGCACATCCACGGCTGGCTGCCCGCGCGCGCGCAGGCGTGCGTTGAGCCCATCGAGCGAAGCCTGGCCCAGCACCAGCAGCGGGTAGCCGTCGCTGAACTGGTTGGGCGCCTCGATACCGCCGGTCCATTGCCGGTCGCTCAGGCGCCGGTGCTCGGGATCGAAGCGCACCAGCCGCAGCCGCGGCGCAGCGGCGCGCGGCAGGCCCTGGGCATTGAGCGAGAGGAAGTCGGTAAACCACTGGGCGGCGATGTCGCCCATGTCGTAAGCCGGCACCTCGTCGTCCCAGATGCGCACGCGCGTGGGCGCCTCCACGGCATCGACGCGCAGATGCAGTGCCAGCATGCCGGGAGCGCGCAGCACCAGCTCCGAGCCGCCCCGCCTGAAAGCCGGCTGCACCAGCGCCAGACGCGGCGCTTCGCGCTGGCTGACGAACTCGCCCTGGGCATCGACCAGCATCCAGGCCCGGTCCAGATCCAGCCCGGTTTCGGTCAGCAGCGCCTCCTCCAGCGCGATCCCGGCGCAGGACTTGACCGGATAGAGGTACAGGCCGGCGATACGGCCCTGGACATCGGCGGCAGCAGGCAAAGTGGCACTCACGGACACGGACTCCCGATGGATGGAAACGGATGACGGACAGACAGCCAGGCCGGATTCTGCCCTGCCTTCTACAATGGCCGCCATGTCTCGAACCCTGGACGTCTGCATACGCGGCGGCGGCATCGTCGGGCGCACGCTGGCGCTGCTGCTGGCGCGCGAGCCGCTGCGCGTGGGCCTGGTGGAACAGGCGAGTAGCGCCGCGCCGGCCCCCGCCGATGTGCGCGCCTATGCGCTCAACCGCGCCGCGCGCGAGCTGCTGCTGGGCGTGCGCGCCTGGCCCGAAGCGCCGCAGGCCGCCACCCCGGTGCGGCGCATGCAGATTCATGGCGACCGCGGCAGCACCCTGCACTTCGATGCCGCCGAGCTCGGCGCCGACGCCCTGACCTGGATCGTGGACGTGCCGGCGCTGCAGCAGCGCCTGGCCGAAGCGGTGCGCTTTCAGCCCCGCATCGACATCCTGGACGCCCCGGCCCCCGCGCGCCTGACCGTGGTCTGCGAAGGACGCGCCAGCCGCACGCGTGCCGAGTTCGGCGTCGATTTCGACGTGCGGCCCTATGGCCAGCACGCCCTGGCCGCCCGCGTGCAGGCCGAGCGCGCGCATGCGCAGGTGGCCTACCAGTGGTTCGACCGCGGCGAGATCCTCGCGCTGTTGCCGCTCGATGGCGCCGACGGCCGCACCATGGCCGTGGTGTGGTCGGTCTGCGCGGCGCGTGCCGCGCAGCTGCACAGCCTGCCGGCCGATGCCTTCGAAGCCGAGCTGACCCGCGCCAGCGCCCAAGCGCTGGGCCCGCTGCGGCTGGTGAGCGAGCGCCAGAGCTGGCCGCTGCAACGGGCCATGGCGCGCCACTGGGTGGGACGGCATGCCGACGGCAGCTGGGCCCTGGCTGGCGACGCCGCCCACAACGTGCACCCGCTGGCCGGCCAGGGCCTGAACCTGGGACTGGCCGACGTGGCCGAGCTCACCCGCGTGCTGCACGGACGCGACTACTGGCGCCACGTGGATGACCTGCGCCTGCTGCGCCGCTACGAACGCGCCCGCAAGGCCGACATGCAGCTGCTGGACGTCGGCATGGACGCTCTGCAGCTGCTCTTTGCCCGCAGCGGCCAGGGCTGGAGCGCCCTGCGCAGCCTGGGCCTGCAATGCGTGGAACGGGCGAGCTGGCTCAAGCCCTGGCTGGCGCAGCAGGCCATGGGGCACTGAACGAGAAAGGACGATGCAGATGAACACTTTTCCCGCGCGCGCGCTGGCCGCCTGTCTGCTGGCACTGGGCACCTTGCTGCCCGGCGCCGGCCTGGCCCAGGAAGCGGTGATCCGCAAGAACCTGGCCGAGCGCGTGCCCCAGCTGGCCCGCATCGACGAGGTACGCCCCACCGCGGTGCCGGGGCTGTTCGAGATCCGCGTCAACGACAGCGACATTTACTACACCGACGCCCAGGGCCAGTACCTGATCCAGGGTCAGCTGATCGACCTGCGCCAGCGCCGCAACCTGACGCAGGAGCGCATCGATCAGCTCACCGCCCTGGACTTCAAGGACCTGCCGCTGAAAGACGCCTTCACCACCGTGCGCGGCGACGGGCGGCGCAAGATCGCCGTCTTCGCCGACCCGAACTGCACCTACTGCAAGCGCTTCGAGCGCGACCTGTCCAAGCTGGACAACGTGACCATCCACACCTTCCTCTACCCGATCCTGAACCCGGATTCGGCCGAGAAATCCCGAAACATCTGGTGCGCCAAGGACCGCAGCAAGAGCTGGCAGAGCTGGATGCTGGACGACGTCGCGCCTGCGCCGGCAGCGAGCTGCGACGCCAGCGCCTTGCAGCGCAATCTGGCGCTGGGCCGCAAGCACCGCATCACCGGCACGCCAACGATGATCCTGGCCGACGGCACCCGCGTGCCCGGCGCCATCAATGCCCAGCAGCTCGAAAAACTGCTGGCCCAGGCCAGCCGCTGATCGCCGATGCCGCGCGCCGCCGCTTCCCCTGCCGCACCGCTGCGCTACCGGATCCAGCCGCAGTCGCTGCAGGCCCATCTGTATGAAGTCACGCTGGACATCGCCCAGCCGGCCGCGCAGCAGGACGTGAGCCTGCCGGTCTGGATTCCGGGCAGCTACCTGGTGCGCGAATTCGCCAAACACCTGCAGGGGCTGCAGGCCCGGCAGGGCCGCCGCCCGCTGGCCGTGCAGCAGCTGGACAAATGCACCTGGCGCATCGCCTGCGAGCCGCAGCAGCCGCTGCAGCTGCGCTACCAGGTCTATGCCTACGACAGCTCGGTACGCGCGGCCTGGCTCGATCTGCGCCGCGGCTTTTTCAACGGCACCAGCCTGTGCCTGCGCGTGCACGGCCAGGAAAGCCGGCCCCATGCGCTGCAGCTCGATCGCGGCGCCGCGCCCGCCGACTGGCAGGTGGCCACCGGATTGCCCGCGCTGGCCACCGACCGGCACGGCTTCGGCCTGTACCAGGCCCAGGACTATGACGAGCTGGTGGACTGCCCGGTGGAGCTGGGCTGCTTCTGGCGCGGCCGCTTCGAGGCGGTCGGCATCCCGCACGAATTCGTCGTGACCGGCGCGCCTCCCAGCTTTGATGGCGCGCGGCTGCTGGCCGACGCGCAGCGCATCTGCGAAACGGCCATCCGCTTCTGGCATCCCGACTGGCCACGCAAGCGCAGCGCACGCCCTCCGTTCGCGCACTATGTGTTTCTGCTGCAGGCCACCGACGACGGCTATGGCGGGCTGGAGCACCGCAACTCCACCGCCCTGGTGTGCGCCCGGCGCGACCTGCCCCGCCTGGGGCAAGCAGCCGGCGAGGGCTACACGACCCTGCTGGGGCTGATCAGCCATGAGTACTTCCACACCTGGAACGTCAAGCGCCTGCGGCCGGCCGAATTCGCCCGTTACGACTACAGCCGCGAAAACCACACCGAACTGCTGTGGTTCTTCGAGGGCTTCACCAGCTATTACGACGACCTGCTGCTGCGCCGCGCCGGCCTGATCGACAACGACACCTACCTGCGCCTGCTGGCCAAGACCATCAACCAGCTGCGGCAGACGCCGGGGCGCAAGGTGCAATCGGTGGCGCAGGCCAGCTTCGACGCCTGGATCAAGTACTACCGGGTGGACGAAAACACGCCGAATGCCACCGTCAGCTACTACGGCAAGGGAGCCCTGGTGGCGCTGTGCCTCGATCTGTCCCTGCGTGCGCAGCAACAGGGTTCGCTGGACGAGGTGATGCGCGCGCTGTGGCAGCGCTGCGCCGGCGGCCCGATGGCCGAGGACGACCTGCTGGCCGTGCTGCAGCAGCGCACCGGCCGCAGCTGGAAAGACGAGCTGCGGCACTGGGTGCATGGCACGGCCGAGCTGCCGCTGCGCGAGCTGCTCGCCCTGCAGGGCGTGGGCGTGAGCGACGAGCCCGCGCCGCTGGCGCAGCGCCTGGGCCTGCGCGTGAGCGAGAACCACGGCGTGCAGATCAAGGTCGTGCTGCGCGGCAGCGCCGCCGAGGCCGCCGGCATGGCCGCCGGCGACGAATGGGTGGCCGTGGAAACGGGGCGCGCGCGCAGCGTGTGGCGCATGCACAAGCTCGATGACCTGCTGCTGTACGCCGGCGGGCAAACGCGGGTGCACGCCTGGGTGGCGCGCGACCGCCAGCTGCTGCGGCTGCCTTTGCGGTTGCCGCCGCCGTCGGCCGCGACGACCTGGCTGCTGGCCGCCTTGTCCGACAGCCAGGTCAACGCCTGGCTCGCGGGCTGATGCGCCGTCCTGGCAGGGGCAGCGAGGGACAGCGAAGACGGTTCAGACGGGCGGCATCTGGGCCTCGACCTCGGCGCCGAAACGCTCAGCGCTGGCCTGCCCCTTGATGTCGCGCACGACCGCGTAGGCTTTCTTCATCGCCTCGACGAACTGCGGGACGTCCCGCGCCGCCTCCAGCTTGAGATTGAGCTCGTCGGCCAGCGGGCCGATCAGCTCGATCAGGCGCCGGGTGGCCACGGCCTTGGCTTTGGCCAGATCGGCGGCGGCCGCAGGCGCGGCAACTGCCACCGGGGCTGCGGCGCTGGCAGCGGGCCGGGCCGCTGGAGCGGCCGTGCCGACCCGCTCGATCAGTCCCTGGGCTTCGAGCTCACGCACCAGCTCGATCGACTCGCCCATGCCGGCGGCCACCTTGGCCAGCTCCTCGACGGTCTTTTTGCCATCGACCGTGATCAGCAGCATGCGCAATTTGCCGCTGACGCCGTGCGCCCGCGTCGCGATGGCCTCGGCGCCTTTTTCGGATTTCCGATAGATAGCCTGCGCTTCCATTGCCGCCCAACCTGTGTGTGTCTGGTCTGAATGGGGCGGATTATTTCACCACGGTGGTGCAACGCCCCCCGTGTTTCCACTAGGACGCGCACCGGACCGGCGTCACCGCAGGCCTACAGGCCGCAGGCATCAGGCCAGCAGCGTCACCCGCTTGAAGCGGCGCTTGCCGACTTGCAGCACGTAAGTGCCGGCTCCCAGTTTCAGCCCCTTGTCGCTGACCACGGCGCCATCGATCCGCACGCCGCCGCCGTCGATCAGGCGGTTGCCCTCGCCGCTGGATGCCACCAGGCCGGCCTGCTTGAGCAGCGCCGCAATCCCCAGCGGACCGGCCTGCAGGCGGATGGTCTGCTCCTCGATTTCCTCGGGGATGCCGCCTCTGCTGCGCAGGATGAAATCCTGCTCGGCCGCCTCGGCCGCGGCGGTGCTGTGAAAGCGGGCAGTGATTTCCTTGGCCAGCAGGACCTTGATCTCCTTGGGGTTGCGGCCTTGAGCCACTTCCTGCTTGAAGCGCTCGATCTCGGCCAGGCTGCGCAGGCTCAGCAGCGTGTACCAGCGCCACATCAGCTCGTCGCTGATCGACAGCACCTTGGCGAACATGGTGTTGGCGTCTTCGGTGATGCCGATGTAGTTGTTCTTGGACTTGGACATCTTCTCGACGCCGTCCAGCCCCTCCAGCAGCGGCATGGTCAGGATGCACTGGGGCTCCTGCCCGTATTCGACCTGCAGATGCCGGCCCATCAGCAGGTTGAACTTCTGGTCGGTGCCGCCAAGCTCCAGATCGCTCTTGAGGGCCACCGAGTCGTAGCCCTGCATCAGCGGGTAGAGGAACTCGTGGATGGAAATCGGATTGCCGGCCTTGAAGCGCTCGTGGAAATCGTTGCGCTCCATCATGCGCGCCACCGTGTATTTGGCGGCGAGCTGGATCATGCCCATCGAACCCAGCGGCAGGCTCCACTCGCTGTTGTAGCGGATTTCCGTCTTCTGCGGATCGAGCACCAGGCTGGCCTGCTGGTAGTAGGTCTGGGCATTGGCCTTGATCTGTTCGGGCGTCAGCGGCGGGCGGGTGCTGTTGCGCCCCGAAGGATCGCCGATCAGGCTGGTGAAGTCGCCGATCAGGAAGATCACCTGGTGGCCCAGGTCCTGCAGCTGGCGCAGCTTGTTCAGCACCACGGTGTGGCCCAGGTGGATGTCGGGGGCGGTCGGATCCAGCCCCAGCTTGATGCGCAGCGGCTGGCCCGTGGCCTCGGCGCGGGCCAGCTTGCGCACCCATTCGGTCTGCGGGATCAGCTCCTCGCAGCCGCGCAGGGTCACGGCCAGGGCTTCGCGCACCCGGTCGGTCACGGGATGGTTCAACTCAGATGCTTGATTCATATGGATTTTCCGGCCCGGCGGCGGGCCGGGCCGATATACTGTGAGGGCTCAGGCCCCGGGTCCCCGCGATTTTAGGGGGCGCCAGCGGCCCGCCCTGCTGCCCCGCCATGCACCCCTTGCTCAACGAACTCCGCCTCCACCTGCTGGCGCTGCGCGCCTTGCTGCAGCGGCACCCCCGTGCGACCGGCACGGTCGCGGCGTCCGCGCTGCTGCTGGGCGGCGGCGCCTATGCGCTGGCAGCCGCCGTGGTCAACCTGGCCCCCGATGCCGCCGCCCTGCCCGTGACGCAAATCGTCGAGCCGCTGCCCGCCCCCACGCTGCCCGCGGCGGCCGAAGACCTGCAGCAGCACAGCCTGCGGCTGTACCGCTCCGACTTCAGCCGCTCCAGCGACACCGCCGAAGTGCTGCTGCGCCGCCTGGGCATCGACGATCCGCGCGCGGCCGAATTCCTGCGCCGCGATCCCCTGGTCCACAAACACCTGCTGGGCCGGGCAGGCCGCCACCTGAGCGCCGAAGCCAGCGCCCACAACGGCCTGCTCAAGCTCGTGGCGCGCTGGAGCCCGGAAGATGACGGCAACTTTCAGCGCCTGACCATCGAGGCCGATAGCCAGGGTTTCCGCTCCCAGCTGCAGACGCTGCCGATGACGGCGTCGCTGCGCATGGCCAGCGGCGTGATCGACAGCTCCCTGTTCGCCTCCACCGACGCAGCCGGCATTCCGGATGCCGTGGCCATCCAGATCGCCGAGATCTTCTCCGGCGACATCGATTTCCACCGCGAACTGCGCAAGGGCGACCGCTACGCCGTGGTCTATGAGGTGCTCGAAGGCGACGGCGAGCCCCTGCGTGCCGGCCGCGTGCTCAGCGCCGAGTTCACCAATGCCGGCAAGACCTACCAGGCCATGTGGTTCCAGGAGCCTGCCGCGGGCCACGCGCAGGCGCAGCCCCCCGGCATGCCCACCCGCACCCAGGGCAGCCGCGGCGGCTACTACACGCTGGAGGGCAAGAGCCTCAAGCGCACCTATCTGGCCTCTCCGCTGGCGTTCTCGCGGGTGACCAGCGGCTTCGCGCTGCGCCTGCACCCTATCCACAAGACCTGGACGCGGCACCTGGGCGTCGATTACGCGGCGCCCACCGGCACGCCGGTGCGCACCGTCGGCGACGGCGTGGTGGAATTCGCCGGCTGGCAGAACGGTTATGGCAACGTGGTCTTCGTGCGCCACCGCAACAACCACGTCACGGTCTATGCCCACCTGAGCCGCATCCAGGTGCAGCGCGGCCAGCGCGTCGAGCAGGGCCAGACCATTGGCGCGGTGGGGGCCACCGGCTGGGCCACCGGCCCGCACCTGCATTTCGAATTCCGCATCAACGGCGTGCACCAGAATCCGCTGACCATCGCACGCAACAGCGAAGCGGTGCCGGTAGCCGCTGCGGCGCGTGCAGCTTTCAACCGCCAGGCCGAGGAAGTCCGCCAGCAGCTGGCGGCCGCGCAGCTGCTGGCCGCGCGTTGAACGGCGCATGGCCGGCGCGCTCTACATCGGGCTGATGTCCGGCACCTCGCTGGACGGCGTGGACGGCGTGCTGGTCGATCTGGCTGGCGGCAGCCTGCGCGTGCTGCAACACGTCCACCACCCGCTGCCACAGGCCCTGGCCGCCGAGCTGCTGCAGCTCAACACCCCGGGCCCGAATGAGCTGCACCGCGCCGCGCTGGCGGCCAATGCGCTGGCGCTGCGCTATGCCGAAGTCGTGCAGGCGCTGCTGCAGGCCACGCAAACCCCCGCCTCGCAGGTGCGCGCCATCGGCGCGCACGGGCAGACGGTGCGCCACCGCCCTGGCGCCTTCGACGGCATCGGCTACACCCTGCAGCTCAACCAGCCTGCCCTGCTGGCCGAGCGCACCGGCATCACCGTGGTGGCCGACTTTCGCAGCCGCGACGTGGCCGCAGGCGGCCAGGGCGCGCCGCTGGTGCCGGCCTTTCACCGGGCCGTGTTCGGCCCGCTCGGATCGCAGGTGGCCGTGCTCAACATCGGCGGCATCGCCAACCTGACGCTGCTGCAAGGCGATGCGGTGCGGGGCTGGGACTGCGGCCCGGGCAATGTGCTGCTGGATCACTGGTGCCAGCTGCACACCGGACGGCCCCACGACGAAGCCGGCCGCTGGGCGGCCGCTGGCCGGGTGCATGAGCCGCTGCTGGCCGAACTGCTGCAGGACGCCTATTTCGCGCTGCCGCCGCCCAAGAGCACGGGGCGGGATCACTTTCATGCCGGCTGGCTGAACGAGCGGCTGCTACGCCACCCGCAGCTGCCCGCGGCCGATGTGCAGGCCACGCTGACCGAGCTGACCGCGCAGGTCTGTGCACGCGATCTGCAGTCCCACGCCGGGGACTGCGCGCAGCTGTACGTCTGCGGCGGCGGCGCACTGAATGCGGAGCTGATGCGCCGCCTGCAGGCCCGGCTGCCCCATGTGCGAGTGCAGGGCTCGGAAGCAGCCGGCCTGCCGCCGCTGCAGGTGGAAGCCGCCGCCTTCGCCTGGCTGGCCAGCCAGACCCTGAGCCACCGGGCAGGCAACCTGCCGGCCGTCACCGGCGCATGCGGCGCGCGCGTGCTGGGAGCGATCTACCCGGCCTGAGCCGCCGGAGCTGGGCGGTCAGACCGAGAACGAGGAACCGCAACCGCAGGTGGTGGTGGCGTTGGGGTTGCGGATGACGAACTGGGCGCCCTGCAGATCTTCCTTGTAGTCGATCTCGGCGCCGACCAGGTACTGGTAGCTCATCGCGTCGATCAGCAGCGAGACGCCGTTCTTGGTCATCGTGGTGTCGTCCTCGTTGACCACCTCGTCGAACGTGAAGCCGTACTGGAAGCCCGAGCACCCGCCCCCCTGCACGAACACGCGCAGCTTCAGGTCCGGGTTGCCTTCCTCGGCGATCAGCTCGGCCACCTTGGCCGCGGCGCTGTCGGTGAAGATGATGGGATCGGGGGTCGCGGTGGCCGCGTCGGCGGCAGAGGCAGGGGCAGCGGCAGTCATGGCAGGCTCCTTAGGGGAATCAGGATGGAGCCGCAATAGTACACCGATTCTGTCAGGAATTCACGCCAACCGGGCTGGCAGGCCGTGCCGGGCCGGCGTATAGCAAGGCTCAGGTATTGGCGGCGGCGAGCTTGAGGGCCGGCTTGTCTTCGAGCATGGCCGGCGTGGGCCGCAGCAGCCCCGAGATGATGGCGCCCTGGTGCATTTCCAGCGCTGTGTAATGCACGTCACCCTCGATGCGCGCGCGCGGCTGCAACTCCAGCATGCGCCGGGCATAGACCGGCCCGCGGACCGTGCCGTTGATGATGACGTGGTCGGCATGGACTTCGCCAGTCACCGAGGCGGTTTCGGAAATGACCAGGATGCTGTTGCCGTCCTCGCTGGAGCGCACATCACCGACGATGGTGCCATCGACGCGCAGGCCATCGCGAAACAGCACATGCCCTTCGATGTGGTTGCCATCGGCGATGAGGCTGCGGATGGCCGGCTGCTTTTTCTTGCTGAACATGAAGACCCCTCGGGTGTGAACAGGCTCTACCAGGCCGTTGCAAAACTGCTGCGGTAGGCCAGCTGCGGCGTTGCGCGGTGCTCGCTCCCTCGCCTATCCGCTCGATAGGTCTCGGTCGCTGCGCGCCGTGCGCCTTGCATCTGGCCATCCTCGCGACGTTTTTCAACGGCCTGCTACAGCTTGATGGACTGCGTGGCCTTGACCACATTGCCATCCAGAACCTTGACGCTGACCCCTTTGAGCAGGGTTTGCGGGGGCAGCTCGAATACGCCCTCGGCCCGGGCGTATTGTTTCAGCTTAATCGGTTGCGGCCCCTGCGGCAAGCCGGCCGTCCAGGGGCGTCCGGCCTGCAAGCCGGTGAAACTGATTTCCAGCCGCCCCGAAAATTCAGGCGCATTCTTCAGCGGCTGGATCAGCAGCACCTGCCACTTGACCTGCCGCCCATCCAGCACCTCGGCCTGCAGACCGCGGATGGCCAGCGCTTCGTTGCCCACGGTCGGAATCAGCTTCTCGAAAAAGCCCAGGTCGTCGCGCAGGCGCTGGTTCTCGGCCTCCAGCTGCTTGTTCAGCGCGGTCAGACGCTCCTGCGCGGCCTTCTCGGCCGTCACCAGCGTGGTGGAGGTGTTGGCCAGCGCCAGCGCCTGGTCGCGCTCCTCTTTCATGTCCTCCAGCTGGGTGCGCAGCTCGCGCACTTCCTGCTGCAAGCGGGCCAGCTCGCGCACGCGGTCGTCGTCGATGCCGGCCAGATCTTTGCCCAGCTCGAAGGCCCACAAGGCGATCGCCGCACAAAAACCCAGCACCACGGCAATGCCGACCCAGCGCAGGGGCCAGGGCAGCGCACTGCGCACGGCCATGCGCGGCGCGCTGACGGTCAGGCGGCGTAGAAGCAGTCGCATCCGCATAGAGCGGCGAGTCTAGCAGCCGCAAAAGACAGGGCCGCCCGGAAGATGTTCCGGGCGGCCCCTCTTTTGCAACAGTTTGTTGGCCCTGTCGGGCGGCTGAAAAATCAGCGCTTGCTGAACTGCTTGCGACGGCGTGCCGAGTGCAGACCGACCTTCTTGCGCTCGACCTCGCGCGCATCGCGCGTGACGAAACCGGCCTGCGACAGCACCGGCTTGAGCGACGCGTCGTAGTCGATCAGCGCGCGGGTGATGCCGTGGCGCACGGCGCCGGCCTGGCCGGATTCGCCGCCGCCATGCACGTTGACCTGGATGTCGAAGGTTTCGACATGGTTGGTCAGCACCAGCGGCTGCTTGGCGATCATGATGGACGTCTCACGACCGAAATAGGCCTGGATGTCCTTGCCATTGATCGTGATCTTGCCGGAGCCTTTTTTCAGAAACACGCGGGCGACGCTGGACTTGCGACGGCCGGTGCCATTGTTCCATTCACCAATCATCTCAAGGCTCCTTTAGATTTCCAGAACTTTCGGTTGCTGGGCGGTGTGGGGGTGCTCGGCACCGCCATACACCTTGAGCTTCTTGATCATGGCGTAGCCCAGGGGGCCCTTGGGCAGCATGCCCTTGACGGCCTTCTCCAGCGCGCGGCCCGGATGCTTGGCTTGCAGGTCACGGAAGTTCGTGGCCCGGATGCCACCGGGGTAGCCGGTGTGACGGTAGTAGATCTTGTCCAGGGACTTGTTGCCGGTCACACGCAGCTTGGCTGCGTTGATGACGACGATGTAGTCACCGGTATCGACGTGAGGCGTGTAGATGGCCTTGTGCTTGCCGCGCAGACGGAGGGCCACTTCGCTGGCGACCCGTCCGAGCACCTTGTCGGTGGCGTCAATCACAAACCACTCGTGCTTCACGTCAGCTGCTTTGGCGCTGAACGTTTTGCTCATGAGTTGCTCTCTGTGGAGGTGGTTTGGCGGACCCTTTTCCACGGTCGGTGTTCCTCTGGCGGGAACCTCTTAGGTGGGCTTGTGCGCTTCGCCGCGGGGCCACAAAAGCGCTGCGAAGCCGGCCATTATAGCCGGCCGGGCCGCCCGCCGCCTAGGGCGACGCCGGTGGCGGGCTGCGGCGGCTCTCCACACAGATCGGATGGTTCAGGTTCTCCGGCTTGAGGCATTCGCGAAACAGGCACAGCGGCCGCGCCCAGACGCTGGCATCGGGACACAGCGGCTTGGGCTGGGTGGCGGGTCTGCCTGCGCGGGCCGCCGGGCGCGGCGGCGCGGCAGCCGCCTCGCCAGCCGGCGCCGCCGACGCGGAGGCAGCCGGCCCGGCCACTGCAGCGGGCGCGGGCGCCGCATCGGGCGGCGGCCCGGCGGCATCCTGCTGCGCGGCTGGCTGGGGCGCCAGGCGCGGCGTGGGCGCGGGCTCGGGCGCAGCCACCCAGGACTGCCCGTCGTCCAGCCCGAAATAGGCTGCCGCCAGCGCCAGCAGCGCCACGCCCCCAAGCGCCCAGAGGGCACGCCGGCGCGGCGCTGGCGCCGCGGAAACCGCGGCCGGCCGCGGGGGTGGACGGGTCGGCGCGGCCTGATCCACGGTCGGCTGCTGCACCACCGTGGGCGCCTCGGCGCTGTCCGCGCCGGTGGCGGGGCTGCCGCCGGCCCCTATGCCGGGGCCCCAGGCGGCGCGCCAGTCAAAGCGCGCCAGATCCTGCGGCGGCTGCAAAGCCATTTCCTGCACGAAGGCGGCCACGCTCTGGGGACGCTGCGCCGGCTGCACGGCCAGCGCATGGTCGATGGCCCGGACGAAGGGGTCGGAATACGTCAGGCCATAGAGCTGCTGCAGGGTCTGGGCGAGCTGGCGCATCGGCGGCAGGCTGTCTTCGACCACCCGGGCGGTGGCTGGCACGGGAGCGTCGTTGCGCAGCACGCCGTGAACGACGGCCGCTAGCGCGTACAGATCGCTCCAGGGCCCCTGCTGCAGGGTACCGGCCCCGGCGTACTGCTCGATCGGGGCGTACTGGATCTTGAGGATGGCCGTGAGCTTGTGCGACAGCCCGCCGATGGCGCGCCGCGCAGCCCCCAGATCCAGCAGCACCGGCGGGCCGACATCCTGCAGAAAGATGTTGTCCGGCGAGACGTCGCGATGCAGCGTGTCGCGCTCGTGCAGGTACTGCAGCGCCTGCAGGATGGGCCACAGCACCGTGCGCAGCCACGCTTCCGGCGGCGGCGCGGGCATGAGGCTGCGCGCCTGCTTCAGGGTCATGCCCCGGTACAGGGGCATGACCATGTAAGCCGTGTTGTTGGCCTCCCAGCAGCGATAGACCTTGACCAGCCCCGGGTGGTCCAGCTGCGCCAGCAGCCGGGCCTCGGCGATGAAGGACTGTAGGCCCGACTGGTAGGTGGCCTCATCGGTGGACGAGCGCACCGACAGCGCCAGACCCTCCTTGCGCGCGGCCAGGGCCGAAGGCATGTATTCCTTGATGGCCACCGGGCGCTGCAGGATGTGGTCGTGCGCCCGGTACACCAGACCAAAGCCGCCCACCCCCAGCAGACTCTCGATTTCGAACTCGGCCAGCCGCGTGCCTGGCGGCAGGGCATCCAGATGGATCACGGGCGGCGCAGGCGCTGCGGTGGAGCGGGGCTCGGTCGGGGATCCATCCATACGGGGTGTCGGCAAAAGGCCAGAGCAGCAGCAACAGCCGCCGATTCTGGCATGGCCCGCGCCGCAGGCCGGCTGCCTCGCCTCAGGGTGAGGAGTCGGTTCCGGGCGGAGGATAGCGCTTGCGGTTTTCGATGCACACCGGCAGCTGGGCGTTCTCGGCCTTCTGGCATTCCAGGTGGATGCACATCGAGCGCGTGAAGAAATTGGCCTCGGCGCAGAGCTCGCGCGCCGCTGCCGGCTGCACCGCTGGCGCTGCCGGCGGCGCGCTAACCGGCGCCACCGGCGCAGAAGGTGCCGCTTCGGGTGCCGCCGGCGTGGCTACCCGCGCCGGCGCCGGCCTGCTGGAAGCCGCCGCCCGCTCGCCCGCGGTGGCCGCTGCAGCGGCCGGGGCCGCCGCAGGCCGGGATGGAGCGGCCGGCTTCTCGGCCACGGGCCGCTGGGCAGGGCCGGCAGCAGGAGCCGGCGCGGGCGGGGCTGCCGCCGGCTCGGCCGCGGCACCGGCGCCCGGAGCCGACGCGGCGGCTTCGGCCGCAGTGGCGGCTGCCAGGGCCTGCGGCGCTGCCGACGCAGCGGCCGGCTGCGCCTGCTCGGACCGTTCGGATGCGCGGTCGCCGAACAGCCACCAGCTGCTCAGCCCGGCCAGCAGCACGGCCAGCGCGCCCCACCCCGCCAGCCGCAGCCAGGCGGGACGCTGGCGCGGGCCGGGCTCCACCGGCCTTTGGAGGGGCACGGTCTGCGGCTGGGTCTGCCAGAACTGGCGCGAATGCGGTTCTTCGTCGTCAGCGGCCAGCGCGGTTCCCAGTTCGGCGCGCCAGTCGAACTTGCTTGTATGTTCACACCAGGCCGGCGCGGTAAAGTCTGAACGCCGTTGAGGCG
>DAIUCJ010000013.1:0-67943 GCA_036846225.1 Hylemonella sp.
GCGCCGCGCGCCTTGCATCTGGCCATCCTCGCGACGTTTTTCAACGGCCTGCTAAGGCCCGGCCTGCGGAGCGTGCAGGCGGATGCCTTCCATGGAACGTCCCGTGGAACAATAGCGCCATGACGACCCCGACCGAGCTCACCCTGACCCGTCCCGACGACTGGCACCTGCATGTGCGCGACGGCGCGCCGCTGGCGGCCGTGGTGCCGCATACGGCGCGCCAGTTCGGCCGCGCCATCATCATGCCGAATCTGAAGCCGCCGGTGACCACGGCTGCCGAAGCGGCGCATTACCGCGCGCGCATCCGCGCCGCCGTGCCGGCGGGTGTGGCTTTCGAGCCCCTGATGACGCTGTATCTCACCGACAACCTGCCGCCCGATGAAATCGTCCGCGCCAGGGAGATGGGCGTGGTGGCCTGCAAGCTCTACCCGGCCGGCGCCACCACGAACAGCGACGCCGGCGTGACCGACATCCGCAAGACCTACAGGACGCTGGAAGCCATGCAGCGCGAAGGCCTGCTGCTGCTGGTGCACGGCGAGGTGACATCCCCCGACATCGACATCTTTGACCGCGAAGCGGTCTTCATCGAGCGGCAGTTGCAGCCGCTGCGGCGCGACTTCCCCGAGCTGAAGATCGTGTTCGAGCACATCACGACGCGCGAGGCCGCGCAGTACGTGATGGAAAGCGACCGCTACACCGCCGCCACCATCACCGCCCACCACCTGCTCTACAACCGCAACGCGCTGTTCAGCGGCGGCATCCGCCCTCATTACTACTGCCTGCCGGTGCTCAAGCGCGAGGAACACCGCCGCGCCCTGGTGGCGGCGGCCACCAGCGGCAATCCCAAATTCTTTCTGGGCACCGACAGCGCGCCGCACCCGGCTCACCTGAAGGAGCACGCCGTTGGCTGCGCCGGCTGCTACACCGCGCACGCGGCCATCGAGCTGTACGCCGAGGCGTTCGAGGCCGCTGGCGCGCTGGACCGGCTCGAAGCCTTCGCCAGCTTCCATGGCGCCGATTTCTACGGCCTGCCGCGCAACCGCGGCACGATCACGCTGCGGCGCGAGCACTGGACCGTGCCCGAGCACTACCCCTTCGGCGAGGCGCAGCTCAAGCCCCTGCGCGCGGGCGAGGCGCTGCCGTGGAGGCTGGTGTGAGCACGCGGGACGGTCTGCGTGCGGAGCCGCATATTGCGCTGCTGATCGACGCGGACAATTCACCCGCCGCCAAGATCGGCCTGATCCTGACCGAGCTCTCCACCTATGGCGTCACCAATGTCCGGCGCGCGTACGGCAACTGGAAGAAGCCCGAACTCAAGGGCTGGGAGGAGAAGCTGCACGAGCATGCCATCCGGCCCATGCAGCAGTTCGACTACTCCAAGGGCAAGAACGCCAGCGACATGGCGATGGTGATCGACGCCCTGGAGCTGCTCTATACGGACCGGCCCGATGCGTTTGGCATCGTGTCCTCGGACGCCGACTTCACGCCGCTGGTGATGCACCTGCGCGCCAAGGGCGCCGCAGTGTATGGATTCGGTGCCGCCAAGACGCCTGAGCCCTTCGTCAATGCCTGCTCGCGCTTCCTGTTTCTGGAAAAGCTCGGTGCCGAGGAACTGGGCGAGTCCGGGGGGGCAACGTCCGCGGTACCCTTGCGCGTCCCGACCGCGCAGCTCAAGCAGGACGCCAAGCTGGTTACCTTGCTGCGCAATGCGGTGCAGGCCGCCGCCGATGAAAACGGCTGGGCCCGCGTGGGAGCGGTGGGCCAGCAGATCGGGAACCAGGCCTCCTTCGATCCGCGCAACTACGGCTACGCCACCCTCACCAAGCTGCTCGCGGCGACGCAGCTGTTCGAGATGGCACACGAGGGGACTTCGCAAGTCTCGGTGCGCGACAAGCGCCAGAGCAAGGCCGCGAGGGCCTGATGGAGGCCGCTGCGCTGGCCGACATCGACTGGTCGGCGCCCTGGCTGGCGCCCTACAGTGCGCGGGGTGCACCGCTGGCGCAGCAGATCGTGGCCGACCGTAGTTGCGCGCAGGTCCTCGATGGCGCCGGTGCCCCGGTCCGTTTCGTGCCACAGGCCGCGCTGCCCGCCGGCAAGGCCTACGAGCAGTTCATCTTCGAGACCGGCCAGGTGCCCACCCGTGAGGGCCTGCACGATTTCTTCAACGGCCTGATCTGGCTCCATTTCCCGCAGAGCAAGCGCCAGCTCAACCGCGGGCAGGCGGCCGAGATCGAGCGCAGCGGTGTGGGGCCGGTGCGTGGCGCGGTGCGCGACGCCCTGACCGTGTTCGATGAAAACGCCGTCTTGCTGCAGGCGCCGCAGCCGCTGTGGCAGGCCTTGCGGGCACGGCAATGGCAGCGGCTGTTCATCGAGCTGCGGCCGCTGTGGGCGCAGGCGCGGCTCGTGCTCTTCGGGCATGCCCTGATGGAAAAACTGGTGGCGCCGTACAAGGCCATCACCGGCCACGTCTATGACCAGCCGGTGCCGCTGGAGCTGGGCACGGACTTGCCAGCTTGGGATGCCTGGCTGGCGCGGCGGCTGGCTGCGACCGACTGGGCGCGCAAGCCTTTTGTCCCGCTGCCGGTGCTGGGGGTGCCCGGCTGGTGGGCGGCCAATGAAGCCCCCGGTTTTTACGAAGATGCCCAGGTGTTTCGTGCGCCGCGCCCGGTCTCAGGCGGCCCTGATGCATGTATTCGCCACGGCTGATGCGGAAATTGCCACCGTTGCTTGAACCGCCACGATTCGCCCTTACCATTGCCGCCAGCGGCCCGTCGGGGTGGGCCGACGTCAACACCAAGGGAAACCCATGAAACGCATCATTCTTTTCGTTCTGACCAACCTGGCCGTGGTGGTCGTGCTGGGCATCGTGGCCAGCCTGCTGGGCGTCAACCGCTTCCTGACGGCCAATGGCCTGAACCTGGGCCTGCTGCTGGGCTTTGCCGCCGTCATGGGCTTTGGCGGCGCCATCATCTCGCTGCTGATCAGCAAGCCGGTGGCCAAGTGGAGCGCCGGCGTGCAGGTCATCGATCAGCCGCGCACGCCCGATGAGGCCTGGCTGCTCAACACCGTGCGCAAGTTCGCCGACCAGGCCGGCATCGGCATGCCCGAGGTGGGCATTTTCGAAGGCGACCCCAACGCCTTTGCCACCGGTGCGTTCAAGAACTCGGCGCTGGTGGCCGTTTCCACCGGCCTGCTGCAGAACATGACGCGCGAGGAGGTCGAAGCCGTCATTGGCCATGAAGTCGCGCACATCGCCAATGGCGACATGGTGACGATGACGCTGATCCAGGGCGTGATGAACACCTTCGTGGTCTTCATCAGCCGCGTGGTCGGCTATGTGGTGGACAGCTTCCTGCGCCGCAACGACGAGGAAAGCAGCGGCCCGGGCATCGGCTACTTCGTCACCACCATCGTGATGGACATCATCCTGGGCTTTCTGGCGGCCATCATCGTGGCCTGGTTCTCGCGTCAGCGCGAGTTCCGCGCCGATGCCGGCGCCGTGCAGCTGATGGGGCGTCGCCAGCCCATGATCAACGCGCTGGCCCGCCTGGGCGGCCTGCATACGGCCGAGCTGCCCAAGAGCATGGCCACGATGGGTATCGCCGGCAGCATCGGCCAGCTGTTTTCCACCCATCCGCCGATCGAGGAGCGCATCGCGGCGCTGCAGAACATGCGGGTCTGAGCGGCCGCGCAAACCGCATAGCTCTATCAGGCCGGCCCTGCGGGGCCGGCTTTTTTCGTGCCCGGGCGGCCGCGAGCCAGGATGGCCGCAGGCTTGCACGGGTGCGGCCGTCTGCCCACAATCGGGGCACGGACGTCGGGTAGCCGTCCCAAGGAGCCAAGGTGCAGCACAGGCCGGCCACAGCGCGACAGCCGGACCAGGAAGCCGGCGCGGTGGGGCGCGCCGGCCTGCGCCGGCGCCCATTCATCCCCGGCCTGGTGGGTGGCATGGTGCTGCTCAATCTGCTGGTGGTCCTGCTCGCGGCCCTGTCGCTGAGCCAGAGCCGGCGCCTGTATGACGAGCGCGCCGCGGTCGAGACGCAGAATCTGGCCCGCCTGCTGGAGCACGACATCGTGGCTCTGCTCGCTGCGGTCGATCGCATTCTGCAGACCACCGCGGTGGAGGTGCGCCGCCAGTACGCGAGCGGCCGTGTCGATGCGGCCGCGCTCAGCGCCTATCTGGAGCGGCAGCGCTATCTGCTGCCCGATGTCGACGGGCTGCGCCTGACCGATGCCCAGGGCGTGCTGCGCTATGGAACCGGTTTGCACGGTGGCGCCGGGCCGTCGGTGGCCGATCGCGACTATTTCCGGCAGCTGCAAGCCGCCCCCACGGCCGGTCTGGTTGTCTCCGGACCCTTGCGGGGGCGCGTCAGTGGCCTGTGGACCCTGGCGCTGGCGCGCGCGGTCACGGCCCACGACGGGCGTTTTGCCGGGGTCTTGGTGGCTGCGGTAGCTCTGCCGCGCTTCGTGCGGGCCTTTGTCGGTCTGGATGTGGGGCAGGGTGCGTCGCTGACCCTGTTTGACCGGGAGATGCGTATCCTGGTGCGCTACCAGGACGGGCGGATCGCGCCGGAGCTCAGCGGACGGCGCTTCGGCTCCGAGCCGCTGCTGCGGCTCATGCGCGAGGGGGCCGAGCGCGGCACCTATCGGGCCGTGGGCACGGTCGATGGGGTGGAGCGGGTGTTCACCTTCGTCCGGCTGCCGCATGGACTGCACATCAGCGTAGGCCGGGCTGATGCCGACTATCTGGCTCTTTGGCGCACGGAAGCACGCAAGACGGTGGTCATGGTCGTGCTGTTTGCGCTGATTACGCTGGTGCTCACCTGGTTCGTCGTGCGTGGCTGGCGGCGGCAGCAAGCCGGTGTGCAGGCGCTGCGCGAGGCCTACGACCGACTGGAGGCCGAAAAGCAGCTGAACCAGACCATCGTCAATTCCTCGCCCTTTGCGATTTACACGCGTGATCGCCACGGCATCGTCACCGGCTGGAACCCCGCGGCCGAGCGGTTGTTCGGCTGGACGGCGCAGGAGGTTCTCGGCCGGCCCCTGCTGAGCGTGCCCAGCGAGCGCCAGCGCGAGACGGACGAGCTGCGCGAGCGGGTGCTCGCGGGAGAAACCATCGTCGGTTTGGAGGTGCAACGGCAGAAAAGTGACGGCACCCTGTTCGACCTGAGCACCACGCTGGCGCCGCTGCGCGATGCCACGGGTGCTGTCACGGGCTATCTGGCGATCGCCTCCGACGTGACCGCGCGCAAGGCGGCCGAGCGCAGGATCGAGTTTCTGGCCTATCGCGACATGCTCACTGGCCTGCCCAATCGCGTGCTGCTGCGCGACCGCTTCGAGCAGGCGCTGGCCCATGCCCACCGCGCGCACACCCGCGTGGCTTTGCTGTTTCTAGACCTGGACAACTTCAAGACCATCAACGACACACTTGGACACGCGGTGGGCGACGCGCTGCTCAAGGAAATCGCCGCGCGGCTGCACCACTGCGTGCGAGAGACCGACACCATCAGCCGCCAGGGGGGGGATGAGTTTCTCATCGTGCTGCCGGATCTGCGTGGGACCGAGGTCATCACTCCCGTGCTGATCAAGATTCGCGAGAGCCTGCAGGCGCCGATCCGGTTCGATGGCCACGAGCTCAGTACCTCCGTGTCGATCGGTGTGGCGATCTATCCAGACGACGGGCTCGATTTCGAGACCCTGTTGCGCAAGGCCGATACCGCGATGTACCGCGCCAAGGACGCGGGGCGCAACCACTACCGCTTTTTCGACGAGCAGATGAACACCGAGGCGCTGGAGCTGATGCAGCTGAAAAACGGCCTGCGCCGCGCCATCGCACAACAGGAATTCACCCTGCTGTTTCAGCCCCAGATCGATCTGGAAAGCGGGCGCGTCGTCGCGGCCGAGGCCCTGTTGCGCTGGCAACAGCCGGAGCTGGGGGCGGTACCGCCGGCGCGCTTCATTCCGGTGGCCGAGGAAAGCGGCCTGATCGTTTCCATCGGTGAGTGGGTGATGCACGAAGCCTGCCAGCAAGCCGCCGTCTGGCGGCAGGCCGGCCTGCCGCCGCTGGTGGTGGCGGTCAATCTGTCGGCCGTGCAATTCCGTCGTGGTGACGTGGTGCAGCTCGTCACACAGGCGCTGCAGGACAGTGGCCTGCCTGCCGACCACCTGGAGCTGGAGCTCACTGAATCCATTCTGCTCAAGGACACCGAGCAGGTGCTGGCCAGCGTGCGTCAGCTCAAGGCGCTGGGGGTGCGCTTGTCGATCGACGATTTCGGAACCGGTTATTCCAGCCTGTCGTATCTGAAGCGCTTCGATGTGGACCGACTGAAGATTGACCGCAGCTTCGTGCGGGATCTTGCGCACGATCCGGACGACGCGGCTATCGTGCGCGCCATCATCCGCATGGCACGCAGCCTGGGGTTGCGTACCGTGGCCGAGGGGGTGGAGGACGCGGTGACGCTGGCGCGACTGCGGCGCTTTCGCTGCGACGAGGCGCAGGGCTATCATTTCGCCGCGCCGATGGCTGCCGCGGAGTTGGCGGCTTTCGTGCGGCAGCATGGCGCAGCGGACGATGGAGGCCGACGATGAAGCGCATCACAGTGATCGTTGCCGCGCTGGCGGCCATGTCCCTGTCGGCCTGGGGTCAGGGGGTCACACCTTGCGAGCAGGCCTGGGCCGACTACAACGCGTTTCGCGCGCGCACGGTGATGGAGCCCAACCAGTACCCGCTGACCGAATACGGCGCGCGGGTGCGCGCGGCCTGCGGCGCCGAGGCCTTGCCGGTGCCGCCGGGCAGCGACACCCCGCACCGGCCCATCGTGCGCAAGCCGGCCAAGCCGCCGGCTCCACCGCCGCCTGCGCCTGCGGCCCCTCAGCCACCCAAGCCGCAGCCGCCGGCGCGGTGACAAGCCGGCATCAGCGGCCGTGGGCGGCCTGGGCGCACAGATCCAGCGCCACCGCTTCGGCGACCTTGATGCCGTCCACCCCGGCCGACAGGATGCCGCCAGCGTAGCCTGCGCCTTCGCCGGCGGGGTAGAGGCCGCGTACGTTCAGGCTCTGGAAATCGTCGCCGCGCAAAATGCGCAGCGGCGAGGAGGTGCGGGTTTCCACGCCGGTGAGCACGGCATCGGGTCGGTCGAAGCCGGGGATCTTGCGGCCGAAGGCCGGCAGGGCTTCGCGCAGCGCTTCGATGGCGTAGGACGGAAGCGCCGAGCCCAGATCGCCCAGCCGCACCCCGGGGCGGTACGACGGCAGCACCTCGCCCCATGCCTGCGAGGGCCGGCCCGCCAGAAAGTCGCCGACGAGCTGCCCGGGCGCTTCGTAGCTGGCGCCGCCCAGCTCGAAGGCGTGCGACTCCAGCCGCCGCTGCAGCACCACGCCAGCCAGCGGATGGGTTTGCGGCGGGTTGAGCCGGGCCAGCTCGGCGGCCTGCTGCGCGTAGCGCGCGCCGTCCTCGGCCCCGAAGGCCGCCACCCAGTCGGCCAGGTCCTCGCTGCCGCGCGGGTAGTCGGCCGGGTCGATGCCCACCACCAGACCGGCATTGGCATTGCGTTCGTTGCGTGAGTACTGGCTCATGCCATTGGTCACCACCCGGCCGGGTTCGGAGGTGGCGGCCACCACCGTGCCACCCGGGCACATGCAGAAGCTGTACACCGTGCGGCCGTTTTTCGCGTGGTGCACCAGCCTGTAGTCGGCCGCGCCCAGCAGCGGGTGGCCGGCATGGCGGCCCCAGCGTGCGCGGTCGATCAGGCCCTGCGGGTGTTCGATGCGAAAGCCGACCGAAAAGGGCTTGGCCTGCATGGCCACGCCGCGATCCCACAGCATCGCGAAGGTGTCGCGCGCGCTGTGGCCCAGCGCCAGCACCACGTGGCGCGCCGGCAGTTCGTAGGCGGTGCCGCCGGCCAGGTCCAGCACCCGCAGGCCCTGCAGCGCCTGGCCGTGCGGGGCGGGAGCCAGCAGCAGATCGGTGACGCGCTGCTCGAAACGGATCTCGCCGCCCAGCGCGATGATCTGTTCGCGGATGTGCTCGACCACTTTCACCAGCTTGAAGGTGCCGATGTGGGGGTGGGCTTCGTAGAGGATTTCTTCGGGGGCGCCGGCGCGCACGAATTCCGTCATGACCTTGCGGCCCAGGTGGCGGGGATCCTTGATCTGGCTGTAGAGCTTGCCGTCGGAAAAGGTTCCGGCGCCTCCTTCGCCGAACTGCACGTTGGACTCGGGCGTGAGCACCTTTTTGCGCCACAGCCCCCAGGTGTCCTTGGTGCGCCGGCGTACCGGGCGGCCGCGTTCCAGCACGATGGGGCGAAAACCCATCTGCGCCAGCAGCAGGGCCGCGAACATGCCGCAGGGGCCGAATCCGACGACCACCGGCCGCTCGGCCAGTTGGGTTGGCGCCTGCGCCACCGGGTGGTAGTCCAGATCGGGGCTGGGCAGGATGTGGGGGTGGCCGGCATGGCGTGCCAGCAGCCCGGCTTCCAGGGATGGGTCGGCCAGCGCCAGGTCCACGATATAGACGGCCTGTAGGTCCTGCCTGCGCGCATCGAAGCTGCGCTTGTACACCTGCAGCCGCTCGATGGCGGTTTCCTCGATGCCCAGCGTGCGCGCGGCCAGCCGGCGCAGTGCGGCCAGCGGATGGGGGGCGGGGCGTCGGTCGGATTCGGTTTCGGGCGGGGCGTCGGCCGCGCGCCGCTCGGGCAGCGGCAAATCGGACAGCGGCAGTTTCAGCTCGGTCAGGCGGATCATGGCTTGTGGCGATCAAGCAGTGCAGGCGCGGATGATACGTGCCGGCGGGAACTTGCCGGCGCGGGGATAATCTCATCCGTGAAGTCGGCCAGACCGCCGCTGGCGCGCAGCCCGTAAGGGTGCGCTGGAGGAAGGTCCGGACTGCGCAGGGCAGCGTAGGAGGTAACGCCTCTCCGCCGCGAGGCGAGGATCAGAGCAACAGAGACGAGTCACCGGCATGCCGCAGCGCAGGCGCAAGCCCGCGCCGCGTGCAGGCGCGGTGGGTGAAACGGGCAATCTCTACGCGCAGCAATACCAAGTAGGCCAGTCTGCAGGCGTCCTGCCTGCTCCCTGTGGCGCCGCAGGGTGTGCTGGCGGGTAGGTAGCACCGAGCCGGTGGGGCGACCCCCGGCCCAGAGGAATGGCGGTCACGTCGCGGGCGACCGCGGCGCACAGAATCCGGCCTATCGGCCGACTTCACTTTTCTTTAGCCGATGGCCGCTTCAGCTCTTGAGCCCGAGCGCGCCGGCCAGGGCGAACACCGAGTTGGGCGCCTGCGGACGCACCGGCTCGGACTTGCGCGGGGCGAAGACGCCGCGCGATTTGACCACCCGCGGCTCCACCGATACGCCCTTGGCCACCTGCTCGCTGCACAGGCGCTGCAGCGTGATGCCGGCCATGTGCTCCATCATCTTGTGGCTCAGGCCGTTCCACAGCTCCTGGGTGAGCTGCCAGCCGGCCTCGCCCGCTTCGGCGGACTCGTCGGCATGCAGGGTGCGGCTGCCTTCGACGGCGCTGATGATGTCGGCCACGCTGATGGCCTGTGCCGGACGGCCCAGCGTATAGCCGCCGCCGGGGCCGCGCATGCTCTCCACCAGCCCGGCCTGACGCAGCTTGCTGAACAGCTGCTCCAGATAGGACAGCGAAATCTGCAGCCGCGCGCTGATGGAGTTCAGCGGCACCGGGCCGGCCTGCTCACGCAGGGCCAGATCGATCATGGCTGCAACGGCGAATCGGCTCTTGGTGCTCAGACGCATGGCGACTCCTTTCTGCGACGTGCCGGGCCTGCCCCGGCTCTGTCAATGTAGCGCGTTTCGCTCGTTTTGGTAAATTCGAATTTTCAATGTAAAAGCATCGAAAAAACCGAAATCAGAGGCAGCGGTGAACTTCAAGCATCTGTACTATTTCTGGGTCGTGGCCCGTTCCGGCGGGGTCGTCAAGGCAGGTGAGCAGTTACACACGACGCCGCAGACCCTGTCGGGGCAGATCAAGCTGCTGGAGGAGCGGCTGGGCAAGCGGCTGTTTCGCCGCAGCGGCCGCCAGCTGGAACTGACCGAGGAGGGGCGCATCGCGCTGGGCTATGCGGATGAAATCTTCACGCTGGGCGGCGAGCTGGAAGCGGCCCTGCGGCAGCCCAGCGGCGCGGCGCGGGTGCTGGACTTTCGGGTGGGCGTGGCCGATTCGGTGGCCAAGTCGGTGGCCTACCGGCTGCTGGAGCCGGCCATGGATCTGGCCGAGCCGGTGCGCCTGATCGGCGTCGAAGGAAAGTTCCCGGACCTGCTGGCGCAGTTGGCGCTGCACCGGCTCGACCTGGTGATTGCCGATGAGCCGCTGACGCGGCGCATCAGCGTGCGGGCGTTCAACCACCCGCTGGGCTCATCGACCATGAGCTTTTTCTGCGCCCCGGCGCTGCGGCAGCGGCTGCAGGGGCCGTTTCCCCAATGCCTGCACGGCGCTCCGATGCTGATCCAGGGCTCGGCCTCGTCGGTGCGCCAGCAGCTCGACGGCTGGCTGGCCCGCCAGCAGATCCAGCCGCGCGTCGTCGGCGAATTCGACGATGGCGCGATGATGACGGCCTTTGGCCGCGAGGGGCGCGGGGTGTTCATGTCGCCCAGCGTGCTGGAGGACGAGACGGTGGCGCATTACGGCGTGGAAGTGATCGGCCGCAGCGACGAGCTGGTGGAGGATTTCTACGCCGTGTCGGTGCAGCGGCGCATCACCCATCCGGCGGTGGCGGCCATCACCCGCGCCGCGCGCGGCCGGCTGTTCCACGCCTGAGGGGCCGGGCCACGGGCGTCAGCGCAGCTGCTGCAGGCGCAGCACGTGCGCCAGCAGCGAGCGGCGCGCCACCGGCCACAGCGCCTGCGGCACGTCGTCATAGGCCAGCGGCAGCCAGTCTTCCAGCGTGCCGTGCGGCAGAGCCTGCATCACGCGGCGGATCTTGGCTTCGCGCTGCAGGCGGTGGGCCTTGAGGCGGGCGATGGCGCCGCGCGCGTCGTCCAGCACGTGGCCGTGCGCGGGCAGCACGTAGCGCAGCTGCAGCTGCACGCAGGCCGCATCCAGCGCGTCGAGCGAATCCAGATACTGGGTCATGTCGCCGTCGGGCGGGTTGATCACCGTGGTGCTGCCATTGAGGATGTGGTCGCCGGAAAACAGCAGGCCGCCGCGGGCCTGTGGCAGCAGCAGGCACAGATGGTTGGCCGCGTGTCCCGGGGTGTGCAGCACCTGCAGCGCGGCGGCTGCGCCGCTCTCGTCGAGGGCGAGCCGCTCGCCGTCGCGCAGGGCGCGGTCGGGCACGAAATGGCTGGCCGCCGGCGCGTGGGGGCCGGAAGGCAGGCCCAGCACCGGCGGCCGGTGGCCGCTGCGCTGCGCGACCAGCGCCTGCAGCGGGCGCGCGGCCGGCGCGTGGTCGGCATGCGAGTGGGTGCAGACGATGGCGCGCACCGCGCCGCCGGCGGCCTGCCACAGCCGCTCGATGTGGGCGGCGTCGTCCGGGCCGGGGTCGATGACGGTCCAGCCGTCCTGCGCGGAGCCGACCAGATAGCTGTTGGTGCCGGGGCCGGTCATCACGCCGGGGTTGGGGGCGGTCAGCCGCCGCACGTGCGGCAGCAGCGCGACGGCCTGCTCGTGCTGCCAGGCGGGCGTGGCCAGCAGCGTGTCTAGGGGTTCCTGCGTAGTCGGCATGGTGGGTGTCGGGATTAGCATGAACGATACACAGAAACCGACCCGAGGAAACGAATGATGCGCAATCTGCACACCCCCTTGCACACGATAGGCCGGCGGCTGGCGCTGCTGGCTGCGGGCCTGCTGCTGGCGGCAGTGGCCCAGGCCCAGGACTGGCCGCAGCGCCAGCCCATCCGCCTGGTGGCGGTGTTTCCGCCCGGCGGCTCGGTGGACCAGGTGGCGCGGCTGCTGGCGCCGCAGCTGCAGCAGGAGCTGGGGCAGAGCGTGGTGGTGGAAAACAAGGGCGGTGCTTCCGGCTCCATCGGCACGGCCCAGGTGGCCGCCAGCGCGCCGGACGGCTACACCTTTGCGGTGGTGTTCGACACGCATGCGGTCAATCCGGCGCTCATTCCCAACCTGCCGTTTGACACGCGCAAGGATCTGGCGCCGGTCATCGTGATCGGCACCTCGCCGATGGTGCTGGCCACGCCGGCGGCTTCCGAGTTCAAGACCTTTGCCGACGTGCTGGCGGCTGCTCGCACGGCCAAAGGGGCGACCTATGGATCGATCGGCTCGGGCAGCCTGGGCCATCTGGCCATGGCGCTGCTGGGCAGGAATCACAACCTGAACTTCGTGCACGTGCCCTACAAAGGGGGCGGGCCGCTGATGAACGACGCGGTGGCCGGCCATGTGCCGCTGGCCATCGGCTCGGTGTTCGTGGTCAAGCCCCATGTGGACAGCAAGCGGCTGCGCGCGCTGGCCGTCACCACCAGCAAACGCGCGGCCCAGCTGCCGGACGTGCCCACGATCGCCGAAAGCGGCTTTGCCGGTTTCGACGCGCCGGCCTGGTGGGCCGTGCTGGCGCCGGCCCGCACGCCCGCGCCCATCGTACAGCGCATGAACGAGGCCATCAACAAGGTGATGCGCAATCCGGAGGTGGCGCAGCGCCTGGCTGCCCAGGGCATCGAGGTGCTGGGCGGCACCCCGCAGGCGGCGCAGGTTTTCATCGACCGGCAGATCGACACCTGGGCCCGGGTGGTCCGAGACAACGACATCAAGCCCGATTGAGGCGCGCGCCCGCGCCCCGCAGCCTGCCGGCTGCGCCCGCTGAAGCAGCGCAGCCCGCGCCTAGACTTCGGGGCTGATCTGCAGCGCCACCAGCAGGCGCGCCACCATGTTGTAGGTGGCGATCGCGGCGGTCAGCTCCACGATGCCGGTTTCGTCGAAGTGGCGACGCAGCGCGTCGAAAACCGCGTCGCTGACCTGCACGTCCAGCGTCATCTGCGCCGCATAGCGGATCACCAGGCGCTCGACTTCGTCCAGATGGGGGCTGTCGGGCTCGCCGCGCGGGTCGGCGCGCACGAAGGCCTGCAGCGCATCGAGCTGCGCTTGCGTGCCGCCGGCGGCCAGGAAATCCGGCGCGTGGTGGTGGTACTCGTACCGCGCCCCGGTCAGCAGCGCCACGGTGCAGATGCCCAGCTCGCGCAGCCGGCGGCTGGTGGGCAGCTCGCTGCGCACGGCCTTCAGGTACACGTTCCAGGCGCGTGCCAGCGGCTCGCTCCACAGCAGCGCCTTGTCCAGGTTGATCAGTTCGCCGCCGCGGCGGGCGCGGATGGCTTCGACCAGCTCCGCAGGGCGGGGCTGTCGTTCGGGGCTCCAGTCGGGCAGACGCATCGTGGGCTTTCGTGGCGTGAATGAAAAGCGCCAAGCATAGCGGGGGAATGCGCCGATAATCGGCCTCCATGCGTATCCGCTTCACCAAGATGCAGGGCGCGGGCAATGACTTCGTCGTGTTGGACGAAACCCAGGCTCGCCTGGGGCTGACCGCGGCCCAGTACCGCTGGCTGGCCGACCGCCATTTCGGCATCGGCGCCGACCAGATCCTGACCGTGCGTGCGGCACCGACGCCGGACGTCGATTTCGAATACGTGATCCACAACGCCGATGGCGCCGAGGTCGAGCAGTGCGGCAACGGCGCGCGCTGCTTTGCGCGCTATGTGCGCGAGCGCGGCCTGACCACCAAGGATGCGATCCGCGTGCAGACCCGCGCCGGCGTGATCGAGCCGCGGCTCACCCCCGACGGGCAGGTGACGGTGGACATGGGCGCGCCGATCTTCGAGCTGGAGCGCGTGCCCTTCGATGCCAGCGGCCTGCAGCCCCAGCCGCAGGGGGCGTGGCAGACCTGGCCGCTGCAGCTGCCCGACGCCACGGTCCAGCTGGCCGTGCTGTCCATGGGCAATCCGCACGCGGTGCAGCTGGTGGCCGACGTGGAAGCGGCGCCGGTGCGCAGCCAGGGGCCGCTGATCGAGCACCATCCGCGCTTTCCGCGGCGGGTCAATGCCGGTTTCCTGCAGGTGCTGGACCGCGCGCGCGTGAAGCTGCGCGTGTGGGAGCGCGGCGCCGGCGAGACGCTGGCCTGCGGCACCGGTGCCTGCGCGGCCGTGGTGGCCGGCATCCGGCTGGGTCTGCTGGAGCGCCGGGTACAGGTGCACACGCGCGGCGGGGTGCTCACCATCGACTGGGCCGGTGGTTCTGCGGCCGTGCTCATGACTGGACCTGCCGTCACCGTTTTCGAGGGCGAGGTGGACGTCCCCGCACTCAACTGACCGATCACGAGCTGCACGAGATGAACGAACTGGACATCGTCAACCACCTGCGCGCCCACCCCGAATTTTTCGAGCGCCATGCCGACCTGCTGGCCGAGGTGCGGCTCATCAGTCCGCACAGCCGGCGCACCCTCAGCCTGCAGGAGCGTCAGGCCGAGCTGCTGCGCGAGAAGATCCGCATGCTGGAGGCGCGGCTGATGGAAATGATCCGCCATGGCAGCGACAACCTGGCCCTGTCGGACCGGCTGCTGCAGTGGGCGCGCGACCTCTTTCTGGTGGAGCAGCCGGCGGATTTGCCGGCTGCCATCATCGACAGCCTGCAGCTGCAGTTTGCCGTGCCGCAGGTGGCCATCCGGGTCTGGGACGTGGCGCTGGCCTATGCCGGGGAGGATTTCGCGCAGGGGGTCAGCGAAGACGCCCGCCTGTTTGCCCATTCGCTGCGCGAGCCGTATTGCGGCGTCAACGCCGGCTTCGAGGTGGCCAACTGGTTGGCCGAGCCGCAGCAGGCGGCCTCGCTGGCCCTGCTGCCCCTGCGGCCGCCGGCTGCCGGCGGCGAGGGGCCGGCTTTCGGCCTGATCGTGCTGGCCTCGCCCGATGCCCAGCGCTACAGCAGCACGATGGGCACCGATTTTCTGGCGCGCATGGCCGAGGTGGCCAGTGCGGCGCTGACGCGGCTGCGCTAGCGCGATGGCTACAGCCGCCGAAGCCTGCCCGGAGCCGGATCGGCGCCTGGTCGAGCGCTATCTGGCGCATGTGCGGGTGGAAAAGGGCCTGGCGGCACGCACGGTGGCGCTGTACACACAGGACCTGCAGCGCCTGTGCGCCTGCGCGGCGGCCAGCCGGCTGAGCTTGCAGGCGGTGCAGCCGGCCCATGTGCGCCGCTGGGTGGCGCAGATGCATGCCGCCGGGCGCAGCGGCCGCGGCATTGCGCTCATCCTGTCGGGTTGGCGGGGCTTTTATGCCTGGCTGGGCCGCGAGGGGCTGGTGGCCAGCAATCCGGTGCTGGGCGTGCGCGCGCCCAAGGCGGCCAAGCCCCTGCCCAAGGCGCTGGGCGTGGACGAGGCGGTGCAGCTGGCCGAGCACCACGACGCGGACCAGGATCCCTGGCTGGAGGCGCGCGACGCCGCGATGGTGGAGCTGCTCTACGGCAGCGGGCTGCGCGTGGGCGAGCTGGTGGGGCTGGATGTGACGGCCGGCGCGCAGGCGCGCGGCTGGGTCGATCTGCAGGCCGGCGAAGCCCATGTGCTGGGCAAGGGCAGCAAGCGCCGCAGCGTGCCGGTGGGCCGTGCCGCGCTGCAGGCCCTGCAGCGCTGGCTGGCGCTGCGTCCGCTGGTGGCGGCCGCAGCCGGCCAGCCGGCGCTGTTCATCGGGCGCAACGGCACGCGGCTGACCCCGCAGGCGGTCTGGCAGCGCCTGCGCCGCCGCAGCCTGGCTGCCGGGCTGGCCACGCCGGTGCATCCGCACATGCTGCGCCACTCCTTTGCCAGCCATGTGCTGCAGTCCAGCGGCGATCTGCGCGCGGTGCAGGAGCTGCTGGGGCACGCCAACATCCGCACCACCCAGGTCTATACCCGGCTCGATTTCCAGCACCTGGCCCGCGCCTATGACGCGGCCCATCCGCGGGCGCGGCGCAAGCCGGGCACTGGCTGAGCGAGCGAATCAGAAACTTTCCCATTCGCCTTCGGCGGCTGTACGGCTCGGGCGGGCTGCCACCGGCCGGGCGTGAGGCAGGGGCTGGGCCTGAGGCGCAGGCGGCGCAGACAGGGTGGGGGCATCGCCAGCCAGGCGGAACACGCCGACGGCCTGCACCAGCTCCTGCGCCTGGGTGTTCAGGCTCGCAGCCGCTGCGGCCATCTCCTCCACCAGCGCGGCATTCTGCTGCGTGGTCTGGTCCATCTGCGTGATGGCTTCGCCCACCTGCGAAACGCCGGCGCTCTGCTCGCTGCTGGCCGCGCTGATTTCGGCCATGATGTCGGTGACCCGCCGGATCGCGGCCACCACTTCCTGCATCGTGGCGCCGGCCTGTTCGGCCAGCGTGCTGCCCTGTTCCACCCGGCCCACGCTGTCGGTGATCAGCGCCTTGATCTCTTTGGCGGCGGCGGCCGAGCGCTGGGCGAGATGACGCACTTCACCAGCGACCACCGCAAAGCCCCGGCCCTGCTCGCCGGCGCGGGCGGCTTCCACCGCCGCGTTGAGCGCCAGGATGTTGGTCTGAAAGGCGATGCCGTCGATGACGTTGATGATGTCGGCGATCTTCTTGCTCGCGTCGTTGATGCCTTTCATGGTGTCAACGACCTGGGCGACGACTTCGCCGCCCTTGACGGCCACCGTGCTTGCGCTTTGGGCGAGCTGGTTGGCCTGGCGGGCGTTGTCGGCGTTTTGTTTGACGGTCGATCCCAGCTCTTCCATGCTGGCGGCGGTTTCTTCCAGGGCGCTGGCCTGGCTTTCGGTGCGCGCGGAGAGGTCCTGGTTGCCCTGGGCGATTTCAGCGCTGGCGGTGGAGACGTGCTGCGCGCCCTGCCGCACCCGGGTGACCAGCGCGGCCAGCTGGTTTTGCATGTCGCGCAGCGCATGCAGCAGATGGCCGATTTCGTCCTGCGTGTTGGGGTTGATCACCGAGCTCAGGTCGCCCTGGGCGACCTTGCGGGTTAGCGTCGCGGCATAGCGTACGCCGCCGGAGATGGCCCGCGTCAGGGTACGCGCGATCCACAGGCCCAGCACCACGGTCAGCGCCAGCGCCCCCAGATTGACCCAGACGACCACCGACTGCAGCGCCGCGTTGGTGTCGCGCGAGCGGCTGGCGCCCTCGCGGGCCAGGCGCGTCAGCGCCCGCAGTTCGTTTTCCAGCGCGGTGAAGGTCTGCAGCCCCACCCCTTTGAGGATGTCCATGGCTTCCTCGTCACGGCGCTGGCGCGCCAGCGTCACGATCTCGGCGGCATGGGCTTGGTATTGCTTCCACTGCCCCTGCAGCGCCTGCAGATGCTGGCGCTCCGACGCCTCCAGGGCCAGCCCTTCGAACTGCTGCAACTCCTGGTCCATGCGCTGACGCCGCTCGTCCATCTGCTTTTCCAGGGCCCGGCGTTCGTCCTCGCCGAAGCTCAGCAGGTACTGGAATTGGGTGGCGCGCAGCTGGCTGATCTGGGTGCCGATCGCCCCGCTGGCCGTGCTGGCCGGCAGCCAGTGTTCGGCCAGCTCGCCCGTGTTGCGGTTGAGCGTGTGGGTGCCGAACACGGCCAGCAGCGACTGCAGCGCCGCCAGCGCCAGCACCAGCACGAAGCCGCCCATGAGCTTGGTTCCGATCTTGATGTCCTTCAACCGCATGACGCCGTCTCCTCCGGTTCGATCGCCCTGATGCGCTGGCCTTTGTGCGCTAGTGTCCTGTGCCGGGCATGGTTACGCAAGATGAAAACATCGGTTTTCGATCCGCGCGGGCATTCCCATGCACAGGGGATGGCCGTGGACAGGACACTACCCTATCCGGGCAGGCCTGGCGTCCGGAAAAAGCCGGACAATCCGGCGCCATGAAAGTGATACGCGTCAAGCCCGAAAAAGAGCGCTCGCTGCAGCGCCGCCATCCCTGGCTGTTCGAATCGGCCATCGCCAAGGGGGCGGCGGATGCCGGCGAGACGGTGCGGGTGGAGTCGTTGCAGGGGCAGTTCCTGGCCTGGGCGGCCTACAGCCCGCGCTCGAAGATCCGCGCGCGGGTCTGGAGTTTCGAGCAGGCCGAGCGCATCGATGCGGCTTTCATGCGGGCGCGGGTGCGCCAGGCCATTGCGGCACGCGCCCGCTTCGACATCCGCAGCGACGGGCTGCGGCTGATCCACGGCGAAGCCGACGGCCTGCCGGGGCTGATCGTGGACCGCTATGGCGACACACTGGTGGCGCAGTTTCTCGGCGCCGGGGTCGAGCGCTGGAAAAGCGAGCTGGCCGATGCGCTGCTGGCCGAAACCGGGCTGCAGCGCCTGTATGAGCGCTCCGACACCAGCACCCGGGAGCTGGAAGGCCTGCCTGCGACCAGCGGCTGGCTGCGCGGGCAGGGGCCGACCGAGCAGGTGCTGCAGGAGCACGGCTGGCAACTCGCGCTGGACATCGCCCGCGGGCACAAGACAGGCTTTTACCTGGACCAGCGCGACAACCGCAAGCGCGTGGCCGACGACGCGGCGCGGCTGCGCTTCCAGCATGTGCTCAACTGCTACTGCTACACCGGGGGCTTTACGGTGGCGGCGCTGGCCGGCGGCGCCGGGCAGGTGATTTCCATCGACTCATCGGCGGCGGCGCTGGAGCTGGCGCGCGCCAATGTGGCGCGCAACGGCTTTGATGCGCAGCGCGCCGAGTTCCTGGACGCCGACGTCAACGCCAGCCTGCGTCGCTTCATCCAGGAGGGGCGCCGCTTCGACGCCATCGTGCTGGACCCGCCCAAGCTGGCGCCCACCGTGGCCCATGCCGAGCGCGCGGCGCGCGCCTACAAGGACATCAACCGGCTGGCCTTCAGGCTGCTGGCGCCCGGCGGCGTGCTCTACACCTTTTCCTGTTCCGGCGGCATCAGTGCCGATCTGTTTCACAAAATTGTGGCAGCAGCAGGGCTGGAAGCCGGTGTGGACGGCTACATCCAGGCGCGGCTGGGCGGCGCGCCCGACCACCCGATGACCATCGCTTTCCCCGAAGGCGAGTACCTCAAGGGGCTGGTGGTCATGCGCAAGGGCTGAACCGGGCCGGCCCGTCCGCCCGCCTGACGCGCGAGGGTGCGGGGAGGAGGTCAGATCAGACCGTCGCTTTGCATTTGCCGCAGCACGGCCTGCAGCAGCTCGGCGGCGTAGCTGTCGTTGTAGGTCGGACCTTCGAAATTGCGCATCACGAAGTCCGTGCCTTTCCAAGCCTTGGTATCGATCTGGGCCTGCCAGACCGTTTTCTTGGCCTGTAGATCGATCAGGCGGGCGAGAAACACATAGCTGGTGATGGTCGAGGCCGACGTGGCCTGCACGCGCCCGCTGTGCGGGCCGATGACCAGCAGATGGCGCGGCCCGTCGTCCTGCGGGGGCTGCTGCACAGCCCTCAACAGGTACAGCGTCAGCAGTTCGTCCTCCATCACCGTGGCCTGCGGGACCTGCACCTGGGCCGCGGCAAAGATCGCCGGGGCCCGCTGCACCACCAGGGGGCCGAACCGGTCGATGCCGGTGTCGCCGACTTGCAGCGAGAGGTTGCGGGGGTTGTAGCTGGTGGTCGATACGGTTTTCATCCTCACCTTGTGATAGACCAGCCGCAGCGCCTGCACCCGCTCGGTCGGGGCTTGCAGGGTCTGGGAGGCCGAGACGGTGGGGGCGGAGCCGCAGGCGCTCAGCAGGGCAGCGAACAGCAGGGCGGCAAACCAGTATGGCAGGCGGGGCGACAGCATGATGAGGCGGTTTTTTTAGTCAGGGGTGAGGGAAGCGATTCATCATAATCGCCGCATGACGCAGCGGCGCCGCAGTCTATCGGCGGGGACTGCGCCGCGATGACATTGCAGGGTGGCATGAAGTTCGTAGTGGGTGATGAGCATGTGCGCCGCACGCAGCGCAGGCAGCGGGGCCTGGCGGGGGCGCTGGCGGTCCTGGCGGCGGCCGGGGTGGCGATGGCAATGGATGGCCAGCCCGTATGGGGGCTCGCGGTGGCCGCATTCGGGGCACATGCGGCCTGGTCCGCCTGGAAGAGCAGCCGCAGCGGTGCGTGCACCTGGCCGGTCGTGGAGGCGCTGGAGGAGCCCGCGCGGCTGGCGGTGGCTTACAGGGACATGATGGTCACCATCGTCCTGTCCGAGGCCGTGCGGTTGCGCCTGCAGCGCCGGCGCGGGCGTCTGGTTTCGGTCCTGCTGGAAACGGCGGCTGGCCAGCGGCTGCGCATCGAAGGCTATGACCATCAGGACCGATTGGCCGATTGGCTGCAGCGGTATGTTCCGGCCCAGCGGGTCGTGACCGCCCATTGGTATCACCGCTGACGCGCAGCCGCCAGCCACGCGGCCTTGACACGTTCGCTACACTGTCCCGATGCATTCTGTGCGCGTGGCCTGCTTGACGCGGGCCGCCGGTTTCTCCTGTACGAAAGACTGTCCATGGCTCTGATCCCCGCCACCATCCTCACCGGCTTTCTGGGCGCCGGCAAGACCACGCTGCTCAAGCGCGTGCTGCAGGAAGCCCACGGCCAGAAGATCGCCGTGATCGAAAACGAGTTCGGCGAAGAAAACATCGACAACGACATCCTCGTGGCCGATACCCAGGAGCAGATCGTGCAGATGAGCAACGGTTGCATCTGCTGCACCATCCGCGAGGACCTGCGCGCCACGCTGCAGCTGCTGGCGGCCAAGAAGCGCAAGGGTCTGCTGGATTTCGAGCGGGTCGTCATCGAGACGACGGGTCTGGCCGATCCCGGGCCGGTGACGCAGACCTTTTTCATGGACGACGAGGTGGCCGAAAGCTATCTGCTGGACTCCATCATCACGCTGGTGGACGCCAAGCACGCGATGCGCCAGCTCGACGAGCGGCAGGAGGCGCGCCGCCAGGTCGGCTTTGCCGACCAGATCTTCATCAGCAAGGCCGACCTGGTGAGCCCCGAGGAACTCGACGCGCTGCAGCACCGCCTGAAGCACATGAATCCGCGCGCGCCGCAAAAAACGGTGCATTTCGGCCAGGTGCCGATCGGCGAGGTGTTCGATCTGCGCGGCTTCAACCTCAACGCCAAGCTGGAGATCGATCCGGACTTTCTGAAGGACGAGGACGACCACAGCCACTGCGACCATGCGCACGGCCACTGCGCGCATGACCATGATCACGCGCACCACGACCATGCGCACGGCGAGCATTGCAGCCATCCGTCGCACGGGGCGGGGCGGCATCACCACCACGACGACGATGTCAAGAGCTTCGTCTTCCGCTCCGAGCGCCCGTTCGATCCCCACAAGCTGGAAGACTTCCTGGGGGCCATCATCAACATCTACGGCCCCCGCATGCTGCGCTACAAGGGCGTGCTGCACATGAAGGGCACGGACCGCAAGGTCATCTTCCAGGGGGTGCACCAGCTGATGGGCAGCGACCTCGGGCCGCAGTGGGCCGAAGGCGAGCCGCGCCTGAGCAAGATGGTCTTCATCGGCATCGACCTGCCGCGCGACATTCTGCTGCAGGGGCTGGAGCAGAGCCTGGCCTGACAGCGGTGCCGCGCACTGTCTCGGTTTCGCAACCCCGGCGTCAGGGCCGTGAAAGTCTGTACACTCGCGCGCCATAAATTGGGGCGGTCGCCCGTGCAAGGGGCGGCAATGCGGGTATAACAGCAGGCCTAATGCATCCATGCAGGCCCGGCTTGCCAGGAGACAAGAAGTGAAAGCCACCCAACCAGCCAAGGTGTCCGCGTCTTCGAAAGCGAAGTCCGCAGCGGCCAAGCCGGCCGCCGGCAAGGCTGTCGCCAAGAAAGCCAAGGCCGCGTCCAAGACCGCTGCACCCAAGGCCGCCGCCAAGAAGACTGCGGCCGGCAAAGAAGCCGCGGCCAAGCCCGTGGCCGCGAAGAAGACGCCGGCGCCGGCCAAGGCGGCTGCAGCGCCCAAGAAAGTGGCGGCCAAGAAAGTGGCGGCCAAGAAAACGGCGGCTCCCAAGCCGGCGCCGCAGGCCGCCGCCGCCCGCAAGACCGCCCCGAAGGCGGCAGACACCAAGGCAAAGGCCGCTGGCTCCAAGACGGCGGCGGCACCGGCCAAGGCTGCCCCGCCGGCCAAGCCGGTGGCTTCCAAGCCGGCTGCGGCGCCAGCGGCGCCAGCCCGGCCGGCGCTTGCCGCTTCTCCTGCCGCCACGTCGCAGCCAGCCGCCACGGCGGCCGGCAGCGAGACGCCGGCGCGCAGCAGCAAGGCGGCTGCGCGGCTGGCGCAGTTGACGGTTCCCTCCATGGCCCAGGCGACGGCTTCCACCGCCGCCAAGGCCAGCTATGTACCCACCATGTCCCAGACCCTGATTGCACCTCCCCTGCCCACGGCCATCAAGAAAGATCCCAAGCTGGCCAACAACTGGAAGACCAAGCCGGGCGAGCAGCTCACCGACGAGGAGCTGCTGGCCATGCCCGACAGCGAATACATGAACGACAAGCAGCTCGCGGCGTTTCGCGTGCGGCTGCTGCGGCTCAAGCAGGACATCCTGAACAACGCCGGCGAGACCACCGAGCATCTGCGCGAGGACACCGTGATCGTGCCCGATCCGGCCGACCGCGCCACCATCGAGGAGGAGCACGCGCTGGAGCTGCGCACGCGCGACCGCGAGCGCAAGCTGCTCAAGAAGATCGAGCAGGCGCTGGCGCGCATCGACGCGGGCGACTATGGCTACTGCGACGAGACCGGCGAGCCCATCGGCGTGGCGCGGCTGCTGGCGCGCCCGACGGCCACGCTGTCGCTGGAAGCCCAGCAGCGCCGCGAGCTCAAGCAGAAGATGTTCGGCGACTGAGTCCGGACACGCCGCATTCCGGGATTTCCTCTCGCTACAGCAGTACGAGCGATGGCCGAAGGCGACAACCGCAGCGGCAGCCTCCTGTCCAAGGTGGCCAAGTTCGTGCGCAATCCGACCAAGGACTGGTCGGAGCTGGACGAAAAGGACTCCACCCAGGACAGCGGCTACAGCCGCGAGGCGCTCAAGGAGATGATTGAGCGCAAGCGGCAGAACGATTTCGTGCGCAAGCGCGAGTTCGACCACCTGCGCAAGCTGCGTCGGCGCGAGCCGCTGGCCGGCGGCGATCCGGCCGGACGCCCCTCGTTTTTCCAGAGCAGCATCTCTTCCAATCACGACGACCGGGCGCAGACGCTCAAGAAGATCGACGAGATCGAGGCGCAGATGTCGCGCCAGTGGTGGAAGAGCAAGCAGGGCGACGTGGGGGCGGGCGCTGCCGGCGGATTTCCCCGCGCCGACGCGGGGCCGACCCTGCCGCCGACGTCCTCGGCCTTGGGGCGGGTGGCCGGCAGCGCGGCGCGTCCGCAGGAAGACAGCCAGTTCGAAACCACGGCGGCTTCCGAGATCCGGCCGCACAGCTCCCAATGGGTCGATCCGGCGGACGGACACGCGCCCACCGTGCCGGCCGAGGCCGCACCGACGGTGCCCGGCCATGTGCCGCCGCCTGCGGCCGAGGTGCCGCGTCCGCCTGCAGCCGCCAGCGGCGCGCCGGTGGTGCCGGTCGTGACCGCCACGCCGCGCGTGCCGGTGGGCGCCGGCTTTTCGACCCAGCGCCTGTACGCGGCCGCGCCGGCCGACAGCCTGACCGATCCGGAGCTGGAGGAGGCGGCGATCCGCTTCGCCAACGGTGACGATGCAGGGGCCGAGCAAAGCCTGCTGGCCGCGCTGCAGGGGACCCATCTGCGCCCCGACCAGGCCGAGACCTGGATGGCGGCCGTCTTCGACCTGTATCGCGCCACCGGCCAGCAGGCCCGCTTCGACAGCGTGGCGCTGGAGTTCGCCCGGCGCTTCGGGCGCTCGGCGCCGGCCTGGTTTTCCATGCCCGAGATGCTGGGGCGGCGCGGTGCGGCAGCGGCCGCGCCGCCGCGCCCCGTCGGCGACGAGCCGGACTGGCGCAGCCCCGCGCAGCTGACGGCCGCTGCGCTGCAGGAGCTGCAGCCGCTGCTGGACGTGCCGGGAGCGCTGGCGCTGGACTGGTCGGCGCTGGTGGCCATCCAGCCGGACGCCGTGCCCGTGCTGGCGCGGCTGGTGGCACGCTGGGCTGCCACGCCGGCGGTGCTGGTGTTTCGCGGCCACGGGGCGCTGGAGCGCGCGCTGGCCGCGCTGACGCCCTCGGGCGACCGCACGGTCTCCCCCGCCTGCTGGCAGCTGCGCATGGATGCGCTGCGCATCATGCGGCGGCAGGACGAGTTCGAGCTGGTGGCGCTCGACTACTGCGTCACCTACGAGGTGTCGCCGCCTTCCTGGCAGGATCCGCGCTGCAGCTGCGAGCTGCAGGACATGCAGGACCCCGAGGCGCTGGTGGAAGAGAGCGTGCGCTCGGGCTGGGAGCAGCCGCATTCGGTGTGGGACGATCCGCTGGCCCACCTGACCGTGCCGGTGGGGCTGGATGAGGCGCCGCCGGCGGTGGTGGAGCTGTATGGCGAGATCATCGGCGATGCGGCCGAGGTGCTGGCCAAGCTGGAGCAGGGCATGGCCGGCAGCACCCGCATGGTGGTGTCGTGCGCGCGGCTCATCCGGGTGGACTTCACCGCCGCGGGCAGCATCCTGAACTGGGTGGCCGAGCAGCAGGCCAAGGGCTGCCAGGTGCAGTTCCGCGACGTCAACCGCATGGTGGCGGCGTTTTTCAACGTCATCGGCATTACCGAGCACGCCCGGGTGATTCCCCGGGTGGGCTGAGCCCCCGCAGGCGCGCGCCGGGCGCGGGCGCAGCCGATGCCGGACAATAGCGGCATGGAAGCATTCCACGGTACGACCATTGTTTGCGTGCGCCGCTCCACCCCCCAGGGCGTGCAGGTGGCCATGGGCGGTGACGGGCAGGTCACGCTGGGGCACGTCGTCGTCAAGGGCACGGCGCGCAAGGTGCGCCGGCTCTACCACGGCCAGGTGCTGGCCGGCTTTGCCGGTGCCACGGCCGACGCCTTCACGCTGTTCGAGCGTTTCGAGGCCAAGCTGGAAAAGCACCAGGGCCATCTGCAGCGCGCCGCCATCGAGCTCACGCGCGACTGGCGCACCGACCGCGTGCTGCGCCGGCTGGAGGCCATGCTGGCCGTGGCCGACCGCGGCTGCGCGCTGATCATCAGCGGCAACGGCGACGTGCTGGAGCCCGAGCATGGCATCGTGGCCATCGGCTCCGGCGGCGCCTATGCGCAGTCGGCCGCGCTCGCGCTGCTCAGGCACACCGAGCTGGCTGCGGTGGACATCGTGCGGCAGTCGCTCGAAATCGCCGGCGAGCTGTGCATCTACACCAACCTGAACCACACCATCGAAACGTTGGACTGAAGTCCCGTCGTCGCGCTGTCCGGATAGCCGCCATGTCCTCCATGACTCCGCAGGAGATCGTCTCCGAACTCGACCGCCATATCGTTGGCCAGGCCGCGGCCAAGCGCGCCGTGGCCATCGCGTTGCGCAACCGCTGGCGCCGCCAGCAGGTGGACGCGGCGCTGCGAGCCGAGATCACGCCCAAGAACATCCTGATGATCGGCCCCACCGGCGTGGGCAAGACCGAGATCGCACGCCGGTTGGCGCGGCTGGCCGATGCGCCCTTCATCAAGGTGGAAGCTACCAAGTTCACCGAAGTGGGCTATGTGGGCAAGGACGTGGACAGCATCATCCGTGATCTGCTGGAGGTGGCCGTCAAGCAGACGCGCGAGGCCGCGATGCGCAAGGTGCGCACCCGCGCCGAGGACGCGGCCGAGGAGCGCATCCTCGACGCCCTGGTGCCACCGCCACGCTCGGGTCTGGGCGAAGGTGCCGGCGACAGCACTGCGCGCCAGGTGTTCCGCAAGAAGCTGCGCGAGGGCCAGCTCGACGATCGGGAAATCGAACTCGAGCTGCAGGAGCCGCGCCCGCAGCTGGAGGTGCTCGGCCCCGCGGGCATGGAGGAGATGGCCGAGCAGCTGCGCGGTCTCTTTGGCCAGCTGGGCGCCGGCCGGCGCAAGCTGCGCAAGCTGCGCATCGCCGAGGCGATGAAGCTGCTCGTCGAGGAAGAAGCGGCCAAGCTCGTCAACGAGGAGGAAATCCGCGCCCAGGCGCTGGCCAATGCGGAGCAGAACGGCATCGTCTTCATCGACGAGATCGACAAGGTGACCTCGCGCAGCGAGGGCACGGGCGCGGCCGACGTCTCGCGCCAGGGCGTGCAGCGCGACCTGCTGCCGCTGGTGGAGGGTACTTCCGTTAGCACCAAATACGGCGTGATCAAGACCGACCACATCCTGTTCATCGCCTCGGGGGCCTTCCATCTGAGCAAGCCCAGCGACCTGATCCCGGAGCTGCAGGGGCGCTTCCCGATCCGCGTGGAGCTCGCGTCGCTGTCGGTGCAGGACTTCGAGGCCATCCTGACGCAGACCCAGGCCTCGCTGGTCAAGCAGTACCAGGCCCTGCTGGCCACCGAGGGCGTGACGCTGGAGTTCACGCCCGAGGGCATCACGCGGCTGGCGCACATCGCCTTCGAGGTCAACGAGCGCACCGAAAACATCGGCGCGCGCCGCCTGGCCACCGTGATGGAGCGGCTGCTGGAGGATGTGAGCTTTCACGCCAGCCGCTACCAGGGGCAGACGGTGCGCATCGACGCTGCTTTCGTCGATGCCCGCCTGGCCGACCTCAGCCGCGACGAAGACCTGTCGCGTTACATCCTCTGACGCCGTTCGTTCCCCGCGCAGCCTGCAGGCGTGGCCCGGCCGCGCCAGCGGCAGGAGGTGGACGTTACCTCATGCGTCACATGCAGTCTGTCTGCTAAGTCGTTCATTCAGAACGGTTTTTTGACGGACGACGGGCGCAGTTTCGGCTCTAAGTCTTTGATTTCATTGCAAATTTTCGCGATTTCCCCCTTGCTGGACGGTCTTTTGCTGCTACAGTGCAAAAAAGTGGAATTTAGTGGTGAAAAGTGCCTGAGTGCTTTTCACCCGGTCGTGTTGGTCTGTCACAGGGGTCGGGGGCGTGTTCCAAGGGGCTTCATCGCTGAGTCTGGATGCCAAGGGGCGGCTGTCGGTGCCGACCCGGCATCGTGACGTGCTCAGCGCCATGGCCGGCGGGCAGCTGACGATCACCAAGCACCCGCATGGCTGCCTGATGATCTTTCCGCGCCCGGAGTGGGAAAAGTTTCGCGAGCGCATCGCGGCGCTGCCGATGTCGGCGCAATGGTGGAAGCGCATCTTCCTGGGCAATGCGATGGACGTGGAAATGGATGCCACGGGCCGCGTGCTGATCTCGCCGGAGCTGCGCGAGGCCGCCGGCATCGCCAAGGACACGATGCTGCTGGGCATGGGCAACCACTTCGAACTCTGGGACAAGGCCACCTACGAGGCCCAGGAGGCCCAGGCCATGCAGGGCGAGATGCCCGACGTCTTCCGGGATTTCTCTTTCTGAAGGACGACGGTGGAAAACTCCCCATGGACGCACACCACCGTCTTGTTGAACGAAGCGATCGAAGCCTTGCTCAACAAGCCGCAGGACCTGCCGGGCGTGCCGGATGCGGACCCGGCCGACGGGACCTATGTCGATGGCACGTTCGGCCGCGGTGGCCACGCGCGCCTGTTGCTGTCGCGGCTGTCGTCGCGCGGGCGGCTCATCGCCTTCGACAAGGACCCGCAGGCCGTGGCCGAGGCGCGAACCATCGCCGATGCGCGCCTGTCCATCCGGCATCAGGGCTTTGCGGGACTGCGCGAGCTGCCGCCGGCCAGCGTGGCCGGCATCCTGCTCGATCTGGGCGTGAGCTCGCCGCAGCTCGACGACCCGGCGCGCGGCTTCAGCTTCCGGCACGACGGGCCGCTGGACATGCGCATGGACACCACGCGGGGCATCAGCGTGGCGCAGTGGCTGGCGACGGCCGAAACCCGAGCGATCGCGGAGGTGATACGTGACTACGGTGAAGAACGGTTTGCTGGCCCGATTGCAAAGGCGATTGTGGCGCGCCGACAGGAACGGGGCCCAGTTTCGACCACCGGCGAACTGGCCCAGCTCGTGGCTGGCGCGGTCAAAACCCGCGAGCCGGGCCAGAACCCTGCAACGCGCACATTTCAGGCTCTTCGGATTTTCATCAACGCCGAGCTTGAAGAGCTGCAAGCGGCGCTAGAGGCCAGCCTGGATGTGCTGCAACCGGGGGGGCGGCTCGTGGTGATCAGCTTCCATTCGCTGGAAGACCGCATGGTCAAGCAGTTCATCGCGCAGCACGCACGCGAGGCCTATGACCGGCGCGCGCCGTTTGCGCCCGTGCCGCAGCCGAAGCTGCGCGCGTTGGCGCGCGTGCGCCCCGGCGCGGCCGAGGTGGCGGCCAATCCGCGTGCGCGCAGCGCCATCATGCGGGTGGCGGTGAGGACGGCGGCATGAGCACCGCAGCAGCGCTGCAGGTCGCGCAGGCTGCGCGCAGGCGCCGGGCGCGGGCCCGGCCCGCGCCGGGAGGCGGCGCAGCCCGCGAAATGTTCCCCGAAACGGCCCCCGAAACGGCTCGGGTGGGAGGTGCGCCATGACGCGCGTGAACCTGGTCCTGCTGCTGGCGGTGCTGGCCAGCGCCCTGTACCTGGTGCGCGTGCAGTACGAGTCGCGCCGGCTGGTGACCGAGCTCGACCGCGTGGCGCTGGAGGCGCGTCGCCTCGAAGCCGAGCGCGAGCAGCTCGAGCTGGAAAAGCGCCGGCTCGGCACCACCCAGCGGGTGGAGCGGTTGGCGCGGGACAAGCTGGACATGCGCGCGCCCAGCCCGGCCACCACCGACTACGTGAGCTATCAGGCCGCAGCCGGCGCGTCGCCGCAGCCGGGGCAGCCGCGCGTCTCGGGGGGGCGTCTGCCATGAGCAGCCGCGGCATTCTCTACACCTCCAGCCCGCTGCTGGCCAGCCGCACGCCGGTGTGGCGCAGCAAGTTCGTGGTGGTGCTGCTGGCGCTGGGCTTCGTGGCGCTGGCCGCGCGCGCGGCCTACATCCAGGTCATCTCGAACGATTTCTTCCAGCGCCAGGGGCAGGTGCGTTTCGCGCGCACGCTGGAGCTGCCGGCCAACCGCGGCCGCGTGCTCGACCGCAATGGCCAGATCCTGGCCACCAGCGTGCTGGCGCCCAGCATCTGGGCCATCCCCGAAGACGTGGAGCGCGACCCCAAGCAGCTGCAGCGTCTGGCACGCCTGCTGGACATGCCGCTGCCCGAGCTGCTGCGCAAGCTGGAGGACGAGGACAAGACCTTCGTCTGGCTCAAGCGCCAGGTCGATGAGCCGGTGGCGCGCCAGATCGCCGCGCTGCAGATCAAGGGCATCTACCAGCGCAAGGAATACAAGCGCCACTATCCCGAAGGCGAGGCCGCGGCGCACCTGGTGGGCTTCACCAACATCGAGGACCAGGGACAGGAAGGCGTGGAGCTGGCCTTCAACCATGTGCTGGCGGGCCGGCCGGGTTCGCGGCGCGTCATCAAGGACCGGCTGGGCCGCGTCATCGAGGTGGTGGGCGAGCAGGTGCCGCCGCTGGACGGGCGCGACGTGCAGCTGTCGATCGACAGCAAGATCCAGTTCTACGCCTACGAGCGGCTCAAGCAGGCGGTCCAGGAAAACCAGGCCAAGTCCGGCAGCATCGTCGTGCTCGACGCCCAAAGCGGCGAGCTGCTGGCGCTGGCCAACTACCCGAGCTTCCAGCCGGGCCGGCGGCACAGCTTCAAGGACGCGCCGCTGCGCAACAAGGCGCTGACCGACTCCTTCGAGCCGGGCTCGACGGTCAAGCCCTTCGTGGCGGCGCTGGCGCTGGAAAAGGGCATCGTCACCCCCGACAGCAGCCTGGCCATCAGCCCCACCGGGCGGCTGCAGGTGGGCGGGGTCACGATCAGCGACGCGCACCCGCACGCGGTGCTCACCGTCAGCGAAGTGGTCCAGAAGTCCAGCAACATCGGCATGGTCAAGCTGGCGCTGCAGATGCCGGCCCGCGACCTGTGGGAGATGTACAGCCAGGTCGGTTTCGGCCAGCGGCCACAGCTGCCTTTCCCGGGGGCGGTCAGCGGCCGCTTGCGGCCCTGGAAGAGCTGGAAGCCGATCGAGCATGCCACGATGAGCTATGGCTACGGCCTGTCCACCAGCCTGGTGCAGCTGGCGCAGGCCTACACCGTGTTCGCGCACGATGGCGAGCTGATTCCCATCACCCTGCAGAAGGCGCAGGCCCCGGTCAGCGGCGTGCGGGTGCTGCAGCCCCAGCATGCGCGCGCGGTGCGCCACATGCTGCAGCTGGCCGCCGGCCCGGGCGGCACCGCCCCCAAGGCGCAGACCGTGGGCTACTCGGTCGGTGGCAAGACCGGCACCGCCCGCAAGCAGCAGGGGCGCGGCTATGCCGACCGCAAGTACCGCAGCTTCTTCGTCGGGCTGGCGCCGATCGGGCAGCCGCGCATCATCGTGGCCGTGATGATCGACGAGCCCGACGCCGGCAAGTACTACGGCGGCGACGTGGCCGCCCCCGTGTTCAGCGAGACCGTGCAGCAGACCCTGCGCCTGCTGGGCGTGCCGCCGGACGTCGAGTTCAAGCCCCCCATCGTGGCGCAGGCCGGCGCCGCCGAGGTGCAGCCATGACCGTGGCCCTGCACACTCCCCAGGAAGCAGCACGCTGGCTGCGCGCGCGCGTGCGCGGCACCCTGCAGACCGACAGCCGCCGTGTCGGCGCGGGCGATGGCTTCATCGCCTGGCCGGGCGCGGCGCGCGATGGGCGGGCCTATGTGCGCGCGGCCCTGCAGCAGGGGGCGGCGGCCTGCCTGGTCGAGCGCGCCGGCGTGGAGGCTTACGACTATGCCGGGGCCGACGGGCGCATCGCCACCTATGCGGGCCTCAAGGCCGCCAGCGGACCGATTGCCGCGGCCTATTACGAAGAACCCTCGCGCCGGCTCGATGTGCTGGCCGTCACCGGCACCAATGGCAAGACGTCCACCAGCTGGTGGCTGGCCCATGCCCTGGCGCAGCTGCAGCCGCCCAGGCCCTGCGGACTGATCGGCACGCTGGGGGTGGGGCGGGTGCCGGCCGAAGCGGGCGCGGCAGCGCTGCAGGGCACGGGCCTGACCACACCCGATCCGGTGCTGCTGCAGCAGACGCTGCGGCGCTTCGTGGACGAAGGGCTGGTGGCCTGCGCGATGGAGGCCTCCTCCATCGGCATCGCCGAGCGGCGGCTGGACGGCACCCGCATCCGCGTGGCGCTGTTCACCAATTTCACGCAGGACCATCTGGACTACCACGGCAGCATGCAAGCCTACTGGCAGGCCAAGGCCGCGCTGTTCGACTGGCCCGGGTTGCAGGCGGCCGTCGTCAACATCGACGATGCCAAGGGCGCCGAGCTGGCGCGGCAGCTCGCGCCGCGCGCGCTGGATCTGTGGACGGTGTCGCTGCGTCCCGCCGCCGGCGCGCGGCTGCTGGCGCGCGCGCTGCATCTGCACGCGCAGGGCATGGCGTTCGAGGTGTGCGAGGGCGGCCAGTGCGTGCCGGTACGCACCCACACGCTGGGTGACTACAACGTCAGCAACCTGCTGGGCGTCATGGCGGCCCTGCGCAGCCTGGGCGTGCCGCTGGCCGAGGCTGCCGCGGCCTGCCAGCGGCTGCAGCCGGTGCCCGGGCGCATGGCGTTTCAGGGCGGCGACGGCCAGCCGCTGGCCGTGGTGGACTACGCGCACACACCCGACGCGCTGGCGCAGGTGCTGCGCGCCCTGCGGCCGCTGGCGACGCAGCGTGGCGGCCGGCTGTGGTGCGTCTTCGGCTGCGGCGGCGACCGCGATGCGCTCAAGCGCCCGCAGATGGGCGCCGAGGCGGCCGCCTGGGCCGACCGGGTGGTGTTGACCAGCGACAACCCGCGCAGCGAGGAGCCTGCGGCCATCGTGGCGCAGATCCGCGCTGGCATGCCGGCGGCGGCCGCCGTCGAGGTCGAGCTCGATCGCGCCCGCGCCATCGCGCAGGCGCTGGCGCTGGCCGAGCCGGCCGATGTGGTGCTGGTGGCCGGCAAGGGGCACGAGGACTACCAGGAAAGCGCCGGGCAGCGCGTGCCGTTTTCCGATGAGCAGCAGGTGCGGTACGCCTTGCAGGCCCGCGCCCGGGGAGGCGGCGCATGAGCAGCCCGATGGGCCTGACCCTGGAGCAGGCGCGCGGCTGGCTGCAAGGCGCCACGCTGGTGGGCGACGGCGCCACCGCCGTGCAGCGCGTGCACAGCGACACCCGCACCCTGCGGCCCGGCGACCTGTTCGTGGCGCTGCGGGGCGAGCGCTTCGACGGCCACCAGTTCCTGGCGCAGGCCCGTGCCGCCGGAGCCGCCGCCGCGCTGTGCAGCGACGGCGCCGCGCTGCGCGCCGCTGGCTTGCCCGGGCTGGTGGTGGCCGACAGCCGCCGCGCCCTGGGGGAGCTGGCCGCAGGGTGGCGGGCCCAGTTCGGCCTGCCGCTGATCGCCGTGACCGGCAGCAACGGCAAGACCACGGTCACGCAGATGATTGCCTCGATCCTGCGCGCCTTCAAGCCCCAGGCCATGCTGGCTACCGAGGGCAATCTGAACAACGACATCGGCGTGCCGCTGACGCTGCTGCGATTGCGCCGCGGGCATGAGGTGGCCGTGGTCGAGCTGGGCATGAACCACCCGGGCGAGATCGCGCAGCTGGCCGCCATCGCCCGGCCTACGGTGGCGCTGGTCAACAACGCCCAGCGCGAGCACCAGGAATTCATGGACGGCGTCGAGGCGGTGGCCCGCGAAAACGGCGCCGTGATCGCGGCGCTGGGGCCCAGCGGCACGGCCGTGTTCCCGGCCGACGACGCCTACAGCGGCTTGTGGCACGAGCTGGCCGGTGCCCGGGCGCAGCTGACGTTCGAGGTCGGCGCGGGGCCTGGCGCGGCCGATCTGCGCTGCCCGCCGCCGGCCTGGCATGAAGGGGCCTGGCAGGTCCAGGCCGTCACGCCGGCCGGCCCGCTGGCCTATGCGCTGCGCGCGCCGGGCCTGCACAACGTGAAGAATTCGCTGGCGGCGGCGGCCTGCGCGCTGGCCGCCGGCGCCCCGCTGGCGGCGATCGCCCAGGGCCTGCAGGCTTTCGAGCCGGTGGCCGGGCGCAGCCGCAGCTTCACGCTGCGGCTGGGCGCGCACACCCTGACGGTGGTGGACGACAGCTACAACGCCAACCCGGACTCGGTGCGCGCGGCCATCGACGTATTGGCTACGCTGCCGGCGCCGCGCCTGCTGGTGCTGGGCGACATGGGCGAGGTGGGCAGCGCGGGGCCGCGCTTTCATGCCGAGGTGGGCGCCTACGCGCGCGAGCGCGGCATCGAGCAGCTGTATGCGCTGGGCGCGCAGTGCGCCCATGCGGCGCAGGCCTATGGCGCGGGGGCGCGGCATTTCGCCGACATGCAGGAACTCTGCGCCGCCTTGCCCGCGCAGCTGCCGCGGCTGGGCAGCGTGCTGGTCAAAGGTTCGCGCTTCATGCGCATGGAGCGGGCGGTGCAGGCCATCGTCGAGGCAGCACCCCGCAACGAGGAAACCCATCATGCTCATTGACCTGGCCCAGTGGCTGCAAGGCCTGTCGTCGGAATTCGGATTTTTCCGGGTCTTCCAGTACCTGACCTTCCGGGCGGTGATGGCGGCGCTGACCGCGCTGCTGATCGGCCTGATCGCCGGTCCCTGGGTGATCCGGCGCCTGACCGCGCTCAAGATCGGCCAGCCGGTGCGCGGCTACGGCATGCAGACCCATCTGTCCAAGAGCGGCACGCCCACGATGGGCGGCGTGCTCATCCTGCTGGCGATCGCGGTGGCCACGCTGCTGTGGGCCGACCTGTCCAACCGCTTCGTCTGGATCGTGCTGGTGGTCACGCTGGGCTTTGGCGCCATCGGCTGGGTCGATGACTGGCGCAAGGTGGTGCGCAAGGACCCGGAAGGCATGCGCTCGCGCGAGAAATATTTCTGGCAGTCGGTGATCGGCCTGCTTGCCGCCTTCTACCTCGTCTTTTCGATTTCCGGCAGCAGCAACCAGGGCGTGTGGGAGCTGTTCGTGAGCTGGGTCCGCTCGGGCTTTGCGATCGACCTGCCGGCCAAGGCCGGCCTGCTGCTGCCCTTCTTCAAGGAAGTCAGCTATCCGCTGGGCGTGCTGGGCTTCGTCATCATGACCTATCTGGTCATCGTCGGCGCGAGCAATGCGGTCAACCTGACCGACGGCCTGGACGGTCTGGCCATCATGCCGGTGGTGATGGTGGGCTCGGCGCTGGGGGTGTTTGCCTACGTCAGCGGCAGCGCCATCTATTCCCGCTACCTGTTCTTCCCCTACATCCCCGGCGCCGGCGAGGTGCTGATCTTCTGCGCCGCGATGGCCGGCGCCGGGCTGGCCTTTCTGTGGTTCAACACCCATCCGGCCCAGGTCTTCATGGGCGACGTCGGCGCGCTGGCGCTGGGCGCGGCGCTGGGCACGATCGCGGTGATCGTGCGCCAGGAAATCGTGCTGGCCATCATGGGCGGCATCTTCGTGGCCGAGGCGCTGTCGGTGATGCTGCAGGTCACCTACTTCAAGTACACCAAACGCAAATACGGCGAAGGCCGGCGCATCCTGAAGATGGCGCCGCTGCACCACCACTTCGAAAAGAGCGGTTGGAAAGAGACCCAGGTGGTGGTGCGTTTCTGGATCGTCACGATGCTGCTGTGCCTGGTCGGTTTGTCCACCCTGAAACTGCGATGAGTCCGAACGAGCCTTACGACGACGAGCAACCGACGCTGCCGCCGCACGAGGCGTCCGCGCCGCAGGGCGCACCGCTGCCGTCGCCGGCCCCATCGCAGCCGCTGGCCCCGCTGGCCGATGCGGCGGCCGAGCCGCCGGCGGAGTCAACGGCCGGACCCACGACGCAGCAGGCCGCGACGGAAGGAGCCGCGGCGGGCGATTCACCGGCTTCTATACCCGGCCGCCCGGCGGCGCGGCGCGAGCTGCCTCAGGAGCTGACCGCCGCGCGCGACGCCGCCGCTTTCGTGGCGCGGCTCTTTGCCGAAGTGCAGGCCGAGCAGGCCGCGGCTGAGGCCCCTCAGCCCGAGCAGGCCGCTGCTGCCGCGCCCGAGCCGCCGGCTCAGGCCGAGGAAGCGCAGCCGGCCGAAGCGCCCGCTGCGACGCTGCACGGGCAGGCGGTGCTGGTACTGGGGCTGGGCGTCTCCGGTCTTTCCATGGCGCGCTGGTGCGTGCGCCAGGGCGCGCAAGTCACGGTGGTGGACACGCGCGAGGCCCCGCCGCAGCTGGCGGCGCTGCAGGCCGAGCTGCCGGCGGTGCGGTTTCGCTGCGCGCCGCTGCAGGCGGACCTGCTGGACGAGGCGCCTTGCACGGCGGTCTTCAAGAGTCCGGGCCTGGCGCCGGCGGCGGTGGCGCCGCTGTGGCAGGCGGTGCAGCAGCGCGGGCTGTGGAGCGGCGGCGAGCTCGATCTGTTCGTCCATGCGCTGCGCCAGCTGCGCGCCGAGCGGGGCTACGCGCCGCAGATCCTGGCCGTGACCGGCACCAACGGCAAGACCACGACCACGGCGCTGACCGGCCAGCTCCTCGCCCATGCGGGCAGGCGGGTGGCGGTGGCCGGCAACATCGGCCCGGCGCTGCTGGATACGCTGGCCCAGCGGCTCGATGCCGCCGACCTGCCCGAGGTCTGGGTGCTGGAGCTGTCGAGCTTTCAGCTCGACGGCGTGCAGGGCTTTGAGCCGACGGCCGCGGTGGTGCTCAATCTCACGCAGGACCATCTGGACTGGCATGGCGACATGCAGGCCTACGCCGCGGCCAAGGCGCGCATCTTCGGCAGCCGCGGGCTGATGGTGCTCAACCGCGACGATGCGGCCGTCATGGCCATGCTGCCCGCGCCGGTCAAGGCCAAGGGCGCGCGCGGCGCGACGCAGCGCGCCTACCTGACTTTCGGCGCCGATGCGCCCACGCGTGCCGGCGACTATGGCATCGAGCTGGTCAACGGCATGGCCTGGCTGGTGCGGGCGCTGCCGGCGGACGAAACCCAGAAGCGCCGCCGCCAGGACGAGGAGGAACTGTTCATCCAGCGGCTGATGCCGGCCGACGCGCTGCGCATCCGCGGGCGCCACAACGCCACCAACGCGCTGGCGGCGCTGGCGCTGGCCCAGGCCGTGGGCTGTTCGCTGGCGCCGCTGCTGTACGGGCTGCGCGAATACCGCGGCGAGCCGCACCGGGTCGAGCCCGTGGCCGTGGTGCGCGAAGTCGAGTACTTCGACGACAGCAAGGGCACCAATGTGGGCGCGACCGTGGCCGCGCTCACCGGCCTGGGGGCGGAGCGCCCGGTGGTGGTGATCCTGGGCGGCGACGGCAAGGGGCAGGACTTCGCCCCGCTGTATGCGCCGCTGCAGCGGTACGCCCGCGCGGCGGTGCTGATCGGGCGCGATGCGCCGGCCATCCGCGCCGCGGTGCAGGGCAGCGGCGTGCCGCTGCTGGATGCCGCGACCCTGCCCGAAGCGGTGCGCATCGCCCAGGCCCAGGCCCAGCCGGGTGATGCGGTGCTGCTGTCGCCGGCCTGCGCCAGCTTCGACATGTTCGAGAACTACGCGCACCGCGCGCGCGTGTTCGTCGAGGCCGTGCAGGCGCTGGCCGCCGAGGAGGGGGCGGCATGACGGCCTGGACGCAGCGTCTGCGGGGCTGGTTCGGCGCATCGGCCGGCGGCGAAGCCCTGCCCGTGCGGCTGGGGCCGCAGGGGCTGGGGCGGCGCGGCAGCCTGCCGGTGCGGCTGGCCGACTTCGACCATGCGCTGATCTGGGTGGTGGTGGCGCTGCTGGCCTGGGGGCTGGTGATGGTCTATTCGGCCTCGATCGCCCTGCCGGACAACCCCAAGTTCGCTCGCTACGCGCACACCCATTTCCTGACCCGCCATCTGTGGGCGCTGGCCGTGGCCTTCGTGGTGGCGCTGGTGGCTTTCCAGATCCCGATGCAGCGCTGGGAGAAGCTGGCGCCATGGCTGCTGCTGGCTTCGCTCGTGCTGCTGGTGGTGGTGCTGATCCCCGGCGTGGGCAAGGGCGTCAACGGGGCGCGGCGCTGGATTTCGCTGGGCGTGATGAACTTCCAGCCCTCGGAGCTGGCCAAGCTGGCCGTGCTGCTCTATGCGGCCGACTACATGCTGCGCAAGATGGACGTGAAGGAGCACTTCTTCCGCGCCGTGGCGCCGATGGCCGCCGCGGTGGCGCTGATCGGCGTGCTGCTGCTGGCCGAGCCGGACATGGGCGCGTTTCTCGTGATCGCCGTCATCGCCATGGGCATCCTGTTCCTGGGCGGGGTCAATGCGCGCATGTTCTTCCTGATCGCGGCCATCCTGCTGGTGGCTTTCGTGCTGATGATCGCGCTGTCGGAGTGGCGGCGCGAGCGCATCTTCGCCTACCTCAACCCCTGGGACGAAAAGCACGCGCTGGGCAAGGGCTACCAGCTCTCGCATGCGCTGATCGCCTTCGGCCGCGGTCAGGTGTTCGGCGTGGGGCTGGGCGGCAGCGTGGAAAAACTGCACTGGCTGCCCGAGGCCCATACCGATTTCCTGCTGGCCGTCATCGGCGAGGAATTCGGCCTGCTGGGCGTGCTGGCGGTGCTGGTGCTCTTTCTGTGGCTGACCCGACGCATGATGCACATTGGCCGCCAGGCCATCGCGCTGGACCGCGTCTTTGCCGGGCTGGTGGCGCAGGGCGTGGGCATCTGGATCGGCTTTCAGGCCTTCATCAACATGGGGGTGAACCTGGGCGCGCTGCCGACCAAGGGCCTGACGCTGCCCTTCATGAGCTACGGCGGCTCGGCCATCCTGATGAATCTGGTGGCCGTGGCCATCGTGCTGCGCATCGATTACGAAAACCGGCAACTGATGCACGGAGGCCGCGCATGAAAGGCGGACGCTGCGCCCTGATCATGGCCGGCGGGACCGGCGGGCACATCTTCCCGGGCCTGGCGGTGGCCGAAGCCTTGCGCGCGCGCGGCTGGCGCGTGCACTGGCTGGGCAACGCCGCCGGCATGGAAGGTCGGCTGGTGCCGCCGCGCGGCCTGCCGTTCGAGCACGTCGAATTCGGCGGCGTGCGCGGCAAAGGCGTGCTGACCCTGGCGCTGCTGCCGCTGAAGCTGCTGCGCGCGTTCTGGCAGAGCCTGCGCGTGATCCGCCGGGTGCGGCCCGATGTGGTGATCGGGCTGGGCGGCTACATCACCTTCCCGGGCGGAATGATGGCCGCTTTGCTGGGCAAGCCGCTGCTGCTGCACGAGCAGAATGCCGTGGCCGGCCTGGCCAACCGGGTGCTCGCCGGCGTGGCCGACCGGGTGTACACGGCTTTCCCGGATGCGCTGCCGCGCGCGCAGTGCGTGGGCAATCCGTTGCGCGCCGCCTTTTTGCAGCAGCCTGCGCCAGCGCTGCGCTACGCCGGGCGCAGCGGGCCATTGAAGCTGTTGGTGGTGGGTGGCAGCCTGGGCGCGCAGGCGCTCAACGAGGTGGTGCCCCAGGCGCTGGCGCTGATCGATCCCGCGCAACGCCCGCTGGTGCGCCACCAAAGCGGCGCCGGTCAGATCGAGGCGCTGCGCGCCCACTACCAGGCCGCCGGGGTGGCGGCGGAGCTCACGCCTTTCATCGAGGACACGGCCGCGGCCTATGCCGAGGCCGACGTGGTGCTGTGCCGCGCCGGCGCCAGCACCGTGACCGAAATCGCCGCCGTGGGCGCGGCGGCCATCTTCGTGCCGTATCCGGCCGCCGTCGATGACCACCAGACGCGCAACGCGCGCCATCTGGTCGATGCCGGCGCGGGCCTGCTGCTGCCGCAAAGCGAGCTCACGCCGCAGCGGCTGGCCGCGCTGCTGCAGTCGCTGCAGCGCCCCGCCCTGCTGCAGTGGGCCGAGCGCGCGCACGCGCTGGCCCGCACCGACGCGACCGAGCGCATCGTCGCGGCCTGCGAGGAACTGGCTTCATGAAACACGCGATCCAACACATCCATTTCGTCGGCATCGGCGGCGCGGGCATGTCGGGCATCGCCGAGGTGCTGCACAACCTGGGCTATGCCATCTCCGGCTCCGATCTGATCGACAGCGCCACGCTCAGGCGCCTGGCCGCGCTGGGCATCCGCACTTTCGTCGGCCATGAGGCCGCCCACATCGAAGGGGCCGATGCCGTGGTCACCTCCACCGCCGTCAGGCCCGACAACCCGGAGGTGCTGGCCGCGCGCGAGCGCAGGATTCCGGTGGTGCCGCGCGCGGTCATGCTGGCCGAGCTGATGCGGCTGAAAAAGGGCATAGCCATCGCCGGCACGCACGGCAAGACCACCACCACCAGCCTGGTGGCCAGCGTGCTGGCCGAAGCGGGGCTGGACCCGACCTTCGTGATCGGCGGGCGGCTCAACAGCGCCGGTGCCAACGCGCGTCTGGGCCAGGGCGAATACATCGTGGTGGAGGCCGACGAAAGCGATGCCTCCTTCCTGAACCTGATGCCGGTGATGGCGGTGGTCACCAACATCGACGCCGACCACATGGAAACCTACGGACACGATTTCGCGCGGCTGCAGCGCGCCTTCGTGGATTTCCTGCACCGCATGCCGTTTTACGGCACGGCCATCCTGTGCACCGACGACGCGGCGGTGCGTTCCATCGTGCCGGAGGTGAACTGCCCCGTCACCAGCTATGGCCTCAACGAAGATGCGCAGGTGCGCGCCATCGACGTGCGCGCCGTCGGCAGCCAGATGCACTTCACGGTGCAGCGGCGCAACGGCGTGGTGCTGCCCGACCTGGACGTGGTGCTCAACCTGGCCGGACGCCACAACGTGCTCAACGCGCTGGCGGCCATCGCCGTGGCGGCCGAGCTGGACGTGCCGGATGCGGCGGTGCGCAAGGCGCTGGCCGAATTCAAGGGCGTGGGGCGGCGCTTCCAGCGCTACGGCGAAGTGCCGGCCAAGAGCGGCGGACACTTCACGCTGATCGACGACTACGGCCACCACCCGGCGGAGATGGCCGCCACGCTGGCGGCCGCGCGCGGTGCTTTTCCGGGGCGGCGGCTGGTGCTGGCGTTTCAGCCGCACCGCTACACGCGCACGCGCGACTGTTTCGAGGATTTCGTCAAGGTGCTGGGCGAGGCCGACGCGGTGCTGCTGTCCGAGGTCTATGCCGCCGGCGAGGCGCCGATCGTGGCGGCCGACGGCCGCAGCCTGGCGCGCGCGCTGCGCGTGGCCGGCAGGGTCGAGCCGGTGTTCGTCGATGACATCGCCGCGATGCCGCAGGCCATCTTGGACAACGCGCGCGACGGCGACGTGGTCATGTGCATGGGAGCGGGCTCGATCGGCGCCGTGCCGGCAAAGGTCGTCGAGCGGGCGGCAGGCAGGGAATGAGAGGACATGAAGAGCGGTTTCAGTGATCATCCGGCGCCCGCAGCGCCATCCGCGCTGGGCAAGGTGGCCGTGCTCATGGGCGGCACGTCGGCCGAGCGCGAGATTTCGCTGATGTCGGGCACGGGCGTGTTGCAGGCGCTGCGGGCCAGCGGCGTCGATGCACATGCCTTCGATCCGGCCGAGCGCGAGCTGTGCGAGCTCAAGCGCGAGGGCTTTGCCCGCTGCTTCATCGCGCTGCACGGGCGCTTTGGCGAGGATGGCACGGTGCAGGGAGCGCTGGAGCTGCTGGGCATCCCCTATACCGGCTCGGGCGTGCTGGCTTCGGCGATCGCGATCGACAAGGTCATGACCAAGCGCATCTGGCGCGCCGAAGGGCTGCCCACGCCGCGCTGGAAGCCGGTGCGCAGCGCCGCCGAGACCCGCGCGGCCCTGGCCGAGCTGGGCGCGCCGATGGTGGTCAAGCCGGCGCGGGAAGGGTCTTCGATCGGCCTGAGCAAGGTCGCGTCCATCGACGAGTGCGACGCCGCCTATGCGCTGGCCGCGCAGCAGGACGAGCAGGTGCTGTGCGAGCAGTTCATCCGCGGCGAGGAGGTGACGGTGCCGGTGCTGGGCCAGGGCGCGCAGGCCCGCGCCCTGCCGGTCATTCGCATCGTCGCGCCGGGCGGCAACTACGACTACCGCCACAAGTATTTCACCGACGAGGTGCGCTATCTCGTGCCCTGCGGGCTGCCTGCCGGGGAGGAAGAGCGCATCCAGCAGCTGGTGCTGCAGGCCTATGCGGTGCTGGGATGCCGCGGTTGGGCGCGGGCCGACGTGATGATCGACGCGGCCACCCGCCAGCCCTATCTGCTGGAGATGAACACCGCTCCGGGCATGACCGGGCACTCGTTGGTGCCGATGTCGGCGCGTGCCGCCGGCCTCAGCTATGAGGATTTGTGCCTGCAGCTGCTGCAGGCCGCCACGCTGGACCACGGCGGCGAGCCGCGCGCGGCCGCGGCCGCGCGGCAGGAAGGAGGGGCATGAGCCGCGCCGGTGACGCCCGCCGCCCGCAGCCGCAGGCCGCGCTGCCGCTGGACGTGCGGCTGATGCGGCGCACCACGCAGTGGCTGCTGCTGGCCTTCGTGCTGCTGGCGCTGGCGGCGCTGGCGCGCTGGCTGGCGTGGCACCCGGTGTTCGCGATCCGGGGCATCACCGTGGTGGGCGACGTGCAGCACGTCAGCGTGGCCATGCTGCGCACCCAGGTGCTGCCGAAGCTGCAGGGCACTTTCATCACGGTCGATCTGAACGAGGTGCGCCAGGCTTTCGAGGATGTGCCGTGGGTGCGGCGGGCCATGGTGCAGCGCGAGTTCCCCAACCGCCTGCGCGTGGTGCTGCAGGAGCACGAGGCCGCAGCCTACTGGGGCGAGGAGGGCGAATCGACCCTGCTCAACACCCAGGGGGAGGTGTTCGAGGCCAACCCCGGCGAGCTGGAGCAGGAAGACCTGCCGCGCCTGCACGGGCCGCGCGAGCGCTCCGCGCAGGTGCTGGCCATGTACCGCAGGCTGCAGCCGCTGTTTGCCGCGCGCGAGCTGCCCATCGACGAGCTGGCGCTGACGCGGCGCGGCCACTGGCGGGTGCAGCTGGCCAGTGGCGCCGTCATCGAGCTCGGCGGCGGCGAAGACGCCGAGGTGCTGGCGCGGGTCGATCAGTTTCTGGGCACGGTGGCCCAGGTGGCGGCGCACCATCAGCGCAATCTCGGCGCGGTCGAAGGGGCGGATCTGCGCTACGCCCAGGGCTATGCCCTGCGGCTGCGCGCGGCGGTGGCGCACAGCGCACAGGACACGGTGAAGAGGCAATAGCGCACAGCGACAGGACCAAGCACATGGCAAAAGAGTACAAGGATCTGGTCGTCGGCCTGGACATCGGCACCGCCAAGGTGATGGTGGTCGTGGCCGAAGTGCTGCCCGGCGGCGAACTCAAGCTCGCGGGGCTGGGCGTGGCGCCGAGCAACGGCCTGAAACGGGGCGTGGTGGTCAACATCGACGCCACCGTGCAGAGCATCCAGCAGGCGCTCAAGGAGGCCGAGCTGATGGCCGACTGCAAGATCACGCGGGTCTATACCGGCATCACCGGCAGCCACATCCGCGGCATCAACTCCAGCGGTATGGTGGCCGTCAAGGACAAGGAAGTCAGCGCCGCCGACGTGGCGCGGGTGGTGGAGACGGCCAAGGCCATCAACATTTCGTCCGACCAGCGCCTGCTGCTGGTGGAGCCACAGGAATTCATCATCGACGGGCAGGACGTGCGTGAGCCCATCGGCATGAGCGGCATCCGGCTGGAGGCCAAGGTGCACATCGTCACCGGCGCGCAAAGCGCGGCCGAGAACATCGTCAAGTGCGTGCGCCGCTGCGGGCTGGAGGTCGAGCAGTTGATGCTCAACCCGCTGGCATCGGCCCTGTCGGTGCTGACCGAAGACGAAAAAGAGCTCGGCGTGGCCTGCGTGGACATCGGCGCGGGCACCACCGACGTGGCCGTGTTCACCGGTGGGGCCATCCGCTACACCTCGGTGATACCGATCGCCGGCGACCTCATCACCAGCGACATCGCGATGGCGCTGCGCACGCCCACCAAGGACGCGGAGGACATCAAGGTGGAGTCCGGCTGCGCCAAGCAGCTGCTGGCCGGCCCCGAGGTGCAGGTGGAAGTGCCCGGCCTGGGCGACCGCGGCCCGCGCATGCTCAGCCGCCAGGCGCTGGCCGGCGTCATCGAGCCGCGGGTGGAGGAAATCTTCTCGCTGGTGCAGCAGGTGCTGCGCGATTCCGGCTGCGAGGAAGTGCTGTCCTCGGGCATCGTGCTCACCGGCGGCAGCGCGGTCATGCCCGGCATGGTGGAACTGGGCGAGGACATCTTCCTCAAGCCGGTGCGCCGCGGCGTGCCCAAGTACCACGCCGCGCTGGCCGACATGGTGGCGCAGCCGCGCGCGGCCACCGTCATGGGGCTGCTGGAGGAGGCGCGGCTGGCGCGGTTGCGCGGCTACAAGGTTGCGGCCCAGCGCGGTTCGATGAAGACCGCGCTGGGGCGGCTGAAAGACTGGTTCATCGGGAATTTCTGAGCATGCGGGAGCGCAGCGCATACAGGCGATGGCTGGCCCGGGGCAGTCCGCACCGAAGGCGGCGCCGCACCGCACCGCCGGTGGCGGCGCCACCCCGAACGCAGCGATCGAGAGCGAATCAACAGGCAAACGGCAACTGGATACTAGGAGCAAACCATGAGCATCGAAATGATTGAAGACGCAGCCTTCAACCGGGGCACCCAGATCAAGGTCATCGGCGTGGGCGGTGGCGGCGGCAACGCGGTGGAGCACATGATCGAGCGGCAGGTGCAGGGCGTGGAATTCATCTGCGCCAACACCGACGCGCAGGCGCTGAGCCGCAGCAGCGCGCACCGCATCATCCAGCTGGGCGCCAGCGGGCTGGGTGCGGGCAGCAAGCCCGAGAAGGGGCGCGAGGCCGCCGAGGCCGCGGTGGAGGACATCAAGGCGGCCATCGCTGGCGCGCACATGCTGTTCATCACCGCCGGCATGGGCGGCGGCACCGGCACGGGCGCGGCGCCGGTCATCGCCCGCGTAGCGCGCGAGATGGGCATCCTGACCGTGGGCGTGGTGACCAAGCCCTTCGACTGGGAGGGTGGCCGGCGCATGACCAATGCCGAGGCCGGCCTGACCGAGCTGGAGGCCAACGTCGATTCGCTGATCGTCGTGCTCAACGAGAAGCTGCAGGAAGTGCTGGGCGACGACATCACGCAGGACGAGGCTTTCGCCCACGCCAACGACGTGCTGAAGAACGCGGTGGGCGGCATCGCGGAAATCATCAACGTGCCCGGCCACGTCAATGTGGACTTCGAGGACGTGCGCACGGTCATGGGCGAGCCCGGCAAGGCCATGATGGGTACGGCCGTGGCCAGCGGCCCGGACCGCGCCCGCATCGCCGCCGAGCAGGCCGTGGCCTGCCCGCTGTTGGAGGGCATCGATCTGTCCGGCGCCAAGGGCGTGCTGGTGCTGATCACCGCCGCCAAGGGCAGCCTGAAGCTGTCCGAGTCCAAGCTGGCGATGAACACCATCCGCGCCTACGCCTCGCCCGACGCGCACGTGATCTACGGCACGGCCTACGACGACAGCCTGGGCGAGCAGATCCGTGTGACCGTGGTGGCCACCGGCCTGTCGCGCCAGGGCGCGCGCCGCAGCGCGCCGCCGCTGCAGGTGCTGCGCACCGGCACCGACAACGTGCCCCTGCAGGTCCCCACGCTCAACCAGGCCGTGGTGCCTGGCGCCGTGCCTGCGGCCGCGCCCGCGATGCCCGGGGTGTCGCAGCCGGACTACGCGGCCATGGCCATGCCCAGCGTCTGGCGCACCCGCACGCAGGCTGCCGCCAAGGTCGATGCGCTGGCTTCCGGCGGCATGGATGACTTCGAAATCCCGGCTTTCCTGCGCAAGCAGGCCGATTGAGGGGTAAGAGCGGCCGCGCAGCCCGGGGCACGGCCTGCCATGCGTGCCTCCTGCCGTTCAAGCGGGGCTGCGCGGCGTGGCGGACGGGCCCCGGCGCGCTTGCGGCGTGGGGCATGCCGCCCGGTGTGGGCTATTGCGCCCATCAATATCCTTTGCGGGCGGGAAAGTACCCGCCCACTTAAAATGCCTGCCATGCTGCAGCAACGCACCCTGAAGTCCCTGACCCGCGCCGTCGGCGTGGGCCTGCACAGCGGCCAGCGGGTCGAAATGACGCTGCGGCCGGCCCAGCCCGATACCGGCATTGTCTTTCGCCGGGTCGATCTGCCGCAGCCGGTGGACATTCCGGTCTCGGCGCTGGCGGTCACCGACACGCGGCTGGCTTCCACCCTGTCGCGGGGCGATGCCAAGGTCCATACGGTCGAGCACCTGATGTCGGCCTGCGCGGGGCTGGGCATCGACAACCTGTACGTGGACATCACCGCCGAGGAAGTGCCGATACTCGACGGCTCGGCCGCCTCGTTCGTGTTCCTGTTGCAAAGCGCCGGCATCGTGGCGCAGAACGCGCCGCGGCGCTTCGTGCGCGTCAAGCGCCCCATCGAGGTGCGCGAGGGGCAGGGCCCGGGCGAGAAATGGGCGCGGCTGGATCCCTACCACGGCTACAAGCTGCAGTTCGAGATCGACTTCGACCACCCGGCGGTGGATTCCACCGGCCAGCGCGTCGAGTTCGACATGAGCGTGCACAACTACGCGCGCGACATCGCCCGCGCGCGCACCTTCGGCTTCACCAAGGACGTGGAGATGATGCGCGCCAACGGTCTGGCGCTGGGCGGCGGACTGGACAACGCCATCGTGATGGACGACTACCGCGTGCTCAATGCCGGCGGGCTGCGCTACGACGACGAGTTCGTCAAGCACAAGATCCTGGACGCCATGGGCGATCTCTACCTGCTGGGCAAGCCGCTGCTGGCGGCCTACAGCGCCTTCCGTTCCGGGCACGCGCTCAACAACAAGCTGCTGCGCGCGCTGCTGCAGCAGGCCGATGCCTGGGAAACCGTGACCTTCGAAAACGAGCGGCTCGCGCCCCGGGGCTTTGCCCAGCCGGCGCCGGCCTGGTGAGGCGGCCATGCTGCTGTTTCGCTGGCTGATCTTTCTGCTGCTGATCGGCGCGGCCGTCTGCTTCGCCTTCTACGCCGGCACCGGCCAGGTGCGCTACCGCCGTTGGGGGTTGATCACGTTGAAGTGGACCCTGATCGCGGCCTTCGGCTTCTTCGCGGTGCTGATCCTACAGCGCATTGCCTGACGGGCGCAGGCCGCGGCCGTCGCGGCGAGTCAGCGGCCACGCCGGCGGACCTGAGCGTAAGGGTCGGGGGCGGCAGCCTGCCCGTGCGGCTCGTCCCGCACCCTGACGGCCTGCAGTTCGTTGAAAGCCGAGGGCATCTGGCTGTCCTGAAATGCCACCGAGTCCTCCCACAAGGCCCAGTCTGACTCCAGATTGCCTTCGGTCACTTCGGGCAAGGGGGGCGGGTCGGCCGCAAGGGCGGCAGGCCCGGGTCGGGCCGCGTTGCGGCGCGCAGCGGGCTGGGCGGGCCGCTGCGCCGGTGCGCGCCGGAAGAACTTCAGCATGCCGGCCTCCTTGCCTGGATGCGATGCCGGCAATGTAGTCCGGGCGGGGCCGGCTGGCAAGGCCGGCCGTTGCGGCGCAAAGCGGGGGCTGTGTCCGTTGCGTAAAGCAGCCGGGGGCGGCCGGGCGGTGGCTGCGGCTGCCGGCACAATGCGGGCATGGGAGTGTGGTCTGTCGTGAGCCGGTGTGCCCGGCAAACCCTGGCGGTGGCTGCCGACGATCTGGGGCTGCTGCGGCGTGCGCCCCGGCTGTGGCTGGCGGTGCTGGCCGTGGCGCTGGTGCCGGCGGCCTATGCCTGGATCTACCTGTCCAGCGTCTGGGATCCGAATGCCAAGGCCAATGAGCTGCCCGTGGGGCTGGTCAACCTGGACGCCGGCTATGACCACCAGGGCCGGCACCACAACGTGGGGGCCGAGCTGGTGCAGACGCTGGTGCAGACCGGGCAGTTCGGTTTTCGCGCCTATCCGGATGCCGAGGCGGCCCGGCAGGCCGTGCGGCAGGGGCGGCTGGCTTTTGCCGTCATCGTGCCGCCGGACTTCAGCGCCGGCGCCCTGCCCGGGCGGCTGGCCGGCGGCGGCCGCGTCATCGTGGTGCTGTCCGAAGGCAACAACTACGCCGCTGCCGGGATGGCGCGGCGCTTCGCCGTGGAGCTGGGGCACAAGGCCAACGAGGCCCTGAACGAGCAGCGCTGGGAGCAGGTGCTGCAATCGACCGACGGCTCGGGCCGCAGCCTGGAAGCGCTGCGCGCGGCGCTGGCGCAGCTGCGCGGCGGCGCGCTGGAGTACCAGGTGGCGCTGGCGCGCTATGCCGGCGCGACGGCGCAGCTGGCTCAGGGCATGCGGCAGGCCGGCGCCGGTCTGCGCGAGGCCCAGCGGCAGCTCCCGCCCGAGGCCGACCTGCGCGCGCTGCGCCAGGGCACGCAAAGGCTGGTGCAGGGGCAGCGGGAGCTGGGGCGTGGGCTGGAGCAACTGCATGCCGGCGCGCGCCAGCTGCACGCCGGCACGCTGCAGCTGCAGGAAGAGGTGGGCGATCTGCCCTTCGTGGGCGAGCGGCTGGGCGCGGCGGCCGGCCAGCTGGCCGCCGGTGGGCAGCAGCTCGCGCAGGGGCTGGAGTCGGCGCTGCAGGCTCAGAGCCAGCTGCAGCGCGGCAGCAGCCGCGTGGACGAGACCTGCACCCGCCTGGCCGGCGGCATCGAAGACATCGGCGCCGGGCTGCACGACCTGCTGAGCCAGTGGCCCGAGGACGCGCGGCTGGAGGCCTTGCGGCGCGGCGGCGAGGATCTGAGCCAGGGCGCGCAGCGGCTGCGCGCCGGCATCGAGCTGCTGGCCACGGCGCTGCCGGCGTCGGTGGCGCGGCCCGACGGCAGCGCCCGCGGGCTGGCCGATTCGGTGGAGCCGATGCTGGAGGTGCTGGCGCCGGTGCCCAACAACGGCAGTGCCTTCGCGCCCAACATGATCGCGATGGCTCTGTGGCTGGGCGCGGTGATGGCGCTGTACCTGTTCGATCCGCACCTGCTGAGCCAGGCGCACGCCGGCAGCGGCACGCTGGCCAGGACGCTGGGACGCTTCGCGCTGCCGGCGGCGCTGGTGCTGCTGCAGGCCGCGCTGATCACCTGGGTGCTGCGCCAGGTGCTGGGCGTGCCGCTGCCGCAGCCCCTGCCGTATGCGCTGGTCGCGGCGGTGGCGGCGCTGGCCTTTCTGGCCATCGTCTTCCTGCTGCTGCGTCTGTTCGGCGAGCTGGGCAAGCTGCTCGTGGTGCTGCTGCTGACCCTGCAGCTGGCCGCCGGCGGGGGGGTCATCCCCATCGAGCTGACGGCCGATTTCTTCCAGGCCGTGCACGACTGGCTGCCGTTTACCTGGGTGGTGCGCGCTTTGCGCGCCAGCCTGTTCGGCGCCTTCGACCACGCCTGGCTGCGGCCCACGCTGGAGCTGGCCGGCATCGGGCTGGCTGCCCTGCTGCTGGCCGCGCTGGTGCGACGCTGGCAGCTGGTACCGCCCGGGCAGTATCGCGCCGGCGTGCGGCTGTAGCGGTCCTGCGAGGCGGCTCAGCGCCCGCGCCCGGCGCGGTAGCGGCCCCGGGTGCTGGGGGGCAGCGCGGTGGCTTGGCCCAGGCGCTGCAGCGTGGCGTCGGCGTGCGCATGGGTGATGGCCAGCCCCAGGGCATCGGCGGCATCGGGGCCCGGCAGGCCCGGCAGCTGCAGCAGGCGGCGCACCATTTCCTGCACCTGGGCCTTGGCCACGCGGCCGTGGCCGGCCACGGCCTGCTTGAGCTGGCTGGCGCTGTACTCGGCCACCGGCAGGCCGGCGCTGACCAGCGCGGTCACGCAGGCACCGCGTGCCTGCCCCAGCAGCAGCGTGGACTGCGGGTTGACGTTGACGAAGACGATTTCCACCGCGGCGGCCTCGGGCCGGTAGCGTGCCACCACTTCGCGGATGCCGTCGTACAGCACCTTCAGCCGCGCGGGCAGATCGCCTGTGGCCACGTCGGCGGTGCGGATGGTGCCGCTGGCCACGTAGCGCAGGCGCGCGCCCTCGGCGTCGATGACGCCAAAGCCCGTGGTGCGCAGGCCGGGGTCGATGCCGAGGATGCGGGTCATGGCCACGGGCTCAGGGCGCCTGCTCAGGGTAGCTCGACGCGGTGCATGCGCGCGGCGATCACGGCGGCGCGCTCGGCCAGGTAGGTGGAGTTCGGCAGCCGCTCGTAGTGGCGCGGCCGCGGCAGCATCACGGCCAGGCGGGCCGCCTCGGCTGCGCTCAGCTGCGCCGCCGGCTTGCGGTAGTAGTGGCGCGCGGCCGCTTCCGCGCCGAAGACGCCCTCGCCCCACTCGACGTGGTTGAGGTACAGCTCCAGGATGCGGCGCTTGTCCAGCAGCGCCTCCAGCCAGAAGGTCAGCACCAGTTCCTGGCCCTTGCGCAGCAGGGTGCGCTCGCCCGACAGCAGCAGGTTCTTGGCCAGCTGCTGGGTGATGGTGGAGCCGCCGACGATCTTGGGCGGCTTGACGGCGCGCGCGCCGTTGGCCGCAGCCCGCGCGGCGCGCTCCTGCGCCTCGGCGTTCTTCTGCCAGGCTTTTTCCATGGCCTCCCAGTCCACGCCGTCGTGCCAGACGAAGCCATCGTCTTCCGAGGCGATGACCGCGCGCTTCAGATGGTCGGAGATCGCGGCGTAGTCCACCCACTGCTGGCGCCAGCGCAGGCTGCCCTTGTCTTGCAGCAGGCGCCAGGCTTCGGAGCGCTCGAAGGTGGTCGAGCGCGGGTCCACCCAGGCCAGCAGCGCGATGCGGCCCAGAAAGAACAGCTGCAGCGCCAGCAGGCCGGCCAGCAGCAGCACGAACAAACGCAACAGGGCTTTCATGGACGGGGCGGCGGCATCAGGGCGCGCTCATGCGGGTCTGCAGCGTTTCGTCGCGTGCGAAGCGAAAGCGCGAGACCACGACGATCTGGTCGGCCTCCCGGCGCATGGCTTCGCTGAAGCGGCCGAAGGGCGCGGCGCTGCGCACGATGGCTTCGGCCCGCCTGTCCAGCGCGCGGCTGCCCGAGCTTTCGGCCACCTCGGTGGCCAGGACCTGGCCGCGGTGGTCCACCGTCACCACCATGGTCAGCTCGCCATAGAGCTTTTTGCCGCTGGCGGTGGTCGGAAAGTTCTCGGTGCCGCGTGTCTCGATGGCGCGGCGCAGCCGGTCGTAGTACAGGGCATAGGCTTCTTCGCGGGTGGAGGGGCCGACGTAGCGCTTGCGGGGCCTGGCGTTTTCCTGCTGGATGCGCCGCTCGATTTCGGCCAGCTGCTTGAGCAGCAGGCGCCGGCGGCGTTCCTGCTCGGCCTGCTCCGGGCCTGGCCGCGTGGCCTGCGGATCGGGCGCGGGCAGGGCGGCCAGCTGCTGGCGCACCTGGGCCAGCAGCAGGGTCTGCTGCTGGCGCAGCCGCTGCTCGCGGCGATGGATCTCGTCCTCGAAGGCGTCGCCGCTTTCGGCCAGCCGCGCCGCCGGCAGCGGGCTGGCGGCGCGGCCCTGCGCGGCTTCGCCGCCGCCGGCCATGCGGGCCTGGGCGATGGCCTGGGGGCGTTCGGGCGCTTCGCTGCCGCGGGCATTGACCAGGATGACTTCCAGCGGCGTGTCCTGAAACGCGCGCTCGATGGCCTGCGGAGCGACGAAGCGCACCGTCAGCAAGGCGGCATGCACCGCCAGCGACAGGCCGAGTGCGAATTGCAGGGTGCTGATGCGGCGCAGTTTCACGACCACCGGGGATTGCCTGTTTGCCTCGCGAGTCAAGTGCCCGGGGCCGCCGCAGCGGCGTCCGACGCAGCGGCCGGATTATCGCCGTCGGCATCGGGCGCGTCGTCCAGATCGACCGCGATCGTGATGGGGCCGGCAGCCAGCGGCTCGGCCTCGTCGTCTTCGCTGTCCGGCACGGGGGCGGCTGCGGTGTCCAGCCGCTGCACCACCGTGCCGCTGACGTCCAGCGCCACCTCGTCGATGGCGCCCAGCCTCACGCGCACCCGCGTGCCCCGGGGCAGCTCCTGCGCGCCCAGCACCGGCAGCACCAGCGGCAGGGTGTCGGCGCGGGCCAGGTTGTCCTTGATCACGGTGGCCTCCAGCTCCGTGATGCCCTGCTGCTGCAGGTATTGCAGCGTCCAGTAGCGTTCGATCGTGGCCTGGAAGGCGTTGTAGGCGGTATAGGCCGCGTCGAACGCGGAGATGATGGCGAAGAGCTCGGCGTCCTTGGGGCGGAAGGGCGCGGCCAGCGCGGCCGTGCGGCCATGGCGGGCGCAGGCGATGATCTGCCACTGGTTGACCAGGTCGGTGTAGCGGCGCAGCGGCGAGGTGCTCCAGGCATAGCTGGCCACGCCGATGCCGGCGTGCGGCAGCGCCTTGGTGCCCATGCGCACCTTCACGCCCGGCGCCAGGCTGGCCTGGCTGCGGTAGATCGCGGGCACGCCCAGTTCGGCCAGCCACTGGCCCCAGGTGCTGTTGGCCAGGATCATGGCCTCGGCCACGATCAGGTCCAGCGGCGCGCCGCGGCTGCGCGTGCCGATGAGCACCCGCTCGTCGCCGCGGGGCTCGGCGCCCTCGTTGCCCACGAGCCGGAAGGTGTAGTCCGGCCGGCTGAAGGTCTCGGGCTTGCCGCGCACCCGCTCGCGCTGGGCTTTCAGGTGCAGGGCCAACCGGTACAGGAAAGCCAGCTCCTGCCGCAGCGCGGGATCGTCCAGCGGCGGCGGCGCGGGGGCAGCCGGCGCATAGGCCGGGTCCTGCAGCCATGGGACGGTGACCACCTGGTCGATCTGGTCGTGGCGCAGGTTGTGGGCGATGGGCACGCGCTCCAGCCGGGTGTCGTGGCCGCGAACTTCCAGCGTGGCCTCATCGAAAGCCACATACAGCGAGACGGCCGGGCAGGCGCGCCCTTCCTGCAGGGTGTAGCGCTGCACCACCTCGTGCGGCAGCATCGTGATCTTGTAGCCCGGCATGTAGACGGTGGACAGCCGGGCGCGGCCCTGCGCGTCGATGGGGTCGCCGCGCTGCACCGCCAGGCCCGGCGCGGCGATGTGGATGCCCAGCGTGACCGTGCCGCTGCCCAGCCCCTGCACCGACAGCGCGTCGTCGATCTCGGTGGTGGCCGAATCGTCGATCGAGTAGGCGCGCACCGCGGCGGTGGGCAGGTCGTCGCGGATCTCGGGTGCCTGCAGGGCCGGGAAGCCGTAGCCCTTGGGAAAGTGCTCGAACAGAAAGCGCCGCCAGTGGAACTGGTAGGGCGAGTCGATCGCGCCGGCCTTTTGCAGCAGCGCCAGCGGCGCCATCTGGGTGGCGCGCGCCGCCTCGACCACGGCCTTGTACTCGGGGGCGTTCTTGTCCGGCTTGAAGAGGATTTTGTAGAGCTGCTCGCGGATCGGCTCGGGGCAGCGGCCGGCGGCCAGCTCCTGCGCCCAGGCGTCGATCTGCTGCTGGATCAGCCGCTTTTTCTCGATGGCGGCCAGCGCCTGGCGCACGATCTCGGCCGGCGCTTTGCGGTAACGGCCCTTGCCGGCGCGGCGGAAGTAATGCGGCGCTTCGTGCAGGCGCAGCAGCGCGGCGAGCTGCTGCGGCAGCGTGGGTGGGTCCTGGAAATAGACCGCGGCCAGGTCGGCAAAGCCGAAGTCCTCCTCGGGCGCGAATTCCCAGGCCAGATCCAGGTCGATGCCGGCAGCCAGCGGCTGGGCGGCGGCCAGCAGCTCGGCCGGCGCGGGCTGCTCGAAGGTCAGCAGCACGTGGGCCGTCTTGACCTTGACGCGCTTGCCGGAATCCAGCTCCACCTGCAGCGAGGCCTCGGCCTGCGAGAGCACCCGGCCGGCCTGGAACTTGCCGGCTTCGTCGAACCATGCATACATGGCGCGATTGTCCCATGCGCTTTGCGGGCCGAAGCCGGCGGCCCTGACTGATTGCGGATCAGGCGGCGCGGTCCGCGCCGGGCGCAGGCAGGCCCACGGCGGCCAGCACCTCGTCCAGATACTGCGCGAAGTCGCTGATCGCGTGGTCGCCGCCCTCGAGCAGGCGGATGCGCGCGCCCGGGTAGCGCGCTACCATTTCGCGCCAGTCCAGCACCTCGTCGCCCTTGGCGATCAGCGCGTAGTAGCGCGCGGGGTCGGTCAGCGTCGGGCAGTGCAGCTGCCGCAGCTCGTCGATGTACTCGGGGCGGAAGAAAAAACGGTCCTGCGGGTCGTGCCAGCTGCTGGTCTCGCCGATGTGGCGGGCCAGGTCGCGCGCCGGCTCCACCGCCGGGTTGAGCAGCGCGGCGCAGCAGCCGGTCTGTTCGGCCACCCAGGTGGCGTAATAGCCGCCCAGCGAGGAGCCGATCACCGCCATGCGCGCGTGCGGCCAGCCGGCAATGCCCTGCATGACCCATTGCATGGCCTGCCGCGGCGAAGGCGGCAGCTGCGGGCACCAGAACGTCACGCCCGCATGGGCCTCGCGCACCCGCTGCGCCACCAGCCGCGCCTTGGCCGAGGCCGGCGAGGAGCGAAAGCCGTGCAGATAGAGCAGGTGGGTGGTGGGCATGGTGCGGCGATGCTACGCCATCGCGGACAGGTCTTGCAGCCGCACGGGATAATGCGGCCATGCCCGTCGTTTTCGAGCGTCCCACGCTGCTGCAGCGCCTGCTGCCCTGGTTTCGGGGCTTCGATGGCCCGCTGGCCTTCGCCGTCTTCATCCTGGCGGGGCTGGGGCTGCTGACCATGTATTCCTCCGGCTACGACCATGGCACGCGCTTCGTGGACCACGGGCGCAACATGCTGATTGCCGGCTTCATCATGTTCGTCGTGGCCCAGGTGCCGCCCCAGCGGCTGATGAGCCTGGCCGTGCCGCTGTACGTGCTGGGCGTGAGCCTGCTGATCGCGGTGGCGCTGTTCGGCATCACCAAGAAGGGGGCCAAGCGCTGGATCCATGTCGGCGTGGTGATCCAGCCCAGCGAGATCCTCAAGATCGCCGTGCCGCTGATGCTGGCTTGGTGGTTCCAGAAGCGCGAGGGCCAGCTGCGGCCGCTGGATTTTCTGGCCGCCGGCGCGCTGCTGGCGCTGCCGGTGGGGCTGATCATGAAGCAGCCCGACCTGGGCACGGCGCTGCTGGTGCTGGCCGCCGGCCTGTCGGTCATCTTCTTCGCCGGGCTGAGCTGGAAGCTCATCATCCCGCCGGTGGTGCTGGGGGCGGTGGGCATCGTGCTGCTGGTGGTCTTCGAGCCGCAGTTGTGCGCGCCGGGGGTGGACTGGCCGCTGCTGCACGACTACCAGCAGCAGCGCGTGTGCACGCTGCTCGACCCCTGGCGCGACCCGCTGGGCAAGGGCTTTCACATCATCCAGGGCATGATCGCGATCGGCTCCGGCGGCGTGCTGGGCAAGGGCTTCATGCAAGGCACGCAGACGCATCTGGAATTCATCCCGGAGCGCACCACGGACTTCATCTTTGCCGCCTACTCCGAGGAGTTCGGCCTGCTGGGCAATGTGGTGCTGATCGGCGCGTTCCTATTTCTGGTGCTGCGCTGCCTGGCCATCGCGTTGGAAGCGCCCACGCTGTTCGCCCGCCTGCTGGCCGGCAGCATCACGATGATCTTCTTCACCTACGCCTTCGTGAACATGGGCATGGTCAGCGGCATTCTGCCGGTGGTGGGGGTGCCGCTGCCCTTCATCAGCTATGGCGGCACGGCCATGGTGACGCTGGGGCTGGCGCTGGGCATGATGATGTCCATCGCCAAGTCCAAGCGGCTGATCCAGACCTGATCCCCGGGCCTGCAGGGGGCAAGGCGGCGGCCTACAATGGTCCGCATGATTGCCCGTGAACCCACCCTGCAACGCCTGGCCATCGCCCGCGAGCTGCTGCTGGTGCCGTTCGGACTGGACGAGCACCATCTGCTGCAGGCGCTGGCCGAGATCCGTGCCCACCGCGTCGATGACGCCGACCTGTACTTCCAGTACACCCGCAGCGAAGGCTGGAGCCTGGAAGAAGGCATCGTCAAGACCGGCTCCTTCAGCATCGACCAGGGCGTGGGCGTGCGTGCCGTCAGTGGCGAAAAGACGGCCTTTGCCTACTCCGACGACATCTCGATGCCCTCGCTGCTGGATGCGGCGCGCACCGTGCGCAGCATCGCTGCGGCCGGCGGCTCGGCGCGGGTAAAGACGGCCGCGCGCAAGGTGGCGGCCTCGCGCACGCTGTATGCGGCCACCGACCCCATCGCCACGCTGGACAGCACGGCCAAGGTGGCGCTGCTGGAAAGGGTGGAGCGGCTGGCCCGGGCCCGCGACCCGCGCGTGGTGCAGGTCATGGCCGGGCTGGCCGGCGAGTACGACGTGGTGCTGGTGGCGCGGGCCGACGGTACGCTGGCGGCCGACGTGCGCCCGCTGGTGCGTTTGTCGCTGACGGTGATCGCCGAACAGGGCGGCCGCCGCGAGATGGGCACTTCTGGCGGCGGCGGCCGCTTCGGGCTGGACTATTTCGACGAGGTCGTCATCGCCCGCTACGTCCAGGAGGCCGTCGATGCGGCGCTGACCAACCTGGAGTCGCGCCCGGCGCCGGCCGGCGAGATGACCGTGGTGCTGGGGCCGGGCTGGCCCGGCGTGCTGCTGCACGAGGCCGTGGGCCACGGCCTGGAGGGTGATTTCAACCGCAAGGGCTCCAGCGCCTTTGCCGGCCGCATCGGCCAGCGCGTGGCAGCCCCGGGCGTGACGGTGCTGGACGACGGCACGCTGGATCAGCGGCGCGGCTCGCTCAACATCGACGACGAAGGGCATGCCACGCAGCGCAACGTGCTGATCGAAGACGGCATCCTCAAGGGCTATATCCAGGACGCGCTGAACGCGCGCCTGATGAAGGTGCGCCCCACCGGCAACGGCCGGCGCGAAAGCTACGCCCACATCCCGATGCCGCGCATGACCAACACCTACATGCTGGGCGGCGACAAGGATCCTGCCGAAATCGTGGCCAGCATCCGGCGGGGGCTGTACGCCACCAACTTCGGCGGCGGCCAGGTGGACATCACTTCCGGCAAATTCGTCTTCTCCGCCAGCCAGGCCTGGTGGGTGGAAAACGGCCGGCTGCTCTACCCGGTCAAGGGCGCGACGCTGATCGGCAACGGTCCGGACGTGCTCACCCGCGTGAGCCTGATCGGCAACGACCTGAGCCTGGACAGCGGCGTGGGCACCTGCGGCAAGGAAGGGCAGAGCGTGCCGGTGGGCGTGGGCCAGCCGACGCTGCGCATCGACGGCCTGACCGTCGGCGGCACCGCCTGAAGCGGGCCCGGCGCTGGGCCAGCCCTGTCGCGGCCCTGCGCCGCCTATCGCCGCGATAGGCGCAAGGCGCGGTCCGACTGTGCTATATTGACCGCCATGGTTTCGACCCGTTTCTACTTTTTTGGCTACTTTTGGTTCTCACGCGCCGCCGGCGGAAGAGAGTTCTGAACGTACCCGCAAGAAACGTACCGAACCCCCAAACCGCCGGCGCAAGCCGGCGGTTTTTTTTCGGCCCGACCGACCCGGACACAACCCACAAGGAGCCCACGATGCAAGCGAAAGCCCACGCCGCCAGTCCCGATGCCTGGTATGCGCACCCCGGTGACAAGACCAGCCGTACCGACGACGAACGCATCAAGGACATCACCGTGTTGCCCCCGCCCGAGCATCTGATCCGCTTCTTTCCCATCAGTGGCACGCCCGTGGAGAGCCTGATCGCCCACACGCGCCAGACCATCCACCACATCATGGCTGGCAAGGACGACCGCCTGTTGGTCATCATCGGCCCGTGCTCCATCCACGATCCGGCCGCCGCGCTGGAGTACGCGCGGCGCCTGCGGGCCCAGCGCGAGCAGTTCAAGGACACGCTGGAAATCGTCATGCGCGTCTATTTCGAGAAGCCCCGCACCACCGTGGGCTGGAAGGGGCTGATCAACGACCCTTACTTGGACGAGAGCTTCCGCATCGACGAGGGCTTGCGCATCGCGCGTCAGCTGCTCATCGAGATCAACCGCCTGGGCCTGCCGGCCGGCAGCGAATTCCTGGATGTGATCTCGCCGCAGTACATCGGCGACCTGATTTCCTGGGGGGCGATCGGGGCGCGCACCACCGAAAGCCAGGTGCACCGCGAGCTGGCCTCAGGGCTGAGTGCGCCGATCGGCTTCAAGAACGGGACCGACGGCAACATCCGCATCGCCACCGATGCCATCCAGGCCGCCGCGCGCGGGCACCACTTCCTGTCGGTGCACAAAAACGGCAAGGTGGCCATCGTGCAGACCAGCGGCAACAAGGACTGTCACGTCATCCTGCGCGGCGGCAAAACGCCCAACTACGATGCCGCCAGCGTGGCGGCGGCCTGCCGGGAGCTGGAGGCGGCCAAGCTGCCGCCGCGGCTGATGGTCGATTGCAGCCACGCCAACAGCAACAAGCAGCACGAGCGCCAGCTCGACGTGGCGCGCGACGTGGCCGCGCAGATCGCTGGCGGCTCGCAGCAGATCTTCGGCGTCATGATCGAAAGCCACCTGCAGCCCGGCGCGCAGAAATTCACGCCCGGCAAGGATGATCCCTGCAAGCTCGAATACGGCAAGAGCATCACCGACGCCTGCCTGGGCTGGGACGACTCGCTGCAGGCGCTGCAGGTGCTGGCCGACGCCGTCCTCGATCGCAGGCAAAAACGGCGTCACGCCGCATGAATGCTTGAGGATGCGCTATTTTTCGGATAGCGCATCGAGCAGGCGGCGGTGCACGCCGCCAAAGCCGCCGTTGCTCATGCACAGGATGTGGTCGCCGGGCCGCGCGGCCTCAGTCACCTGCCGCACCAGCGTCTCGATGTCGTCGGCCACCTGGGCGCGCGCGCCCAGGGGTGCCAGCGCCGCGCGCGCGTCCCAGTCCAGCCCGGCGGCGTGGCAGAAGGCCAGGTCCGCGTCGGCCAGGCTGGCCGGCAGCTGGGCTTTCATCGTGCCCAGCTTCATCGTGTTGCTGCGCGGCTCGAACACGGCCAGGATGCGCGCGGCTGACCCTACCTTGCGCCGCAGCCCGTCGATCGTGGTGCGCATGGCCGTGGGGTGGTGGGCAAAGTCGTCATAGACCGTGATGCCGCGCACCGAGCCGCGCACCTCCAGCCGGCGCCTGACGTTCTGGAATGCCGCCAGCGCCTGGGCGGCCTGCGCCGGCGCCACGCCCACGTGCTCGGCCGCGGCGATGGCTGCCAGCGCGTTGAGCTGGTTGTGCACGCCCGCCAGCTCCCAGCGCACCTGCGCCACCACCTCGCCCTGCCGCAGCACCTCGAAGTTGTGCGGTTCGCCACGGGCGGTGTAGTCGCTCACGGCGGCGCCAAAGCTGCGCACCTCGCTCCAACAGCCCTGATGCAGCACGCGCGCCAGGCTTTCCTCCAGCCCGTTGACCACGATACGGCCCGAGCCGGGGACGGTGCGCACCAGATGGTGGAACTGGCGCTCGATCGCGGCCAGGTCATCAAAGATGTCGGCGTGGTCGAATTCCAGGTTGTTCAGCACTGCCGTGCGCGGGCGGTAGTGCACGAACTTGCTACGCTTGTCGAAGAAGGCGGTGTCGTACTCGTCGGCCTCGATGACGAACAGCGGGCGCTGGCCCCCGGGGGCGGCCGCTGCGCCCAGGCGGGCCGAGACGCCAAAGTTCAGCGGCACGCCGCCGACCAGAAAGCCGGGCTGCAGGCCGGCGGCTTCCAGGATCCAGGCCAGCATCGCGGTGGTCGTGGTCTTGCCATGTGTGCCGGCCACCGCCAGCACATGGCGGCCCTGCAGCACCTGCTCGGCCAGCCACTGCGGGCCGCTGGTGTAGGGGGCGCCGGCATCCAGAATGGCTTCCATCAGAGCGAACTTGGGGCTGCCGTCGGCCAGCCGGGCGCGGCTGACCACGTTGCCGATGACGAAAACATCCGGCTTGAGCGCCAGCTGGTCGGCTGCATAACCCTCGATCAGGTCGATGCCCAGCGCGCGCAGCTGCTCGCTCATCGGCGGATAGACGCCGGCGTCGCAGCCGGTCACGGTATGGCCGGCTTCGCGGGCCAGGGCGGCCAGCCCGCCCATGAAAGTGCCACAGATGCCCAGGATGTGCAGATGCATCGGGCGATTCTAGTGGTCCTCATTCCTGGAATCCGGTGCGCGCGCCACAGCGGCGGCCGAACGGGCACAATCGCTGCCCATGCGGGTGCAAGAGGAAATCGCGGCGGCAGCGGCGCGCATGGTGGTGGAGGAAGGGCTCGAATACGGTGCGGCCAAGCGCCGTGCCGTGCGCCAGCTCGGCCTGCCGGCGCGTACCGCCCTGCCGGACAACGAGGTGGTCGAGGACGCGGTGCGCGACTATCTGGCGCTGTTTTGCGCCGACACCCAACCGCAGGAACTGGCGGCGCTGCGCCGCCTGGCCCTGCGCTGGATGCGGCGCCTGGCCGCTTTCCGCCCCCATCTGGGCGGCGCGGTCTGGCATGGCACGGCCACCCGCCATTCCGATATCTACCTGCATCTGTTCTGCGACGACGAAAAATCCGCCGAGATCGCGCTCATCGACCTGGGCGTGCGCTACGAGCCGCGCACCGTCACCGGCTGGCACCAGGACGCGGTGCCGGCCCTGAGTTTTCACGCGCCCTGCCCGGAGCTGGGCGAGACGGTAGGCGTGCACCTGCTGGTCCACGACCTCGACGACCTGCGCGGCGCCCTGCTCAAAGACCGACGCCAGCGCAGCCCGCGCGGCGACATCGCGGCGGTGCAGCGCCTGCTGCCACAGGATGACCATGGAACCGACTGAATCCCCGTCCTCTGCGCCTGCGCCCCGCTCGCGCCGCGCCTTGCTGTACGCCGGCGCTGCGGCGGTGGCCGCGGCGGCCGGCGCCGGCGTGGCCTGGTGGCGCCTGCGTCCGGCCGAGGTCCGCGAGGACGCGCTGGCCGCGTTCTGGGCGCTGGAGTTCGACATGCCCGATGGCGGCCATCTGGTCATGGCGCGTCTGCGCGGGCAGATGCTGCTGCTGAACTTCTGGGCCACCTGGTGCCCGCCGTGTATCGAGGAGCTGCCTCTTCTGAACGCTTTCTACCGGGAAAACAAGCTCAAAGGCTGGCAAGTGCTCGGATTGGCGGTGGACAAGCCGGCGCCGGTGCAGGCTTTCCTGGAACGCCAGCCGCTGGATTTCCCGGTCGCGCTGGCCGGCGTCGAAGGCCTGGCGTTGAGCAGAAATCTGGGCAACCAGGTCGGCGGGCTGCCGTTTAGCGTGCTGATCGGAACGGATGGCGACATTTTGGAGCGAAAAATTGGCAAATTGAGCGCCGACGATCTGGCCGCCTGGGCCCGGCTGGGGCCAATCTCGCGCTGAGGCGCCCGGGGCAGGACGGCGCCTGACTTGCGGCCGGTCGGATCGCGTATGATGGCGTCCCGGCCAGCAGCCCGGTTGGGTCAGATCGGGGAAGATCGCTGGAAATTGCTGCCAATTGTTCTAAATTGGTGGCATATCGATAACACTACGTTGGAGCATCCATGGATTTGCGCAAACTCAAGACCCTGATCGATCTGGTATCCGAGTCCAACATTTCGGAACTGGAGATCACCGAAGCCGAGGGCAAGGTGCGCATCGTCAAAGGCGGCGGTGCGGTGGTTCAGGGTGTTCCGGTCCCGTTGGCTGCTCCGGTGGCCGTTGCGGCCGCGCCCGCGCCCGCGCCCGCGCCGGCCGCTGCACCGGCTGCGCCGGCGCCGGCTGCGCCCAGCGGGCATGCCGTCAAAGCCCCGATGGTGGGCACCTTCTACCGCGCGGCTTCGCCCGGGGCCAAGCCCTTCGTCGAGGTCGGCCAGGCGGTCAAGGAGGGCGACACGCTGTGCATCATCGAGGCGATGAAGATCCTCAACGAGATCGAGGCCGACAAGGCCGGCACGGTCACGCAGATCCTGTGCGAGAACGGCCAGGCCGTGGAGTACGGACAGCCTCTGTTCATCATCGAATAAGGCGGACGGCTGCATGTTCAAGAAAATCCTGGTGGCCAACCGGGGCGAGATCGCCCTGCGCATCCAGCGCGCCTGCCGCGAGCTCGGCATCAAGGCCGTGATGGTCTATTCCGAGGCCGACCGCGAGGCCAAATACGTCAAGCTGGCCGAAGAGGCGGTCTGCATCGGCCCGGCGCCTTCGGCGCAGAGTTACCTCAGCATGCCGGCCATCATCTCGGCGGCCGAGGTCACCGATGCCGAGGCCATCCACCCCGGCTACGGCTTCCTGAGCGAAAACGCCGATTTCGCCGAGCGGGTGGAAAAGAGCGGCTTCCAGTTCATCGGCCCCACGCCCGAGTCCATCCGCATCATGGGCGACAAGGTCGCGGCCAAGCAGGCCATGATCAAGGCCGGCGTGCCCTGTGTGCCCGGCTCCGACGGCGAACTGCCGGATGACCCGGCGCAGATCAAGCGCATCGCCCGCGCCATCGGCTACCCGGTCATCATCAAGGCCGCTGGCGGCGGCGGCGGGCGCGGCATGCGCGTGGTGCATACCGAGGCGGCCCTGGTCAACGCGGTGCAGATGACCAAGGCCGAGGCGGCCGCCGCCTTCAACAACCCGGCCGTCTATATGGAAAAGTTCCTGGAAAACCCGCGCCACGTGGAAATCCAGGTGTTGGCCGACAAGCACCGTAACGCCGTCTATCTGGGCGAGCGCGACTGCTCCATGCAGCGGCGCCACCAGAAGATCATCGAGGAAGCGCCGGCGCCGGGCATCCCGCGCCGGCTCATCGAGAAGGTGGGCGAGCGCTGCGTGGCCGCGTGCAAGAAGATCGGCTACCGCGGTGCTGGCACTTTCGAGTTCCTCTACCAGGATGGCGAGTTCTACTTCATCGAGATGAACACCCGGGTGCAGGTCGAGCATCCGGTGACCGAGATGATCACCGGCGTCGATATCGTCAAGACCCAAATCCTGGTGGCTGCCGGCGAGAAGCTGCCGTTCACCCAGCGCGACATCCAGATCCGCGGCCATGCCATCGAGTGCCGCATCAATGCCGAAGACCCGTACAAATTCACCCCCTCGCCCGGGCGCATCACCATGTGGCATGCGCCGGGCGGCCCGGGCGTGCGGGTCGATTCGCATGTCTATACCAACTACTTCGTGCCTCCGAACTACGACTCGATGGTGGGCAAGATCATCACCCATGGCGACACCCGCGAGCAGGCCATGGCCCGCATGCGCACCGCGCTGGCCGAAACCCTGGTCGAAGGCATCAGCACCAACATTCCGCTGCACCGCGAACTGCTGGCCGATGCCAAGTTCATGGCCGGCGGCACCAACATCCACTATCTGGAAGAGTGGATGCGCAGTCACAAACGGTAATCGCCCTGAGGCGCTGCAGCGCCTTACCCCCGCTTGCGGGGGGGCGCTCCCAGTGGAGCGGCCAAGCCGGTTCCACGGGGGCTGCGATTTCGAACAGGTAAGCCGCGATGCAAGAACTTCGGTTGCTGTGCCCGCAGGATCGGGTGGAGGTGGTCAGCGAGGCGCTGGAGGCGCTCGATGCGCTCAGTGTCAGCGTCGAGGACGCCGACGCCCACACCGAGGCCGAGCAGGCCCTCTTTGGCGAGCCGGGGTTGCCGCCACCAGCGGCCGGGTGGCAGCGTTCGCGCGTCGTGGCCCTGTTTGGCACGCCGGCGGCCGCGCAGGAAGCCGCCGCGCTGCTGCAGGCGCAGGATTTCTTTGCTGGCTGCCAGGTGCTGGAGCTGGCCGAAGTGCCCGAGCAGGACTGGGTGCGGCTGACGCAGGCGCAGTTTGCGCCGGTGCAGATCACGCCCGATTTCTGGATCGTGCCCAGCTGGCACGAGCCGCCGGCGCAGGCGCGCACCGTCATCCGGCTGGACCCGGGGCTGGCGTTCGGCACCGGCACCCATCCCACCACGCGCATGTGCCTGCGCTGGATCGCCCGGCAGGCGGCCCAGGCCCCGCTGGGGCGGGTGCTGGACTATGGCTGTGGCTCGGGCATCCTGGCCATGGCCGCGGCCCGCTTCGGTGCGCAGGCCGTCGATGCGGTGGACATCGACGAGGCTGCCGTGCACGCCACCCAGGCCAACGCCCAGGCCAACGGCGTGGCGCTGCGCGCCGGCGGCGCCGAGCTGGCCCAGGGCCTTTACGACACCGTGCTGGCCAACATCCTGGCCACGCCGCTGAAAGTGCTCGCGCCGCTGCTGTGCGCCCATGTCGCCCGGGGCGGGCACCTGGTGTTGGCAGGCATCCTGGAGCGTCAGGCCGGGGAGCTGCAGCAGGCCTATTCACCGCACTGCCGCCTCACTGTCAGTGACGCCGAGGACGGCTGGGTGCTGATGACCGCCGCATTCTGATTGCTGATTGGCCGCGATCCGGTGACGGCCGCCCCCCCTACAATCGGGCCGCCATGAGCCTGATCACCCGCTGTCCGGCCTGCGGCACGCTGTTCAAGGTCGTGCCCGATCAGCTGCGCGTTTCCGAAGGCTGGGTGCGCTGCGGCCGCTGCGAGGAAATCTTCGATGCCTCGGCCCATCTGCAGACAGTGGCGCAGGAGCCGCCGACCGTGCCGGTCGCATCCGCTTCCGCCGGGGCCGCTGCCAACGCGGCGTCCCCTGCCGGCTCCGGCGCGCCCGGGCAGGAGGACCCAGCCGGTTCACCCGTATCTGCCCCGGCCCCTGCGGCTGCCAATCAGGCTGTGGACATGGAGTTGCCGCCAGCTGACGCGTCCACGTCATCCGACATACCGGCTGTCGCCGGCGTGCCGCCGTCCGAGGACGCGGACGCCGCAGCCACCCTGCCGCTGGCGGCGGTGCAGGCTGATGACGCCCCCGCCAGCGAGCCGCCGCCGGCGCCGGCCGAGCTGTCGTTCATGCGCCGGCGCCGCACCAGCCGCTGGCAGCGGCCGCTGGTGCGCGCCGCGCTGGCGGTGCTGGCGCTGCTGCTTGCGCTGGGCCTGCTGCTGCAGGTGGCGGTGCATGAGCGCGACCGCCTCGCCGCCATCGAGCCGGCCACGCGCCCCTGGCTGGACGAGCTGTGCCTGCTGCTGGACTGCGAGATCAGACCCTGGCGGCAGATCGAGGCCGTCAGCATCGACAGCTCGGCTTTCAGCAAGGTGCGCAGCGACGTTTACCGGCTCAGCCTCACCCTCAAGAACGCCCGTCCCTACGATGTGGCCCTGCCCGCGGTGGAGCTGACGCTTACCGACGCGCTGGACCGCCCGCTGGTGCGGCGGGTGCTGCAGCCGCAGGAACTGGCCGCCGGCACCCAGCTGCTGCATGCCGCCTCGGAGCTGCAGGCCACGCTGGTGCTGGCGCTCAAGCCGTCCAACGGCGAGCGGGTGGCCGGCTACCGCCTCTACGCTTTCTACCCCTGACTCGAAACGGACCCATCCCATGGCCACCCTGATCTGCGGCTCGCTCGCGTTCGACACCATCATGAACTTTGAGGGCCGCTTTGCCGAGCAGATCCTGCCCGAGCAGCTGCACATCCTCAACGTCTCCTTCCTGGTGCCGACGCTGCGGCGCGACTTCGGCGGCTGCGCGGGCAACATCGCCTACGCCCTCAAGGCCCTGGGCGGCGAGCCGCTGCCCATGGCCACCGTGGGCAACGACGGCGAGGACTACCTGCGCCGCCTGCAGGGCCTGGGCATCGACATCCGCTACGTCCGTACGATCGCCGAGACCTACACCGCCCAGGCGCTGATCATGACCGACCGCGACAACAACCAGATCACCGCCTTCCACCCCGGCGCCATGATGCAGGCGCACCTCACCCGCATCGAAGCCCATCCTGAGGTGCGTCTGGGCATCATCTCGCCCGACGGGCGCGACGCCATGCTGCAGCACGCCGAGCAGTTCCATGCCGCCGGCATACCCTTCGTCTTCGATCCGGGGCAGGGCCTGCCGATGTTCGACGGCCGCGAGCTGGCGCACTTCATCGACCGGGCGACCTGGGTGGCCGTCAACGACTACGAGGGCAAGATGCTGTGCGAGCGTACCGGTTGGAGCCCGGCGCAGATTTCCCGCCGGCTGCAAGGCCTGGTCATCACGCTGGGGCATGAGGGCAGCGAGGTCTGGATCGATGGCGAGCGCACCCTGGTGCCGCCGGTGGCCGCCGCCGCGGTGGTCGATCCCACCGGCTGCGGCGACGCCTATCGCGGCGGCCTGCTCTACGGGCTGGAGCGCGGCTGGTCGCTGCTGAAGGCCGCCGCCCTGGGCAACCGCATGGGCGCGCACAAGATCGCCCACCGTGGCCCGCAGAACTACAAGGTGACGCCGGACATGCTGGCGTTCTGACCTCCGGCCGTCCGCAGAGCGTCAACCTTCAGGGAGCAGCGCGCCCCAGCTGGCCCGCCCGGCCAGGCTGGCGTCCACGCGCCAGGTCTTGCGGCGGCTGGCGGCGCCGCGTAGCAGCACCAGGCCCGATTTCGGGATGTCCAGCGTCTGTGCCAGCCAGAGCTGCAAGGCGGCATTGGCCTTGCCATCGACCGGCGGGGCGTGCAGGCGCACCCGCAGCGCGCCGTCGTGCAGCCCGCAGGCTTCGGTGCGCGCGGCCTGGGGCATGGCATGCACATCGATCAGGACCGAGCCGTCTTTTTGCAGATGCAGAAAAGGCCACGGGGGCAGCGGGGTGGACACGGGCGGCGCAGGGCTTGCAGCTTTCGGAATCAGGAGATGAAAAAGCCCGCTGCCTGGGCAGGCAACGGGCTTGAGGCGCAGACCGTCTCAGGGACGGCTGGCGGTCGGGAAGGGCCAGGCGGCCTGCGGGTTCAGCGTGGTCTGGGCCACGGGCGCCGCAGGGGCCGGGGCAGCGGCAGGCTTCGCAGCGGCCTTTTTCTTCGCCGGCTTCTTGGCGGCTTTCTTGGCCGCTGGCTTTTTCGCCGCGGGCTTCTTGGCGGCGGCCTTCTTGGCTACGGCTTTTTTCGCCGGGGCCTTCTTCGCTGCGGCCTTCTTGGCCGGAGCTTTCTTGGCTACGGCTTTTTTCGCCGGGGCCTTCTTCGCTGCGGCCTTCTTGGCCGGAGCCTTCTTCGCTGCGGCTTTCTTGGCCGGGGCCTTCTTCGCGGCCGCTTTCTTTGCAGTTGCCATCTCGGTTCTCCTTGATCAAGTTACAAAGAGCGCTCCATGCGCCTGTTGGACGGCGCGAAGCGATTCATGGGGCTGGGGCAGGGCCCAACCCCATGAACGGGGTGGCACGCGCTGCGGCCGCTCGGAGGCGGTGCGGCGGGCAGCGGGTGCGATTCGGTGCAGCATGGTGGATCGGCTCAATCCCAGGACAGCGCGCCACCGGACTGGTATTCGATGACCCGGGTTTCGAAGAAGTTGCGCTCCTTCTTCAGGTCGATCATCTCGCTCATCCAGGGGAAGGGGTTTTCTTCGTTGGGGAAGAGCGGCTCCAGGCCGATCTGGGTAGCGCGCCGGTTGGCGATGTAGCGCAGATAGCCCTTGAACATGGAGGCGTTGAGGCCCAGCACGCCGCGCGGCATCGTGTCTTCGGCGTAGCGGTATTCCAGCTCGACGGCCTTCTCGAACAGGGCGCGGATCTCGGCCTTGAACTCGGGCGTCCACAGGTGCGGGTTCTCCAGCTTGATCTGGTTGATCAGGTCGATGCCGAAGTTGCAGTGCATGGACTCGTCGCGCAGGATGTACTGGTACTGCTCGGCCGCGCCGGTCATCTTGTTTTGTCGGCCCAGCGCCAGGATCTGCGTGAAGCCGACGTAGAAGAACAGGCCTTCCATCAGGCAGGCGAAAACGATCAGGCTCTTGAGCAGCTTCTGGTCGTTTTCCGGCGTGCCGGTCTTGAAGGCCGGGTCCATGATCGCGTCGATGAACGGGATCAGGAACTCGTCCTTGTCGCGGATCGACGGGATCTCGTGGTAGGCGTTGAAGATCTCGCCTTCGTCCAGCCCCAGCGACTCGACGATGTACTGGTAGGCGTGGGTGTGGATGGCTTCTTCAAAGGCCTGACGCAGCAGGAACTGGCGGCATTCCGGCGCCGTGATGTGGCGGTAGGTGCCCAGCACGATGTTGTTGGCCGCCAGTGAGTCGGCCGTGACGAAAAAGCCCAGGTTGCGCTTGACGATGCGGCGCTCATCTTCGCTCAGGCCATTGGGGCTCTTCCACAGCGCGATGTCGCGGTTCATGTTGATTTCCTGCGGCATCCAGTGGTTGGCGCAGGTGGCCAGGTACTTTTCCCAGGCCCACTTGTACTTGAAGGGGACGAGCTGGTTGACGTCGGTCTGGCCGTTGATGATGCGCTTGTCCGCAGCCTTGATGCGGTGCGTGGAGCTGGCGACCACGCTGGTGGCGGCGGTGGGGGCGCTGGCGCCGCCGGCCACGGTGGCGGTGCGCAGCGGTGGCATCTGAGGGGGAAGCTCGCTCGGGCGGCCGCCGACAGCGGCGCCGGGCATAGACATTGACGATGCGGGTTTGACTTCTTCGTCCCAGGACAACATAGACGTTTCCAATCAGCGAATTATGGAAGCGGTGATGCGAGTTGGAAAGTATTCGTTCACATCACCGCCGGATTTGTTGCTCAATTGCATCGCGCACCGATGGCGGCGACACCAGCGGGCTCCTTACTGGCAGGCTTCGCAGCCCGGGTCGTCGATGGCGCAGAACTTGATGTCGGTGGCCGCCACCGCCATCTGCTGCTGCGCCGCGGCGGCGGCCGCATCCAGTGCGCCCATCGCCATGCCGCCTGCGCCCAGCGCGCTGCCGGGCACGGCGTTGAGGCTGCCGGCGGCCACGGTGGACTTCTCGGCCTGCGTGGCCGAGGTGGTGCGCAGGTAGTAGGTGGTCTTGAGGCCGCGCAGCCAGGCCAGCTTGTAGGTTTCGTCCAGCTTCTTGCCCGAGGCGCCGGCCATGTAGATGTTGAGCGACTGCGCCTGGTCGATCCATTTCTGGCGCCGCGCGGCGGCTTCAACCAGCCACTTGGGCTCGATCTCGAAGGCCGTGGCGTACAGGGCCTTGATGTCCTGCGGCACCCGGTCGATCGGCCGCAGCGAGCCGTCAAAGTGCTTGAGGTCCATCACCATCACGTCGTCCCACAGGCCCAGGCGCTTCAAGTCGCGCACCAGGTACTGGTTGATCACTGTGAACTCGCCCGACAGGTTGGACTTGACCGACAGGTTGCCAAAGCACGGCTCGATCGAAGCGTCCACCCCGATGATGTTGGAGATGGTGGCGGTGGGGGCGATGGCCACGCAGT
>DAIUCJ010000014.1:0-66186 GCA_036846225.1 Hylemonella sp.
GCCGCCTCAACGGCGTTCAGACTTTACCGCGCCGGCCTGGTGTGAACATACAAGCGTTTCCGAGCAGGATTTCCATCGCAAATCCGGTCTGCTCGATGGCGGGGTGCTGATGCTCGCCGCTTTCGTGCTCATTGCGGCGCTCATCAATCGCGAACCTCTTTACATCATTTTCGCCGCGTGGCTGGTCGTGACCCTGCGCATCGCGGCGACATCCGGTGGATGGGATGGGCAGTGGCTCAACCATACGATTCCACCAGAATGGCTTGCCCCGATACGCTCGGTTACCCGTGCGCTATGGGCGATTCTCACCGTCACACTGTTTAAGGCATTGCTGCAGGAAGAGATTCGGAAAGCCCGAACATCTCTTTGGGTCTATGTGGCCGAGTGGCTGTGCCTGTGCCTGCTTGTTGCTGCTTTTACCCTTCCCCGCCATGTTTTTTTGATGACGATGTGGGGGGGCGGAACCGTTGCACTGGTTCTTCTGCTCGCGGCGCTTTTCAGAATAGTCTCGCGCACCCGATCGCTGGTCGCCGTCTGGTACTCCGCTTCGCTGACCGTCACGCTGCTGTCCGGTCTGTCCGAAATCGCCGCAGCGGCCTTCGGCATCAAGCACTTTCTGGAAGTTTTCAACACGGTCAACGCGGCCCTGTCGTCGGCTTTGCTGGCCGCCCTGGCCATTGCCGAACAAATGCGGCAGGAGCACCGCGGGCGACTGGCCGCTCAGGCGCAGCTGCAGCACACCTATGACTCCATGCCAATTGGCATGTTTACCTTGGATCTGCAGGGGCGCTTTACCAACATCAACCCGGCGCTGCGGCGCATGCTGGGGCCGCGCGCGTTGCGCAACCAGCAGCACACCTGGCAACAGTTTTTCGGTGTCGATATCTGGCACCAGCTGCTGGAGGTCGTGCAGTTCAGCGACGATGGCGAGTTCGAGTTCCGTTGTCAGGTGGACATCACCGGCAGCGAGGGGCCACGCCGCTATTTGGTCAAGGCCGCGCTCTCGGGCGACACAATCGAAGGGTCGCTGCAGGACATTACCGAAAAGTCCATCACAGCCGAGGAGCTGACTTTTCTGGCCGACCATGATGCCCTGACCAAGGTGCTGAACCGCCGCGGCATCGAAAAAGCCTATAACGAAGCCATCGTCCAGGTCGATGCCGACCACCCGATGGCGCTGGCCTATCTGGATCTGGACCGTTTCAAGCTCATCAACGAGCTCTACGGCCACAATGCCGGCGATGAAGTCCTGCGCCAGTTCTGCCTGCGGGTGCAAAGCCTGCTGTCGGGTCGCATGCAGCTGGGACGCATGGGGGGCGACCAGTTCGTCATCCTGCTGCCCGATACCCGGATGCCGCTGGCCACCGTCATCTGCCGCGGCATCGTCAGCGCGGTCGATGAAAAGCCCTTCCGGGTTGCAGAGAAGGCTTTCCATGTGCGCGTCTCGATCGGGCTGGTGGAGGTCCACCGCAGCAGCGCGCTCAAGGAGGTGATTTCGACGGCCGATCACGCCTGCCGCCAGGCCAAGCTCGGTTCCCCGCGCGGCCTGGTGGTGTACGAGCAGAACTCGCCCGCCTACCTGGAGCATCAGGCCGAGCTGCGGCTGATCTCCGACATCTCAGCCGGGGAGGTGATCGACGGCCTGTATCTGCAAATGCAGCCCATCATGTCGCTGACCCGGCCGCACGACGCGCTCAATTTCGAGGTGCTGCTGCGCATGCGCGATGCGGCGGGCGCGGAAGTGCCGATTGGCCGGGTGTTGTCGGCCGCCGAACACAGCGGACGCATGAGCATGATCGACCGCTGGGTGCTGAACCATACGCTGGCTTGGCTAGATCAGCACCGCGCCCAGCTGCAGCGCACGCAGTTCGTCTGCATCAACCTGAGCGGCGCCTCGCTCAACGACGAAGAATTCATGCAGGAGGTGTTCGACACGCTGCGCCGCAACAGCCATGTCTGCGGTTTCCTCTGTGTTGAAATCACCGAAAGCGTGGCCCTGCACGACCTGCAGAATACCCGCCGCTTCATCGAGCGCGTGCGCAGCTACGGCGCCCGCGTGGCGCTGGACGACTTCGGCGCCGGCTATACCTCGTTCTCCTACCTGAAGGAGCTGCCTGCGGACCTGCTGAAGATCGACGGCGGCTTCATCGTGAACATGAACCAGCACCCGGCCAACGTCTCCATCGTCGAGGCCATCGTCAACCTGGCCCGCAACCTGGGCATGAAAACCATTGCCGAATGGGCCGAAGACCCGGCGACCGTGCAGGCCCTGGCCGAAATCGGCGTCGATTACGTGCAGGGCTTCGTGGTGGCGCGCCCCATGGATCCGGCCCTGATGCTGCAGTCCAGCTCGGCCGCCGGCTTCATCCAGAGCGCGGAGCTGCGCCGTTTCGTCGATGCCGTGGAACGCCAGAACAACCCGCTGGCGCAGCTGGATCTGCTGGGCGACGGCGACAAGTCCGGTCCACCCAAGATCCACTGACCCAGGCTGCGCTCAGCCGGCCGCAGCCCGCAAGGCCCGGCGTAGCTCCTGCCCGAGCTCGGGCTTGTGAGCAAACGGATCGCTCGGATTGCGTCCCTGCAGCACGTCCTGCAGCCGCGTCTGCACCGCTCCCAGGGCCTGGGGATGGCTGTAGATGTAAAACCGGTTGTCCCGCACCGCCTCGAACACCTTCTGCGCGACCTCGGCCGCGCTGACCTTGCCGGACGTGACGGCCCGGTCGCTCATGGCCTGGCTGATGAGCTGGCTGCGCGTGCGCTGCGCAGCCGCCAGCCCCTGCGGGCGGTTGCGCTCGCTCTGGTGGATGCCGGTTGGCACGAAATAGGGGCACAGCACCGAGGCGCCGATCTGCTCCGTCACCAGCGCCAGATCCTGGTACAGCGTTTCGGTCAGGGCCACGACCGCATGTTTGCTGACGTTGTACACCCCCATGTTGGGCGGCGTCAGCAGTCCGGCCATGCTGGCCGTGTTGACCACATGGCCGCGCCAGCCCGGATCGGCTTGCGCAGCCTGCAGCATCATCGGCACGAACAGCCGCACCCCATGGATCACGCCCCAGAGGTTGACGCCCAGCACCCATTCCCAGTCCTGCACGCTGTTTTCCCAAACCAGCCCACCCGCAGCCACCCCGGCGTTGTTGAAGACGAGGTGTGGCGCGCCCCAGTGCGTCTGGACCTGTCGCGCCAGATGCGCCATCTGGGCCGCGTCGGCCACATCGACCTGCTGGGCCAGCACCTGGGCGCCAGCTGCGCGCAGTTCATCGGCCGCGCGCTGCAGCGCATCGGCCTGCACATCGACCAGCACCAGCCGCATGCCCAGCCTGGCCCCGATGCGGGCGCACTCCAGGCCGAAGCCCGAGCCCGCCCCGGTCAGCACCGCCACCTTGTCCTTGAAGTCCTCGATCATGTTCCGTCCTGTCGTTTGGCCCGCAACCCTTGGCCATCAGCCTGGCATCGCCCGCTGCAGGATGGCATCGAATGGCGTGCCCGCGCCCAGGCTTCCATAGGTCTGCCCCCAGTCTCCCCCGAGCCGGGAATCGCAGAAGGCCGCAAACACGGCCTGCGGCGCACTTTGCGCCAGCAGCGCGGCCTGCATGGTCTGCGCCACGTCCTGGGCCAGCCGCCGGGCCTCGGTTTCCGTGGCCATGGCTTCGATGCGCAGCGGCAACCGCTCGGCCATGGCATCCAGCGCCCGGTGCATGCCACGCGCCGGCGCCAGCTCGTGCGCCAACGCGGCCGCGGCATCGCCTTTGCGCAAGGCGCGCAGCAGATCCAGTGCCATGATGTTGCCAGCGCCCTCCCAGATGGAGTTGACCGGCATCTCGCGGTAGATGCGGGCCATGATGCCCTCGCCCCCCTCCTCCACGTAGCCGTTGCCGCCCAGGCATTCCATGGCCTCCTGGGCGAAAGCGGCGCCGCGCTTGCAGATCCAGAATTTGGCCACCGGCGTCAGCAGCCGGGCCATGATCTGCTCATGCGCGTCCCCGGGATGGTCGAAAGCCCGCGCCACCCGCAGCGCCAGCGTCGTGGCGGCCTCGCTTTCCAGCGCCAGATCGGCCAGCACGTTGCGCATCAGCTCATGCTCAGCGAGGGCCTTGCCAAAGGCCTTGCGCTGGCGGGCGTGGTGCAGGGCCAGCGTGAGCGCCTGGCGCATCAGGCCGCTGGTGCCCAGCGCGCAGTCCAGCCGCGTCATCGTGCCCATTTCCAGGATCAGCGGCACGCCCCGCCCTTCCTCGCCGATCAGCCAGGCCGTGGCCTGCAGGAATTCCACCTCCGAGCTGGCATTGGCCTTGTTGCCCAGCTTGTCCTTGAGGCGCTGGATGTGGATGGCGTTGCGGGTACCGTCGGGCAGCACCCGTGGCAGGAAGAAACAGCTCAGTCCGCCCGGGGCCTGCGCCAGCACCAGAAAGGCATCGGACATGGGCGCGGAAAAGAACCATTTGTGCCCGGTCAGGCGGTAGCGCGCGCCCCAGTCATCGTGGCCATCGGGTTCGGCCCGGGTGGTGTTGCTGCGCACGTCGGAGCCGCCCTGCTTTTCCGTCATGCCCATGCCCATGGTCACCCCGGCCTTGTCGCGGCAGGGCCGCAGCATCGGGTCGTAGACACGGCGTGCCAGCCGCGGCCCCCACTGCGCATGCAGGGCCGGGTTGTGCCGCAGGGCGGGGGTGGCCGCGTAGGTCATCGACACCGGGCAAAGAACCGAGGGTTCCAGCTCCGTGAACAGCATGAAGCCGGCTGCGCGCCGCACATGCGCCGCCACGCTCTCCTCCTGCCAGGGCGTGCCATGCAGGCCGGCGCCGATGGCCGCGCTCATCAGCACGTGGTAACTGGGATGGAACTCCACCTCGTCGATGCGCCGGCCATAGCGGTCGTGGCTGCGCAGCTGCGGTGTGTGCACATGGGCCAGTCGGGCATGGCGCTGCATGTCGGCCGTGCCCAGCATCACTCCCAGCGCATCCAAGCTGCCAGTGTCGAGCCCGGGCGCATGAAGCCGCAGGGCGTCCTGCAGCGGTCGGTTGGTGGCATAGAGGTTGTAGTCCACCAGCGGCTCGGGCTGGTTGAACACTTCATGGGTGGCGTGCATGGTCACCTCCTTGCGCCGCCGGCAGACCCGTTAGACCAGCTTGACGAGCTGTTTGCCGAAATTCTTACCGCGCAGCAATCCCAGAAACGCCTCGGGCGCCGCTTCGATGCCCTGCGCGATGCTTTCGCGCGGCCGCAGCTTGCCGGCTGCCACCAGGCTGGCCAGCTCCTGCAAGGCCTGGGGCCAGACGTCCATGTGTTCGCTGACGATGAAACCTTGCACTTTCAGGCGGCTGACCAGGATCAGCGCCGGATTGGCCAGCGGCAGGGGCTGGCCGTCGTAGCCGGCGATCATGCCGCAGACGGCGATGCGTCCGTGGGCGTTCATGCGCGGCAGCACGGCATCGAGCACCATGCCACCGACGTTCTCGAAATAGCCATCAATGCCCTGCGGGCAGGCCGCTTTCAGCGCCTTGGACAGCGAAGCGGCGTCCGCATGCGGCTTGTAGTCGATGCAGGCGTCAAAGCCCAGTTCCCGCACCACGTAGTCGCATTTGTCCGCTCCACCGGCTATGCCCACGACCCGGCAGCCGCGCGCCTTGGCCAGAGCGCCGAAGGCGCTGCCCACGGCTCCTGCGGCGGCGCTGACGACCATGGTTTCATCCGCCCTGGGCTCGATGATCCGGACCAGCCCGTACCAGGCGGTCACGCCCGGCATGCCCACGGCGCCCAGGTAATAGCTCAGGGGCACATGGGTGGTGTCCACCTTGCGGATGGCGCCAGGCTGGTTCGCATCGACCACGCTGTATTCCTGCCAGCCACCCATGCCGACGACCTGGTCGCCGACGGCAAATTTCGAGTGTCGGCTTTCGACGACCTCGCCCACCGTGCCACCGATCATCACTTCCCCCAGCGGCTGGGGTTCGGCGTAGCTGCGGCCTTCGTTCATGCGGCCACGCATATAGGGGTCCAGGCTCAGGTAATGGTGGCGTACCAGCACCTGCCCCTCCTGCAGCGCAGGCGTGGGGACGGTGACGAGCCGGAAGTTGCTGACGCTGGCTTCGCCCTGGGGACGGTTGTCCAGCAGCCATTGGCGGTTCAGAGGCATGGTGGTTCCTTGAGAAGAAGGTCAGTCGGTCGAAATGACGCCGGCAGCGCCGCCCGAGGCGCTGCCGCCTGCCTGGCGGCGCACGTATTTGAAGGTGCCGGTCGCATGGGCGCAGGCACGGCCTTCGGCATCAAAGAGCGTGGCTTCGGTGAAAGCCAGGGTGGCGGTGCGGTGCAGCAGCCGCCCCCTGCCGGTCAGCGGACCACGGGCGGCCTGCATGAAGCTGGTCTTCATTTCGATGGTCACCACGCCCATGTCCGGCTGCACGCTGCGCGCGGCGGTGGCCATGGTCACGTCCATCAGCGTCATCGTGGCACCACCGTGGGTGACGCCAAAGGAGTTCAGGTGCTCGGGCCGCGGTTCATAACGCAGCTCAGACTCTCCGGCATCGAACCGTTCCAGACGGAATCCCAGGTGCTCGACGAACGGGATGTGGACTCCAAAGGGGATGGCCATGGCCCTCAGCCCCCGGTTACGCAGCTGACGCCGCCATCGACCGCCAGCCACTGGCCGGTGATGTGCTTGCCGGCATCGGACGCGAACAGCACGCACACGCCTTTCAAGTCCTCGTCGTCGCCCAGGCGGTTCAGCGGCGCGTGTTTTTTGAGGTTTTCCACGCCCCAGGCTTCCAGCGTGCCGGCCGTCATCTTGCTTGGGAAGAAACCCGGGCAGATGGCGTTGACATTGATGCTGTACTTGCCCCATTCGGCAGCCAGCGCGCGCGTGAAGTTGATCACTGCGCCCTTGGAGGTGTTGTAGGCGATGGTGGTCATCTGCGGCGGGTTGCCGCCCAGGCCGGCGATCGAAGCCACGTTGATGATGCGTCCCTGCCGGCGCGGGATCATGCTTTTCTTGCCGATGGCCTGGCTCAGGATGAAGTAGCCGCGGATGTTGAGGTTCATCACCTTGTCCCAGGCCGCCAGCGGATGGTCCTCGGCCGGCGCGCCCCAGGCCGCGCCGGCGTTGTTGACCAGGATGTCCACATCGCCCATGCGCTGCAGGGTCTCATCGACCAGGCGGTGGATGTCGGCTTCCTGCGCGCAGTCGGCCGCGACCCAGCGCGCGTCGATGCCCGCATCCTGCAGCGTGGCCACGGCCTGCTCCAGCTCGTCGGCCTTGCGGGCGGTGATCATGATGCGCGCGCCGGCCTCGCCCAGCGCGTGGGCCAGCTGCAGGCCCAGGCCGCGCGAGCCGCCGGTGACCAGGGCGGTCCGCCCCTTGAGATCGAAGAGTTGCTGGATGGTGCGTGTCATCGTGGGGTTCCTCGTGGTGGGGGTGGTTCAGTGCATGCGGGAGCGCACCCAGATCAGTACCGCGCCGGCCGCCGCCACCGCGCCACCGCCGAGCTGCATGGCGTCGGCCAGCGCCCCGTCGTCTTGGCGCTGCACGAACAGCCCCAGCACCAGGGCCAGCAGGCCGCCGTAAATCAGTATCCAGGCCCAGCGCTCCACGCGCTGCTTGTTTGCATCGCTCGCCATCAGAAAGCCTCCTGCGGAAAATCGGCGCAGGTCATGTCGCGGGTCTCGACCACCTGCAGCCAGGGGCCGATTTTCGGCAATTCGTAGCGGTAGAAGTAATCGGCGGCGCGCAGGCGCCCCAGATTGCCCTTGTCGGCCGGATCGCGCCGGGCTGCCAGCGCGAGTTCCAGCCACATCCAGGCCAGCACGGTGTGGCCGAAAGCCTGCATGTACGGCACGGCGTTGGCCAGGGCCTCGCGGGCCTGCCCCCCCGCCCAGGCTGCCTGGGTGGCCGCGGCCACACGCCGCGCAGCCGCGGCCAGCGCGTCGGCATGCGCGGCCAGATCCGCCTCACCCCGGGCCCGCTCGATGCTGGCCTGCATGCGCGCGCCCAGCAGCTGCAGGCCCCGGCCCTGCTCCATCAGCACCTTGCGCCCCAGCAGATCCAGCGCCTGGATGCCGTGGGTGCCCTCGTGGATCATGTTCAGCCGGTTGTCGCGCCAGTACTGCTCCACCGGGAAGTCGCGGGTGTAGCCATAGCCGCCGTGGATCTGGATGGCCAGCGAATTGGCCTCCAGGCACCATTCGCTGGGCCAGCTCTTGGCGATGGGCGTGAGCACCTCCAGCAGCAGCCGCGCCTCGTCGGCCGCGGCAGGCGTGCCGGTGCGCTGCTCATCGACCAGCCGCGCGCAATACAGCTGCAGGGCCAGCGCCCCTTCGCAATAGGCTTTCTGGGCCAGCAGCATGCGCTTGACGTCGGCGTGCTCGATGATCGCCACCGGCGGCTGCGCCGCGTCCTTGCCGCCGGGCCCGACGGGACGGCCCTGCAGACGCTGGCGCGCATAGTCCAGCGAGGCGCGATAGCCGGCCATGCCCAGCATCGTGGCGGCCATACCGATGCCGATGCGCGCCTCGTTCATCATGTGGAACATGCAGCGTAGCCCCTGCCCGGGCTCGCCGACCCGGTAGCCGATGGCGCCGGCCGCGCCCCGCACCGGGTATTTGCCCTCGCCGAAGTTCAGCAGGGTGTTGGTGGTGCCGCGCCAGCCGCATTTGTGGTTCAACCCGGCCAGCGCCACGTCGTTGCGCTCGCCGGTCAGGCGCCCTTCGGCGTCCACCAGCTTCTTGGGCACGATGAAAAGCGAGATGCCGCGCGTGCCCGGGATCAGCCGGCCGTCCGGCCCTGGAATCTTGGCCAGCACCAGATGGATGATGTTTTCGGTCAGCTCGTGCTCGCCGGCGGAGATCCACATCTTGTGGCCGGTGAGCCGGTAGCGCGGCCCCAGGGGATCGGCCTCGTAGTCCGGCCCGTCGGGCACCGCGCGGGTGGCGATGTCGCTCAGGGACGAGCCGGCCTGCGGCTCCGACAGGCACATCGTGCCCGAGAAGCGGCCAGCGAATTCGTTTTTCGCGAACACTTCCTGCTGCAGCGAGGTGCCATGAGCCATCAGCAGGTTGGCGTTGCCCACCGTCAGCAGGCCCGAGCCGATGCTGACCGAGGCCATCGCGAAAAACGAATTGGCCGCCGCCTCCACCGTATAAGGCAGCTGCATGCCGCCGATGGCGTAATCTTGCGCGGCGCTGAGCATGCCGCTGGCCGCATACGCACGGTGGGCCTCATGGGTGGCCTGCGGCAGGATGACGCGCTCGCCGTCCCAGCGCGGCTCCTCGGTGTCCACGGTGCGGTTGAACGGCGCGTACTTCTCCCGGGCGATGCGCTCGCAGGTGTCGAGCACCGCATCGAAGGTTTCGCGGCTGTGGTCGGCGTAGCGCGTCCGCGCGTTCAGCGCCTCGACATCGAGCCACTGGTAAAGCAGAAAATCCAGCGTCTGGCGGTAGCTCATGCGAATCTCCGTCGCGGCGTTTGGATTTTCAGGACGACGACCCGTGCAGCGGAGTCAGGCATGCCGGGCGCTTCGAGGTGCGAACCCTGAGCGCCCAAGATCATCGCCACCCGCAACGGCGCATCACAAGACTTCGAACACCCCAGCCGCGCCCATGCCGCCGCCAATACACATGGTGACGCAGACGAGCTTGGCGCCGCGGCGCTTGCCCTCGATCAGCGCATGGCCGGTCAGACGCTGGCCGCTCACGCCGTAGGGATGGCCCAGGGCAATGGCGCCGCCATTGACGTTGAGCCGGTCGGACGGAATGCCCAGCCTGTCGCGGCAGTAGATCACCTGCACGGCGAAGGCTTCGTTCAGCTCCCACAGGTCGATGTCGCTGACCTTCAGCCCCAGACGCTGCAGCACCTTGGGCACCGCGAACACCGGGCCGATGCCCATTTCGTCCGGCTCGCAGCCGGCTACCGCGAAGCCCAGAAAGCGCCCCAGCGGCTTCAAGCCGCGCTGCTCGGCCAGCTTCTCGTTCATGACCACGCAAGCGCCGGCGCCGTCCGAGAACTGGCTGGCATTGCCCGCCGCGATGACCCCGCCGGGCAGGGCCGGCTTGATGCCGGCGATGACTTCTTTCGTCGTGCCTTCGCGCAGGCCCTCATCGACGCTGACGGTCACCTGCTTGGTGATCAGGCCCAGGGTCTTGTCCACCACGCCGGCCGTGACGGTGATGGGCACGATTTCGTCCTTGAAGCGCCCCGCCGCCTGGGCCGCGCAGGCCTTCTGTTGGCTGGCCGCGCCGTACTCGTCCATCGCATCGCGGCCGATGTGGTAGCGCTTGGCCACCTGCTCGGCCGTCTGCAGCATGCTCCAGTAGATCTCCGGCTTGGCTTTGAGCAGGGCCGGGTCGGTGATCATGTGCCGGTTGGCCTCGTTCTGCACGCAGGAAATGCTCTCGACGCCACCGGCCACGTAAATGTCACCCTCACCGGCGATGATGCGCTGCGCGGCCATCGCGATGGTCTGCAGGCCGGAGGAGCAGAAGCGGTTGATGGTCACACCGGACACCGTCACCGGGCAGCCCGCCGCCAGCGCGATCTGGCGCGCGATGTTGGAGCCGGTGGCGCCTTCGGGCGTGGCGCAGCCCATCAGCACGTCCTCGACCTCGCCCGGCTCGATGCCGGCGCGCTCGATCGCGTGCCGGACCACATGGCCGCCCAGCGTGGCGCCATGGGTCATGTTGAAAGACCCTTTCCAGCTCTTGGCCAGCGGGGTACGGGCGGTGGAAACGATCACGGCATTGGTCATGTTCAATTACTCCAGTCGCGGCTCAGCCGTTGAACGTCTTGCCTTCGGCCACCAGGCGCGCCAGCAGCGGCGCCGGCTGCCAGAACTGCGCGTCGTCATGGGGGTTCTTCGCGAAGCGCTTCATGCTCTGCATCACGTTGAACAGGCCCACGGTGTCGGCATACTGCATCGGCCCGCCCCGCCACAGCGGAAAGCCATAGCCGGTCAGATAGACCATGTCGATGTCGCCGGCACGCGCGGCAATGCCTTCTTCCAGGATGCGCGCGCCCTCGTTGACCAGCGCATAGACCAAGCGCTGCACGATTTCTTCATCGCTGATCTGCCGCGGCGTGATGCCCAGCTCCTTGCGGTGCTTCTCGATCATCTCGACCACGACCGGCGAGGGGATGGCATCGCGCTTGCCGGGCTGGTAGTCGTACCAGCCGGCGCCGGTCTTCTGGCCGAAGCGGCCCATCTCGCACAGCAGATCGGCGGTCTTGCTGTAGCGCATCTGCGGCTTCTCGACGTAGCGGCGCTTGCGGATGGCCCAGCCGATGTCGTTGCCCGCGAGGTCGCCCATGCGGAAGGGCCCCATCGCGAAACCGAACTTCTCGATGGCCTTGTCCACCTGCTCGGGCGTGCAGCCCTCTTCCAGCAGGAAACCGGCCTGGCGGCTGTACTGCTCGATCATGCGGTTACCGATGAAGCCGTCGCACACGCCCGAGACCACCGCCGTTTTCTTGATGGTCTTGGCCAGCGCCATCACGGTGGCCAGCACGTCTTTGGCGGTTTTCTCGCCGCGCACCACTTCCAGCAGTTTCATGACGTTGGCCGGGCTGAAGAAATGCAGTCCCACCACGTCCTGCGGCCGCCGGGTGAAGGCGGCGATCTTGTTGACGTCCAGCGTCGAGGTATTGGTGGCCAGGATGGCGCCGGGCTTCATCACCGCGTCGAGCTGGCGGAACACGCTTTCCTTGACCCCCAGGTCCTCGAACACGGCCTCGATCACCAGGTCGGCGTCCTTGATGTCGTCGTAGCTCAGGGTGGTTTTCAGCAGGGCCATGCGCTGCTCGTACTTGTCCTGCTTGAGCTTGCCCTTGGCGATCTGCCCTTCGTAGTTCTTGCGTATCGTCGCGACACCGCGCTCCAGCGCCTCCTGCTTCATTTCCAGGATGGTCACCGGTATGCCGGCGTTGAGGAAGTTCATCGTGATGCCACCGCCCATGGTGCCGGCGCCGATCACCGCCACCGAGCGGATTTCACGCTTGGGCGTGTCCTCCGGCACATCCGGAATCTTGGAGGCCGCGCGCTCGGCCGCGAACACATGGCGCAGCGCCCGGCACTCGGGGGTCCACATCAGGTTGATGAAGATTTCCCGCTCGTAGGCCATCCCCTCGTCGAACTTTTTCTTCGTGGCGGCCTCGACCGCGTCGATGCACTTGAGCGGCGCCGGAAAGTGGCGGCTCTGCGCGCCCACCATGTTGCGGGCGAACTGGAAATAGGCCTCGCCCTGCGGATGTTTGCACGGCAGGTGGCGCACCAGCGGCAGCGGCCGCAGGTCGGCCTTCTCGCGCGCCAGCGCAATCGCCTCGTCCAGCAGGGTCTCGGCCGACTGGGCCAGCCGGTCGAACAGCTTTTGCCCTGGAATCTGGGCCAGCAGTTCGCTGGCCACCGGCTCGCCGCTGACGATCATGTTCAGCGCCGGCTCCACGCCCAGCACCCGCGGCAGCCGCTGCGTGCCCCCGGCGCCCGGGATCAGACCCAGCTTGACCTCGGGCAGCGCGATCTTGCAGCCTGGTGCGGCGATGCGGTAGTGGCAGCCCAGAGGCAACTCCAGCCCGCCGCCCATGGCCAGCGTGTGCAGCGCCGCCACCACCGGCTTGTCCGAGTTCTCGATGGCCAGGATGACGCTCAGCAGATTGGGCTCCTGCAGCGCCTTGGGCGTGCCGAATTCCCGGATGTCGGCGCCGCCGGAAAAAGCCTTGCCGGCGCCGGTGATGACGATGGCCCTGACGGCCGCATCGGCATTGGCGCGCTCCAGCGCATCGGTGATGCCGCGGCGGGTCTCGTAACCCAGCCCGTTGACGGGGGGATTGTTCAGCGTGATCACGGCCACGTCGCCGCGAACCTGGTATTCAGCGCTCATGCTTGCCTTCCTCGGATGAAATCGAACGAGCGTTCTATTCTGGCGATTCTACGGAGTGCCGCGCGAGGCACAAGCCGGGCTTGTCGCCGCAGGGACAAAACCGCGCCGGCGGTTCAGACTTCCAGCCACTCCTTGCGGATGTAGCTGTCGTTGCGCAGCGCTTCGGGCGTGCCGTCGAAGACGATGCAGCCGTGGCCCATGACCAGCGCGCGGTCGGAGATGTGCATCGCGATCGTGAGTTTCTGCTCGATCAGCAGCACCGCGAGGCCCCGCTCCTTGAGCTTTTTCAGGTATTCGCCGACCTGCTCGACGATCTTCGGCGCCAGGCCTTCGGTCGGCTCGTCGATGATGATCAGGTCCGGATCCCCCATCAGCGTGCGGCACAGGGTCAGCATCTGTTGCTCGCCGCCGGAGAGCACCCCGGCTTCGGTGTGCTGGCGTTCTTTCAGGCGCGGGAACATCGCGTACATGTCGTCGAAGCTCCAGCGGCTCTTGCGCCCGCGCCCCTTCTCGCCCAGCATCAGGTTCTGGTGCACGGTCAGCTTGGGGAAAACGTCCCGGTTCTCGGGCACGTAGCCGATGCCTAGATGGGCGATCTCGAAAGCCTTTTTGCCCCGGATCTCCTCGCCCTTCCAGAGCACGCTACCCGTGCTGTCCACCAGACCCATGATGGCCTTGGCCGTGGTGGAGCGCCCCGAGCCGTTGCGCCCGAGCAGCGCCACGATCTCGCCGGGCTGGACCTCGAAGCGCACGCCATGCAGCACATGGCTCTTGCCGTAGAAGGCATGCAGGTTGTCCACTTTCAGCATGCTCAGTGCCCCCCCGCCTGCGCTTCGGCCACCACCGAGCCGAGATAGGCCTCCTGCACCCGGGCATTGGCCCGCACCGCATCGGGCGTGTCGAAGGCCAGGATTTCGCCATAGACCACCACGGCGATGCGGTCGGCCAGGCCGAATACCACCCCCATGTCGTGCTCCACCGTCAGCAGGGTCTTGCCCTCGGTGACTTCGCGGATCAGCCGCACGAAGCGGCTGGTCTCGCTTTTGCTCATGCCAGCGGTGGGCTCGTCCAGCAGGATCACGCTGGCGCCGCCGGCAATGGTGATGCCGATCTCCAGCGCCCGCTGCTCGGCGTAGGTCAGGTTCATCGCCAGGGTGTCGCGCTTCTTGTCCAGCCGGATCATCTCCAGCAGTTCCTCGGTGCGGTCGTTGGCGTCTTCCAGGTCGGCCAGGAAGCGCAGGAAGGTGTAGCGGTAGCCCATGCTCCACAGCAGCGCGCAGCGCAGGTTCTCGAACACGCTGAGCTTGGGAAAGATGTTCGTGATCTGGAAGCTGCGCGACAGCCCCATGCGGTAGATCTCGTAAGGCTTCTTGCCGTCGATGCGCTGACCATGGAGCAGCACCTCGCCGCTGGTAGGCGCAAAGCGTCCGCTGATCAGGTTGAACAGCGTGGACTTGCCGGCGCCGTTGGGCCCGATCACGGCCACCCGCTCGCCGGGTTTGACGGCCAGATCGACGCCGCGGATGATCTCGGTCTTGCCGAAGCTCTTGCGCAGGTTGCGCAGCTCCAGCGCGTAGGGGCTCGTCGTTCCGGATTGGCCGCTCACAGCACTTCCCTCCGCTTGATTTCCTTCTCGATGTCTTCCTGGATCTGGCCCCATTCGCGCACATAGTGGCGGCGCACCAGCTCGAACAGGCCCAGGCCGGTCAGCGTGACGAAAATGGCGCCAAACCAGTGATCGGGCGCATGGGCGTTGAGCGGGATGCCCAGGAACTGCAGCTGCGGCCCCAGCGCGATGTTGAGCTGCAGGTGGTAGATCATCTCAATCATCACCGCCGCGCCCAGCAGCAGCGTCAGCCCCGTCACTCCCAGCCCCAGGTAGCTGACCCACAGCTTGCGCAGGAAACCGAAGCTGGCCACGCGCAGGTTCATCATGATCAGGCTGGCGATGCCGCCTGGCGCATACATCACCATGAAGAGGAAGATCAGGCCCAGGTACAGCAGCCAGGCCTTGGTGATTTCCGACAGCAGCACCGTGGCCAGCACCAGCAGCACGCCGCCGATGATGGGGCCGAAGAAGAACGTGGCGCCGCCCAGGAAGGTGAAGAGCAGATAGGCGCCCGAGCGGTGCGCGCCCACCACCTCGGCGGTGACGATCTCGAACAAGATGGTGCCCAGCCCGCCGGCGATGCCGGCGAAAAAGCCGGAGACGATGAAGGCCAGATAACGCACCCGCTGGGTGCTGTAGCCGATGAACTCCACTCGCTCCGGGTTGTCGCGCACGGCGTTGAGAATGCGCCCCAGCGGCGTGCGGGTGAAGGCGAACATCAGCGCCACGCAGACGAAGGTATAGACCGCGATCAGGTAATAGACCTGGATGCCTGGCCCGAACGTGATGCCGAAGAAAGGCTGCCCGACGACCCGGTTGCCCGAAACGCCGGCTTCGCCACCGAAGAACTCGGAGAACATCAGCGACATCGCGAACACCAGCTCGGCCATGCCCAGCGTGATCATTGCAAACGGCGTGCCGGCCTTGCGTGTGGTGACATAGCCAAACAACACGGCGAAGAACATCCCGGCCAGTCCGCCGACGATGGGCAACAGGCTTACCGGAATGGTCAGGCTGCCTTTGCTGACCGCATTGAGGGCGTGGATGGCCACATAGGAACCCAGCCCTGAATAGACCGCATGGCCGAAGCTGAGCATCCCCCCCTGCCCCAGCAGCATGTTGTACGACAGGCAGGCAATGATGGCGATGCCCATCTGCGACAGCATGGTCACCGACAGGCTGCTGGTGAACACCTTGGGCGCGGCCAGCAGGACCAGGGCGAACAGACCCCAGATGATCCAGCGGCCAACGTTGTAGGGCTTGAATTCGTAGTAGAGCTTGCTCATGGCCTCACTCCTCCCGGGTGCCCAGCAAGCCCTTGGGCCGGAAGATCAGGATCAGCACCAGGAACAGGTAGGGCAGGATCGGTGCGACCTGCGAGAGCGTGAGTTTGAGCACGGAGTTGTTCAACGCAGCCGTGCTCAATTCCACCCCCATCTTTTGCAGCAGCGTGATCAGCGAGTGGTCCAGCGCCACGGCAAAGGTTTGGATCACGCCGATCAGCAGCGAAGCCAGGAATGCCCCTGACAGCGACCCCAATCCGCCGACGACGACCACCACGAAGATGATCGAGCCGACGGTGGCGGCCATCGCGGGCTCGGTCACGAAAGTGCTGCCGCCGATCACGCCGGCCAGCCCAGCCAATGCGGCGCCCGCGCCGAATACCAGCATGAACACCCGCGGCACGTTGTGCCCCAGCGCTTCCACCATCTCGGGATGGGTGAGCGCGGCCTGGATCACCAGCCCGATGCGGCTGCGCGTGAGCATCAGCCACAGCAGCAGCAGCATGAGCAAGGCCACCAGCATCATGAAGCCGCGGGTGGCCGGAAACGGCGAGCACACCGCCTGTGCACACAGCGCGGCCGGCGCCGCGCCCCACACCCAGTCCATGCCCTGCTGCGGATGGTGCAGCAGCGTGAACATCGGCCCTTGCAGGATTTCGGGCGGACGGAACTCCACCGCCAGCCGCCCCCAGACCAGCTGCACCAGTTCCAGAATGATGTAGGACAGGCCGAAGGTGATCAGCAGCTCGGGCACGTGGCCGTATTTGTGCACCTTGCGCAGCGCCAGCCGCTCGAACACCGCCCCCAGCACGCCCACCAGCAGGGGCGCGAGGATCAGCCCCGGCCAGAAGCCCAGCACCTTGGCGATGGTATAGCCGAAATAGGCGCCCAGCATGTAGAAGCTGGCATGGGCGAAGTTGAGCACGCCCATCATGCTGAAGATCAGTGTCAGCCCGGAGCTGAGCATGAACAGCAGCAGCCCATAGCTCAGGCCGTTGAGCATCGAGATGATGAAGAATTCCATGGAAGATGGGGGCATGGAAAGGCCCGTTCACCCTGAACCTGCGGGAGGGCGAACGGGCCAGGACAGGCTCAGCCCGAACGGTCAGATGCGGCGCCGACCAGGCGCGCGACTCCCCTTAAGGACGCTTCATCTGGCAGCTGGTGGGCGTGCTGGCGATGTAAGCCGGAAACTCCTTGACCAGCGCCAGCGTCATGTTGGTGTTTTCCACCGTGTAGGGGAATTTCTTGTCGGCTTTCTGCCAGACGGTGATGTACAGCGGCTGCTGCAGCTGGTGGTCGGCCTTGCGCATCTCGACCTCCCCGTTGAAGCTCTTGAACCTCAGCCCTTCCAGGGCATGGGCCACCTTGACCGGATCGGTCGATTTGGCCTTGGCCATGGCCTCGCCCAGCGCCCGGTAGATGTGGATCACCGAGCCGGTGTAGAAGTCGTCCTTGAACTTGGCCTTGTACTCGGCCTGCCACTTGCCCATGTCTCCGCCCATGTTGTAGTGGTTGTAGGAGACCTGGAACACCCGGCCCGCGCCGCCTTCGCCCAGCGCCGTGGGCGTGCCGGTGACGCCGGTGTAATACGTGAAGAACTTGCCGGTGTAGCCGCCCTCGTTGGCCGCCTTGACCAGCAGCGCCAGGTCTGAGCCCCAGTTGCCGGTGATCACCGTATCGGCGCCGGAGGCCTTGATCTTGGCCACGTAAGGCGCGAAATCACGCACCTGCGCCAGCGGGTGCAGGTCCTCGCCGACGATCTGGATGTCCGGGCGCTTGCGCTTGAGGTTTTCCTTGGCGTAGGCGGCAACCTGGTGACCGTGCGAATAGTTCTGGTTCAGCAGATAGACCTTCTGGATGTCCTTCTGGTCTTTCATGAAGGTGGTCAGCGCCTCCATCTTCATCGAGGTGTCGGCGTCGAAGCGGAAATGCCAGAAGCTGCACTTGCTGTTGGTGAAGTCCGGATCGACGGCCGAGTGGTTGAGGAACAGCACTTCCTTGCCGGGGTTGCGCTCGTTGTGCTTGTTGATGGCGTCGATCAGCGCACCAGCCACCGAGGAGCCATTGCCCTGGGTGATGTAGCGCACGCCCTGGTCGATGGCGGCTTTGAGCTGGTTCAGGCTCTCGGCCGGGCTGAGCTTGTTGTCCAGCGCGATGATTTCGAACTTGACCCCGGCCGGGTTGTTGGCGCCGCTGAACTTCTCCGCAAAGAACTGGAAGCTGCGCACCTGGTTGTTGCCCACGGGGGCCATCAGGCCCGACAGCGGGTCGATCCACGCGATTTTGACGGTTTCGCCTTTCTGGGCGTGGGCCAGGCCGGCGAAGGCCAGCACGGCAGAGGCGGCAACCAGTTGGACGGCAAATTTCATCGGAAATCTCCTCGTTGCGGTGATGATGGCAGGGTAACCAAATTCGCCGCGTGGCACGCTAGGGATTGCCCTAGAACTATCGCCTGGGCGACTCGCATACCGCCCCAGGCAGCCACCCCGGGCGCAGGCAGGCGCTCAGGTGCCGGGCAGCCTGTAGTCCTTGAGCATTTCGCGCAGCCGGGTCTTGAGCATCTTGCCGGTGGCGCCCAGCGGAATGGCCTCGACGAAGATCACGTCGTCCGGGATCTGCCACTTGGCGATCTTGCCTTCGTAGAACTTCAGCAGCTCCTCGCGCGTGACTTCCGCGCCGGGCTTTTTGACCACCACGATCACTGGGCGTTCGTCCCACTTGGGATGTTTGACGCCGATGCAGGCGGCCATGGCCACCGCCGGGTGAGCCACCGCGATGTTTTCCACGTCGATGGAGCTGATCCACTCCCCGCCGGACTTGATCACGTCCTTGCTGCGGTCGGTGATCTGCATGTAGCCGTCGGGGTCTATCGTGGCCACGTCGCCGGTGGGGAACCACCCCTTGCCGTCGGCGTCGCGGCGCAGCGGGTCGCCGCCCTCGCCTTTGAAATACTCCTTGATGACCCAGGGCCCGCGCACCAGCAGATCGCCAAAAGTCTTGCCGTCCCAGGGCAGATCCTTGCCTTCGGCATCGACGATCTTCATGTCCACGCCGAAGATGGCCCGCCCCTGCTTGAGCCGGATCTTCATCTGCTCGTCTTCAGGCAGCGTCAGGTGCTTGTTTTTCAGCGTGCACAGCGTACCCAGCGGCGACATCTCGGTCATGCCCCAGGCGTGCAGCACCTCCACGCCATAGTCGTCCTTGAAGGCGGTGATCATGGCCGGTGGGCAGGCCGAGCCGCCGATGACGGTGCGCTTCAGGGTGCTGAACTTCAGGTTGTTGGGCTTCATGTGACCCAGCAGCATCTGCCAGATGGTGGGCACGCCCGCGGCGTAGGTCACGCGCTCGGTCTCGACCAGCTCGTAGATGGATTTACCGTCCAGCGCCGGCCCCGGGAAAACCAGCTTGGCGCCGGTCAGCGCGGCGGAGTACGGAATGCCCCAGGCGTTGACGTGGAACATCGGTACCACCGGCAGCACGGCGTCACGGGCGCTCAGCGCCATCACATCGGGCAAGGCGGCGGCATAGGCGTGCAGAATGGTCGAGCGGTGGCTGTACAGCGCCGCTTTGGGGTTGCCCGTGGTGCCGCTGGTGTAGCACATGCTGGAGGCGGAGTTTTCGTCGAACTCGGGCCAGCGGTAGCGGCTGGGCTGCGCGCCGATCCAGCGCTCGTAGCTTTGCAGCCCGGCAATGCCGCTGTCCTGCGGCAGCCGATCGTCATCGCACAGCGCGATCCAGTGCTGCACGGTGGTGCATTTAGCGTGGATGGCCTGGATGATGGGCAGAAAGGTCAGGTCGAAGCACAGCACCTGGTCTTCGGCGTGGTTGGCGATCCAGGCGATCTGGTCCGGGTGCAGGCGCGGGTTGATGGTATGCAGCACGCGGCCGGAGCCACTGACGCCGAAATACAGCTCCAGATGGCGGTAGCCGTTCCAGGCCAGCGTGGCCACGCGGTCGCTGAATCCGAGCCGCAGCGCATCCAGCGCGTTGGCCACCTGGCGGGAACGGGCCGCCACATCGGCCCAGGTGTAGCGGTGGATATCCCCTTCCACCCGGCGCGAGACGACTTCGGTGTCGCCGTGGTGGCGCTGGGCGAATTCGATCAGGGAGGAAATCAGCAAGGGCTGGTCTTGCATCAGGCCGAGCATGGGCGGGTCTCCTTCTTCGTCGGGTACCGGGCACCTGTGGCCGCCAGTATGAACCAGCGCTGGCGGCGCGCCGGCAAGGGATGTCCCTGATCGGGTCCCGAAATAGTCATGTGCGTGACAATGCCGGACATGAATGCCTGCACCGAAGCAGCCGCCCCGCTGTCGCCGCCCGTGCCGCACGCTTTGCAATGGAGCCACCGCTATGCCCGCCTGGGCACCGCGTTCTACACTCCGCAGCTGCCCCAGGCCCTGCCCGATCCCTATTGGGTGGGCGCCAGCGATGCGGTTGCGCGGCTGCTGGAGCTGCCGGCCCACTGGCGGGAATCGGACGACTGGCTGCAGGCGCTCAGCGGCAACCGGCTGCTGGCCGGCAGCGAGCCGCTGGCCACGGTGTACAGCGGGCACCAGTTCGGCGTCTGGGCCGGGCAGCTGGGCGACGGCCGCGCCATCCTGCTGGGCGAGACGGCCGGCGGCTGGGAAATCCAGCTCAAGGGGGCCGGCCGCACGCCCTATTCGCGCATGGGCGATGGTCGGGCCGTGCTGCGCTCCAGCATCCGGGAGTTCCTGTGCAGCGAGGCCACGCACGCGCTGGGTATCCCGACGACGCGGGCGCTGTGCGTCACCGGCTCGGACCTGCCGGTGCGCAGAGAGACCATCGAGACGGCGGCGGTGGTCACCCGCGTGGCGCCCAGCTTCATTCGCTTCGGTCATTTCGAGCATTTCGCTTCACGCGGCCAGTTCGGGGAACTGCGCCGGCTGGCGGATTTCGTCATCGACCACTTCTACCCTGCGTGCCGCGACGCCGGCCGCTGGGCCGGCAACCCCTATGCCACGCTGCTGGCCGCCGTGAGCGAGCGCACCGCCGCCTTGCTGGCGCAGTGGCAGGCCGCCGGTTTCTGCCACGGCGTGATGAACACCGACAACATGAGCATCCTGGGGCTGACGCTGGACTACGGGCCGTTCCAGTTCCTGGACGGCTATGACCCGGCCCACATCTGCAACCACTCCGACATCCAGGGCCGCTACGCCTATGGCCGGCAACCCCAGATCGCCCACTGGAACCTGTTCTGCCTGGGGCAGGCCTTGCTGCCGCTGATCCAGGATCAGGAGCTTGCGCTGGCGGCGCTGGACACCTACCGCGAGCACTACCCCGCCCACTGGCAGCAGCGCATGCGCGCCAAGCTGGGGCTGCTGCGGCCCCAAGCGGGGGACGCGGAGCTGGCCGCGGAAGTCCTGCAGCTGCTGGCCCGCGAAAAAACCGACTACCCCATCTTCTGGCGGCGCCTGAGCCAGTACGTGGCCGATGGCGATGCGGCTGCCTTGCGCGCGCTGTGGCGGGACACGGCCGCCTTCGATGACTGGCTGCGCCGTTACGATGCGCGCCTGCGGCTGGAAGACACCACCGCATCGGCTGCGGCCATGCTGCGCACCAACCCGAAATTCGTCCTGCGCAACCATCTGGGCGAGCTGGCCATCCGCCAGGCCCGCAACCAGGATTACACCGGCGTGGCCACCCTGCTGGCCCTGCTGGAGCGCCCCTTCGACGAACACCCCGGACACGAGGAGGCCGCCGGCTTTCCGCCCGACTGGGCCGCTACCATCGCCATCAGCTGTTCATCGTGAGGCCTGTTGCCATGAGTTATCCCATCCAGAAGTCCGACCAGGAGTGGAAGGCCCTGCTGGCGGAAAAAAACGCCGAGCCCGTGGCCTACCAGGTCACGCGGCATGCCGCCACCGAGCGTCCCTATACCGGTCGCTACGCCGACTACTGGGCGCCGGGCTGGTATGCCTGCATCTGCTGCGGCGCCCGGTTGTTCGAGGCTTCCACCAAGTTCGACGCCGGCTGCGGCTGGCCCAGCTTTTACGAGCCGGCCGATCCCCACGCCATCGAGGAACGGCGCGACCTGAGCCACGGCATGATCCGCACCGAAACGGTCTGCGCCCAGTGCGGCGCCCATCTGGGCCATGTGTTCGAGGACGGCCCGCCGCCGACGGGTCTGCGCTACTGCATCAACTCGGCGGCGCTGGAGCACAAGCCCTGAGCACGGCCACGGCGATAATTGGTCTTTTGCTGCCTACCGGCCGTCCGTCATGCGCCTGCTGATCGACTTTTTCCCCATCCTGCTGTTCTTCGGCGCCTACAAGCTGGCCGACATCTATCTGGCCACGGCCGTGTTGATGGCCGCCACCGTGGCTCAGACCGCCGTGATCTATGCGCTGGACCGGCGCCTGCAAACCATGCAGAAGGTCACGCTGGCGCTGATCCTGCTGTTTGGCGCGCTGACGCTGCTGCTGCACGACGAGCGCTTCATCAAGTGGAAGCCCACCATCCTGTACGGAGCGATGGCCGTGGTGCTGGCTTTTGCCCTGTGGGTGCTGCGCAAGAACACGCTGCAGCTGCTGCTGGGCAGCCAGCTCAAGCTGCCGGAGCGGGTCTGGCGGCACTTGACCGTTGCCTGGATCGGCTATTGCGCGTTCATGGCTGCGCTCAACGCCTACGTGGCCGCTTTCTACAGCACCGAAACCTGGGTGAACTTCAAGCTCTGGGGCTATGTGTTCCCTCTGGTCTTTCTGGTCGCACAGGGGTTTTACGTGGCCCGGCACCTGCAGAACGAACCGCGCTGAACCATGACCGGCGACCCGCAGCAGCGCGCGCAACACATGGCCGAACGTCTGCGGCAGCGCCTGCAACCTACTTTTCTCGAAGTGATCGACGAAAGCGCCGCCCATGCCGGCCACGCCGGCGCCAATGGCAGCGGCTGGGGCACGCATTTCCGGGTGCGGATTGCCTCACCTTTGTTTACAAACCGAAGCCGCGTGGCGCGCCACCGCCTTGTGTATGATGCGCTGCAGGACTTCATCGCCCAGGGTGTGCATGCCATTGCGATCGAAACACTCTGAGCGCCGCGCAGCCCCGCGCGGCCTGCAGTCTCCCGGTCCAGCCTTGTCCCATTCCTAGGATTCACCATGAAGAAGCTGTCACTCCCGGCCCTGGCGGCCGCCCTCGTGCTGGGCGCCGCGACCCTGCCGGCCCCGGCCCAGAACCTGGCCATCGTCAACGGCAAGCCCGTGCCCATGTCGCGAGTGGACATCCTGGCGCAGCAGGTGGCCCGCTCGGGCCGCGCGCTCACGCCGGAGATGATGGAGGAGCTCAAGCGCGCCGTCATCGACCGCGAGCTGCTGGTGCAGGAAGCCCAGCGCCAGGGGCTGGACGCCAGCCCCGAATTCAAGGCGCAGATGGAGTTCACCCGCGATTCGCTGCTGATCCGCGACCTGGTGGCGGCCTTCCAGCGCAACAACCCGGTCAGCGACGCCGAAATCAAGGCTGAATACGACAAGTTCGTTGCCGCCAACGCCGGCAAGGAATACCGGGCCAGCCACATCCTGGTCGAGAAGGAAGACGAGGCCAAGGCCATCATCGCCCAGCTCAAGAAAGGCGCCAAGTTCGACGCCATCGCCAAGAAGCAGTCCAAAGACCCCGGCTCGGCGGCCAACGGCGGCGACCTCGACTGGGCCAGCGCCGACAACTTCGTCAAGGAGTTTTCCGATGCCATGGTCAAGCTGGGCAAGGGCAAGTTCACCGAAACCCCGGTCAAGACCCAGTTCGGCTGGCATGTGATCCGCCTCAATGACGTGCGCGAAACCCAGCTGCCCAAGCTGGAGGAGATCCGTCCCCAGATCGCGCAGCAGGTCGGCCAGCAAAAGCTGCTGAAATTCCAGGAAGACCTGCGCACCCGCGCCAAGATCGAGTAAACCCTCCCCCACCGGCGCAGCCAAAACGGCACCTTCGGGTGCCGTTTTCACGGGCGCCGCCGGCAGGCCGGCAGCCAGATAGGGATAATCCGCCCCCATGTCCCTGCCCGTGCACCAGCTCGAACTGCTCGCTCCCGCCCGCACCGCCGACATCGGCATCGAGGCCATCAACCACGGCGCCGACGCCGTCTATATCGGCGGCCCCTCTTTCGGCGCGCGCAGCGCCGCCGACAACAGCGTGCGCGACATCGAGCGGCTGGTGCGCCACGCTCACCGCTACCATGCGCGCATCTTCGTCACGCTCAACACCATCCTGCGCGACGACGAGCTGGAGCCGGCACGCCGGCTGGCCTGGCAGTGCTTCGATGCCGGGGTGGATGCGCTCATCATCCAGGACATGGGGCTGCTGGAAATCGACCTGCCGCCGATCCAGCTGCACGCCAGCACGCAGACCGACATCCGCACGCCCGAAAAGGCCCGCTTCCTGCAGGACGCGGGCCTGTCCCAGCTGGTGCTGGCGCGCGAGCTGACGCTGGAGCAGATCCGCGAAATCCGGCGCCAGACCGATCCGGGCCGCTGCACGCTGGAATTCTTCATCCACGGCGCACTGTGCGTGGCCTACAGCGGCCAGTGCTACATCAGCCATGCCCACACCGGCCGCAGCGCCAACCGTGGCGACTGCTCGCAGGCTTGCCGCCTGCCCTACCAGGTGGTGGACAGCCAGGGCCGCTTTGTCGCGCACGACAAGCACGTGCTGTCGATGAAGGACAACAACCAGAGCGCCAATCTGGCCGCGCTGGTCGATGCCGGCATCCGCAGCTTCAAGATCGAGGGCCGTTACAAGGACCTGGCCTACGTGAAGAACATCACCGCGCACTACCGGCGGCTGTTCGACCAGCTGCTGGAGCAGCGCCCCGAGCTGGCCCGGGCCTCCAGCGGCAGAACCACATTCAGCTTCACCCCCGATCCGGACCAGAATTTCAACCGCGAGTTCACCGACTACTTCGTCCACGGCCGCCGCGCCGACATCGGCGCCTTCGATACCCCCAAAAACCCGGGGCGCCATCTGGGCTACGTCACCCAGGTCGGCCCGGACTCCATCGAACTCACCGTCAGCGAACCCGCCACCGTGCTGCACAACGGCGACGGCCTGTGCTACTACGACCTGCAGAAAGAACTGGTCGGACTGCCGGTCAACCGGGCCCAGGCCCTGGGTGACGGGCGCTGGCGCATTCATCCCAAGGATCCGGTGGCCAGCTACAAAGACCTGCGGCGCGGTACCGAACTCAACCGCAACCGCGACATGAGCTGGGTGCGCATGCTGGAGAAGAAAACCAGCGAACGGCGCATCGGCGTGTGGGTGCGGCTGCAGGAGACTGCAGACGGCCTGGCCCTGCACCTCACCGACGAGGACGGCCACCAGGGCAGCGCCAGCGTTGCCGTGCCCCGGGAAGCGGCGCGCGACCCGGCACGGGCCGAAGCAACCCTGCGCGAGCAGCTGGGGCGCTTCGGCGCCACGATTTTCGAGCCGATCGACATGGTGCTGGATCTCTCCCAGCCCTGGTTCGTGCCGGCATCCACGCTCAACGCCCTGCGCCGCGACGCCGTGGCCGCGCTGGAGGCCGCGCGTGCCGCCGCCTACACCCGCCCGCCGCGCGCCCAGCCGGTGGAGCCGCCAGCGACCTACCCGGAAGACACCCTCACCTACCTGGCCAACGTCTTCAACGAAAAGGCGCGCGACTTCTATGCCAAGCACGGCGTCAAGGTCATTGCCGCCGCCTACGAAAGCCACGAGGAAGAAGGCGAAGTCAGCCTCATGATCACCAAGCACTGCGTGCGCTACTCGCTCAGCCTGTGCCCGAAGCAGGCCAAAGGCGTGACAGGCGTGCAGGGCACGGTGCGCGCCGAGCCGCTGCTGCTGATCAACGGCAAGGAAAAGCTGACCCTGCGCTTCGACTGCAAGCCGTGCGAAATGCACGTGGTGGGCCGAATCAAGAAATCGGTGCTCAACCAGGCGCGCCAGCAGGCCCGGGAAATGCCGCTGCGGTTCTACCGCACGCGACCGCTGGCCACAACCGGGTCGTGATGCCGACTTCTCTGTCATTTTTCACATAACCCCATACGGATAGGGGTTTATCCCAATTCGGCGGACATGCTGGCTGCGTATCCAATCCTGCGATCGCCTGTTCCCAGGTATTCGCAGCGACTGACATGCGCATCTTTCGACTCTGGGCTGCTGCCCTCCTGATGGCCACTCTGGCTGGCTGTGCGGTGCAGCCTCCGGCAATTCCTTCTTACCAGGACCCCCTGCCGTCCTTGGGAGTGCAGGCGGCGCACCGTAGTGATATTCCTCTGCGCCTGCTGGCCGGTCGACGGGTAGCGATCGTGGTTTCCGACAACACCCGGCAGCTGGTCGATTGGCAAGTCCAGGCCGACAAGATTTACAGGGGCAACTGGGCGGTCACCGCTTTGGTGGATAAAGCGGACCGGCAAGCTCAGCTGGAGAACAACGATCCCCAGCTCATCGTGCAGCGTCCAGCTGCGATGCTCAAAGCCAATTTCTCCGGGCTGGATATCGTAGGTTCGCTGGGCGAAGCCAGGCAAAAGGGCTACGGCTATGTGGCCGTTCTCGACATCCACAAGGAAAGCGACGTCGTCCGCAACATGACCGTCCGTTTCCTGTGGCGTGGAAATATCTTCTTCGTCCAGGCGCAGGATACACCCCGCGTGGTCCATCTTGTCTCGGCCGTCACACAAAGAGTTTGCGACGCCTCTAGTGTCGGCATCAGCGCTTCACATTCCTTTTTCGCACGGTGTGATGCGGAACTACGCAACCAGATGTTCGATGGTCTGGAGCGGGATCTGCAACGCGCGGTACAGACACGCTGAGGTCCCAACAAGCGTGATCACTTGGTGGGGGGAAGGCGATGCGTACACAGACCGAATCTCGCTGGCCCAGGGGGCTGTACTGGCTGGCGGCCGTTGCCCTCGCATACGCCGTGCCGCTAGCAGATGCCGTGGCCCAGCCCGCAGCTGGCAAAGGCAGCTCTGCCGCTACCGCGCAGCCACGTGCCCACCTGGCACGCGCCTTCGAATTGCTGCAGCAAGCACGCGCCGCCGAAGCCCTGCAGCCCCTGATGGCAGGCCTCAGTGCCTTGGGCACCGAGCCGGCTTACACCCTGGCCGGCCGACTGGAAGATGCGCAACTGATGCAGTCGGCCCACGCCAACCATCCACCTCCCGCGACTGAGCAGACCAGCGCAGGACTGGCCCAGCAGTTGTTGGGACAGGCCATGGCTGCGGCCCCCGCGCGCGCCGTTCCACCGGGGATCGCCGGTCTGCTCGAGACGATTTACGCTGCGCCTCCATCGCCGGATCGGACCCGGGCACTCTCTACCCTGCAGGGCATGGCGCCTGCCAAGCTGGCCGAAACATTGGCTGCCGAATTGACGCCGCCAGCTGCGCCTGCTCCGACTATGGCGGCGGCGCCCGCCCCCCGGCCCGCAATGGATGCACCCCCACCGCAGCAAGAAGCGCAGATGCAGGCACAAAGACAATGGCAGGCTCAACAGGAAGCTCAACGCCAGCAGTGCGTCAATGCCTGCGAGAGCCAGTATGAAGCCTGCGCCCAGGCCAAATCAGCCCAGAACACGACTGCTGCCATCGGCTACCTGGCCGGCATTTTCGGTGGGAACATGACTGCTGCCGCCGCCAGCGCTCAAACATTCACCGATAAATCCGAATGTCATGCCGCCCGCCGCAGTTGTACGGCTGGATGCACCGCCCAACTGGCCAGCGCCAGTCCACCCGGTGCGATGGCCCCGCCGGCCCAGACCCAGCCTGTGTCCGCTGGCCAGGAAGACCGGCCCAGCGTGACCACGCAGATGACCGGCTCGCTCCTGAGTGCTTATGGCGCCAAGCTGGGCGACGGTCGACTGGTCGCCCTCGGCTCGGCCCTGCAGGGCAAAACCACCGACCAGGCGATGCAGGACTATCTTGCCGCCGAACAGCGCTCCGCTGCGCCGGCATCCAGTGCAGTGGTCAGGCAGACTCCCGCGCCCAGTCAGTCCGCCACCATCCCGCCCATTGCCCAAGCCCCTATTCCCCCTACACCGCGGGCCAATCCTCCCAGCTTACCCCATGAGCCACTACGGTTGCCGCAGCAGAATCAGCCGTCGACCAGCCCATCAAACCAGGCCCCTGCACCTTCACAGCAGCGCTTAGAAACCAAACCGCCTGAGGCCCGCCGACCCAGACCGACGCCCCCACAGGCCACACCTACCAACCGTAATACGGGAGACGGCACACTGGGCCAGGAAAGTCCGAGGACGGTCACCGTGGGTACCAGCCCATTCAACCGGTGCCCGATGCTATTTGTGAATTCACGACGTCCTGGCAGCACGGATTACAACAGAAAATATCCGTTCACCCGGGTAACCTATGAAGGGACGTTCACTTCTAGCGAAACTGGGGAAGTTATCACCCGCAGGGACACGGAGGGCATTTACATTGGGAACAATTCGGAAGCCACCCGCGAAGCAACCATCATGATTGCCGGCCTCAAAGGAATGAAGTGCGGAATAGACTCCTGGCACATTACCATCATTCAGTGGTACGACAGCATGTATATGTTGCAATAGCGGATCCAAAAGCGGTAATGAGCTCCAAAAAGGTCAGGACCACCATGGCGAGGGCTTGCTGGTGCAGTTCAAAGCCTGCAACCCCCAATACGACAAAGGCCACTACTGCGCCGGCAGTGCCGACGGTCTGGGTGGTCCCATGTACTGATGAATCGGCGCCGGGTGCTGGCGCATCAGCGGGCCTTCAGGCACCGAACGGAATTGGCTTTTTGGGTTGCTCGACCGTAGCGGCAGGGCCGGCCTCACTCATTCCCACTCGATCGTCGCCGGCGGCTTGGAACTGATGTCGTAGGTCACGCGGTTGATGCCGCGCACTTCGTTGATGATGCGGCTGCTGACCCTTTTCAGCAGGCTGTAGGGCAGTTCGGCCCAGTCGGCGGTCATGAAGTCGCTGGTCTGCACCGCGCGCAGCGCCACCACATAGTCGTAGGTGCGGCCGTCGCCCATCACGCCGACGCTCTTGACCGGCAGGAACACCGCAAACGCCTGGCTGACGAGGTCGTACCAGCTTTTGCCGGAGTTCGGCTCGATGGTCGAGCGCAGCTCCTCGATGAAGATGGCGTCGGCGCGGCGCAGCAGGTCGGCGTATTCCTTTTTGACCTCGCCCAAAATGCGCACACCCAGCCCTGGCCCGGGGAAGGGGTGGCGGTACACCATGTCGTGCGGCAGCCCCAACGCCACGCCCAGCTCGCGCACTTCGTCCTTGAACAGGTCGCGCAGCGGCTCCAGGAGCTTGAGGCCCAGTTGCTCGGGCAGGCCGCCGACGTTGTGGTGGCTTTTGATCGTGACGGCTTTCTTGCTCTTGGCGCCGCCGGATTCGATCACGTCCGGGTAGATCGTGCCCTGCGCCAGCCACTTGGCTCCCCTGGCGCCTTCGCCTTTGAGCTTGGCGGCCTCGGCCTTGAAGACATCGACGAACAGGCGGCCGATGATCTTGCGCTTCTGCTCGGGGTCGCTCACCCCGGCGAGCTCGCGCAGGAAAAGCTCGCTGGCGTCCACCCGCACCACCTTGGCGTGCAGCTTGCCGGCGAACATGTCCATCACCATATCGCCTTCGTGCAGGCGCAGCAGACCGTGGTCCACGAACACGCAGGTGAGCTGCTCGCCGATGGCGCGGTGGATCAGCGCCGCGGCGACCGATGAATCCACGCCACCGGACAGGCCCAGAATCACCTCCTCGTCACCCACCTGCTCGCGGATCTTCTGCACCGCCTCTTCGATGTGGTCGCGCATGATCCAGTCGGCTCGCGCGCCGCAGATCTCCAGCACGAAGCGCTCCAGGATCGCCCGGCCCTGCACGGTATGCGTGACCTCGGGATGGAACTGCACGGCGTAGAAACGGCGTGCCTCATCGGCCATGCCGGCGATCGGGCAGCTGGGCGTGGAGGCCATCAGCCTGAAGCCCGGCGGCAGCTCGGTGACCTTGTCGCCATGGCTCATCCAGACCTTGAGCATGCCGTGCCCCTCGGGGGTGGTGAAGTCGGCAATGTCCTTGAGCAGGGCGGTATGCCCATGGGCACGCACCTCGGCATAGCCGAACTCGCGCTTGTGCCCGCCTTCGACCTTGCCGCCCAGCTGTTGGGCCATGGTCTGCATGCCGTAGCAGATGCCCAGCACCGGAACCCCCAGCTCGAACACCGCCTGCGGCGCCCGGTCGGTGGATTCCTCATAGACGCTGGCATGGCTGCCCGAGAGGATCACGCCCTTGAGCAGCCCATCCGACGCGTACTGGCGCACCCAGTCGTCCGTCACGTCGCAGGGGTGGACTTCGCAGTAGACATGGGCCTCGCGCACGCGCCGGGCGATCAGCTGCGTGACCTGGGAGCCGAAGTCGAGGATGAGGATCTTGTGGTGCTGCATGGGCGCTTGGTAAATCAAAAGCCCGAACACCGTTGCGGGGTTCGGGCCTGGCCTGGGGTCTGCCGCTCAATCCAGCCGGTAGTTCGGCGCTTCCTTGGTGATCTGCACGTCGTGCACGTGGCTTTCGCGGATGCCGGCGGCGGTGATCTCGACGAAGGCGGCCTTCTCGTGCAGCTCGGCGATGCTGGCGCAGCCGCAGTAGCCCAGCGCCGCGCGGATGCCGCCGGCCATCTGGAAGATGATCGTCACCACCGAGCCTTTGTACGGCACGCGGCCCTCGATACCCTCGGGCACCAGCTTGTCGGCGTTGGGGTTGGCGGCCTCGTCGTTTTCCTGAAAGTAACGGTCGGCGCTGCCGGCCTTCATCGCACCGATCGAGCCCATGCCGCGGTAGCTCTTGTAGCTGCGCCCCTGGTACAGGATGACTTCGCCGGGCGCCTCTTCGGTGCCGGCGAACATGCCCCCCATCATCACCGAATGGGCGCCGGCGGCGATGGCCTTGGCAATGTCGCCGCTGTAGCGGATGCCGCCATCGGCGATCAGCGGCACGCCGGTGCCCTGCAGCGCCGTGGCCACGTTGTCGATGGCCGTGATCTGCGGCACGCCCACGCCGGCAATGATGCGGGTGGTGCAGATCGAGCCCGGCCCGATGCCGACCTTGACGGCGTCGGCGCCAGCATCCACCAGCGCGCGCGCAGCGGCTCCGGTGGCGATGTTGCCGCCGACCACGTCGATCTGCGGATAGTTCTGCTTGACCCAGCGCACCCGCTCGATCACGCCCTTGCTGTGGCCGTGGGCCGTGTCCACGACGATGGCATCCACGCCGGCCTTGACCAGGGCTTCCACCCGGGCCTCGGTGCCCTCGCCCACCCCCACGGCCGCGCCCACGCGCAGCCGCCCAGCCGCGTCGCGCGCGGCGTTCGGGAAGTTGAGCTGCTTGGTGATGTCCTTGACGGTGATTAGCCCCTTGAGCTCGAAGGCGTCGTTGACGACCAGCAGACGCTCGAGCTTGTGCTTGTTCAGCAGAGCCTTGGCGGCCTCGGGCGTGGTGCCCTCGGGCACGGTGATCAGCCGCTCGCGCGGCGTCATGATTTCGCGCACCGGCAGGTCGTAGCGGGTTTCGAAGCGCAGATCGCGGCCGGTGACGATGCCGGCGACCTTGCCGCCTTCGACCACCGGAAAGCCGGAAATACCCAGTTCCTCCGACAGCTTGAGCACCTGGCGCACGGTGGTCTCGGGGGTGATGACGACCGGGTCGCGCAGCACGCCCGATTCATAGCGCTTGACCTTGGCCACCTGGGCGGCCTGCTCGGCGATGCTCAGGTTCTTGTGCACGATGCCAATGCCGCCCTCCTGGGCGATGGCAATGGCCAGCCGGGCTTCGGTGACCGTGTCCATGGCCGCGGAGACCAAGGGCAGGTTCAGGGAAATGTTACGAGAGAAACGGGTTGCAAGCGAAGTGTCCTTGGGCAGGACCTGGGAGTACGCCGGCACCAGCAACACATCGTCGAAGGTGAGCGCTTTTCCGAGAAGGCGCATGTTCTTGGCTCCAAAAAAAGAATTGTACCCGTCTGCCGCGTCCGGCGCGGCCTGTGATGGGCAAACCCGGCCGGCGGCGCTACACTGCGCCCATGAAATCCCTGCGCATTCTGATCTCCATGGCCGCCTGCTGCGTGGCCGTTGCCGCCAGCGCCCAGTGGCAGTGGGTGGACAAGAACGGCAAGCGCGTCTTCAGCGACCGGCCGCCTCCGGCCGACGTGCCCGAGCAAAACATCCTGAAGCGGCCGGCCTCCCGCACGCCCCCGCCTGCGGCCGCCAGCGGCGTGGCGGCCCCGGCGGCGCCGGCGCCCACGGCCGGCACAGACAAGGCGCTGGAGGACAAGCGCAAACAGGTCGAAAACGCAGAGGCGGCCAGGCGCAAGGCGGAAGAAGAGCGCATCGCCCGCCAGAAGGCCGAGAACTGCGCCAAGGCCCAGCAGGCCAAGGCGGCGCTGGACGCTGGCGGGCGGGTGGCGCGGATGAACGATCGTGGCGAGCGCGAATTTCTGGATGAAAACGCCCTGGCGGCCGAGCAGCAGCGCCTGCAGGCCATGATCAACGAAAACTGCTACTGACCAGCAACCGCAGGGCGGCAGCGCGCCGCCTTCTCACCAGACAGCCCGCACAGGTCGATCCGGCTCAGTAACCTGCCTTGGCGCCGGCGCGGCGCTTGGCAAACAGCCCGGCCGTGCGCGCCCCTTGGCGGGCGAACCGCTCGCGTCGCGCCACCTTGGGGTCCACGCGCAGTGGCCGGTACAACTCGACCCGGTCGTCCTGCCGCAAGACCTGCCGGGGTGTCACGCGCCGCCCCCACAGCCCCACATCCGCCTGCGCCGCTTCGGGGAAGGTCTGCAGCAGGCCGCTTGCGGCAATGGCATCGGCGACGGTGCTGCCGGGTGGCAGGCGCAGCGCCACTTCGTGCACCGTGCGCGGCGCAGAGGCATAGACCACGGTCACGTCGATGTCGGTGGCCATGGCGCCTAACCGTACACCTGCTCGGCCCGCTGGACGAAGGCATCCACCAGGGTGGAGGCGATCTTGTCAAAGACCGGGCCCACCAGCCGCGCCAGCAGGGCGTTGGAAAAACCGTAGTGAAGCATCAGCTCCACGCGCGCGGCCCGCTGCACCCCCTGGCCCACCGGCAGGAAGCGCCAGACACCCCGTAGCTCCGAAAACGGCCCTTGCACCAGCTCCATCTGCACCTCGCTGCCAGGCACATGGGTGTTGCGCGTGGTAAAGCTCTGGCGCACCCCTGCGAACGCAATGCCCACCTCGGCCGTCACGCCGCCGTCGTGCGCTTCGAGCACGCGCGCATGGTCGCACCACGGCAGGAACTGCGGATAGCTGGCCACGTCGGTGACCAGGTCATACATCTCCTGCGGGCTGTACCAGAGCAGGACGGACTTGTGCACGGTTTTCATAGAATGCTGGGCTCGCCGGCCCCGATGCGCATTGTAAGAAGGCCGGCCATCCACCCGCTGTCCATGGCCAAGAAACCCGCCGCGCCCGCCCGCATCGCCGAAAACAAGAAGGCGCTCTTCAACTATTTCATCGAGGAGCGCTGTGAGGCCGGCATGGTGCTGGAAGGCTGGGAAGTGAAGGCCGTGCGCGAAGGCAAGGTACAGCTGACCGACGGCTACGTGGTCATCCGCGACGGCGAACTCTTTCTGATCGGCTGCCTGATCAGTCCGCTCAAGACCACCTCCACCCACGTGCGCGCCGACGCCTCGCGCACCAAGAAGCTGCTGCTGCACAAGGACGAAATCCGCCGCCTGATCGGCAAGGTCGAGCAAAAAGGCTACACGCTGGTTCCGCTGAACCTGCACTGGAAAAACGGCCGCGTCAAATGCGAGATCGGGCTGGCACGCGGCAAGGCCGCCCACGACAAGCGCGACACCATCAAAGAACGCGAGGGCAAGCGCGAAGTCGAACGCGCGCTGAAAAACCGCGTGCGCTGATCGGCTCGCCGGCCGCCGCACGGCGGCCAGGCGCACGTGCCTGGGCGGCGCACGGGCTGACCGACGTTCAGGCCAGCTCGCGCAGCGGATGCGCGTGCGCGGGCCAGGGCGAAACGAAGAACCCCTCCACCATCGCCGGCGTGACGTCCTCCAGCCGCGCCGGGTTCCATTTCGGACTACGGTCCTTGTCGATGACCAGGGCGCGGATGCCCTCCATGGTTTCGGTGGCCGCCATGAAGCGGTCCAGATGGCGGGTGTTGAAGCAGTGGCGGACCATGTCACGCTCCATGCGCAGTTCGTCGGCCAGGGACATCGAAGCGCCGCGCCGGATCTGCTGCAGGGTCACTTCCAGCATCAGCGGCGAATGGGTGCGCAGCGCCCGCGCGGTCGTCTGCGCCCAGTCGCTGCGCTCGCCCTCGAGCACCCGCACGATCTCCAGCACGCTGGGCTGATCCAGGCAGCGTTCGATGTCCGGCAGCGGCAGCGTCGCTGCGGGCGCGGGCACGGCGTAGGCGCGCTGCCAGTGCTGCAAAGCGTCTGCATCGAACGACGGCAGCTGCGCCAGCGCCTCCCAGGCCTGAGGCAGACGATCGGCGTCGAAACACGCATCGGCCAGCCGCAGCGCCAGCGCATCGCCGGCGCCGATGGCCTCGCTGGTCAAGGCCAGCCATGCGCCGCCATGCGCCGGGCAACGCGCCAGAAACCAACCGCCGCCAACATCCGGGAACAGGCCGATGTTCGTCTCGGGCATGGCCATGCGGGTGCGCGGCGTCACGATGCGCAGGCTGGCCCCCTGCGAGATACCCATGCCGCCGCCCATCACCACGCCGTCCATGAAAGCGATGTAGGGCTTGGGATAGTGGTGGATCAGGTGGTTGAGCGCGTATTCCTCGGTGAAAAAGTCCTCCAGCTCGCCATCGCCGCGCAGCATGGCCTGGTGGAAAAAGCGGATGTCGCCACCGGCGCAGAAAGCGCCGAATGGTCCGTCCCGCCCCATGCCGCGGATGGCCACCGCCTGGATGGCCGCATCCTCGCGCCAGGCCCGCAGAGCGGCCGTGAGGGCGCGGATCATCGGCAGCGACAGCGCGTTGAGCGCACGCGGACGGTTGAGCGTGATGCAGCCCAGCGCGCCTCGTACTTCGGTTTGCACATCCGGGCAGGTCCACAGCGGTTGTGTCGTCATGTCTTCCTCTTCCATAGCAGCCATTCGTTCATCAGCAGCGCGCCCAGCACCAGCGCCCCACCCTGCAGCACGGCCGCGCCCGGGTGCTCGCCGGCGAGCACCCAGACCAGCAGGATGCCGAACAGGATTTCCAGCTGGGCCAGCAGAGCAATTTCCGGCGCCTTGAGCACCCGCGCGCACAGCACCAGCAGCGTACAGGGTATGGCCAGCTGCACCAGCCCCAGCAGGGCCAGCCAGGCCAGATCCGCCCCGGTGGCCTGCAGCGGCAGGGCCGGCGCCAGCGTGGCCAGCGCCGAGATCACCGCGCCCAGCAGCACCGACGGCACCAGATCGACCGCCGCGCCCGGCATCTGGGCATGCTGCACCACGATCCAGTTGATCGCCGCAGACAGCGGCACGCACAGCGCCACCAGCAGCCCCCACCCGCCTTCGGCACCCAGCTGGCCGCCAAACATCCAAGCCGTGCCGATGCCGGCCAGCACGATGGCCACCCAGGTGTGGCGGGGTATGCGCTGGCGCAGCACCAGCGCGGCCAGCAACGCGGTGAACAAAGGGTTGAGGGCGGAGATCACCAGCACCCCGGCCACGCTGGTCATCGTCAGGGCCAGCATGAAGGAAGTGAACATGCCCGCCCAGCACAGCCCCGACAGCCACAGGGCTGCCGGCGCCTGCCTCAGCTGCCGCCACACGGCCTGCGGCCCCCGCCACAGCGGCAGGATCACCGCCAGCGACAGCGCCGTGAAAAAGCTGCGCCAGAACGTGACCTCGAAGCTGCGCGCCGCCTCCAGCTGGCGCGTGACGACCCCGGCGATGGACCACATCAGGGTCACCGCCACCATCAGCCAGACCGCGCGCCGGTGGGTGATCTGCATGGATTGAAAGGCCAGAGGTCAGAAGCGAAGTAGCGCATTACCCATCCCCCAATCGGGGGACGCCGTGGAACCGGCTTCGCCGGGCCACTGGCGTCGTCCCCCTTGCAGGGGGAAGGCCGCCGCAGGCGGACTCAGGGGGTCACTCTTTGGACGCGCGCTTGCGTTCGTGCTCCTTCAGGTAGCGTTTGCGCAGCCGGATGCTCTTGGGCGTGATCTCGACCAGTTCGTCATCCTCGATGAACTCGACCCCGTATTCCAGCGTCAGTTCGATCGGCGGCGTGAGCTTGATCGCGTCTTCCTTGCCGCTGACGCGGAAGTTGGTCAGCTGCTTGGTGCGGGTGGCGTTGACGACCAGGTCGTTGTCCCGATTGTGCACGCCGACGATCATGCCTTCATACACCGGGTCGCCCGGCTTGACGAACATGCGCCCGCGCTCATCCAGCTTGCCCAGCGCATAGGTGATGATCTCGCCGTCGTCCATCGAAATCAGCACGCCGTTCTTGCGACCGGCGATTTCGCCCTTGTAGGGCTCGTAGCCGTCGAAGATGTTGGAGATCAGGCCGGAGCCGCGTGTCAGGTTGAGAAACTCGTTGGAAAAGCCGATCAGGCCGCGCGCCGGGATGCGGTACTCCAGCCGCACCCGCCCGCGCCCGTCGGGCTCCATGTTGACCAGCTCGCCCTTGCGCTCGCCCAGCGCCTGCATGACCGCGCCCTGGTGCCCCTCCTCCACGTCGGCCGTCACCAGCTCCATCGGCTCGCACTTGACGCCGTCGATCTCCTGGAACACCACGCGTGGCTTGGAGACGGCCAGTTCATAGCCCTCGCGGCGCATGTTCTCCAGCAGGATGGTCAGATGCAGCTCGCCGCGGCCGGATACCTCGAACACGCCGTCCTCGTCGGTCTCGCGCACCCGCAGCGCCACGTTGGACTGCAGTTCCTTCTGCAGCCGGTCCCAGATCTGGCGACTGGTGACGAACTTGCCTTCGCGCCCGGCCAGCGGCGAGGTGTTGACGCAGAAGTTCATCGTCAGCGTCGGCTCATCGACCTTCAGCATCGGCAGGGGCTGGGGCTGCTCGGGATCGGTCACCGTGACCCCAATGCCCACTTCCTCGATGCCGTTGATCAGCACGATGTCGCCCGGGCCGGCTTCGCTGACCTGCACCCGGTCCAGCCCCTGGAAGGTGTGGACCTGGTTGATCCGCCCCTTGACGCGCGGGCCGTCCGGCCCCTGCATCACCAGCACGTCCATGCCGGGACGCAGCGTCCCGGCATTGATGCGGCCGATGCCGATGCGGCCGACGAAGCTGTTGTAGTCCAGCGCCGAGATCTGCAGCTGCAGCGGCGCCGCCGGGTCCCCCTGGTGGGCCGGCACGTGCTGCAGAATGGTTTCGAACAGCGGGGCCATGTCCGTGCCCCAGGCCTGGCCGGGCTCGCCCTCGCGCAGCGACGCCCAGCCGTTGATGCCGGAGGCATAGACGACCGGAAAGTCCAGCTGCTCGTCGGTGGCGCCCAGCTTGTCGAACAGGTCGAAGGCCGCATTGATCACCTTGTCGCAGTTCGCTCCGGGCTTGTCCACCTTGTTGACGACGACGATGGGCTTGAGCCCCAGGGCCAGCGCCTTTTTGGTGACGAAGCGCGTCTGCGGCATCGGTCCTTCCTGGGCGTCGATCAGCAGCAGCACGCCATCGACCATGGACAGCGCGCGCTCGACCTCGCCGCCGAAATCGGCGTGGCCGGGCGTGTCCACGATGTTGATGTGGGTGTCTTTCCAGCGCACGGCGCAGTTCTTGGCCAGGATGGTGATGCCACGCTCGCGCTCGATGGCGTGGCTGTCCATCACCGTATCCACCACTTTCTGGTGGGCGGCAAAGGTACCGGACTGGCGCAGCAGCTGGTCCACCATGGTGGTTTTGCCATGGTCCACGTGGGCGATGATGGCGACGTTGCGTATGGGTTTGCTCATGCTTGGTTTTCCAGGATTTCTCGGATTTCGGTCGGGCTGAGCAGCCGCGCGGGGATCAGTTCCCCCGCCCGGATGGTGGCGGTGCCCAGCAGTATGGGGGGGTAGCCCGCACGCGGGTCGGGGCCATAGACGGCCACGCGGTCCGCATCGGGCCAGGAGCCGCGGCGGCGCATGCCGCTGAGAAAACGGCCCGCATCGTCGGCCGACAGCGTGACCGGGGTGTGACCGTGCAGCAGCACGCTCAGCGGCTGCAGCACACGCAGTCGCGCGGGCTCGTCCATGGCCTCCAGCTGCGCCAGCGTGACGCATTGCCCGGCTTCAAACGGCCCGGTGGCCACACGGCGCAGGGCCGTCAGATGGCCGCCGCAGCCCAGGGCCTCGCCGATGTCTTCGCCCAGGGTGCGGATGTAAGTGCCCTTGCTGCAGTGCACGCGCAGACGCAGGAAGGGGCTGGGGCCCTGCAGCTGCAGTTCCAGCAGCTCCAGCGCATGGATCACCACCTCGCGCGGCTCGCGCTCGACCACGGTTCCTTCGCGGGCGTATTCGTACAGCGCCTTGCCATCTTTCTTCAGCGCGCTGTGCATCGGGGGCAGCTGGCGGATGGGCCCGGTGTGGCGCCTGAGCACCTCGACCACCTGCTGCGGGGTGCAGCGCACCGGACGTGTGGCGATGACTTCGCCCTCGGCGTCGGCCGTGCGGGTCTGGATGCCCAGCCGCACGGTCGTTTCGTAGGTCTTGTCGGCGTCGAGCTGGAGCTGGCTGAACTTGGTGGCCGCCCCGAAGCAGATGGGCAAAACGCCGCTGGCCAGCGGATCCAGCGTGCCGGTATGGCCGGCCTTTTCGGCGTGCAGCAGCCATTTGACCTTCTGCAACGCCTGGTTGCTCGAAAGGCCCAGCGGCTTGTCCAGCAGCAGCACCCCATGCACAGGGCGCCGTTGCACCCTGGTGCGTGGCGCGTTCATGCTCAGTCTTCGTTCTTGGAGCGCGAAGCCACGGCCTGGGCGATCAGCGCATTCATGTCGGCCGCGCGCTCGGTCGTGCGGTCGAAGATGAAGTGCAGCGTCGGCACGGTATGGATGTGCAGGCGCTTGAACAGGCCGTTGCGCAGAAAGCCGGCGGCCTGGTTCAGGGCCTCCTGCGTCTGCTGCGCATCGCCGACGAGCACGCTGAAATACACCTTGGCATGGGCATAGTCGGGCGTGACCTCCACGCCCTGCAGCGTCACCAGGCCGATGCGCGGATCCTTGAGCTCGCGGGCGATCAGCTCCGACAGATCGCGCTGGATCTGGTCGGCCACCTGGTGGCTGCGGTTGGGTTTGGCAGAGCGCTTGGGCATCGGGTGGGCCTGGGAGAGGGTCGCACGCCGGGCGGTCGATCCGCCCGACGCACGACACGCGGCTTACAGCGTACGGGCGATTTCCTTGATCTCGAAGAACTCGATCTGGTCACCGACGGCGATGTCGTTGTAGCCCTTGATGTTGAGGCCGCATTCGAAGCCTTCCTTGACTTCGCGCACGTCGTCCTTGAAGCGCTTGAGCGACTCCAGCTCGCCGGTGAAGATGACCACGTTGTTGCGCAGCAGCCGCAGCTGGGCGGTCCGGCGCACGACGCCCGACAGCACCATGCAGCCGGCGATCGCGCCGACCTTGCTGATGCGGAACACCTGCCGGATTTCGGCCAGACCGATGACCTCTTCCTTCTTCTCCGGCGCCAGCATGCCGGACATGGCCGCCTTCACATCGTCCACCGCGTCGTAGATGATGTTGTAGTAGCGGATGTCCACGCCGTTGTTCTCGGCCAGCTTGCGCGCGCCGGCATCGGCGCGGGTATTGAAACCGATGATGACGGCCTTGGAAGCGATGGCCAGGTTGACGTCCGACTCGCTGATGCCGCCGACACCCGCATACACGAGCTGTACCTTGACTTCGTCGGTGGACAGCTTCAGCAGCGAAGCCGACAGCGCCTCCTGCGAACCCTGCACGTCGGCCTTGATGATGATGGGCAGGGTCTTGACCTCGCCCGCCTTCATGTCGGCGAACATGTTCTCCAGCTTGGCCGCCTGCTGCTGCGCCAGCTTGGTGGAGCGGTACTTGCCGGCACGGTAGGTGGCGATCTCGCGCGCGCGGCGCTCGTCGGCCAGCACCATGAATTCGTCGCCGGCCTGCGGGACTTCGGTCAGGCCCTGGATTTCGACCGGGATCGAGGGGCCGGCGCTGTCGACGCGACGGCCGTTTTCGTCCAGCATGGCGCGCACGCGGCCATAGGTCTGGCCGGCCAGCACCACATCGCCGGTCTTGAGCGTGCCGGACTGCACCAGCACCGTGGCCACCGGTCCGCGGCCCTTGTCCAGCTTGGCTTCGATGACCAGGCCCTTGGCGGCGGCATCCACCGGCGCTTTCAGCTCCAGCACCTCGGCCTGCAGCAGCACCTGCTCCAGCAGCTCGTCGATGCCCTGGCCGGTCTTGGACGACACGGCTACGAACGGCGAATCGCCGCCGAATTCCTCGGGCACCACTTCCTCGGCCACCAGCTCGGCCTTGACCTTCTCGATATTGGCCTCGGGCTTGTCGGCCTTGGTCATGGCCACGACGATCGGAACCCCGGCCGCCTTGGCATGCTTGATGGCCTCGCGGGTCTGCGGCATCACGCCGTCGTCGGCGGCGCAGACCAGGATCACGATGTCGGTGGCCTGGGCGCCGCGGGCACGCATGGCGGTGAAGGCCTCGTGACCGGGCGTGTCGAGGAAGGTCACCATGCCGCGCGGCGTGTTGACATGGTAGGCGCCAATGTGCTGGGTGATGCCGCCGGCCTCGCCCGCGGCCACCTTGGTGCGACGGATGTAGTCCAGCAGCGAGGTCTTGCCGTGGTCCACGTGGCCCATGACGGTGACCACCGGCGCACGCGGCAGGGCCTCGGCATGGTGCGCCTGGGCCTCCTCCTCGGTGAAGGCCTCCGGGTCGTCCAGCGCGGCCACCACGGCCTTGTGCCCCATTTCCTCGACCACGATCATGGCCGTGTCCTGGTCCAGCGACTGGTTGATCGTGACCATCTGGCCCAGCTTCATCAGCTGCTTGATGACCTCGGACGCCTTGACCGACATCTTGTGCGCCAGCTCGGCCACCGTGATGGTCTCGGGCACATGCACCTCGATCACGCGGGCCTCGGCCGGCGCGGCGGCCTGGGGCTGCTCCTCGCGTTCATGGCCCTTCTTGCCCTTGGGGCCGCTGCGCCAGCTGCTGCGCCCCACGCCGCCGGTGGTGTCGCCCCGTGTCGGGATGGCTTTCTTCTTGGACGGATCGCCCGCCCAACTGGACGACAGCTTGGCGGATTTGATTTCCTTGCCGGCCGCAGGCGCCGCAGCCGGGCCGCCGGCGGGCTTGGCGGCCGCGCCGCCGGCAGGGGCCGCCGGCTTGTGCAGCGTGCCTTTTTTGGCTGCGGGCTCGGCCGGTTTGGGCGGCTCTTCCTTGCGCACCACCGCCGGCTTCTTGGCGACGCTGGACATCATCGAGCGGATGGCCGCGGCCTCCTCCTCGGCCTTGCGGCGCCGCGCTTCCAGATCGGCCGCGCGGGCGGCTTCCTCGGCGGCACGGGCTGCGGCCTCCTGAGCCGCGCGGGCCGCCGCTTCGGCCTGGGCTTGCGCCTGGGCCTGGGCAGCCGCCTGCGCCTGCGCCGACGCGCCGGTGGCGGCCTGCGCCGCCGTTGCCGCCGCAGCCTGGGCCGCGGCCGCGGCTTCGCGCTCGGCCTGCTCTTGGGCTTCGCGCTGGCGGCGGCGCTCGGCCAGCTCTTCTTCCTGACGGCGGATCAGCTCGGCCTGGCGGCGGGCTTCTTCCTCGCGGCGGGCCAGCTCGGCCGCATCGATGACCGGTGCGGCCGGCGCGCTCGCCGCAGCAGCCGGCGCGGCGGTTTCGGACTCCAGCGCGTCGTCACGGCGCACGAAGGTGCGCTTCTTGCGCACCTCCACCTGGATGGTGCGGGCCTTGCCGCTGGCATCGGCCTGCTTGATCTCGCTGGTGGACTTCTTGGTCAGCGTGATCTTGCGCCGCTCCGGGCTGGCCGTGCCGTGGCTGGCCTGCAGGTAGCTCAGCAGCTTTTGCTTGTCGGTATCGGTCAGCGTATCGGCAGCGGAAGCCTTGGCCACGCCGGCTGCGCGCAGCTGCTCAAGCAGCAGCTCGGTGGATTTCTTCAGTTCCTGGGCAAATTCTGCGACGGTCGTACTGGACATTTGTTGCGTAACCTTTCATGACCGTTACTCTTGGGACGCGGACTCATTGGTGAACCAATGCTCGCGTGCCTTCATGATGAGGGTGCGGGCATCCTCGTCGGACTGGCCGGTGATCTCGGTGAGCTCGTCCACCGACAGGTCGGCCAGGTCGTCCAGCGTGTGCACACCGGCCTCGGCCAGCTTGGCGATGAGCTCGGGCGTCAGCCCCTGCAGATCGCGCAGGTTCTGGGCCACCTCCTCGACGCTTTCCTCTTTGGCGATTTCCATCGTCAGCAGCGCGTCCTTGGCGCGGGCGCGCAGCTCGTTGACCGTTTCCTCGTCGAACGCCTCGATTTCCAGCATTTCCTGCAGCGGCACGTAGGCCACTTCCTCCAGGCTGGTGAAGCCTTCGGCAATCAGGATGTCGGCGATTTCCTCGTCCACATCCAGCTTTTCCATGAACAGCTTGCGCAGCGCGCTCATCTCGTTGGCCTGCTTCTGGGCCGACTCGGCTGCGTCCATGATGTTGATCTTCCAGCCGGTCAGCTCCGAGGCCAGCCGCACGTTCTGGCCACCACGGCCGATGGCGATGGCGAGGTTTTCCTCATCGACCACGACGTCCATCGCGTGCTTTTCCTCGTCCACCACGATGGACTGCACGTTGGCCGGAGCCAGCGCGCCAATGACGAACTGGGCCGGATCCTCGCTCCAGAGCACGATGTCCACGCGCTCACCGGCCAGCTCGTTGGTCACGGCGTTGACTCGGCTGCCGCGCACGCCGACGCAGGTGCCGATGGGGTCCACCCGCTTGTCGTGAGAGACGACGGCAATCTTGGCGCGCGAGCCCGGATCGCGGGCGCAGGACTTGATTTCCAGCAGACCCTGCTCGATTTCCGGCACTTCCTGGCGGAACAGCTCGATCATGAACTCGGGCGCCGCGCGCGACAGCATGATGGCCGGGCCGCGCTGTTCGGTGTTGACTTCCATGATCATGGCGCGCACCCGGTCGCCCACCCGCAGGTTCTCCTTCGGGATCATTTCGCTGCGGCGCAGCCGGCCCTCGACCCGGCCCGACTCGATGATGGCGTCGCCCTTGTCCATGCGCTTGACCGTGCCGACGAAGATTTTTTCGCCGCGCGACATGAAGTCGTTGAGCAGCATCTCGCGCTCGGCGTCGCGGATTTTCTGCAGGATGACCTGCTTGGCGGCCATGGCGCCGATGCGGCCGATCGGCACCGACTCGATCGGCTCCTCGATGTATTCGTCCACCTCGATGTCGGGGATCTGCTCGCGCGCCTCGAACAGCAGGATTTCCTGGTCCGGCTGCTGCAGGCCGGCCTCGTCGGGCACCACGTGCCAGCGGCGGAAGGTTTCGTAGTCACCGGTTTCGCGGTCGATGGCCACGCGGATGTCCACGTCGCCCTCGTACAGTTTCTTGGTGGCCTGAGCCAGCGCCGCTTCCACGGCGCCGAACACCACCTCGCGATCGACGTTCTTTTCGCGCGAAATCGCATCGACCAGCATCAACAGTTCGCGGTTCATCTGACTACCCTCCAATACCTTCAATGTTCCCGGGCCGCCGGCGCGCGCCCCTTGAAATCCACGATCGGCGCCAGCCGCGCCTCGCGCAGTTCATCCAGCGCAAAGCCCAGCGCCTGCAGCGGCGCGGCTTCGCGCCGGCGCCCGCCGCGCGCAGCCGCCACCGGCTCGTCGCGCCAGACGATCTGCCAGCCCGGCTGTCCATCGACGCCGGCGACCCGCTCCAGCGTGCCGCGAAACTTCTTGCGGCTGCTGGCCACCTGGCCGGCAGCGGCCGCGCCGATGGGGGCCTTTAGCGTGATGTCGATCACATGACCGACGAAGCGCTCGAAATCCCGCTCGCTGCGCAGGGGCCGGTCGATGCCCGGCGAGGACACCTCCAGCCGCCGGTAATCGATGCCCTCGACTTCCAGCGCATACTGCAGCTGGCGCGTGACGCGCTCGCAGTCCTCGACGTTGATGGACCGCTCGGCCTGCCCCGGCGCCCAGCTGTGGTCGATGGTCACGCGCAGCAGCCCGCCGGCGGAGCGCTCGGTCTCCACCAGTTCATAGCCCAGTCCGGCCACGGTCTGCTCGATGATTTGCTGCAGCGTCATTGCTACGTGCGCGTGTTCCTGCCCTGAAATGCGATCGACCATGAAAAAAGGGCGGTTGCTATCCGCCCTTTGTGGTCAAGATGCGCGGTATTGTACCCGAAATTGGGCGCAAAGGCCTTGATTTTCAAGGCGATTTCGTCGCTGGCGCGCCACCCGGGGCCGGCTTGCCCCCCGGTTCAGGCGGCGGCCCGTACCAGGCTGCGGGTGTAGGGATGGGCGGGCGCATCCAGCACCGTGCGCACCGGCCCGGCCTCGACGATGGCGCCAGCCTGCATGACCAGCACCTCGTGCGCCATGGCGCGGATCACGTCCACGTCGTGGGTGATCAGCAGGTAGCTGAGGGCGCGCTCGCGCTGCAGGCGCTGCAGCAGCTGCAGCACCTGCTTCTGGATGGTCACGTCCAGGGCGCTGGTGGGCTCGTCCAGCACGATGAGCTGGGGCTGCACGATCAGCGCCCGGGCAATCGCCAGGCGCTGCCGCTGCCCGCCGGAAAACTCGTGCGGATAGCGCTGCAGCAGGCCGGGGTACAGCGCCTCGGTCAGCCCCACGTCCGCCAGCGCCTGCTGCACGCGCTGGCGCCGCTCGGGCAAAGGGAGCGCAGGCGCGTGGATGCGCAGCCCCTCGCCGACCAGCTCTTCCACCGTCAGGCGCGGCGACAGCGAGGAAAACGGGTCCTGAAACACCACCTGCACCCTGCGCCGCAGCGGCCGGTCCAGGGCCGGGCGGCCGCTCCAGCCCTGCCCGGCTATGCGCAGCTCGCCCTGGGCCGGCAGCAGGCCCAGCGCGGCCAGCGCCAGCGTCGACTTGCCGGAACCCGATTCGCCGATCACGCCCAGCGTGCGCCCGGGCGCGACGCTGAAATCGGCCCCCTGCACGGCCACGTATTCGCCGCGCCGGAACCAGCCGCGCAGGCCGGGCCGGGCCACCGGATAGCTGACCCGCAGGCCCCGCGCGCGCAGCAGCGGCTCGGCCGCGGCGGGCTCCTCCACCACGTCGCGCACCGGCCGGCTGTCGATCAGGCTGCGGGTGTAGGGGTGCTGCGGTCGGGCGAATACTTCGCTCACGGGCCCCTGCTCGACGATGCGGCCCTGCTCCATCACGATCACGCGGCTGGCGAAACGCCGCACCAGGTGCAGGTCGTGGGTGATCATCAGCACCGCCATGCCATGGCGCCGCTGCAGCGCGTCCAGCAAATCCAGGATCTGGCCGCGCAGCGCCACGTCCAGCGCCGTGGTGGGCTCGTCGGCCAGCAGCAGCCGGGGCTGGCAGGCCAGCGCCATTGCGATCATCGCGCGCTGGCGCTGCCCGCCGCTCAACTGGTGCGGATAGGCGCCGACCTTCTGCCCGGGCTCGGGGATGCCGGTGTCGGCCAGCAGCTGCACCGCGCGCGCCAGCGCCTGGGCGCGCGGCAGCCCCTGCTTGAGCTGCAGCACCTCGGCAATCTGCTCGCCCACCGTGTAGAGGGGATTGAGCGCGGTCATCGGCTCCTGAAAGATCATCGCGATGTCGCGGCCACGGATGGCGCGCAGCGCCGCATCGGGCAGGTCCAGCAGGTCCACTTCCGCCTCGGCCGCCTGGAAGCGCGCCTGCCCGTGCAGCTGCGCCTCGTGCAGCAGGCGCAGCAGCGCCAGCGCGGTCACGGTCTTGCCGGAGCCGGATTCGCCCACCAGCGCCACCTTCTCGCCCGGCGCGATCTGAAAGTCGATGCTGCGCACCACTTCCTTGCCGCCGAAGGCCACGCGCAGGCCCTGCACCTGCAGCAGCGCGGCACCGGGCGGGCGTTCGGCGCGGTCAGAATCGTCCGGGTTCATCGGTCCGCCTTTCGGGGGTCGAGCGCGTCGCGCAGCGCATCGCCCATGAAGGTCAGCAGCAGCAGCGTGACCACCAGCACGGCGAAGGTGGACAGCGAGATCCACCACGCGTCGATGTTGTTCTTGCCCTGGGCCAGCAGCTCGCCCAGGCTGGGCGTGCCCGGCGGCACGCCCAGGCCCAGAAAGTCCAGCGAAGTCAGCGCCAGGATGGCCGCGCTCATGCGAAACGGCAGGAAAGTCACCACCGGCGTCAGGCTGTTGGGCAGGATGTGCCGCCAGATGATCTGCCAGTTGGACAGCCCCATCGCGCGGGCCGCGCGCACGTAGTCGAGCTGGCGGTTGCGCAGGAATTCGGCGCGCACATAGTCCGACAGCCCCATCCAGCCAAAGAGGCTGAGCAGGATCAGCAGCAGCGCCACGCTGGGGTCGAACATCGCGGAGAAGATGATCAGCAAGTACAGCTCCGGCATCGAGCTCCAGATCTCGATGAAGCGCTGGAACCACAGATCGGTCTTGCCGCCGAAATAGCCCTGCAGCGCCCCGGTCAGCACGCCCAGCACCACGCCGATGAGGGTCAGCGCCAGCGCAAACAGCACCGATATGCGAAAGCCGTACAGCAGCCTTGCGGCCACGTCGCGCCCGCGGTCGTCGGTGCCCAGCCAGTTGTCGGCCGACGGCGGCGCCGGGTTGGGCTCGCGGGCAAAGTAGTTGATCGTGCTGTGGTGGTAAGGGTTAGGCGGATACAGCGCGAAGTTGCCCGGCTGGCGGAACTGCTGCCGGATGTAGGGGTCGAGGAAGTCGGTGGGCGTCTCGAAATCGCCACCGAAATGCGTCTCCGGCACGTTGTGCAGGATCGGGAAGTACCACTGCCCGTGGTGGCGCGCCACCAGCGGCTTGTCATTGGACAGCAGCTCCGCCCCCAGGCTGAGCACGAACAGCGTGCAGAAAACGACCAGGCTCCAGTAGCCCAGGCGGTTGCGCCGGAAGCGCCGCCAGGCGCGCTGAGAAGGAGACAGGGATACGGTGCTCATCAGTCGAACTTCACGCGGGGATCCACCCAGACGTAGCAGAGATCGGAAATGAGCTTGGTCACCAGCCCGATCAGGGTGAACAGGTACAGCGTGCCCAGCACGACCGGGTAGTCGCGCCGCATCACAGACTCATACGACAGCAGTCCCAGCCCGTCGAGCGAGAACAGCGTCTCGATCAGCAGCGAGCCGGTGAAAAACGCGCCGATGAAAGCGGCCGGAAAGCCGGTGACGATGGGGATCAGCGCATTGCGAAACACATGCTTCCACAGCACGGTGCGCTCGGACAGGCCCTTGGCGCGCGCCGTCAGCACGTACTGCTTGCGGATTTCCTCCAGAAAGGCGTTCTTGGTCAGCATCGTGGTGACGGCGAAGGCGCCCAGCACGCTGGCTGTGACCGGCAGCGTGATGTGCCACAGGTAATCGACGATTTTCGCCCCCCAGCTCAGTGACTCCCAGTTGCTGGACGTCAGCCCGCGCAGCGGAAACCACTGCAGCTGGCCGCCAAAGACGACCAGCAGCGCCACCCCCAGCACGAAGCCCGGAATCGCGTAGCCCACCAGCACGATGAGGCTGGTGACCGTGTCGAACCGGCTGCCTGCGCGCACGGCCTTGGCGATGCCCAGCGGCACCGAGATCAGATAGCTCAGGAAGAAGGTCCATAAGCCCAGGCTGATGGAGACCGGCAGCTTTTCCTTCACCAGCTCCCACACGCTCTTGGGGTAGAAGAAACTTTTGCCCAGATCGAAGCGGGCGTACTGCTTGAGCATGATCCAGAAGCGCTCATGCGCGGGCTTGTCGAAGCCGTAGAACGCGCGGATTTCCTCGATGCGCGCGGCGTCCACGCCCTGGCGGCCGCGGTAGCCGGCGCCGCCGGTGGCCGCGCCCTCGCCTCCGGTATCGCGCCCCTGCAGCTGGGCGACCATCTGCTCCACCGGCCCGCCGGGCACGAACTGGATGACGATGAAAGTCAGCGTCAGGATGCCCAGCAGCGTGGGAATCATCAGCAGCAGCCGCTTGAGGATGTAGGCGTGCATCGCGGCTACCTCCGGCTGGCGGCCCGGTTCGCCTCGCTGGCCCACCACACCGAGGTGACCCAGGATTCGGGCTGGTAATACAGCGGCATGACCGCCGGCTGCTCGAAGCGCCCGGCGCGCCAGGCCACCCGGTGCACGCTGCTGTACCAGTGCGGCACCGCATAGTGGCCGTGGCGCAGCACGCGGTCGAGCGCGCGCAGCCTGGCCACCAGCTGCGGCCGGGTCTGGGCCGTGACCACCTGCTCCAGGATGGCATCGACCGCCGGATCCTTCAGGCCGATCACGTTGCCCGAGCCCTCGACGTCGGCGGATCGGGAGCCGTAACGCTCCAGCAGCTCGGTGCCCGGGGCTTCGCTGCCGATCGTGCGGGTGCTGATGACTTCGAAGTCGAACACGTCCAGCCGCTTTTGCAGGATGGCGAAGTCGATCACCCGGTAGCTGGCCTGGATGCCCAGCTTCTCCAGGTTCTTGGCATAGGGCGTGACCACCCGCCCCATCGAGCCACCGCTGTCCAGGAACTCGATGGTGAAGGGCTCGCCTCGGGCGTTGCGCAGCGCGCCGTCGCGGTAGGTCCAGCCGGCGGCGGCCAGCAGGTCGCGCGCGCGGCGCAGGTGGTCGCGCAGCGTGTGGCCGGAAGCCGGATCCAGGCTGGTGACCGGTGGCAGCGGCACCTCCTGCGTGAACACCTGCGGCGGCAGCAGCGCACGCAGCGGCTGCAGCACGGCCAGTTCGTCCGGCCCCGGCAGGCCCCGGGCCTCGAAATCGCTGCCGACGAAGTAGCCTCGCACCCGCGTGTAGGCGTTGTAGAACAGCTGGCGGTTCAGCCATTCGAAGTCCATGGCCAGGCCGATGGCCTCGCGCACGCGCACGTCCTGGAACTTCGGCTTGCGCAGATTGAACAGAAAGCCCTGGAAATCGCCCGCGTTGCGGTGCGGCAGCTCGCGCTTGATCAGTTCGCCGCGCTCGAAAGGCCGCCCGGTGTAGGCCCGGGCCCATTCGCGGGCGATGAAGGCCTGGATGTAGTCGAACTCCCCGGCCTTGAAGGCTTCCAGCTGCGCGGTGCTGTCTTTGTAAATCTTGTAGGTGATGCGGTCAAAGTTGTACATGCCGCGGCGCACCGGCAGCTCGCGCGCCCAGTAATCCGGGTCGCGCTCGTACGTGATGTCCTTGCCGAAGTTGACCTTGCCGATGCGGTAGGGGCCGCTGCCGATCGGCATGTCGGTCACGATCTGGTCGAACGGCTTGCCCGCGCCCCACTTGCGGCTGAATACCGGCAGACTGCCGGCGATCAGCGGCAGCTCCGGGTTGACCCGGCGAAAGTCGAAGCGCACGGTGCGCTCGCCCAGCACCGTCACGCCCTTGATGTCGCCGAAATAGGTGCGGTACTGCGGTGCCGCCTCTTTGGAAATGAGCCGCTCGAACGAATGCCGCACGTCCGCGGCCAGCACCGGGTCGCCGTTGTGAAAACGCGCCTGTGGATGCAGGCGAAACGTCACCGACAGGCGATCGGGCGCGACGCTCACATCCTCGGCCAGCAGGCCGTACGCCGTGGTGGGCTCGTCGAGCGTGCCGGTCAGCAGTGTCTCGAAAACGAGCGACGCCAGGCCCGGCGGTGCGCTGCCCTTGAGGGTGTAGGGGTTGTACTTGTCGAAATTGGACAGGCGGGTGGGCGGCACCAGCGTGATCTCGCCGCCCTTGGGCGCCTGCGGGTTCACGTAGTCGAAATGCGTGAAACCGGCCGGGTACTTGATGTCACCGAACTGGGCGTAGGCATGCGCGGCCCACGCCGCGCTGCTGCACAGCAACACGCCCAGAACCAGCAGAAAACGGCAACTGCGCATGCGACAATTCTGCCCGGATTTTTCCCCGCCAACGAACCGAGTACACCATGGGATTCCTCACCGGCAAGAAGCTACTGATCACCGGCGTGCTGAGCAACCGCTCCATCGCCTACGGCATCGCCCAGGCCTGCCGCCGCGAAGGCGCCGAACTGGCCTTCAGCTACGTAGGCGAACGTTTCCGTGACCGCATCACCGAATTCGCCGCCGAGTTCGGCTCCCAGCTGGTGTTTGAATGCGACGTCGCCGACGATGCCCAGATCGAGCGGCTGTTCAAGGACCTGTCGGCGCACTGGCCGCGTTTCGATGGCTTCGTGCACAGCATCGGCTTTGCCCCGCGCGAAGCGATCGCCGGCAACTTTCTGGACGGGCTGACCCGCGAGAACTTCCGCATCGCCCACGACATCAGCGCCTACAGCTTCCCGGCCATGGCCAAGGCCGCGCTGCCCTATTTGAACGACAAGTCGGCGCTGCTGACCCTGAGCTACCTGGGCGCGATCCGGGCGATCCCGAACTACAACACCATGGGGCTGGCCAAGGCCAGCCTGGAGGCTTCGGTGCGCTATCTGGCCGAAGCCGTGGGCCATCTGCCGGATGGCCGCAGCATCCGCGTCAACGGCATCAGCGCCGGCCCGATCAAGACGCTGGCGGCCAGCGGGATCAAGGATTTCTCCAAGCTGCTCAACGTCGTGGCCAGCGCCTCGCCGATCCGCCGCAACGTCACCATCGAGGACGTGGGCAATGTGGCCGCCTTTCTGCTTAGCGACCTGGCTGGCGGCGTGACCGCCGAGATCACTTACGTCGATGGCGGCTTCAGCCAGACCGCGGTGGCGCTGGTCGAGGCCTGACCCGCCCCTGCTCATTCTCCGGACCAGTGCGATGGGCCCCAGCCCGTGCCGGCGCCCCCATCGGGCGAGCCGGCCGGGTCTGCGAGCGGCTGCCGGCCACCCCGGCACACCGCCGCGCCATCAGGCCCGCACGCAGTCGGCGTAATAGCGCTTGCGACCGTCGGGGCCGACTTCTTCGACCAGTCCGTGGATGTCGGTCTCGAAGCCCGGGCACTTCTCGTTGAACTCGCGGGCGAACTTGAGGTAGTCCACGATCTTGCGGTTGAACACCTCGCCGGGGATCAGCAGCGGGATGCCCGGCGGGTACGGCGTGACCAGGCCCACGGTGATGCGGCCTTCCAACTCGTCGATGCCCACCCGCTCGGTCTGGCGGTGCGCGATGTGCGCGTAGGCCTCGCTGGGCTTCATCGCCGGCGTCAGGTCGCTGAGGTACATCTCGGTGGTCAGCCGCGCGATGTCGTACTGGGCATACATCTCGTGGACGAACTGGCACAGGTCGCGCAGCCCCATGCGTTCGTAGCGCGGCAGCTTGCGGCAGAACTCGGGCATGACGCGCCACATCGGCTGGTTTTTATCGTAATCGTCCTTGAACTGCTGCAGGGCGGTCAGCAGCGTGTTCCAGCGGCCCTTGGTGATGCCGATGGTGAACATGATGAAGAAGCTGTAAAGCCCCGTCTTCTCCACCACCACGCCGTGCTCGGCCAGGTACTTGGTGACGATGGAAGCCGGAATGCCCGTCTTGTCGAACTTGCCGTCCAGGTTCAGCCCCGGCGTGACGATGGTGGACTTGATCGGGTCCAACATGTTGAAGCCGTCGGCCAGCTGGCCGAAGCCATGCCACTTGCTGCCGTTCCTGGTGCTGCGTCCGTCGCTGCGGATGATCCAGTCCTCGGCGCTGCCGATGCCCTCGTCCACCAGCTTGTCAGGCCCCCAGACCTTGAACCACCAGTCCTTGCCGTATTCGGCATCGACCTTGCGCATGGCCCGGCGGAAGTCCAGCGATTCGATGATGCTCTCCTCCACCAGCGCGGTGCCGCCGGGCGGCTCCATCATCGCGGCGGCCACGTCGCAGCTGGCGATGATGCTGTACTGCGGCGAGGTCGAGGTGTGCATCAGATAGGCCTCGTTGAAGAGGTGGTGGTCCAGCTTGTTGTTTTCCGAGTCCTGCACCAGCACGTGGCTGGCCTGGCTGATGCCGGCCAGCAGCTTGTGGATGGACTGCGTGGCATAGACCATCGTGCTCTTGGGCCGGCCACGCTTCTTGCCCATCGCGTGGTAGCGGCCATAGAAGGGATGGAAGGCCGCATGCGGCAGCCAGGCCTCGTCGAAATGCAGGTTGTCCACGTAGCCGTCCAGCAGCCCCTTGATGGTCTCGGTGTTGTAGAGCACGCCGTCATAGGTGGACTGCGTCAGCGTCAGGATGCGCGGCTTGACCGTTTTCGGGTCTACCCCCTTGAGCAGCGGGTTGGCCTTGATCTTGGCGCGAATGGACTCCGGCTCGAACTCGCTTTGCGGGATCGGGCCGATGATGCCGTAGTGGTTGCGCGTGGGCTTGAGGAACACCGGCACGGCGCCGGTCATGATGATGGAGTGCAGGATGGACTTGTGGCAGTTGCGGTCCACCACCACCACGTCGCCCGGCGCCACCGTGTGGTGCCAGACCATCTTGTTGGAAGTGCTGGTGCCATTGGTGACGAAATAGCAGTGGTCGGCGTTGAAGATGCGCGCGGCGTTGCGCTCGCTCTCGCCGATGGCGCCGTCGTGGTCCAGCAGCTGGCCCAGTTCCTCCACCGCGTTGCAAACGTCCGCGCGCAGCATGTTCTCGCCGAAGAACTGGTGGAACATCTGTCCCACCGGGCTCTTGAGGAAGGCCACGCCGCCGGAGTGGCCCGGGCAGTGCCAGGAGTAGGAGCCGTCCTCGGCATAGTCCAGCAGCGCCTTGAAGAACGGCGGCTGCAGCCCCTCCAGGTAGCTCTTGGCCTCGCGGATGATGTGGCGCGCCACGAACTCCGGCGTGTCCTCGAACATGTGGATGAAGCCGTGCAGCTCGCGCAGGATGTCGTTGGGCAGGTGGCGGCTGGTCTTGGTTTCGCCGTACACGTAGATCGGCACGTCGGCGTTGCGGAAACGCACTTCCTTGATGAAGTTGCGCAGGTTCAGCACCGCCGGATCCAGATCCGGACCAGGGGTGAATTCCTCGTCGTCGATCGACAGGATGAACGCGCTGGCGCGGCTTTGCTGCTGGGCGAACTGCGACAGGTCGCCATAGCTGGTCACGCCCAGCACCTCGAAGCCTTCGGCCTCGATGGCCTGCGCCAGCGCCCGGATGCTCAGGCCCGAGGTGTTCTCGGAACGGAAATCTTCGTCGATGATGACGATGGGAAAGCGAAATTTCATGGCGCAGGCCCGGCGAGGAAAAAGCAAAACAGGCGCGAAGTGTACGAACGAATCGCCCTGCGCCTGCCATCCGGCCCCGCCATGGCCTCAAAATGTCGCAATTGACAGACACCAACCGATAGGAGCCCTATGTCCGATCCGACCTTCTGGTGGCTGGCTGCCGGCATCCTGGTGGCCGCCGAGCTGCTCACCGGCACCTTCTACCTGCTGATGCTGGCCATCGGCCTGGCCGCCGCCGCCCTGGCCGCCCATGCGGGTCTGCAGGCAGCCTGGCAGATGACGGCCGCCGCCGTGGTGGGCGGTGGCGCGGTGGCAGTCTGGCACCTGCTGCGGCAGCGCCGCGGCCCGCAGCAGCACGCCACGGCCGATCACGACGTCAACCTGGACATCGGCGCGACCGTGCAGGTGCAGGCCTGGGCCGACGACGGCAGCACCCGCGTGCGCCACCGCGGCGCGCTGTGGCTTGCCCGCCCCGCCCCAGGCAGCCCGCCGGGTGAGCTGGGGCCGCACCGCATCGTCGAGGTGCAGGGCAACCAGCTCCTGATCGAGAAAATCCCGTCCTGACCCACCCGTTCACAAGGAACCGCCATGGAAATCGCGCTGCTGCTGCTCGTCATCGCCGCCATCTTCGTCACCCGCGCCATCAAGATCGTGCCGCAGCAGCACGCCTGGGTGGTCGAGCGGCTGGGCCGCTACCACGGCACCCTGACGCCAGGGCTGAACTTCATCTTTCCATTCATCGACCGGGTCGCCTACAAGCACAGCCTCAAGGAAGTGCCGCTGGACGTGCCCAGCCAGGTCTGCATCACCCGCGACAACACGCAGCTGCAGGTCGATGGCATCCTGTACTTCCAGGTCACCGACCCCATGCGGGCCAGCTATGGCTCGTCCAACTACATCGTCGCCATCACCCAGCTGGCGCAGACCACGCTGCGCAGCGTCATCGGCAAACTGGAGCTGGACAAGACCTTCGAGGAGCGCGACATGATCAACGCCCAGGTCGTCTCGGCCATCGACGAAGCCGCGCTGAACTGGGGCGTCAAGGTGCTGCGCTACGAGATCAAGGACCTGACGCCGCCCAAGGAGATCCTGCACGCCATGCAGCAGCAGATCACCGCCGAACGCGAAAAACGCGCGCTGATCGCCGCCTCCGAGGGCCGCCGCCAGGAACAGATCAACCTGGCCACCGGCGAGCGCGAGGCCTATATCGCCCGCTCCGAAGGCGAAAAGCAGGCCGTCATCAACAAGGCCCTGGGCGAAGCCGAGTCGATCCGCGCCGTCGCCCAGGCCACGGCCGAAGCCATCGAGCGCGTGGCCGCCGCCATTCGCCAGCCCGGCGGCGAGCAGGCCGTGCAGCTCAAGGTGGCGGAAAAAGCCGTCGAAGCCTATGGCAAGGTGGCCGCGGACGCCACCACCACCCTCATCGTGCCGGGCAATATGAGCGAGGTGTCCCAGCTGATCGCCTCGGCCATGACGCTGGTGCGCCAGACCAGGGCCTGACCGGCCGCTGCAAGGGGTGCTGCCCGAAACTCGGCTAGAATGGCGGGCTTTCCCGGAGAGGTGGATGAGCGGTTTAAGTCGCACGCCTGGAAAGCGTGTGTAGGCTAATAACCTACCGCGGGTTCGAATCCCGCCCTCTCCGCCAAAATTTTCTCGCAAGCCCATGATTTCATGGGCTTTTTTCTTTCCAGGCCCTGCCCGTTCTTACGCGCTTGCAGCGGTAGGCGTCAAGAGCCTGTCGGTTCGCTTTACCAGCCGGCTTGGCACAAAGCGCGCGCATCATCTCATTTCACACCCGCGTGCCAAGCAGCCATTCGGTCTGGGCGGGCAGATGGGCGCATCATGCCGGCAGGGCCCGTCGTAGGCCGACAGCGGAGGTATTACGCCACCAGTACGAAGCGGCGGCATCTCCAAATCGTCACGCGCACCGCACGAAATCGACGAGGGCGGCAGTAGCCTGCGTTCGCGCGAGGCTCGCCGCGAACAGCAGGTCCCAACCGGCGAGCCACCTCATCGTGACGTCTCCGGCGGGTCACCGTCGGCCCAGCGGCGTGTGCCCAGCGCTAGCATCGGCAGCACCAGCGGTAGCAACCAGGCCAGCATCCAAGGCGACCACGAATCCTCTTGAGGCGGCGGCGCAGCCAGGCCCTCCCACGCCCAGGCCACGGCCAACAGCTGCAACAAAAGCGGGGCGGCCATCAGCCACCCGTATCGCGTCTGAGGGTGGCGCCAGGGCGCGCCGCGCACCACCGCCAGCGCTGCCGCTAGTACGATAGCCACCCCGAACAGCGCGGATGCCCACTGCCCTCGCAGCGCCAGCACCGCCGCCAGCGCAGCCACCCAAGAGAAAGCCCCCGCCCAGCCGACCGACCAGCCCCATCGTTCCCCAAGCCTGGGTTTCATACGCGCCCTCCGAAGCCAAGATACGCCATCCACCGCGGCGGAACCCGGACCGTCGTCTTTGGCCCGCCAGTGCCGCTTCGCCCCTCACTGTACCCCGGTCGGGCGCGTTGCGGTGGTCGCACGCGCTGACGGTCATCTCTTGCCGGCTGACGCCTACAGCAAAGGCCGCAGCTCCCGGGCCGCATCCCACAGCAGCGGCAGTAGATCGCGCCGCATCGCCTCGGGGCTGAGGCGGGCGGTGGAGGCCACGACGTTGAGCGCGGCCACCGCATGGCCGGCCGGGTTGCGCACCGGCACGGCCAGCGCGTGCACGCCCAGCTCGTGCTCCTCGCTGCTGAGGCAATGGTCCTCGCGGCGCACCTGCTCGATCAGCGCGCGGAAGGCGCGGGGCTCGGTCACGGTGTGCACGGTCAGCCGCGTCAGTTGCCGGCCACGCATCCAGGCGCTGAAGGCTGCGCGCGGCAGGCTGGCCAGCAGCACCCGCCCGGTGGAGGTGGCGTGCGCGGGCAGCCGCGCGCCCAGATGCAGGCCATAGGCCAGCACGGGGGGGGCGCCGTCGCCCGCGCGGCGCAGCTCGGCATTGCGCGCCACGATGACCACCTCGTCGCCGTTGAGCACCACGGCCGAATGGGCCTGCCCGGTCTGCGCGGCCAGCTTATCCAGCGCCGGCTGCAGGATGCGCGGCAGCCGCGCGGAAGCCAGGTAGCTGCCGGAGAAGCGCAACACCTTGCTGGACAGCCAGTAATGGCTGCCATCGGTTTCCAGATAGCCGAGATGGGCCAGCGTCAGCAGGTGGCGGCGAGCGGCCGCGCGGGTGATGCCGGCGCGCTGGGCAGCCTGGGTGGCGTTGAGGCGCTGGCGCTCGGTATCGAAGCTCTCCAGCACGGCCATGCCCTTGACCATGCCTTCGATCAGGTCGGCCTTGGCGATCATCGTGTCGGCACTCCAGCACAAGAAGGTTTACACAGCAGCCGCGCCGGCGCGGGGGCGCACGGCCCGCGCAGCGGCCAGCTGCCGGCACGCTGCCTGCAATTTGCGCGATGATCGCACAAACGTGGCGATGATCGCGCATTGATGCAAGTCAAGGGCTGCGCGGCGCACGGCGGCTGCCTAAGCTGACGCCCTCTCGGAACATCTGCAGGAGTTTGCACATGCGCACCCAAGTCGCGATCATCGGCGCCGGCCCCTCCGGCCTGCTGCTGGGGCAGTTGCTGCACCGCGCCGGCATCGACGCCATCATCCTGGAGCGCCAGAGCGCCGATTACGTGCTCGGCCGCATCCGCGCCGGCGTGCTGGAGCAGGTCACGATCGACCTGATGGACGAAGCCGGCGTGGGCGCGCGCATGCACAGGGAGGGGCTGATCCACGGCGGCTTCGACATGCTGTTCAAGGGGCAGCGCCACCGCATCGACCTGCAGCGCCTCACCGGCGGCAAGAGCGTCATGGTCTATGGCCAGACCGAGCTCACGCGCGACCTGATGGACGCGCGCCGAGCCGCCAGCCTGCCCACGGTGTACGAAGCGGCCAACGTGCAGGTCTTGGACTTCGACACCGAGCACCCCCGCGTTACTTACCAGAAAGACGGGCAGACCCATGAAATCCGCTGCGACTTCATCGCCGGCTGCGACGGCTTTCACGGCGTGTGCCGCGCCAGCGCCCCGCGCAGCGCGATCCGCGAGTACGAAAAGGTCTATCCGTTCGGCTGGCTGGGCCTGCTGGCCGACACCCCGCCGGTGCACCACGAGCTCATCTACGTCCACAGCGAGCGCGGCTTTGCGCTGTGCTCGATGCGCAGCCACACCCGCAGCCGCTACTACCTGCAGGTGCCGCTGAGCGACAAGGTCGAGAACTGGTCCGACGAAGCCTTCTGGCAGGAGCTGCGCCTGCGCCTGGATCCGCAGGCGCGCGAGCAGCTGGTCACCGGCCCCAGCATTGAGAAAAGCATCGCGCCGCTGCGCAGCTTCGTCACCGAGCCGCTGCGCTTCGGCCGCATGTTCCTGGCCGGCGACGCCGGCCACATCGTGCCGCCCACCGGCGCCAAGGGGCTGAACCTGGCAGCCACCGACGTCAAATACCTCTACAACGCCCTGCTCGAGTACTACCGAGACAAATCCAGCGCCGGCATCGACCGCTATTCCGAACTGGCGCTCAAGCGCATCTGGCGCGCCGAACGCTTCTCGTGGTGGTTCACCCAGCTGATGCACCGCTTCCCCGAAAACGGGGAGATCGGCCAGAAGCTGCAGGAAGCCGAGCTGGACTACATCATCCATTCCGAAGCCGGATCGCGCTCGGTGGCCGAGAACTACGTGGGCCTGCCGCTGGACTTCGGCCTGCGCTGAAAGCCGCGTGCGCTGGCATCACAGGGGCCGCACCGGCGCACGCTAAACTGGCCGCACCATGACGACCCGACTGTCCCGGCCCTTGCGCGGCGTGCGCGTGCTCAGCCTGGCGTTGAACCTGCCCGGGCCGGCCGCCCTGCTGCGGCTGCAGGCCATGGGCGCGCGCTGCGTCAAGCTCGAGCCGCCGGCCGGCGACCCGATGCGCCACTATTGCCCGCCGGCCTACGCGGCCCTGCACGACGGCGTGCGGGTGCTGCAAGCCGACCTCAAGACCGAAGCCGGGCAGCGCCTGCTGCAGCGCGAGCTGGCCCGCAGCGACGTGCTGCTGACTTCGTTTCGCCCTTCGGCACTGGCGCGTTTGGGCTTGGGCTGGAGCCGCCTGCACCGGCTCTACCCGGCGCTCAACCTGGTGCGCATCGTCGGCGCAGCCGGCGCGCAGGCGGAAATTCCCGGGCACGACCTGACCTACCAGGCCGAGCAGGGCCTGATCCAGGGGTTGAACCTGCCGCCGACGCTGTACGCCGACATGGGCGGCGCGCTGCTGGCCAGCGAGGCGGTCTTGCTGGCGCTGATGCGGCGCGGGCGAGCCGGCGCCGGGGTGCAGCAGGAGGTGGCGCTGTCGGAGGCGGCGGCCTGGCTGGCGCTGCCGCGCCGCTGGGGGCTGGTGCAGCCGCGCAGCGCCGTCGGCGGCGGCCATGCGGGCTACCAGGTGTATGCCTGCCGCGACGGCCGGGTGGCCGTGGCGGCGCTGGAGCCGCATTTCGCGCAGGCGCTGTGCGCGGCTGCCGGCCTGCAGGCGGCTTCGATGATGGACCCTGCCCTGCACGAAGCGCTGGCGCGCTGGTTCGCGCAGCAGACGCGTCGCCGGCTCGATGCGCTGGCCCAGCGGCTGGATCTGCCGCTGCACACCTTGCCGCCGCAGGACGCCTGATCCGGCCAGGCGGCTGCGCCTTTTCAGCGCGGCTTGCGCGGTCTGGCCGAGGGGCTACCGCCCGGCCGCGGCGGCAGGCCGGTGTGCTGGGTCAGGATGCTTCCCTTGGGCGGCGCGCCACGGCGGGCCGCGAACTGGGAGGCGAGCGGCGCGGTTTTCGGCGGCGTGGAGTTCTTGCGCCGCGCGCTGCGGTAGCTGCCGTCGGTCAGGGGCTGGAAGGCCGGGATCAGGTGGTGCTTGCCGTTGCCGATGAGGTCGGCGCGGCCCATGGCCTTGAGCGCCTCGCGCAGCAGCGGCCAGTTGTTCGGGTCGTGGTAGCGCAGGAAAGCCTTGTGCAGGCGGCGACGCTTCTCGCCGCGCACGATGTCCACCCGCTCGGTGCGGCCGTCGCGATGGATGCCCTTGAGCGTGTTCAGCCCGGTGTGGTACATGGCCGTGGCCGTGGCCATCGGGCTGGGGTAGAAGGTCTGCACCTGGTCGGCGCGAAAGCCGTTTTTCTTCAGCCACAGCGCGAGGTTGAGCATGTCCTCGTCGCTGGTGCCCGGATGGGCCGCGATGAAGTACGGAATCAGGTACTGCTGCTTGCCGGCCTCGGCGCTGTATTTCTCGAACAGCTGCTTGAACCGGTCGTAGCTGCCGATGCCCGGCTTCATCATCTTGGACAGCGGGCCGGGCTCGGTGTGCTCGGGGGCGATCTTCAGGTAGCCGCCCACGTGGTGCTGCACCAGTTCCTTCACGTATTCCGGCGAGCGCACCGCCAGGTCGTAGCGCAGGCCCGAGCCGATCAGGATCTTCTTGATGCCCTTGAGGCCGCGGGCGCGCCGGTACAGCTGGATCAGCGCGCCATGGTCGGTGTTCAGATTGGGGCAGATGCCCGGATAGACGCAGCTGGGCTTGCGGCAGGCGGCCTCGATCTCGGGCGACTTGCAGCCGATGCGGTACATATTGGCCGTGGGGCCGCCCAGGTCGGAGATGACGCCGGTGAAGCCGGCCACCTTGTCGCGGATTTCCTCGATCTCGTGAATGATCGAGTCCTCCGAGCGGCTCTGGATGATGCGGCCTTCGTGCTCGGTGATGGAGCAGAAGGTGCAGCCGCCGAAGCAGCCGCGCATGATGTTGACCGAGAAGCGGATCATCTCCCAGGCCGGGATCCGGGTCGGCCCATCGAAGCGGCCTTGCGCATCGGCGTAGGCCGGGTGCGGGCTGCGCGCATAGGGCAGGCCGAAGACGTAGTCCATCTCGGCGGTGGTCAGCGGAATCGGCGGCGGGTTGATCCAGACGTCTCTGGCGGTTGAGCCTTCGCCGTGCGCCTGCACCAGCGCGCGGGCGTTGCCGGGGTTGGTCTCCAGATGCAGCACGCGGTTGGCGTGGGCGTAGAGCACCGGATCGGCCTTGACCTGCTCGTAGCTGGGCAGGCGGATGACGGTGCGCTCGCGCGGCGGGCGCTGGCTTTTAGCAACGCGGGCCGCAGGGGCCATGAAGCGCAGCGGCTGCTCCCGCGCCTGCATGCCAGTTTGGGCCAGAACCGCCGTGGTTGCTGGATTCTGCGCTTCATTTTCAGGAGCATCGCGCGTGCAGCTGCTCCCCTGCCGGGTGGCTTGTTCGGCGGTGGTCCAGTAGGGGTTGACGTGCTCATCCACCCGCCCGGGCCGGTCCACCTCGGTCGAGTCGATCTCGAACCACTCCTGGCCCGGCTCATGCAGCGAATGGCGCCGCACGAAGGCGGTGCCGCGCACGTCGGTGATCGCGTGCACCGGCACGCCGGCGGCCAGCCGGTGGGCCACTTCCACCAGCGCGCGCTCGGCGTTGCCGTAGAGCAGGATGTCGCACTTGCTGTCCACCACGATGGATCGACGCACCTTGTCGCTCCAGTAGTCGTAGTGGGCGATGCGGCGCAGCGAGGCCTCGATGCCGCCCAGCACGATGGGCACGTCGGGGTAGGCCTCGCGGCAGCGCTGGCTGTACACGATGGAGGCGCGGTCCGGGCGCTTGCCGCCCACGTCGCCGGGGGTGTAGGCGTCGTCGCTGCGGATCTTGCGGTCGGCCGTGTAGCGGTTGATCATCGAATCCATGTTGCCCGCCGTCACGCCCCAGAACAGGTTGGGCCGGCCCAGGGCCTTGAACGGCTCGGCGCTCGTCCAGTCCGGCTGGGCGATGATGCCCACGCGAAAACCTTGGGCTTCCAGCAGGCGGCCGACGATGGCCATGCCAAAGCTCGGGTGGTCCACATAGGCGTCGCCGGTGACCAGGATGACGTCGCAGCTGTCCCAGCCCAGGCGCTCCATCTCCTCCCGGCTCATGGGCAGGAACGGGGCCGTGCCGAAACGCGCCGCCCAGTACTTGCGGTAGCTGGTCAGCGGCCTGGCGTGGCGCGGGAAGAAGGAGACGTCGCGGGGGGCGTTCATGGCGGGAGGCGCAAGTGTACGTGGCCGGCCATGCCGGCGCCGGCCCGGGGTTTTATGCGGGTGTGTCCGAGCTGGCGCTGCAGGCAAAGGCGCTGCACAATGGCCGGACAGCCTTTTGCGGATGCATCGCGATGATTCTGTCCTGGCAAACCCTCACCGAATTCTGGTCCGCGCCCATGGTCGCGGCCAACCTGCTGGTGCTGCTGAACCTGCTGGGCGCGCTGCTGCTGGGCCTGCTGGTGGGCTACGAGCGCTCCTACCACGGGCGCGCCGCCGGCATGCGCACCTATGGGCTGGTGTGCATGGCCTCGGCGGCGCTGACGGTCATCGGCGGCTACTCGGCCGGCTGGTATGGCGGACACGCGATCGCCGCCACCGCCGGCGACACGACGCGGGTGATCCAGGGCATCGTCACCGGCATCGGCTTTCTGTGCGCCGGGGTCATCATGCGCGAGGGCTACACCATCAGCGGGCTGACCACGGCCGCATCGCTGTGGGCCACCGCGGTCATCGGCATCCTGGTGGGCGTGGGTTTTTACGCCGCGGCCATGGCGCTGGCGCTGCTGGCTGCCGTCTCGATGATGTGGATGTCGCGGCTGGAAGCCTGGCTGCCCACCCGCCAGGCCGTGGCCGTGACGCTGCGCTTCAGGCCGGACTTCGTGCCGCAGGAAGCGGCGCTGCGCCAGCTGGCGGCCGAGCGCGACTACGACATCGCGCCGGGCTCGATCCGCATCGGCATGGCCGACGGCGCGCAGGAGTGGAGCTTCGTGGCCATCGCGCGCAACCGCCAGCGCATGGTGCCGATCTCCGAGCTCGCCCAGGAAATAGCGCGCTTTCACGGCGTGGCGGGCTTTCAGCTCAACTACGCGCGCAACTGAGGCGCGACTCCCTGGCGCAGCAAGCCCGCAGCCGCCCCGCCGATAATGCGGCCATGGATGACTCCTCTGCCCTGCTGCGGCCGCGTTCGCCGCTGGAACTGTTCTGGTCCTTCACCGGCCTGGCCCTGCAGGGCTTTGGCGGCGTGCTGGCGATCGCCCAGCGCGAACTGGTGGAGCGGCGGCGCTGGATGAGCAACGAGCAGTTCGTCGAAGACTGGGCCGTCGCGCAGATCATGCCCGGCCCCAACATCGTCAACCTGGCCATCATGCTGGGGCAGCGCTATTTCGGCTGGCGCGGCGCGCTGGCCGCGCTGGCCGGCATGCTGGCCCTGCCCCTGCTGGTGGTGCTGCTGCTGGCCCTTCTCTATGCCCGCTACGCGCAGCACCCGGCCGTCACCGGCGCGTTGCGCGGCATGGGCGCGGTGGCCGCGGGCCTGATCATCGCCGTGGGGCTGCGGCTGTTTCCGGCGCTGCGCGGCAATGTGCTCGGGCTGGGGCGCTGCGTCGCGCTGGGCGGGCTGTGCTTCGTCGCGGTGGCCTTGCTGCGCTGGCCGCTGGCCTATGTGCTGCTCGGGCTGGGCTCGGTCGCCAGCGCGCTGGCCTACCGGCGGCTGGCGCCATGAACGCGGCCCTGGCGCTGGGCTGGGCCGACTGGCTGCAGCTCTTTCTGCACTTTGCCACCCTGTCGCTGCTGGCGGTGGGTGGCGCCATCACCACCGCGCCCGACATGCACCGCTACCTGGTGGACCAGCATGGCTGGATGAGCGATGCGCAGTTCACCGCCTCGATCGCCATCGCCCAGGCCGCCCCCGGGCCCAATGTGCTGTTCGTCGCGCTGATGGGCTGGCACGTGGGCCTCAATGCCGGCGGTCTGGGGCCGGCCGTGCTGGGCGTGCTGCTGACCATGACCGGCATCCTGCTGCCCAGCTCCATCCTGAGCTACCACGCCGCGCGCTGGGGCTATGCCAACCGCGAGCGGCGCGGCGTGCGCGCTTTCAAGCAGGGCATGGCGCCGATCGTCATCGCCCTGCTGATCGCCACCGGCTGGCTGCTGGCCAGCGCCCATGGCGACGCGCGGCGGGACTGGCCGCTGTGGCTGCTGACGGCTGCCGGCACCCTGCTGGCCTGGCGCACGCGGCTGCACCTGCTGTGGCTGCTGGGCGGCGGTGCGCTGCTGGGCGCGCTGGGGCTGGTGTGAAGCCATGCCTGCGCGGCCCACGCTGAACCTGATCGGCCCCGGCCGCGTCGGCCGCACACTGGCGCGGCTGTGGCAGCAGCAGGGCGTGCTGCAGCTGCAGGACGTGCTGGCTACGTCCGCCGCCAGCGCGCAGGCCGCGGTGGCCTTCATCGGTGCGGGCCGCCCCGCCGCCACCCTGGCGGCGATGCAGGCCGCCGATGCCTGGCTCATCGCGGTGCCGGACCGGCAGATCGCGGCCACGGCCCAGGCGCTGGCGGCGCTGCCGCAGCCGGCGGCCCTGGCCTTCCATGCCAGCGGTTCGCTGCCCGCCGATGCGCTGCAGCCGCTGGCGCAGCGCGGCTGGCGCGTGGCCAGCGCGCATCCGCTGCTGAGCTTTGCCACGCCCGAGCGGGCCGTGCAGCAGTTTGCCGGCACGCTGTGCGCGCTGCAGGGCGACGCCGCCGCGCTGGGCGATCTGCAGGCGTGGCTGGCGGCCATCGGCGCGCGCTGCTGCACCCTGCGCGCCGAAGACAAGCTGCTCTACCACGCCGCCGCGGTGTACGCCACCAACTTCCTGCCGGTGCTGCAGGCCGTGGCCGAGCGGCTGTGGCGCGACAGCGGTATTGCGGCCGCCGAACTGCCGGCGCTGCGCGCGCGGCTGCTGGGCCACGCGCTGGACAATCTGCTGGCCCTGGGGCCGCAGGGCGCGCTGACCGGGCCGGCCGCGCGCGGCGACCAAGAACTGGTGCAGCGCCAGCTGCAGGCCCTCACCGACTGGGACGCCGATGCCGGCCAGGCCTATGCCGCGCTCAGCCGCCTGGCCGCACGCCTGGCCCGGGGCCAGCTGTGAGGCGGTGAAACGACCCCGCCCGGGTTATCCTTGCTGCGCCCACTGCCGAAACCGGGTGCCGCGATGAACAAAGCCCTCAAGATCCTCCTGCTCGCACTGGCCGCCGTGCTGGTGCTCGCGCTGGCGGTCTTGGCCTACGTGGCCGCCACGTTCGACCCGAACGCCTACAAGCCGCGCCTGATCGAGCTGCTCCGCACCCACACGGGCCGCACGCTGAGCCTGCCCGGCGACATCCGCCTGACGCTGTGGCCGCGCATCGGCGCGCAGCTGGGCGCCGTGAGCCTGAGCGAGCCCGGGCAAGAACAGGTGTTCGCCGCCGTGCAGGACCTGCGCGTGAGCGTGGCGCTGTGGCCGCTGCTGTCGCGCCAGGTGGTGGTGGATCGCATCCAGATCGAAGGGCTGCAGTTGCGCATCGCCCGCGACCGCCAGGGGCGCTACAACTTCGCCGACCTGCTGCCCCAGCAAGCCGGCGCGCCGGCCGCGCCCGCCTCCCCCTCTCCCGAGCCGGCCGCCGCCCTGCCGGCGCTGGACATCGGCGGCATCGACATCCGGCGCGCCCGCATCGACTACAGCGATGCGGCCAGCGGCCAGCGGCTGACCGTGGCCGCGCTGGACCTGCGCACCGGCGCGATCGCCGACGGGCGCAGCAGCCGCCTCGAACTCGCCGCCGAGCTGCAGGGCCAGGCGCCGGCCCTGCAGCTGCGCCTGGCTGCCGACGGCGACTTCACCCCCCAGCTGGCCGAGCCGGCGGTGCAGCTCAAGAATCTGCGGCTGCGCCTGGACGGCCAGGCCGCCGGCCTCACCGAGCTGCAGCTGGAACTGCGCGCCCCGGCCCTGCAGGCCGGCGCCCAGCGTGCCCAGGCCCCGGCGCTGACGCTGCAGGCCGCAGCCCGGCAGGGCGCGGCACGCTATGAAGGCCAGCTGGGCGGCGCCCTGCTGGCCGACTGGGCGCAGCAGCGCTACACCCTGGGCGACCTGCAGATCCAGGCCTCCGCCCCCAACCCCGCAGGTGGCACGCTGCAGCTACAGGCCCGCGGACAGCTCAGCGCCGAGCTGCAACAGGAGCAGATCCGACTGAACCTGGACGGCCGGCTGGACCAGACCACGCTGGCGCTGAAGGCCGGCATCCAGCGGTTGGCCCAGCCGCTGATCGATTTCGACCTGGCGCTGGGCGCGCTCGACATCGACCGCTACCGGCCGGCCCCGGCCGCCGGCGCGCCGGCCGCAGCGCCCGCGAGATCGGCGGCCGCCGAGCCCGTCATCGACCTGTCGGCGCTGCGCGGGCTGAACCTGCGGGGCACGCTGGGCATCGAATCGCTGCAAGCCATGAACCTGAAGGCCACCGGCCTGCGGCTGCCGCTGCGGGTGCAGCAGGGCCGCGCCGAAGCCGGCCCGATCGCGGCCACGCTCTACGGCGGCAGCCTGCAAGGCACGGTTCAGGCCAGCGCCGGCCAGCCCCAGCAACTGGGCGCCAGGCTGGAGTTGCGCGAAGTGCAGCTGGGCCCGTTGCTGCAGGACCTGCTGGGACAGCAGCCGCTGGATGGACGGGGCCGGGTCAGCCTGGATCTGCGCACCAGCGGCCAGACCCTGAGCGGGTTCAAGCGCCAGCTCAACGGCCAGCTGGCGGTGCAGCTGCGCGACGGGGCCATCCGGGGCATCAACCTCGCCGCGCTGCTGCGCGATGCCAAGGCGCGCCTGGCCGGCGGCGCCAGCGGCAGCACCGCCGCCCAGGAGAAAACCGATTTCAGCGAGCTCAGCGCGAGCTGGCGCATCACCGACGGCGTAGCCCGTAACGACGACCTCAGCGGCAAATCGCCGCTGCTGCGCCTGGGCGGCAGCGGCACCATCTACCTGCCCGAAGACCGGCTGGACTACACCCTCAAGGCCACCGTCGTGCCCACGCTGCAGGGCCAGGGCGGGCCGGAGCTGGAGCAGCTGCGGGGCCTGAGCATTCCGGTGCGCATCAGCGGCCCTTACCAGCAGTTGGGCTGGCAACTGGACCTGGGCGCCACGGCGCTGGGGCGCGCGCGCGAACAGCTCGATGAGCGCAAAGTCCAACTGCAGCAGGAAACGCAGCGCCGGCTCGACGAGGAAAAGGCCAAGGCCCAGCAGCGCCTGCAGCAGCAGGCCGAAGACCGCCTCAAGCAGCTGCTGGGGCGCTGAGCGGCCGCCGTCTCAGCAGGCCGCTGAAAAACTGCTGCGGTAGGCCATCTGCGGCGTTGCGCGGTGCTCGCTCCCTCGC
>DAIUCJ010000015.1:0-64667 GCA_036846225.1 Hylemonella sp.
TGGTGCGGGAGCGTTTGGCCTTCAGGCCCAGGTGCTGGGCTGCCAGCAGCAGGTCGTCAATCTGCAGGGCTTCGTTGGCAGACCAGCCGAGCTGGTGAGCCAGAGTGGCCGGGTCGGCAGCGATCTGGTGGAAGCGGGCAATGGCGCAGAGGGCTTGCAGGGAACCACGCAGGGCATTTACGTGAGTGGCGCTTTGGGGACCATCAGATTGTTCTGATGAGACCGGCTTTGACCCGACCTCGTCAGTTGCGCCATCCGATGACAGCGCGCGTATGCCCGAATTCACGTATGCCCTCACCTGTGGCCGCTTGTTCGCAGCTCAAAGTTTGCTGAGGCTTGACGTTACCCGAGATGCATGTGTTGTGTCATCCCCCAAAAGGGGCAAGGGACAACACCGACAAATTCTCACATAAGCAATTCAGGATGGATGAATGTGCGTATCAACTTGTATTCCGATGAGGGCCCGGCTTTTTTGTGCCCGCGGCTGGGCCAGCCTTGGCTGGCGGCCTGTGCGCCGAATCAGATGCTGCGGCTGCGCGCCAGCGGGGGGTTCTTGGCGAAATAGCCTTCGATGCCGCGCATCAACGCGTCGGCCAGCTGTTCCTGATAGCTCTCGCTGTTGAGCTTGGCTTCCTCGTCGGGGTTGCTGATGAAAGCGGCCTCCACCAGCACGCTGGGGATATCGGGGGCCTTCAGCACGGCAAAGCCGGCCTGCTCCACCCGCGGCTTGTGCAGCTTGCCCACGCGGCCGATCTCCTGCAGCAGCGTGTGGCCCAGCTTGAGGCTGTCCTTGATCTGCGCGGTGGTGCTCATGTCCAGCAGGGCGCGTGCGACCTGCTGGTCCTTGGCCTTGACGTTGATGCCGCCAATCAGGTCGGCCCGGTTTTCCTTGGCAGCCATCCAGCGCGCCGCGCTGCTGGAAGCCCCGCCATGGCTGAGCGCGAATACGCTGGCGCCCTGTGGCCGCGGCGTGTAGAAAGCATCGGCGTGGATGCTGACGAACAGGTCGGCCTGGACCTGACGGGCCTTTTGCACGCGCACGTGCAAGGGCACGAAATAGTCACCGTCGCGCGTGAGGAAGGCATGCATGGTGTGGCCGTTGACGCGGGTGGCGTTGATGCGGTCGCGCAGGCGCCGCGCCAGACGCAGCACCACGTCTTTCTCGCGCGTGCCACCGGGGCCGATGGCGCCCGGATCCTCGCCGCCGTGGCCAGGATCCAGCGCCACGATGATCAACCGATCGGTCCCGGCGCCACCGCGCGGCGGCAGCACCGGCACAGCCGTCGGGCCGCTGCCGCGCTCGGCGTGGCGCGCGATCAGTTCGCCCAAGGGGTCGGCAGCCTGCGCAGCCGGCGCGGGGGCCGAAGCAGCGCCAGCCGCCGGCGCCGCTTCCCTGAGCTGCAAGCGCTCGGCAATCAGCGCGGCCAGCGGATCCGGCGGCTGGGCCGGGTAGAGGTCGAACACCAGCCGGTGCTGGTAGGCGGCCACCGGCGCCAGCGTGAAGACCTGCGGCTTGATGGCCTGTTTGAGGTCGATGACCAGCCGCACCACCTTGGGCGCATACTGCCCCACCCGGATGCCGGCGATGTTGGGGTCATCCGGGCGGACCTTGGCCACCAGTTCCTTCAGCTCGGGGTTGAGGTCGATGCCCTCGATGTCCACGGCCAGCCGGGGCGGCTGGCCGATCAGGGTGTGGCGGGCCTTGAGCTCGGTGTCCGATTCCAGCGTCACCCGCGTGTAGTCCTGCGCCGGCCACACCCGCACGGCCACGATGGTGGCGCCGGCGGCCAATTGCGCGCGCCCCAGCAGCAGCACCAGCGTGCCGGTCTGCAGCAGCTCGCGGCGCTTCACGGCAGCGCCTCCCGCACGCCGCGCAGCAGGGCCTGCCCCGTGGGGGTCTGGGCGCGCAGCGTCAGCTCCCGGCTGGCGTCGGGCCGCAGCCGCAACTGCAGCACCAGATCGGCCTGCGGCAGCACACCGGCGGCTTTTTCGGGCCACTCGGCCAGCTTCAGGCCGGGGCTGGCGAAGATGTCGCGCAGGCCGGCGTCTTCCCACTCGCGCGGGTCGTCGAAGCGGTAGAAATCGAAATGCCAGATGGCCAGCCCCGGCAATTCATAGGGCTCGACCACGGCATAGGTGGGGCTTTTGATGCGCCCCTGCACGCCGAGCGCGCGCAGCAGGTGGCGCACGAAGGTGGTCTTGCCGGCACCCAACTCGCCCTGCAGTTCCACATAGGCATCGCGCAGCGCGGGCTGGGCGGCCAGCGCGGCGGCCACGGCCTGCGTGGCGGCTTCGTCACGCAGCTGGCAGGTTTCTACAATGACCGGGTGTCTTTCGACGGTGCTCAATTCGTCTTCCAGCTCCAGGCTTGGGCCCGTGAGCTGGGATTTTCCCAAATCGGCGTGGCCGGTGTCGATTTGTCCGATGCCGAGCCGGGATTGCGGGACTGGCTGGCGCAGGGCTTTCACGGCGAAATGGCTTACATGGCCGCGCACGGCATGAAGCGGGCCCGCCCGGCCGAGCTGGTGCCGGGCACGGTGAGCGTGATCACCGCGCGCATGGATTACCTGCCCGCTGCGACGCCGGCCGACTGGCAGCAGCGCGAGCTGGCGCGGCTGCGGCAACCGCGCGAAGCCGTGGTGTCGCTGTATGCCCGCGGGCGGGACTATCACAAGGTGCTGCGCGGCCGCCTGCAGCAGCTGGCCGCGCGCATGGCGCAGGCGGTGGGGCCGTTCGGGCACCGGGTGTTCACCGATTCGGCGCCGGTGCTGGAAGCCGAGCTGGCCGTACGCAGCGGCCTGGGCTGGCGCGGCAAGCACACGCTGGTGCTCAGCCGCACCGGCGGCTCGATGTTCTTTCTGGGCGAAATCTATGTCGATCTGGCCCTGCCGCCGACGGCGCCGGTGGACGGCCATTGCGGGCGCTGCCGGGCCTGCATCGACCTGTGCCCCACGCAGGCGATCCTCGGGCCGGGGCGGCTGGATGCGCGGCGCTGCATCTCCTACCTGACGATCGAGCACCCGGGGTCCATACCCGAAGCGCTGCGCCCGCTGATGGGCAACCGCATCTATGGCTGCGACGACTGCCAGCTCGTCTGCCCCTGGAACAAATACGCCCGGCGCAGCGCGCTGCCCGACTTTGCGCCGCGCGCGGACTTTGCTGCCCAGGATCTGCTGGCCCTGCTGAGCTGGAGCGAAGCCGAATTTCTGCGCCGCACAGAAGGCAGCGCGATCCGGCGCATCGGGCACGAGCGCTGGCAACGCAACATTGCCGTGGCGCTGGGCAACGCCTTGCGCCAGGGCCCGGACCCTGCGATAGTGGCTGCACTGCACCAGCTGCTCGCGCGCGCCACCCCGCTGGTACGCGAGCACGCGCAGTGGGCGCTGGGGCAGGCCACGGCAATCGCCTGAACCGAGGAGCCGGCCCATGACCATCCAGTACACCTACGTCTCGCCCCATCTGCCGGAAAACAAGATGCGCCTGTACCCGACGAAGGTGATCAACGTCATCGGCGGGCCCGGCAGCCAGAAGTCGCTCTTCACTGCGGCCATCATCCTTCAGCTGCACCTGCACCACAAAACGGTGGAGCTGGTGCCCGACTACTCCAAGTCGCTGGTGTGGCAGAAGGACTACGAGGCCCTGCGCAACCAGTACAAGATCGCCCAGCAGGTGCACCAGATGCTGGAGCTGCTGGACGGGCAGGTGCAGTACCTGGTGACCGAATCCTCGCTGCCCCAGGTGCTCTATTACAACGAAACCTACCCCGACAACATCTGCGACGTAGGCAAGACCCGCAAGCAGATCCTGGATTGGTACCGGCTGTACAACAACGTCAACATCCTGGTCGAACGGGGCGACCGGCCCTATGTGCACACCGGCCGCTTCCAGGACGAGGCCCAGGCCAAGGAAGTGGACCGGGGCATGCGCGCGCTGCTGCGGCGCGAAGGCATCCCGTTCACCCCGCTCAAGCCCGAGCTGGAGGCGATCCACGCCTTCACGGCCGAACTGCTCAAGTCATAGGCGCGAAGCCGCGCAGCACGCCAAGGGCAAAAGTCAGGCTGGCCACGCCCAGCAGGGTGGACAGCGTCACCAGCGCCGCCACATAGGCCCCGTCGTACCCCATGCGCGCGGCCAGCACGTAGGCGCTGGAAGCCGTGGGCAGGGCCGAGAAGGCCAGCAGCACCGTGGCCTGCATGGGATTAAGACCGAAAGCATGCGCCAGCCCCAGCGCCACCAGCGGCAGCAGCAGGTGCTTGATGGCCAGAATGGCCACCGCCAGCGTCTTGCCCCGCCCCAGGCTGGACAGGCGCAGGCCCGCGCCGGCGGCCATCAGCCCCAGCGCGATCGAGGCCGCTCCGATGCGGCCGAGCGTGGGCTCGGCCCAGACCGGCACGCGCAGCCCCGCCAGATTGGCCAGCAGACCGGTGACCGTGGCGATGATCAGCGGATTGCGCAGCAGCTCGCGCCCGAAATGGCGCTGGGACTGCCGCGCCATCGGCCAGACGGCGGCGATGTTGAACATGGGCACGCAAAAGCCGATCAGCACGGCCAGCAGCAACACCCCCGGTGTGCCACTGAGCCGCTCCACCAGCGCCAGGCCGATGAAGGAATTGAAGCGGAATGCCACCTGCGCCCCAGCCGCGTGCAGGCGGGCATCGACGCGCCGGCGCAGCCCGGGCAGCAGCGGCAGCGCATAGGCCAGCGCGATGCCGCACAGGCCCAGCAGCACGCCGGCGCCGATCAGGCCCGAGGTGGCCCCCAGATCCAGCGGGCTTTTGACGATGCTGTGAAACAGCAGCACCGGGAACAGGAAAAAATAGACCAGCACCTCCACCTGCTCCCAGACGGGACGGTTCAGCGCGGTGTAGCGGCAGACCAGATAGCCGCACAGGATGAGGGAAAAATCGGGAAACAGCAGTTGGGCGTAACTCACCCGCCGAGAATAGCAGCGCGCCGTCGGCCTGTCGGCCGCGCGGGGGACAGCTGCGTTGAGCAGCCATGAACAGACGTATGCATACCTGGTGGCTGGCGCCGGCTCTGGCGCTGATGACGGGCGCGGCCATGGCCTCGGCCGTGCTGGAAGGACAGCGCTTTGAGGAACGCGCCCGCGTGGCCAGCCGCGAGCTGCAGCTCAATGGCCTGGGGGTCCGCGCAGTCTTCGTCTTCAAGGCCTTCGTCGCCGCGCTGTACCTGGAGGAAAAAGCCCGCGACGGCGCCCAGGTGCTGGGCCATCCGGGCGCCAAGCGGCTGCAGCTGCGCATGCTGATGGACATCGGCGCGCCAGACATCAAGAAGGCCCTGCTTGACGGCATCCGCAAGAACGTCAGCGCCGCCGAATGGGCCGCGATGCAGGAGCGACTGGAACAGTTCGGTCGCATCATCGACGCCATCGGCATGGCGCGTACCGGCGACACCATCACGCTGGACTATGTGCCCCAGCAGGGCCTGCTGCTGGCGGTCAACGACCGGCCGCAGGGCAGCCCCATCGCCGGCGCAGACATCTATCACGCGATGCTGGCCATCTTCGTCGGCGACGACCCGGTGGATACCCGGCTGCGCAGCGGCTTGCTGGGGCAATAGAATCCGGCCACGTTTCACTTTTTGAGGAGTCCTTCCCATGCAGCGACGTGCCCTTCTCGCCCTGAGTCTGCTGGCTGCCGCCGGCACCGCCTACGCGCAGGGCTATCCGAACAAGCCCATCAAGCTGCAGGTGCCGTTCGCGCCGGGCGGCACGACCGACATCATCGCGCGCGTGATCGCCGAACCGCTGGGCAAGGTGCTGGGCCAGCCGGTGGTGGTGGAGAACAAGGCCGGCGGCGGCGGCGTGGTGGGGGCCTCTGAAACGGCCAAGGCAGCGCCCGACGGCTACTCGCTGGGCATGGCCACGGTCTCCACGACGGCGGCCAACCCGGCCATCAACCCCAAGATCCCCTACAACCCGCTGACCGATTTCACGCCCATCATCAACATCGCGGCCACGCCCAACGTGATTGCCGTGCATCCCAGCTTCCCCGCCAAGGACCATGCCGGTTTCCTGGCCGAGCTCAAGCGCTCGCCCGGCAAGTATTCCTACGCCACCTCGGGCACCGGCGGCATCGGCCATCTGCAGACCGAGCTGTACAAGAGCCAGACCGGCACCTTCATCATCCACATCCCCTACCGTGGCGCGGGCCCTGCGCTCAATGACACCGTCGCCGGGCAGGTGCCGATCATCTTCGACAACCTGCCCTCGGCCCTGCCCTTCATCCAGGCCGGCCGCCTGGTGCCCATCGTGGTGGCCGCGCCGCAGCGTCTGGCCGTGCTGCCCAATGTGCCCACCTTCAAGGAAGTGGGGCTGGAGCCGGTCAACCGCATGGCGTATTACGGCATCCTCGGCCCCAAGGGCCTGCCCAAAGAAGTGGTGGACAAGATCAATGCCGCCACGCGCCAGGTGCTGCAGGACCCGGCCGTGCGCAAGCGCATCGAGGACACCGGCTCCATCATCATCGCCAACAGCCCCGCCGAGTTCGCGGCCCAGATCAAGGCCGAGTACGAGGTGTACAAGAAGGTGGTGGACACCGCCAAGCTCAAGCTGGATTGAAGCGCCAGCGGCGGGGCCGGCATGGAGGAGCCGTCGATCGACGCCTTCATCGACGCCCTGTGGCTGGAAGAGGGGCTGTCGGCGCACACGCTGGCGGCCTACCGCCGCGACCTCACGCTCTACGCCCGCTGGCTGCACGGCCGCGGGCGTAGCCTTTTGCAGACCACCACCACGGACCTGAGCGGCTATTTCGCTGCCCGCCATGCCCAGACCCGCCCCAGCTCGGCCAACCGGCGGCTCACGGTGTTCAAGCGCTATTTCCGCTGGGCGCTGCGCGAGCACCTGGTCCAGGCCGACCCCACGCTGAAGCTGCAGGCCGCCAAACAGCCGCTGCGCGTGCCCAAGACCCTGAGCGAAGCCCAGGTCGAAGCGCTGCTGGCCGCCCCGGGCGAAGACAGCCCGCTGGCCGTGCGCGACCGCACGATGCTGGAACTGATGTACGCCAGCGGCCTGCGCGTGAGCGAGCTGGTACACCTCAAGACCTTCCATGTCAGCCTGAACGAGCACGTGCTGCGCGTCTTCGGCAAAGGCAGCAAGGAACGGCTGGTGCCATTTGGCGAGGTCGCCGCCGCCTGGCTGCGGCGCTATCTGGACGAAGCCCGCCCGGCCCTGCTGGCCGGCCGCCAGAGCGAGGATCTGTTCGTGACGGTACGTGGCCAACGTGCCGGCGAGGCGATGACACGGGTGATGTTCTGGACGCTGGTGCGCAAATACGCCCATCGGGCCGGCATCACCGCGCCGCTTTCACCCCACACGCTGCGCCACGCCTTTGCCACCCACCTGCTCAACCATGGCGCCGATCTGCGGGCGGTGCAAATGCTGCTGGGGCATGCCGACATCTCGACCACCACCATCTACACCCACGTCGCGCGCGAGCGGCTCAAGACGCTGCACGCGCAGCACCACCCGCGCGGCTGATCAGGCCGCGCCGGCCTCGATGCTTTCGGCCCAGGCCAGGGCCTGCAGGTGGGCCCAGTTGACCTGATGGTTGGACAGGTGCAACTGGGTGGCGGCGCGGGCAAAAGCTTCGTCGTCGGCGTTTTCGCAGGCCAGCGTCAGCTCCAGGAAGGGAGCGAACATGCCTTTGCGATGCAGCAGCGCATCGGCCACGTGAGCCGACAGGGAGATGGATTCCAGCGCCTGCTCCATCGGCAGGCCCAGCATGGTGTCCAGCAGCGAGAACACGCCGACGACGAAGGCGTCGTCGGCCTCTTCCGGTGGCAGCAGCTCGGCCGCCAGCAACTCCATCAGCCGGCCGCGCACCACCGCCGTCTTGCCCACGGCCGGCGGCGAGCCGCCAGCGCGCGAGGTGGTCATCAGCAAGGCCGCCCAGCGAAAGAGCTTCTGCATGCCCAGGATCATCACGGCATGGCGGAAGGACGTGATTTCACAGCTCAGGCCAAATCCGGCGGAATTGATGAAGCGCAGCAGGTTGAACGACAGCGTCGGGTCGCGCTTGAGCACTTCCTCGATGGCGCTGACCTCGGCATTGCGCCGCACCAGGTTGATGAGCTGGATGATGTTGGCCTGCGCCGGCCGCAGCGTCTGCCCGCGGATCAGCACCGGAGTAGCGAACCAGTAGCCCTGGAACAGCCGGATGCCGTGCTGCATGGCCAGCTCGAACTGCTCTGCCGTCTCGACTTTCTCGGCGATCAGCTGGGCCGCGGTGTGGGCGCGCGCAAACTTCACCAGCGGCTCGATCACCTCGGGCTTGACCTGCTGCATGTCGATCTTGATGTAGCTCACCAGCGGCAGCCAGGCGGCATAGGGCTTGGCCAGCATCAGCTGGCTGCACGCCAGCCGGAAGCCCCGGCGGCGCACCTCCTGCATGGCCGGCAGACAGGCAGCGATTTCCGCCGCGCCGTGGCCGGGCACCGGCGGCACTTCCAGCACCACGCGCTCGGGATGGATCAGCTCCAGGTGCCGGCCCGACAGGCTCTCGTGCGTGCAGTTGATGAACATGGTCTTGCGGCCCATCAGCGCCTGCAGCTCGGCGTGCGTCAGCACGTTGAACAGCATCTCCGCATCGCTGGCCGAGGTGTAGGGCTTGCCGGCCAGGGAGCGGTCGTACAGCTCGTAGCCGACGACGTTGCGGTTTTCATCCAGGATGGCCTGGCGCGCAATGGCCGTGGTGTCGTCACCAGGCGGTGGCGGACTGGGGGTAGGGTCGGATGGGGTGCTCATCGGCGTCGGACCTGTGGGGGTGCGGCGATGATTCTAGGGGGATAATCCGGCCCCGATGGAACTGCGCGCCGCCTGTCTGCAGCTGCTGGCCCTGGCCGACCCGGTGGCCAAGGCCCGGGGCGTGGCGGCACTGGACCGGCAAGGCCCGCTCGATACCCAGCGCGTATTCGAGGAGCCGCCCGGCATCCCGGGGCGCAGCGAGCGCCCGCCGCTGGTGCCCCACACCCAAATCAAGCCAGGCTCGCTCGCCACCCGGCGCGGCCATGCCGCGCTGGTGCACAGCATCGTGCACATCGAGCGCAACGCCATCGACCTGGCGCTGGACATCTGCTGGCGCTTTGCCGGCATGCCGGACGCGTTTTACCGGGACTGGCTGCAAGTGGCGCTCGAGGAAGCCCACCACTTCACGCTGTTGCGCGACCACCTGCTCACCCTGGGCTACGACTACGGCGACTTTCCGGCCCATAACGGCCTGTGGGAAATGGCCGAACGCACCCGGGCCGACCTGCTGGCCCGCGTGGCGCTGGTGCCGCGCACGCTGGAGGCGCGCGGGCTGGACGCCTCGCCGGCCGTCAAGGCCAAGCTGGTGGGCATCGGCGACGTCAAGGGCGGGCAGATCCTGGACATCATCCTGCGCGACGAAATCGGCCACGTGGCCACCGGCAACCGCTGGTATGGCTGGCTGTGCGCGCAGCGCGGGCTGGACCCGGTGGCGACCTATGCGGGGCTGACGGCCGCTTACCAGGCGCCGCGACTGCGAAAACCGTTCAACCTCGATGCGCGCCGCGCCGCAGGCTTTACCGAAGCGGAACTGGCCGCGCTGCAGTCCGGCTGAGCCCCCTGCGCCGGCCAGCCATCCGGTCCACGCACGACCCGTAACCCCCCGGAACCCAAGGCTGGCCCGCGCGCGCCTCCGTACAATCGGACCCTCCCCTTCGAAACGAGCAGCAGACATGGCCATTTACGAACTCGACGGACACGTGCCGCAGCTGGGGCCGAATGCTTACGTCGCCGACAGCGCCCAGGTCATCGGCAAGGTCACGCTGGAAGAAAACGCCAGCGTGTGGTTCGGCACCATCGTGCGCGGCGACAGCGAGCACATCCATATCGGCCGCAACAGCAACGTGCAGGACGGCAGCGTGCTGCATGCCGACGAAGGCGTGCCGCTGACGCTGGGCGAGAACGTGTCCGTGGGCCACAAGGTCATGCTGCACGGCTGCACCGTGGGCGATGGCTCGCTGATCGGCATCGGCGCCGTGGTGCTCAACCACGCACGCATCGGCAAAAACTGCCTGGTGGGCGCCGGCGCCCTCGTGACCGAAGGCAAGGAATTCCCGGACGGTTCGATGATCCTGGGCAGCCCGGCGCGGGTGGTGCGGCAGCTCACGCCCGAGCAGATCGCCGGGCTGCAGCGCATCGCCCGGCATTACGTCGAAAACGCCGAGCGTTTCCGCAAGGGCCTGCGAAAAATCGACTGAAAGCCCCTGCGGCCTCCCCCGAAAGACCCCGCGTGTCCGAAATCCACCGATTCCTTTTTGAAGGGCTGCCGGTGCGCGGCCTGCTCGTGCGCCTGACCGATGCCTGGACCGACATCCTGCAGCGCCGCGCGCACAGCGCCACCGGCGCCTACGCGCCACCGGTGCGCGATCTGCTGGGCGAGATGCTGGCCGCCGCGGTGTTGATGCAGTCCAACATCAAGTTCAACGGCGCCCTGGTGCTGCAGATCTTGGGCGATGGACCGCTCAAGCTGGCCGTGGCCGAGGTGCAATCGGACCTGCGCCTGCGCGCCACCGCCCATGTGCAGGGGACCGTGCCGCAGACGGCCGCGCTGGAGGATCTGGTCAATCTGCACGGCCTGGGCCGCTGCGCGGTCACGCTGGACCCGCAGGACCGCCTACCGGGCCAGCAACCCTATCAAGGCGTGGTACCGCTCACCGATACGGACGGCCGGCGCGCCCCCTCGATGGCGGCCGCCCTGCAGCTGTACATGCGCCAGAGCGAACAGCTGGAAACCACACTCGTGCTGGCCGCCGACGAACGGGTGGCTGCCGGGCTGCTGATCCAGCGCCTGCCGGTCGAAGGCGTGGCCAATCTGGCCGGGCAGGACCCGGCCGAAGCCGAGCGCCTGCGGGCACAGCAGCAGGAAGACTATGAGCGCATCGCGCTGCTGGCCTCCAGCCTCAAGCGCGAGGAACTGCTCACCCTCGATGCGGACCGCATCCTGCATCGCCTGTTCTGGCAGGAGCGCCTGCAGCAGCTGGAGCCGGCGGCGCAGGGCCATGCGCCGCGGTTTGCCTGCACCTGCAGCCGCGAACGCGTCTCGGCCATGATCCGCGGCCTGGGGCAGCAGGAAGCGCGCGAAATCCTGGCCGAACGCGGCGCCATCGAAGTGGATTGCGACTTCTGCGGCGCCCATTACCGCTTCGACGACATCGACATCACCCGGCTGTTCATGCAGACGCCGGATCAGCCCCCTTCGAGCGCCACCCTGCAGTGAAGCGACGGTGAGGCCAAGGGCGACCCCGCTGCCCGCGTTCAACGGGTGAACTGGACGTAGATCTCACCGGGCTTGATCAGGCCCAGCTCCAGCCGGGCCTTTTCCTCGACCATCTCCAGCCCTTCCTGCAGGTCCTGCACCTCGGCCTGCAAGCGTTCGTTGATCTGCTGGGCCTGGGCATTGCGCTGCCTGCCCTCCTGCAACTCGGCTGCCATCCGGGCCACGCTGCCCACGCTGCCCCGGCCAAACCACAGCTGCGCGTGGAGCACCACGAGCAAGGCCACCAGTACAGCCGGGACCAGACGTGACCCCATGCGCTACGCCCTGCCACAGGCCGGCCGCCCCCCTGCCGGCAGACGCAGGCCCGGCCATGTGCGGGCAGCGCCAGCGGGAGCAGGCCGGGCAGACATCACTTCAGGTTGTAGAAAGCCGAGCGGCCCGGATACTGGGCGATCTCGCCCAGATCCTCCTCGATGCGCAGCAGCTGGTTGTATTTGGCCATGCGGTCACTGCGGCTCATCGAGCCGGTCTTGATCTGACCGGCGTTGGTGCCCACGGCAATGTCGGCAATCGTGCTGTCTTCGGTCTCGCCGGAGCGGTGGCTGATCACGGCGGTGTAGCCGGCGCGCTTGGCCATTTCGATGGCGGCAAAGGTTTCGGTCAGCGTGCCGATCTGGTTGATCTTGATGAGGATGGAGTTGGCCACGCCCTGCTCGATTCCCTGCTTAAGAATGCGGGTGTTGGTGACGAAGAGGTCGTCGCCGACCAGCTGCACCTTGCCGCCCAGGCGCTGGGTCAGCAGTTTCCAGCCGTCCCAGTCGCCTTCGTGCATGCCGTCTTCGATGCTGATGATCGGGTACTTGTCCACCCAGGCGGCCAGCATATCGGTCCATTCGGCGGCCGACAGCACCAGCCCTTCGCCTTCGAGGTGGTAGCGGCCATCGCGGTAGAACTCGGAAGCCGCGCAGTCCAGCCCCAGCGCGATCTGCTCGCCGGCGGTGTAGCCAGCCTGGTCGATGGCCTCCAGGATCAGCTGGATGGCCGCCTCATGGTTGGACACGTTCGGGGCAAAGCCGCCTTCGTCGCCGACCGAGGTGGGCATGCCCTTGTCGTGGATGATTTTCTTGAGCGCGTGGAAGACCTCGGCGCCGTAGCGCACGGCCTCGCGGAAATTGGGTGCGCCGACCGGCAGGATCATGAACTCCTGCAGATCCAGGTTGTTGTTGGCGTGCGCGCCGCCGTTGATCACGTTCATCATCGGCACGGGCATCTGCACCGCCCCCATGCCGCCGAAGTAGCGGTACAGCGGCAGGCCGGCCTCCTCGGCAGCGGCACGGGCCACGGCCATCGAGACGGCCAGCATGGCGTTGGCGCCCAGGCGGCTCTTGTTGTCGGTGCCGTCCAGATCGATCAGCGTCTTGTCCAGGAAAGCCTGCTCTGAGGCGTCCAGCCCCAGCACGGCCTCGGAAATCTCGGTGTTGATGTGCTCGACGGCCTTGAGCACCCCTTTGCCCAGGTAGCGGGCCTTGTCGCCGTCGCGCAGCTCGATGGCCTCGCGGCTGCCGGTGGAAGCCCCCGAGGGCACGGCCGCGCGACCCATGGTGCCGGATTCCAGCAGCACGTCGCATTCGACGGTGGGGTTGCCGCGGCTGTCCAGGATTTCGCGGCCGACAATGTCAACGATAGCGCTCATGTTTGCCTTTCGGTTTGCAAAGGATCGGATTCAGGGAATGGGGGCGTCCACGCCCTCCACCAGGATCATGTTGAAAAATGCGGTAGCGCCGGCTCGCTTGGCACGAGCCGCCTGGTACTGCGCACTGTCGTAGAAAGCGCGGGCCTGCTCGTAGCTGGGAAAGCGCACCACCGCGACACGCGCGGGCTGCCAGTCGCCTTCCTTGACTTCCAGACGCCCCCCGCGCACCAGGTATTCGCCGCCGAAGGCGCGCACGGCCTCGGGCGCAGCGGCCATGTACTGCTGGTACTGGGCCGGATCGGTGATCTGCATGTCCACGATGAGGTAGGCAGCGGGCATGGGCGGCTCTTTCAGTTGAAGTTGTTTTCCAGAAACCCGTGCCGCTTGGTCACGTCATCCAGCGCCACCAGGGTCGTCAGCAGGGCCTTCATGTGCTTCAGCGGCACGGCATTCGGCCCATCGGACAGCGCCTTCGCCGGATCGGGATGGGTTTCCATGAACAGGCCAGCCACGCCCACGGCCACGGCCGCGCGCGCCAGCACCGGCACAAACTCGCGCTGGCCGCCGGAACTGGTGCCCTGCCCGCCGGGCAGCTGTACGCTGTGGGTGGCGTCGAACACCACCGGCGCGCCGGTTTCGCGCATGATGGCCAGCGCACGCATGTCACTGACCAGGTTGTTGTAGCCAAAGCTGACGCCGCGCTCGCAGGCCAGGAAGTTGTCCTCGTTCAGCCCCTTGGCGCGGGCGGCGGCACGGGCCTTGTCGATGACGTTCTTCATGTCGTGCGGGGCCAGGAACTGGCCCTTCTTGATGTTCACCGGCTTGCCGGCCTGCGCCACGGCGTAGATGAAATCGGTCTGGCGACACAGAAAGGCCGGCGTCTGCAGCACGTCCACCACCGCCGCCACGGCGGGAATTTCGTCCTCGGTGTGCACGTCGGTGAGCACCGGCACGCCGATCTCCCGCCGGACCTTGGCCAAAATCTCCAGCCCCTTTTCCATGCCGGGCCCACGAAAGCTCGTGCCCGAGGAGCGGTTGGCCTTGTCGTAGCTGCTCTTGAAGATGAAGGGGATGCCCAGCTCGGTCGTGATGTCCCGGAGCTGGCCAGCCACATCCATCTGCAGCTGCTCGGACTCGACCACACAGGGGCCGGCGATCAGGAAAAAGCGCCGGTCCAGGCCCACCTCGTAACCGCAGAGTTTCATCGTGCCCCTCCTCGTCTCAGGCCACGGCCTTGAGGCCCTGCCGGCGCGCCGTCTGATGGTCCAGCGCCGCTTTGATGAAGGCATTGAACAGCGGGTGGCCGTTCCATGGGGTGGACTTGAACTCCGGATGGAACTGCACGCCGACGAACCAGGGATGGACGCTCTGCGGCAGCTCGATGATCTCGGTAAGCTGCTCGCGCTGCGTCAGCGCCGAAATGACCAGTCCGGCCTTGCGCAGCGTGTCCAGGTAGTGGACGTTGGCCTCGTAGCGGTGGCGGTGGCGCTCGGTCACGACCGGGCCGTAGATCGAGTAAGCCAGCGTGCCCGGCAGCACGTCCGAGCTTTGCGCCCCCAGGCGCATCGTGCCGCCGAGGTCGGAGTTTTCGTCGCGGCGCTGGATGGTGCCGTCGGCGTCCTTCCACTCGGTGATCAGCGCAATGACGGGATGCTCGCACTGCGGGTCGAATTCGGTGCTGTTGGCCCCTTTGAGACCGGCGACATTGCGGGCGAATTCGATCGTGGCCACCTGCATGCCCAGGCAGATGCCCAGATAGGGCACCTTGTGCTCGCGGGCATAGCGGGCGGTGGTGATCTTGCCCTCGATGCCACGCTTGCCAAAGCCGCCGGGCACCAGAATGCCGTCGTACTTGGCCAGGCGCGCCACCGTATCCTCGGTAATGGTCTCCGAGTCCACATGCTCGATGCGCACGCGCACATGGTTCTTCATGCCGGCATGGCGCAAGGCCTCGTTGACCGACTTGTAGCTGTCGGACAGGTCCACGTATTTGCCCACCATCGCGATCGTGACCTCGCCCTGCGGATGCTCGACCTCATAGACCAGCGCATCCCAGCGCTTGAGGTTGGCCGGCGGCGTGTTCAGCCGCAGCTTGTCGCAGATCAGCCCGTCCAGCCCCTGTTCGTGCAGCACCCGCGGAACCTTGTAGATGGTGTCCACATCGGGCATGGAGATCACGCCCCATTGCGGGACGTTGGTAAAGAGGCTGATCTTCTCCCGCTCGTCATCCGGAATGGGCCGGTCCGCCCGGCACAGCAGCGCATCGGGCTGGATGCCGATCTCGCGCAGCTTCTGCACGGTGTGCTGGGTGGGCTTGGTCTTGAGCTCGCCGGCGGCGGCGATCCAGGGCACGTAGGTCAGGTGCACGAAGGCCGAGTTGTTCGGACCCAGCCGCAGGCTGAGCTGGCGCACCGCCTCCAGAAAAGGCAGCGACTCGATATCGCCCACAGTGCCGCCGATCTCGACGATGGCCACGTCCACCGCCTCTGGCGTCTCATAGCCGGCGCCGCGCTTGATGAACTCCTGGATTTCGTTGGTCACGTGCGGGATGACCTGCACGGTCTTGCCCAGGTAGTCGCCCCGGCGCTCTTTCTCCAGCACGCTCTTGTAGATCTGCCCGGTGGTGAAGTTGTTGGTCTTCTTCATCCGGGTCTCGATGAAGCGCTCGTAGTGCCCCAGGTCCAGGTCGGTCTCGGCGCCGTCATCGGTCACGAACACCTCGCCGTGCTGGAACGGCGACATCGTGCCGGGATCGACGTTGAGGTAGGGATCGAGCTTGATGAGGGTGACTTTGAGGCCGCGCGATTCCAGGATCGCGGCCAGGGACGCTGAGGCGATTCCCTTGCCCAGGGAGGACACCACACCGCCGGTGACGAAGACGAATTTGGTCATGTCAGCTCCGAACCTGCTGGTTCGAGGTGGTGGTAAAGCCGGATTATAGGGGGCACCCCCGGTCGCGCCCCACTGCCCGGCCTCCCGCGCGGCCTGATGCGCAAGCCGCGACGCTACACTGCGGCCTATGAACGACCTTGCCGGAAAACACCTCGTCCTGGGCTTGAGCGGCGGGATTGCCTGCTACAAGGCCGCCGAGCTGTGCCGCGCGCTGGTCAAGGAAGGCGCCAGCGTGCAGGTCGTGATGACCGAGGCCGCCACCCAGTTCATCACGCCGGTGACGATGCAGGCGCTGTCGAACCGGCCGGTCTATCTGTCGCAATGGGACGCGCGCGAACCCAACAACATGGCGCACATCAATCTGGGACGCCAGGCCGATGCCATCCTGATCGCCCCCGCCAGCGCCGACTTCATGGCCAAGCTGCTGCATGGCCGCGCGGACGATCTGCTCAGCCTGCTCTGCCTGGCCCGCCCCATCGAGCGGGTGCCGCTGCTGCTGGCCCCGGCGATGAACCGCGAGATGTGGGCCCACCCGGCCACGCAGCGCAATGTGGCCCAGCTGCGCGCCGACGGCGCCCATGTGTTCGAGGTCGGCCGCGGCGAACAGGCCTGCGGCGAAGTGGGCGACGGCCGCATGCTGGAGCCGGATGAGCTGCTGGAGGACCTGATCGCTTTCTTCCAGCCCAAGGTGCTGCAAGGACAGCGGGTGCTGGTGACAGCCGGCCCGACCTACGAGGCCATCGATCCGGTGCGCGGCATCACCAACCTGTCCAGCGGCAAGATGGGCTTTGCCATCGCCCGTGCCGCCCGCGAAGCCGGCGCCGAGGTAACTCTGGTGGCCGGCCCGGTCTGCCTGCCCACGCCGCGGGGCGTGCAACGCATCGACGTGCGCTCGGCGCGCGAGATGCAGCAGGCCGTGGTCGCCGCCGTCCCCGAAGCCCGTGTGTTCATCGCCGCGGCGGCAGTGGCCGACTGGCGGCCGGCCCAGACAGCGGCACACAAGATCAAAAAAGACGGCTCGGGGCAGCCGCCGGCCCTGGATTTCGTCGAAAACCCCGACATCCTGGCCGGCGTCGCGCAAAGCGAGCGTGCCCGCAGCGGCGCGCTCTACTGCGTGGGCTTTGCCGCCGAAAGCGAAGACCTGCTGGCCCATGCCCAGGCCAAACGCGCCCGCAAAGGTGTGCCGCTGCTGGTGGGCAACATCGGCCCGGCCACCTTCGGTCGCGATGACAATGCACTCATCCTGGTGGACGAGCAGCGCGCGACCGAACTGCCCCGCGCCGACAAGCTCACCCTGGCGCGGCAGCTGGTCGGCGAGATTGCGCGCCGGCTGCCCGGCCACCCGGCGCACTGACACGCGGGCATCATGCCGCCGCGCCACCCCATTTCCTCTCCATCCCCCATGCGGTTGCCGCGATGAACGTCGACGTCAAGATCCTCGATCCGCGCCTGGCGGATCAGCTGCCCACCTATGCCACGCCCGGCAGCGCCGGCCTGGACCTGCGCGCCTGCATCCAGGAGCCGGTGACGCTGCTGCCCAACGCCTGGCAGCTCATTCCGACGGGCCTGGCCATCCATCTGGCCGACCCCGGCTACGCGGCGCTGATCCTGCCGCGCTCCGGCCTGGGCCACAAGCATGGGATCGTGCTGGGCAATCTGGTCGGGCTGATCGACAGCGACTACCAGGGCCAGCTGATGGTCAGCGCCTGGAACCGCAGCCCCACCGCTTACACCATCGAGCCGCTGGAGCGCATCGCGCAGCTGGTCATCGTGCCGGTGGTCCAGGCCCGCTTCAATGTGGTCAGCGACTTCGCCGCCGTCACCGAGCGCGGCGCCGGCGGCTACGGCTCGACCGGACTGCGCTGACGGCCGGTCCCCAGCCGGCGGCGGCAGCAGCCGCGCAGCCGAAGTTCAGGCCTGAGCGGCCAGCCAGCGCACGTAGCGCGCCACCCCGGTCTGCACGTCGGCGAAAGCATGGGCGCAGCCGGCGGCGCGCAGCCGGGTCAGGTCGGCCTGGGTATGGCATTGGTACTTGCCCCGCAGCGCATCCGGAAAGGGGATGTACTCGATCAGTCCCTGGGCCACGATCTGCGCCAGGAGCAGCGGCGCCTGTCCCTGCAGCGCGCGCATCGTGTTGACGACCGCCACCGCCACGTCGTTGAAGGGCTGGGCCCGCCCCGAGCCCAGATTGAACAGGCCGCTTTGCGCCGGGTGGTCGAAGAACCACAGGTTGACCGCGACCACGTCGTCCACGAAGACGAAATCGCGCCGCTGCTGGCCCGCCGCGTAGCCGCCATACTCGCCAAACAGCTTGACCCGCCCCTCGTTGCGGTACTGATGGAACTGATGATAGGCCACGCTGGCCATGCGACCCTTGTGCTGCTCGCGCGGACCATAGACGTTGAAATAGCGGAACCCCACGACCTGGGTCGCCGCCCGCTCGAAATTCGCGCCCAGTTCGCGGCGCAGACGCTGGTCGAACAGCAGCTTGGAGTAGCCATAGACGTTCAGCGGGCCTTCGCATGCCGGCTCCTCGCGAAACGTCTCGGACCCACCGTAGGTGGCGGCCGAAGAGGCATACAGCAGCCGCGTGCCCTGCCGCTGGCAAACCGCAAACAGCTCGCATGACAGCGTGTAGTTGTTGGCCATCATGTACTTGCCGTCCGGCTCCATGGTGTCGCTGCAGGCGCCTTCGTGGAACACCGCCTCGACCCGGCCGTAGTGCCCCTGCGCGAAGCGGGCATAGAAGTCGTCGCGGTCCACGTAATCGGCGATCTTCAGATCCACCAGATTGCGGAACTTGTCGCCCTGGCTCAGGTCATCGACGACGAGGATATCGTCGATGCCCCGCTCGTTCAGCCCCTTGACGATGTTGGCGCCGATGAATCCGGCGCCTCCGGTGACGACGATGCGTGTCATGGCCTGGTCCTCAAACTGCAATGGGTTTCATTGTCCGCCGAACAGCTCGGCGTAGCTGACGGTGGCGGTGCCGAACTTGCCGACCACGATGCCACCGGCGCGGTTGGCATGCGGCATGGCCTCGCGCAGCGACAGGCCGGCACCGACCAGAGCTGCCAACGTGGCGATGACCGTGTCGCCGGCGCCCGTGACGTCGAACACCTCCCGCGCCTGCGCCGCCACGCTCACTTCGCCATCGGCGTCATACAGTGTCATGCCCTCTTCGCTGCGCGTCAGCAGCAGCGCCTGCAGGCCCAGCTGCTCGCGCAGGGCGCGCGCCTTGGCGCGCAGTTCGTCCTCGCTCCCCCATTTGCCCACCACCTGCTGCAGCTCGGCCCGGTTGGGGGTGATAACGGTGGCACCGCTGTAACGCGAATAGTCCGAGCCCTTGGGATCGATCAGCACCGGCTTGCCGGCCGCGCGGGCATGGTCGATCATGTGGTGCACGTGGTCCAGCCCGCCTTTGCCATAGTCGGAGAACAGCACCGCGTCATGCTCGGGCAGCAGCTTGACGAAATCGGCCGTCTGCGAAGCCAGCACCTCGCTTTGCGGGGTGTTTTCGAAGTCGAGCCGGATCAGCTGCTGCTGACGACCGATGACGCGCAGCTTCACGGTGGTCTGCAGGGCCGGATCGCGCCCGAAGTGGGGCGTGATGCCGGTCTGGGCCACCAGCTTTTCCAGGGTATGGCTGGCTTCGTCGTCCCCCACCACCGTCAGCAGGGTGGCCCGCGCGCCGAGCGACACGACGTTGCTGGCCACGTTGGCCGCACCGCCAATGCGCACCTCTTCGCGGGTCACCCGCACCACCGGCACCGGCGCTTCGGGGCTGATGCGGTCGACCGCGCCATACCAGTAGCGGTCGATCATCGCGTCGCCGACGACGAGGACGCGGGACTGGGCCAATTGGGCTGGAGTGATGTTCATGGATTCAGTGTCGGACCAATACATCGCCTGCGCTGGCTGGGCGCCACACATTTGCGGCGCCGACCCGGCCAGGCTGCCGGGCGCTCTCCTGCATGAGATCGGGCAGACGCAGCGCGCAGGTGTCGGGGGTTAGCATCAGAGTTCTTCCACCCGCCGCGCCGGGTAACTGTCCCAGGCCTGGCAGCCCGGACATTGCCAGAAATGCTGCTTGGCCTCGAAGCCGCAGGCCGCGCAGCGGTACCGCAGCAAGGGCCTGACCGCATGCTCCAGCGCCCGCTGCACCAGCGGATGGAACTGCTCATGTTCCAGCTTCTCGCCGGCAATCCAGCGCGCTGCCGCCACCAGCGAGGGCTCGCGCTCCAGATGCCGCACGTACCAGCCCCGGCTGTCGGCGCCACTTTGCAGCGCCGCGTCAAGCGTCACGATGGCGTCGAGCACGTCGAGCGAAGGCTGCTGCGCATAGGCTTCTTGCAGTCGGGCCAGCACAGCGGCCGCTCGACCACAGGCCAGCGCAGCCGGCGCCAGTTGCTGGGCGATCAGCGGCGTGGCAGCGGGCGCGGCGGCCAACGCCGCCTCCAGCGTGGCGCAGGCAACTTCCGGCTGGCCCTGCTGGGCCTGCAAGCGCGCCAGCTCCAGCCGGGGACGGGGCGATTCGGGCGATGTCGCGATGGCCTGCTGCAGCAGTTCGTGCGCCTGTGCGAGATCGGCGCGACGCATCGCCTCTGCTGCCTGCTCGCACAGATAGTGCGCCAGGCGGGCGCTGAAGCTGCCGGCTTCGGTCTGGTCGAGCTGCCGGGCGATCTGCGCGGCCTGGGCCCAGTCGCGCGCACGCTCGGCGTTGGCCAGGCGTGCCAGCCGGGCCTGGGTCTGATAGGGCGTGCCCTCCAGCTTGAGCAGGGCTTCATCGGCGCGGTCGAGCAGGCCGGCCTTCAGATAGTCCAGCGCCAGCGCATGCTGGGCGCGCTGGCGGTCGGCTTCGGACAGGTCGGCGCGCGACAGCAGATGCTCGTGCACGCGCACCGCGCGCTCGTACTCGCCACGCCGCCTGAACAGGTTGCCCAGCGCGAAGTGCAACTCGGACGTATCCGGATCGTTCTGCACGGCCTCGATGAAGGCATCGATGGCCTGGTCCTGCTGCTCGTTGAGCAGATGGTTCAGCCCCCGGAAATAAGCCTTGGGATTGCGGCGGTTTTCGATGCGCAGCTGCCGCAGATCCAGCCGGGAAGCCAGCCAGCCCAGCACGAAGGCCGCTGGCAGGCCCAGCAGAATCCAGCTCAGGTCAAGCGTCATGGGGCGGTTGCAGGGTCGTCAGGGGCGACTCAGATTCAGAACGTGCCTGGCGCTGCGCCTGCCGGGCTGCCCGCCGCTGCTGCAGCCAGCGCGGCAGCATGGCCAGCACGCCGGCGGTCAGCCCCAATGTAAAGGCCGCCAGCACCACCAACACCAGGGGGGCCGTCCAGTCGTATCCGAAAAAGAACTGCACGGTCACGTCGTGCTGGTTGTTCAGCGCAAAGGCCAGCAGGGTGAAAAAAATGGCTGCCCGCAGTATCCACCTGAGCAGCCATGTGAGTTGATTCATCGGTTTCCCCCGGGTGAGGGAATTCTAGCGATCGGCTGCCTCAGCGCGAGGTTTCGCCAGCCTGCATCTCGTGGGTGCGCCGGTCCACCGCTTCGCGCAGGGCCTTGCCCGGCTTGAAGTGAGGCACGCGCTTCTCCGGTATGGCCACGCTCTCGCCGCTGCGCGGGTTGCGTCCCATGCGCGGGGGCCGACGGTTGATGGAAAAGCTGCCAAAGCCCCTGATTTCGATGCGATGGCCTCGCACCAGCGCGTCGTTCATCGCATCGAGTATGGCCTTGACGGCAAACTCGGCGTCGCGGTGCGTCAGCTGGCTGAATCGCTCAGCCAGCGCCTGCACCAGATCGGAGCGGGTCATGGGTGCCTGGACGTTCGGCGTTGAAGGGCCGGGCGCGGAAAAGCGAAGTGGCGATGCACGCCCGCCCCCGACGCCCGGGGCCCCCGATCACTTCTCGGCGTTGTCCAGCTTGGCGCGCAACAGCGCCCCCAGGCTGGTGGTGCCGGCGTTGCTGGACGACTGGCTCAGGCTGGCCATGGCTTCCTGCTGGTCGGCGGCATCCTTGGCCTTGATCGACAGCTGGATGCTGCGGGCCTTGCGGTCCACGTTGATGACCACGGCGGTCACCTCGTCGCCCTCTTTGAGCACGTTGCGGGCATCCTCGACGCGATCGCGCGAGATTTCGCTGGCGCGCAGGTAGCCGGTGACGTCATTGCCCAGATCGATCTCGGCGCCGCGTGCATCCACGCTCTTGACCTTGCCGGTCACGGTCGAACCCTTGTCGTTGACCGAAACGAAGGTCGTGAAGGGATCGGCATCGAGCTGCTTGATGCCCAGCGAGATGCGCTCGCGCTCCACATCGACGGCCAGGACCACGGCCTCGACTTCCTGGCCCTTCTTGTAGTTGCGCACGGCCACTTCGCCAGGCTCGTTCCAGGACAGGTCGGACAGGTGCACCAGGCCATCGATGCCGGCGGCCAGGCCGATGAAGATGCCAAAGTCGGTGATGGACTTGATCGGCCCCTTGACACGGTCGCCACGCTTGGTGTTCTGGGCGAACTCCTGCCACGGATTGGCCTTGCACTGCTTCATGCCCAGCGAGATGCGGCGCTTGTCCTCGTCGATCTCCAGCACCATGACCTCGACTTCGTCGCCCAGCGACACCACCTTGGAGGGGGCGACGTTCTTGTTGGTCCAGTCCATTTCGGAGACATGCACCAGACCCTCGATGCCGGGCTCCAGCTCGACGAAGGCGCCGTAATCGGCGATGTTGGTGACCTTACCGAACAGGCGGGTGCCGGGCGGATAGCGGCGCGACACGCCGATCCACGGATCGTCGCCCATCTGCTTCAGACCCAGCGAGACACGGTTTTTCTCGGTGTCGAACTTGAGCACCTTGGCGGTGATCTCCTGGCCGGCCTGCACGACCTCGCTCGGATGGCGCACACGCCGCCAGGCCATGTCGGTGATGTGCAGCAGGCCGTCGATACCGCCCAGATCGACGAAAGCGCCGTATTCGGTGATGTTCTTGACCACGCCATGGACGATGGAGCCTTCCTTGAGGGTTTCCATCAGCTTGGCGCGCTCTTCGCCCATCGAGGCTTCGACCACGGCACGACGGCTCAGCACCACGTTGTTGCGCTTGCGGTCGAGCTTGATGACCTTGAACTCCATGGTCTTGTTTTCGTACGGCGTCAGGTCCTTGGTCGGACGCACATCGACCAGCGAACCGGGCAGGAAGGCGCGGATGCCGTTGACCAGCACGGTCAGGCCGCCCTTGACCTTGCCGGTCGTGGTGCCGGTGACGAACTCGCCGGTCTCCAGGGCTTTTTCCAGCGCCATCCAGGACGCCAGGCGCTTGGCCTTGTCGCGCGACAGGATGGTGTCGCCATAGCCGTTCTCGATGGCGTCGATGGCCACCGACACGAAGTCACCGACCTGGACTTCGAGCTCGCCCTGGTCGTTCTTGAATTCCTCGATCGGGATATAGGCTTCGGACTTCAGGCCGGCATTGACCACGACGAAGTTGTGCTCGATGCGCACGACCTCGGCGGTGATCACTTCTCCCGCGCGCATGTCGGCGCGCTTGAGGGATTCTTCAAACAGGGCGGCAAAAGATTCAGACATGTAGGTTTCCTGAGCCATCCGGGCAGTCGGTCACGGCGCGGACCACAGCGGGATCGCGGGTCCTGGCGACCGGGATGTTGCGCTTGCGATGGCGGTTGTTGCGGGTCGTCCCGCGGGGTTGGGGTTGATGAACCACACGGCCGGTGTGCATGCCGCACGAGAGGAGCCGGGTGGGCCTGTGTAGCCGCGCGTCGCTCAGTGTCCCGAGGCGGCGAACGGCTGCCGCTCTTGCCACCAGCGCATCACACAGTCAACGGATTCCTCGATCGACTGTTCGGAGTTGTCCAGCAGCAAGGCGTCTTCGGCCGGTTTCAGCGGAGCGACGCTGCGTTGCATGTCGCGCGCGTCACGGGCCTGCAGATCGGCCAAAAGCTGCGGCAGTGTAACCGAAATTCCTTTTGAAATCAACTGCTTATAGCGCCGCTGGGCGCGTTGCTCGGCGCTGGCCGTCAGATAGACCTTCAGGCTGGCCTGCGGGAAGATGACCGTCCCCATGTCGCGGCCGTCGGCCACCAGGCCGGGCAGGCGGACGAAACTGTGCTGCAGCGCCACCAAAGCGGCGCGCACGGCTGGCAGCGCCGACACCCTGGAAGCGTTCATGCCGGCTTCCTCGCTGCGTATCGCCTCGGTCACGTCCTGGCCGTCCAGCAGCACCCGGTCACCTTCAAACCGCACCGGCAAATGCCGCGCCAGCGCGGCAATGGCCTGCTCGCCGGCCGGCTCCAGCGCCAGGCCGGCGCGCACGGCTGCCAGCGCCGTCACCCGGTACAGGGCACCCGAATCCAGCAGGTGATAGCCCAGCCGCTCGGCCAGGCGCGCCGCCAGCGTGCCTTTGCCCGAGGCAGTGGGCCCGTCCACACAGATCACCGGAACCGCTCCGGACACCGGGCTGACGACCGTGAACAGGGTTTCGAAATAGTCCGGGAAGGTCTTGGCCACACAGGCCGGATCCAGAATCCGCACCGGCAGCCGCGCTGGATTGAAAGCCGCCAGCGCGAAGCACATGGCCACGCGGTGGTCGTCGTAGGTGCGGATGACGGCCGGCCGCCAGGAATGCGCCTGCGGCAGCGGCTCGATGCGCAGAAAGTCCGCCCCCTCCTGCACCGTGGCCCCGAGCTTGCGCAACTCGGCCGCCATGGCCGCGATGCGGTCGGTTTCCTTGACGCGCCAGCTGGCGATGTTGCGCAGCGTGCAGGGGCCGTCGGCATACAGCGCCATCACGGCCAGCGTCATGGCCGCATCGGGGATGTGGTTGCAGTCCAGATCGATGGCCTTCAGAGGCCAGCTGCCGCGACTGACTTCCAGCCAGTTCGGTCCACTGACGATCTGCGCCCCCATCTGGCGCGCGGCATCGACGAAACGGATGTCGCCCTGAATGGAGTCCAGCCCCACGCCTTCGATGCGGACCGGCGCAGCCTGATGGGCTGCAAGGGCACCGGCGGCGATGAAATAGCTGGCCGAGGATGCGTCGGCTTCCACATGCAGCCCCCCCGGCGAACGGTAGCGGCTGCCGGCCGCAATGGTGAAGCGCTGCCAGCCTTCGCGCCGCACCGCGATGCCATAGCGCGCCAGCAGATTCAGCGTGATCTCGACATAGGGCTTGGAGATCAGCTCCCCCACCACTTCGATCTCGATATCCCGCACGGCCACCAATGGCAGGGCCATCAGCAAAGCGGTGAGAAACTGGCTGGACACATCGCCGCGGACCTGGATAGGGCCACGCAGCTGCAACGCCGGCTGCCCGATCCGCAGCGGCGGGTAACCCGGTTGACCCAGGTAGTCGATGCGGCAACCGAGCTGCCGCAGCGCATCGACCAGATCGCCAATCGGCCGCTCGTGCATCCGCGGCACGCCGGACAGCTCGAAATCGCCACCCAGCACGGCCAGGGCGGCGGTCAGCGGCCGCATGGCGGTGCCGGCATTGCCCATGAAAAACTTCAGCGGCTGCGCTGGCAGGCGCCCGGCGATGCCATCGATGACGACAGTCGTGCCATCCTGCTGCACGCCGCAGCCCAACTGGCGCAATGCTGCCAGCATGACCCGGGTGTCGTCGGAGTCCAGCAGATCGTGCAGCGTGGTACGTCCCTCGCACAGGGCCGACAGCAGCAGCACCCGGTTCGAAATGCTTTTGGAACCCGGCAGCACCACCCGGCCGTGGGCGCTGCTCAATGCGGGCAGATCGAGAAATTCCGTCTTGAACATCAGGCAGGCAAAGGCAGGCAGCGTCAGCGACGCTGCTTGTTCATGGTCCAGCCCGCACGCGCCGCGCTGGCCTGGGCTATGAGCTCCTCCAGGGCTTCGCCGTTGCCGTTGGAAATCATCAGCTCCAGGGCCTGCAGGTTGCGCTGAAAAATTCTGGACTGGGCCAGCAGCTCCTCGCGGTTGGACATCAGGATGTCGCGCCAGACCTGCGGGTCGCTGGCAGCGATGCGGGTGAAATCGCGAAAGCCCGGGCCGGCCAGCGACAGGAAGTCGCGCCCCTGAGGCTGGCCGGTGATGGCGTTCATCAGCGCGAAGGCAATCAGATGGGGCAGGTGGCTGACCGCCGCGAAAGCCGCATCGTGCGCCTCGGGCGTCATCCTGGTGACATGGCAGCCCAGGGCCGACCAGACGTCGATGGCCAGCTGCAGCTGGATGGGATGGGTGCGCTCGATCGGCGTGAGGATGATCTGCTTGCCCGCGTACAGGTCGGGATCGGCATGGTCCACGCCGGCGACTTCCTTGCCGGCAATCGGGTGGGCCGGCACGAAGGAGCCGACCTGCTCGCGCAGGGCGCGGCGGGCGGCATCGACCACGTCGCGCTTGGTCGAACCGACGTCCATCACCAACATCTGCGGCGTGACCAGATGCTTGATGGCCTTGAATGTGGCTTCGGTGGCCGCCACCGGTACTGCGATGAGCACGATGTCCGCGCCGGAGACGGCCAGCAGCGCCGACGGCGCCTCGACATCGATCACGCCCAGCTGGCGCGCCCGCTCCGTGGTAGAGGGCGACTTGCTGTAGCCGACCACCCGCTTGACCAGGCCCGCGCGCTTGAGCGCCAGCGCGAACGAGCCGCCCATCAGGCCGCAACCGATCAGACCGAGCTGCTCAAACATGGCGCCTACCCGCCAGCCCAGCGCTGCGCCGACTCAGACGGCCGGACCGAACCGGTCTGGCCAAGGCTGTGGGCATGTGCGCGCGGATCATGGTCATCTAGTCGGAAATGGGATAGCTGCCCAGCACCTTGTAAAACGCACACAGTCCCTGGAGCTCCTGCAGGGCTGCTGCGACATGGGGCTGGGAGATGTGGCCCTGGATGTCGATGTAGAAATAGTATTCCCACTGACCAGAGCGCGCCGGACGGGACTCGAAGCGCGTCATCGAGACACCGTGCTTTTTCAACGGAACCAGCAGATCGTGCACGGCCCCGGGACGGTTGGGTACCGAGACGACCAGACTGACACAGTCGCGGCCGGAGGCCTGCGGCACCGGCAGCGTCTGCGGCAGGCAGACCACCGCAAAGCGGGTGCGGTTGTAGGCCTCGTCCTGGATCGCATGGGCCACGATGTGCAGGCCGAACTCGCTGGCCGCCCGCTCGCTGGCAATGGCCGCCCAGCCCGGATGGGTGGATGCCAGGCGCGCGCCCTCGGCATTGCTGGAGGCCGCATGCCGCTGGGCGTGCGGCAGATGGGTGTTGAGCCAGTTCTGGCATTGGGCCAGCGCCTGCGGATGGGCGTAAACCGCCTCGATGCCTTCCAGCGTATCCGACAGGCGCAGCAGGTTGTGCCGCACCAGCAGGCTGGTTTCACCGACCACGTGCAGCGGCGAGGTGAGAAACAGGTCCAGCGAACGCGACACCATGCCCTCGGTGGAGTTTTCCATCGGCACCACGCCGTACTGGGCCGCACCGGCCGCCGTGGCGCGGAACACCTCGTCGATGCTGCCGCAGGGCATGCGCTCGATGCTGGAGCCGAAAAACTGCAGCGCCGCCTCTTCGCTGAAGGTGCCGGCCGGCCCCAGATAGGCCACGCGCTGCGGCGCTTCCAGCGCACGGCAGGCCGACATGATTTCGCGCCAGATGCTGGCCACGCTCTCGCGCTTGAGCGGCCCCGGATTGGCTGCCTGCAGGCTGGCAATGACCTGGGCCTCGCGCTCGGGCCGGAAGATCGGCGAACCCTCGACTTTCTTGATCTCACCCACCTCGTGGGCCAGGCCGGCGCGGCGGTTGAGCAGGGCCAGCAGTTCCTGGTCCAGCGCGTCGATCTGGGTGCGCAGCTCGGCTAGGGTCTTGGGCATGGGTGGACGACTGATGGAGCCCAGGTTCAGGCCTGGGTGCGCTCGAATTCTCGCATGTAGTCCACCAGGGCCTGCACGCCTTCGATCGGCATGGCGTTGTAGAGGCTGGCGCGCATTCCGCCCACCGATTTGTGCCCCTTGAGCTGCAGCAGGCCGGCCGCCCGGGCGCCGGCCAGAAAGGCTTCGTTGCGCGACTCGTCGCGCAGAAAAAATGGCACGTTCATGCGAGAGCGGCAGCTGGGGTGAACCCGGTTCACATAGAAGGCCGAGCCGTCGATGCAGTCATACAGCAGCCTGGCCCTGGCGATCGCGCGTGCCTCCATGGCCGCCACCCCGCCCTGGCGCTTGATCCACTGGAAGATCAGGCCTGCCATGTAAATGGCATAGGTCGGCGGCGTGTTGTACATGGACTGGTGCTCGGCCACGAGCTTGTAATCGAAGGCGCTGGGGCAGACCGGCAGGGCATGGCCGAGCAGGTCTTCACGCACCACCACCAGCGTCAGGCCGGCCGGGCCGATGTTCTTTTGCGCCCCGCCAAAGGCCAGCCCCACGCGCGACCAGTCCACCGGGCGCGAAGCCACCTGGGAAGAAAAGTCGATGACCAGCGGCGCCTCACAGCCCAAAGCCTGCAGATCGGGCAGTTCGTGGAACTCCACGCCATGGATGGTTTCGTTGGAACAGAGGTGCACATAGCTGGCGTCGGCGCTGAGCTGCCAGTCCTGCAGTGCCGGGATCTGCGTGTAGCCGCTGGCCTGCGCGCTGGCGGCGATGTGCACCGTTCCGTATTTGCGCGCCTCCCGCTGCGACTTGTCGCTCCAGGCGCCGGTCACGATGAAGTCCATGCGGCCAGCGGGGCGACGCGCCACCAGATTGAGCGGCACGATGGCGTTTTCGGCCAGTCCACCACCCTGCATGAAAAGGATACGGAAGTGAGGAGGCACCGCCAGCAGTTCGCGCAGATCGGCCTCGGCCTGTTCGTAGATGGCCATGAACTCCTTGCCGCGGTGGCTCATCTCCATCACGCCCATGCCGCAGCCGTGCCAGTCCAGCATCTCGCTGGCTGCCTGCTGCAGCACCTCGGCCGGCATGGTGGCCGGCCCAGCCGAAAAGTTGTACGGACGCGGGCTCACGGTGTATCGGATGTTTCGACGGCACCTTCTGCATCGCCGTCTTGAGCATCGTTGTCGGCAATGCGCTGCAGACCGCTCAGCTTGGCGCCGTCGTCCAGCGCGATCAGCGTCACCCCCTGGGTGGCGCGGCCCAGTTCCCGGATCTCGGCCACGCGGGTACGCACCAGCACGCCACGGTCGGTGATCAGCATGATCTCGTCATCCGCGTGCACCAGCGTGGCCGCCACGACCTTGCCGTTGCGCTCGCTTTGCTGGATGGCGATCATGCCCTTGGTGCCGCGGCCATGGCGGGTGTATTCGGTGATCGGCGTGCGCTTGCCATAGCCGTTCTCGGTTGCGGTCAGCACGCTTTGCTGCTCGTCTTCGGCCACCAGCATCGCGATCACGCTCTGCCCTTCCTCCAGCAGCATGCCGCGCACGCCCCGCGCATTGCGCCCCATCGGACGGACATCGTTTTCGTCGAAGCGCACGGCCTTGCCGCCATCGGAAAACAGCATCACATCGTGCTTGCCGTCAGTCAGCGCCGCACCGATCAGGTAGTCGCCCGGATCCAGATCCACGGCGATGATGCCGGCCTTGCGCGGATTGCTGAACTCGTCGAGTGCGGTTTTCTTGACCGTGCCCATCGAGGTGGCCATGAACACGTAATGATCGGCCGGGAAACTGCGGAACTCGCCGGTCAACGGCAGCACGACCGTGATCTTTTCCCCCTCGGCCAGCGGGAACATATTGACGATGGGGCGTCCGCGCGAGTTGCGCGAACCCGTTGGAATTTCCCAGACCTTGAGCCAGTACAGCCGCCCACGGTTGGAAAAACAGAGTATGTAGTCGTGGGTATTGGCGATGAAGAGCTGGTCGATCCAGTCGTCTTCCTTGGTCACGGCAGCCTGCTTGCCGCGTCCGCCGCGGCGCTGCGCACGGTATTCGGACAGCGGCTGGCTCTTGATGTAACCGGCATGGCTGAGCGTGACCACCATGTCCTGCGGCGTGATCAGGTCTTCGGTACCCAGTTCCTGGGCATTGTGCTCGATGGTGCTGCGCCGCGCGCCCAGCTTGGTTTGGCCGAATTCCTGCTTGATAGCCGACAACTCCTCGCCAATGATGGCGGCCACCCGTTCGGGCTTGGCGAGAATGTCCAGCAGGTCCTCGATCTCGGCCATGACCTCCTTGTACTCGGCCACGATCTTGTCCTGCTCCAGCCCGGTCAGGCGCTGCAGCCGCATCTGCAGGATTTCCTGCGCCTGGGTGTCGGACAGGCGGTACAGGCCATCCGGCTGCAGGCCGTAGTGCCGGTCCAGCTTCTCCGGACGGTAGTCGTCGGCGTTGACCACTCCCCCATCGGCCCGGGTGCGGGTCAGCATCTCGCGCACCAGCCGGCTGTCCCAGGCACGGTTCATCAGCTCGGCCTTGGCCACCGGCGGGGTGGGGCTTTCGCGGATGATGCGGATGAACTCGTCGATATTGGCCAGCGCCACCGCCAAGCCCTCTAGCACGTGGCCGCGCTCTCGCGCCTTGCGCAGGTTGAACACCGTGCGCCGCGTGACCACTTCGCGCCGGTGGTCGAGAAAGACTTCGATCAGCTCCTTGAGGTTGCACAGTTTGGGCTGGCCATCGACCAGCGCAACCATGTTGATACCGAAGGTATCCTGCAGCTGGGTCTGCTTGTACAGGTTGTTGAGCACCACCTCCGGCACTTCGCCGCGCTTGAGCTCGATGACCACGCGCATGCCGGACTTGTCCGACTCGTCCTGGATGTGGCTGATGCCCTCGATCTTCTTTTCGTGCACCAGCTCGGCGATGCGCTCCAGCAGCGTCTTCTTGTTGACTTGGTAGGGAATCTCGTCAACGATGATGGCCTGGCGCTGCCCTTTGTCGATGTCCTCGAAATGGCAGCGTGCGCGCATGACCACCCGGCCACGCCCTGTCCGGTACCCTTCCTTGACCCCCTGAATGCCATAGATGATGCCGGCCGTGGGGAAATCGGGCGCAGGGATGATCTCCATCAGCTCGTCGATGCTGGCGTCCGGATTCTTCAGCAGGTGCAGACAGGCATCGACCACCTCGTTGAGGTTGTGTGGCGGTATGTTGGTGGCCATGCCCACCGCGATCCCGGCGCTGCCGTTGACCAGCAGGTTGGGCAGGCGCGTCGGCAGCACCAGCGGCTCTTTCTCCGAGCCATCGTAGTTAGGACCGAAATCGACGGTTTCCTTGTCGATGTCAGCCAGCATTTCATGCGCGATCTTGGACAGTCGGATCTCGGTGTAGCGCATGGCTGCGGCACTGTCGCCATCGACCGAGCCGAAGTTGCCCTGGCCATCGACCAGCATGTGGCGCAGCGAGAAATCCTGCGCCATGCGCACGATGGTGTCATAAACGGCGCTGTCGCCATGCGGGTGATATTTACCGATCACGTCACCCACGATGCGCGCCGACTTTTTGTAAGGCCGGTTCCAGTCGTTGTTCAGCTCATGCATCGCATAGAGCACGCGGCGGTGCACCGGCTTCAAGCCGTCACGCGCATCCGGCAGAGCGCGCCCGATGATCACGCTCATCGCGTAATCGAGATAGCTGCGGCGCATCTCCTCTTCGAGGCTGATCGGCAGGGTTTCCTTGGCGAACTGGGTCATGGAGAAGGCGGGCTCGGGCGTGGGTAATCCGCTATTTTAGGCGGCCGGCCATGTGGCTAGACCGCAACACCCAGATGGCCCATATCCCCTGCGATTGACCCCCGTACGCGCTGTGGCACAATGTTTTGCGTCCGTCAGGCGGCGGCCATGCCGGTATGCTGCCGTTTCTAGATCAAGTCGTGCCGCTGAGGCTTTTACCCGCTAGAGGAGAACCATGAAGAAACTGAACCCGTTGGCAGCCCTGGTCGCTGCAGTCGCACTCGTGATGGCCGGTTGCGCATCGACGCCCGAGCCCGAACCGGCACCCGCCCCGGCGCCTGCACCCGCCCCGGCCCCTGCGCCCGCTCCGGCTCCCGCGCCCGCTCCGGCTCCCGCGCCTGCCGCTGCCCCGGCTCCGCAGACGCCGCCTCCGCCGGCCGCCGTCAAGGTCACTTACGCGTCGGAAGTGTTTTTCGACTTCGACAAGTCCGTACTGAAGCCGGAAGGCAAAGCCAAGCTGGATGACCTGGCCGAGAAAGTCAAGGCCATCAATCTGGAAGTCATCATCGCCGTGGGTCATACCGACTCCATCGGTACCGACGAGTACAACCAGAAGCTTTCTGTGCGCCGCGCCGAAGCCGTGAAGGCCTATCTGGCTTCCAAGGGCATCGACAAGAACCGCCTGTACACCGAAGGCAAGGGCGAAAAGCAACCGGTGGCTGACAACCGCACCGCCGAAGGCCGCGCGAAGAACCGCCGGGTGGAAATCGAAGTCGTCGGTACCCGCCCGAACAAATAAGTCCTACGCGGCTCCCCAGCAAACCCCGCTACGGCGGGGTTTTTTGTGCGCGGCTGATGCAAGAACACTTTCGATCAGTGACCGATAATCCCCGCCCATGAACGCTTCCGTCAACGCCGACCCGGCCGAACTGGCCAAATTCTCCGAACTGGCCCATCGTTGGTGGGACCCTGACAGCGAATTCCGGCCCCTGCATCAGATCAACCCGCTGAGGTTGGACTGGATTGATGGCTTGGCCTCGCTGGCCGGCAAAGATGTGCTGGATGTGGGTTGCGGTGGCGGCATCCTGTCCGATGCTATGGCGCGCAGAGGGGCCCGTGTCACCGGCATCGATCTTTCATCCAAGGCCCTGAAAGTCGCGCAACTGCATGCGCTGGAAGCCGGTACGCCGGACCTCAGTTACCGTGAAATCAGCGCCGAGGCCTTGGCTGCCGAACAGCCAGGCCGCTATGACGTGGTCACCTGCATGGAAATGCTGGAACACGTTCCGGATCCCGCCTCCGTGGTGCGGGCTTGCGCCGCGCTGGCCAAGCCAGGCGGATGGGTGTTTTTTTCGACGATCAACCGCAACCCGAAATCCTTCCTGTTTGCCATTGTCGGAGCCGAATACGTGCTGAATCTGCTGCCACGCGGTACCCATGAATACGCCAAGCTGATCCGCCCCAGCGAACTGGCGCGCTACTGCCGGGAGGTGGGACTGGACGTGACCGGCACCCGTGGCATGCAGTACAACCCACTGACGGACCGCTACTGGCTCAGCAGCGACACCAGCGTCAATTACCTCTTCGTCACCCGCAAGACCTGATGCGCTTTGCCGGAATCGAAGCCGTCCTGTTCGACCTCGACGGCACACTGATCGACAGCGCCCCCGACCTGGGCGCCGCCGCCGACCAGATGCGGGTGGCTCGCGGTTTGCCGCCCCTGCCCCTCCAGCGGTACCGCCCTCTGGCCGGAGCCGGTGCACGCGGCATGATTGGCGTGGCCTTTGGCCTGACGCCCGAGGACGACGGTTACGACAGCCTACGCGAAGAATTCATGGCCAATTACGAACGGTGCCTGACCGAACGCACCCGCGTCTTTTCCGGAGTGCCCGAACTGATCGAGCAGTTGAGGCAGCTTGGCCTGGTCTGGGGCGTGGTGACAAACAAAATTGAACGCTTCACGCTGCCGCTAACTGCCGCCCTGCCCCTGTTTGCCAGCGCTGGCACCATCATCGCCGGCGACACCACCCCCCACCCCAAACCCCACCCGGCACCGCTGCTGGAGGCCGCCCGCCGACTAGGGTTGTCGCCCCAGCGCTGCCTTTATGTGGGAGACGATGAGCGCGACATCGTAGCTGGGCGGGCTGCCGGGATGGGTACGGTGATCGCTGCCTACGGCTACCTCGGCCACCAGGCTGACGTATCGACCTGGGGCGCACATGCCACCATCGACACACCCCAGCAGCTCTTGCAATTGCTGCATTCGTCCTAAAATACGCGTTGCCAGCCTGTCGGCGTCCGCCACGCCAGCAGGTATCGAATCCGGGGCTGCACTGGTTTCGACGTGGGTTCGGGCACGCAGCAGGGCATGTCGAGGTTCTGTCACCTCGTTAAACCGCAGAAAAAAAGTAACTGCAAACGACGAACGTTTCGCACTCGCCGCTTAATCCGGTGAGCCTTGCAACAGTTGGCCGATAGGCTGGGCAAAGGCGGTCGCAAGACTGTCTCGGCTGCAAGGGAATTCATATCGGCTGGTCTGCTCCCGGGTGCCTTGGGCGTAGACGAGATCCAAGGGCACTGGCCGGATGCGTAGCGTGTCGCTGCGCGACGCATCCAGCGAGACCCCAAACAGACGACTACACATGTAGAACTGCGCGGAGAAGGCTTGCGGACGGGGGTTCAAATCCCCCCAGCTCCACCAATCACCAGGGCCCGGAAAGTCTCCGGGCCCTTTTTCTTGCGTGCGATCCCCGCGCCACGCGGGGTTCCGGCAATCCGTCCTGCGGGTGGCCTGCTGCCGAAACGCCTGAAATCGGCCATTTTCTCGGCCCAAGCCGTCTCTGTTCTCTGTTTGGCCTGCGGGTAGCCGCAGCACCCGATCCTTCAAAATCAATGGCTTACGCGCGGCGGTTCATCATCAACCAAGGCGACCGGTCACCAGTGCAACTAGACAGCTTGCGTCGTTTGTACTAACATTGCGTCAGTTGATCTAACAAAAGAGGTGCTGCCATGACTGCCGTTGCATCGTCGCCTTCCGCTCGCTCCGCCCGCCTGGGGCTGCGCGCCACGCCCGAGCAGGAGGTGGTGCTGCGCCGTGCCGCCGAGGTGGCCCACAAATCGCTGACCGACTTCATCCTCGATAGCGCGTGCCTGGCCGCCGAGCAGACCCTGCTGGACCAACGATTGTTCATGGTTTCGGGCAGCCAGTACCAGGCCCTGATGGATCTGCTGGAGCGCCCCGAACAGGCTAACGACGGCTTGCGTGACCTCTTCGCTCGCAAGGCGCCCTGGGACACGAAGTGACGTTGCGCGCACCGGCGCCTTTGGCCGCGCAGCATCGGCTGGAAGGCTTCGACTGCGGCAAGCCTGCGCTGGACGATTGGCTGTTGCGTCACGCTCGCCAGGCGCAGGGCAGTGGATCGGCCAAGACCTTTGTCGTGGCTGAGGACAATGGCTGCGTGGCGGGCTACTTCAGCCTGACGGTGGGCCAGGTCGACACGCTGGAGGCACCGGAGCGTGTCCGCAAGGGCATGGGACAGTACCCGGTGCCGGTGGTGATTCTGGCCCGGCTTGCCGTGTCACGCGAGCACCAGGGCCTCGGGATCGGCGTCGGGATGCTTCAGGATGCGATTCGTCGCACGATGCTGATTGCCGAGCAGGCCGGTATTCGGGCTATGCTGACTCACCCCATCGATGAAGAAGCGGCGAGGTTCTACACCCGGTTCGGGTTCATCGCCTCGCCGTTGCGAGAGCAGCAATTGCTGCTGCTCTTGAAGGATGCCCGTCGCTGGGTCCGCTGAACCATGCCCATCGAATCACTGCCCACTTTTACCAAACCCGCCCGCCAACGCTGGGAGTCCATCCCTGCCGACATCCGCAAGCGGCTGCTGTCCAACGTCTGGTGCGGCCACTGCCGTCACGAGACCACGATCACCCATTTCAGCGGCGCCATCAAAGGTGGCGACTTGCTGCTGGTGGGCAAGTGCACTGCCTGCCACGGTGATGTGGCACGGGTGATCGAGGGCTCGTAACCTGGTCAGGCATCAAACCGTGCCACCACCTCCCGCTGCGCCACCCAGTCGGTCGGCAGCGGATTTCGCTGGAACCACAGCAGGCTCATGCAGCGCGGCTGCTTGCCCGCCAGGATGGCCTGGATGAGGGCGGGCTCCAACAGCGTCAGCCGCAGCAGTTCATTGACCGTGGAGTGGTGCAGGCCTTCGCGCCGGGCGATCTCGCTGCCGCTGGCCACCACGCCCTCGTCGAGCAGGTGCTGCCAGTAAAAGGCCCGGGGGAGCGCCAGTTGCGACGATTGCACAACTGCGCCGGAATCAGGTCGCACAACGGATTCGGCTGCGATCTGCCAGAAAAAAGAAAAGCGCTTGAAGGCAAACCACCTTCAAGCGCTTTTGTTTTTTGGCGGAGTGGACGGGACTCGAACCCGCGACCCCCGGCGTGACAGGCCGGTATTCTAACCAACTGAACTACCACTCCTGGCAGGCAGCTTTTTGCTTGCATTTATCAACACAAGCCAAGTGCTACAAACTTGGCGACCCTACGGGGATTCGAACCCCGGTACTCACCGTGAAAGGGTGATGTCCTAGGCCTCTAGACGATAGGGTCAAAACCTGGACTGTATCCGTCTCGACGCATTGTACTTGGTGGAGGTAAGCGGGATCGAACCGCTGACCTCTTGCATGCCATGCAAGCGCTCTCCCAGCTGAGCTATACCCCCGCTTGTGCCTGAACCGGCTGATGCCGTCTCAAGCATCGCTTGCGTCGAGCCTCAAATTATAGACCGAATTTCAAGCTTTGCGCAAACGCTCCAAAACTTTTTCACGCGGCAGCAGCTCCAGCACCGCATCGACCGAGGGTGTCTGCGGCGTGCCGAGCACCAGCACGCGAACCGGCATCGCCAACTGGGGCATCTTCAGCCCCGTGGCCGCCAGCGTCTGCTTGAACGCGGCGGCGATACCCGCCCTGTCCCACGCGCAGGCTGCGAACTGATCCGCCAGCTGGGCCAGGGCAGGCCGCACGGCATTGGTCACGTGCTGGGCCAGGTCTTCGGTCTTGGGCGACACTTGCGCATAGAACACCTGCGCCCAGTCGGCCAGCGCCACGGTGGTGTCGCAGCGATCCTTGAACAGACCGCAGATGCGCGGCAGCCGCCCATCGGCGACGATCCCGCGCCGCGCCAGCTGATCGGCCACCAGGGCTGCGAGCGCATCGTCGGCCATCATCTTCATGTGCTGGGCATTGACCCAACGCAGCTTGGCTTCGTCGAACTGCGCGGCGCTGCGCCCCAGGTGGTCCAGATCGAACCATTGCAGAAACTGCTGGCGGGTGAAGATTTCGTCATCGCCATGGCTCCAGCCCAACCGCGCCAGGTAGTTGATCATGGCGTCGGGCAGAAAGCCTTCGTCACGGTACTGGGTGACGGGCTTGGCCCCGTTGCGCTTGCTCATCTTCTCGCCCTGCTCGTTGAGCACCGTGGGCAGATGGGCATAGACCGGGGGCTCTTTCCCCAGCGCGCGGAAGATGTTGATCTGCCGTGGCGTGTTATTCACGTGGTCGTCGCCACGGATCACATGGGTGATGCGCATGTCGATGTCATCGACCACCACGCAAAAGTTGTAGGTGGGCGTGCCATCGGGACGGGCGATGACCAGATCGTCGAGCTCTTCGTTGCGGATCTCGATACGGCCCTTGACCTTGTCGTCCCAGGCCACCACACCGCTGGTGGGATTTCTGAACCGCAGCACCGGCTGCACGCCGGCCGGCACGGGAGGCAGCACCTTGCCCGGCTCCGGACGCCAGGTGCCGTCGTAGCGCGGCTTCTGTTTGGCCGCCATCTGACGCTCGCGCAGGGCGTCGAGCTCGGCCACGCTCATGTAGCAGGGATAGACGTGGCCGGCCGCCTGCAGTTCGGCCAGCACCTGCTTGTAGCGATCCATGCGCTGCATCTGGAAGTACGGACCTTCGTCGTAGTCCAGCCCCAGCCAACGCATGCTTTCGATGATCACATCCACCGCAGCCTGGGTAGAGCGGTCCAGATCGGTGTCTTCGATGCGCAGGATGAAGTCCCCCCCGTGGGCGCGGGCAAACGCCCACGGATAGAGTGCGGAGCGGATGTTGCCCAGGTGGATGAAACCCGTCGGCGACGGAGCAAAGCGGGTGCGTACACGTTGTGTCATCTGTGGATCAGTCTTCGTCAGCGGCCTTGGGCTTGGGGCCAGGCTTGCAGCGCCCCGGCCCGGACAGCCGGTTGTCAAACCAGGGTGTCGAGGCCGCGCGACAGATCGGCCTTGATGTCATCCAGATGCTCCAGTCCCACGGCCACGCGGATCAGCCCCTGGCCGATGCCAGCTGCCTGGCGCTGGGCCTCGCTGAGCTTGCCATGCGAGGTGCTCGCTGGATGGGTGAGCAGCGTCTTGGTATCGCCCAGGTTGGTGCACAGCGACAGCACCTGCAACGCATCCAGCACGTGGAAAGCACGGGTGCGTGCCTGTTCCGCGCTGTCGGCCCGGATGTCGAAAGACAGGACTGCGCCACCCATGCCATCCATCTGCCGCATGGCCAGCGCATGCTGCGGGTGCCGGGGCAGGCCGGGGTAGTACACCTGTGCCACGGCCGGATGGGCCTGCAGCCAGTGCGCCAGCTCCAGCGCGAGGGCACTTTGCGCGCGCAGCCGCAGATCGAGCGTTTCCATGCCTTTGAGCACCACCCAGGCATTGAAAGGCGAAAGCACCATGCCGCCGTTTTTCTGCACCGGAAGGAACTTCTCGCGCACCAGTTCCTCGCTGGCGCACAGGGCGCCGGCCATCACGCGGCCCTGCCCGTCCAGGTACTTGGTGCCGGAGTGCATGACGATGTCCGCGCCCCATTCGGCCGGACGTTGCAGCGCGGGCGTGGCAAAGCAGTTGTCCACCGCCAGCCAGGCGCCGGCGCGGTGCGCGATCTCGGCCAGCGCGGCGATGTCGCACACCTCGCCCAGCGGATTGGTCGGCGTCTCGGCAAACAGCAGCCGGGTGTTCGGCCGCACCGCAGCGCGCCAGGCATCCAAGTCGGTCTGCGGCACCGCGGTGGATTCCACCCCGAAGCGCGCGAACTCCGAGCCGATGAGCTTGATCGTGGAGCCGAACATGGACTGCGAGTAGATGACGTGGTCGCCCGCCTTCAGCAGGCTGAAGCACATCAGCAAGATGGCCGCCATGCCGGAGGAAGTGGCCATGCAGGCCTCGGTCCCCTCCAGCGCGGCCAGGCGTTGCTCCATGCTGCGCACCGTGGGGTTGCCAGCGCGGCCATAGGTGTCCCCCTCTTCTTCGCCGGCAAAGCGGCGGGCCTGGGATTCGGCGCTGGTCTGCACGTAGCCGCTGGTCAGGTACAGGGCTTCGGAGTTTTCCCCATACTGGCTGCGTGCGACGGCAGCGCGCACGGCCAGGGTCTGCCGGTGCAGACCATCAAGCAAAGGGCGCTGCGCCATGCTCAGTCTCCCTGGTGGTTGGGCAGGGCCAGCCGCGAAGTATCGGCATCGTCCTCGCTGCCCTGCACGCGGCAAGCGTTGATGCGCTCGATGGTTTCGACGTTGACATCGCCTGTCACATAAAAACCGTCGAAGCAGGAAGCCTCGAAGCCGCTGAGCCGGTTACTGAGCTTGCCGATGGCCTGCTTCATGCCCTCGACGTCCTGGTAGATCAGCGCGTCGGCCCCGATCAGCTGGCGCACCTCTTCCACGGTGCGGCCATGCGCGACCAGCTCGCTGGCCGTGGGCATGTCGATGCCATAGACGTTGGGATAGCGCACCGGCGGCGCGGCGCTGGCCATATAGACCTTGTTGGCACCGGCCTCGCGCGCCATCTGCACGATCTCGCGGCTGGTGGTGCCGCGCACGATGGAGTCATCGACCAGCAGCACGTTGCGGCCCTTGAACTCGCTGGCGATGACGTTGAGCTTCTGGCGCACGCTCTTTTTGCGCACGGCCTGCCCCGGCATGATGAAGGTGCGGCCCACATAGCGGTTCTTCACGAAACCCTCGCGGTACGGCAGCCCCAACAGCTGCGCCAGCTGCATCGCGCTGGGCCGGCTGGATTCGGGTATCGGGATGACCACGTCGATCTCGCTGGGCGGCAGGGTGGACACGACCCGCTTGGCCAGGGTTTCGCCCAGATTGAGCCGCGCCTGGTAAACCGAGATGCCATCGAGCACCGAATCGGGCCGGGCCAGATAAACGAACTCGAAAATGCAGGGATAGAGCCGAGGCAGGTCGGCGCACTGCTGGGCGCTGATACGGCCCTGCAGATCCACGAAAATGGCTTCGCCCGGCGCGACGTCACGCTCGAACACATGGCCGGTGCCTTCGAGCACGACGGACTCGCTGGCCAGCATCACGGTGCCGTCCGGGCTGCGCCCAAAGCACAGCGGCCGGATGCCGTAGGGATCGCGAAACGCCAGCACGCCCTGGCCGGCGATCAACGCGATCACGGCATAGGAGCCGCGGATACGCTTGTGCACGGCGCGTACCGCCGCGAACATGTCGCCCACGCGAAACTCCTTGCCGCGGGTGGCCTTTTCGATTTCGTCGGCCAGCACGTTGAGCAGGACTTCGGAATCGCTCTCGGTGTTGATGTGGCGGTGGTCGGTGTTGAACAGTTCGGCCCGAAGCGCCTGGGCATTGGTCAGGTTGCCGTTGTGCACCAGCACGATGCCGAAGGGGGCATTGACGTAGAAAGGCTGGGCCTCCTCCTCGCTGTAGGCATTGCCGGCCGTGGGATAGCGCACCTGCCCCAGCCCGCAGTTGCCCGGCAGGGCGCGCATGTTGCGCGTGCGAAAGACGTCGCGGACCATGCCCTTGGCCTTGTGCATGAAAAACTTGCGGTCCAGCTGGGTGACGATGCCGGCCGCATCCTGGCCGCGATGCTGCAACAGCAGCAGCGAGTCATAGATCAGCTGGTTGACGGGTGCGTTGCTGACAACGCCGACGATTCCACACATGGTTCCATCCAGTCAGGGCGGCCTGTCGCCCCGTTTCAAGGCACATACTTTGCCACGGCCTGCGGCAGCAGGGGTTTGAGGCGCTGCAGCGTCCACAGCGAGGCGTCCGCCGCCAGCGACTCCCGCCACCAGGGCTGGGTCTTGAACGGCGTCATCATCACCAGCACCGTGAACGCCAGCATCAGGATCGCTGCCCGCAACAGGCCGAACAGACCCCCGAGCGTACGGTCCACCGGGCGCAACCCCACGCGCTCCAGCAGTTTCGGGGCCGCCCATACCACCAGGCCGCCCGCAAACACCGACAGCACGAACACCAGCACGAAACCGGCCACATGGTGCAGGGTGGGCGTATCGGCGCCGATGGGCAGCCAGCGGCCTACGTCATCGCCCAGCCACTGGGCCAGCACCAGGGCCAGCAGCCAGTTGAGCACCGACAGCACCTCGTAAACCAGCCCGCGCCAGACGCCCAGCACCACCGAAGCCAACAGGCCCACCAAAAACACCCAGTCCACCACGGTCATGGTGCGTCACAGCCCCATGATCGCGGCCGGCAGGTCCAGTTTCTTGATCTTCTGTGCGGCGCGCTCGGCCTCGGCCTTGCTGGCAAACGGCCCCACGCGCACACGGATGCGTTTACCGTCTTTGGTATCGACGGTCTGCACATAACTTTTGAGGCCGGCGCGCTCCAGCTTCAGCCGCACCTCGCGGGCGCGCGGCTCCTCGGCAAATGAACCCACCTGCACCACGTAGCGCGCTTCGGCGGCTGCCGGCTTGGCTTCCGCTGCAGGCTTAGCCTCCGATGCCGGTTTGGCCTCCGATGCCGCCCTGCCCGCATCCGCCGGCGGTCCGGCGGGCTTGGCCGGTGCGGCAGCGGGCGCGCTTTCCTGGGCCGCCGCCGAAGCAGCGGGTGCCGGAGTGGCAGGCACCGCAGACGCTGGCTCCGAAGCCGCCGGGGCAGCAGCCGAGGGCAAGGCCAGCGGAAGCACCTTGTTGCGGTCCGGAATGTCGATCGGCAGATCCACCGCTACCGGACGGGGCTGCTTGTCCACCAACAGGGGGAAACCCACGACGCCGATCAGCACCAGAATGGCCGCACCGATCAGCCGGTTCTTGGCGCGGCGGCGCAGCACATCCACGTTCTCGGCCTGCGCTGCGGGGGTTGCGGGTTCGTCTCCACCCTTGCGGAACTTGAAAAAGGCCATGCTGCGGCGGGTCAGGATGAGAGGTGTCGGGCCTGCAGACGCGGCACGCCACCGTGCAGGACGCCCCCGACCGTGTAGAACGATCCGAAGACGACGATTCTATCAGTGGGGGCTGCCGCGGCCAGCGCCGCATTCAGTGCGGCCACGGGGTCGGAGAAAGTGGCGGCCGTGACATCGGGGCGCGGGCCCAGCGCCTGCCAGCGCGCCAGCAGTTCATCCGCACGGGCTGCGCGGGCGGTGGGCAGATCGGTGAAATACCAGTGCGCGACCAGGGGCAGCATGCGCGCCAGCATGGGCGCCAGGTCTTTGTCGGCCATGGCGCCGAACACCGCATGGGTGACCGGGTAGTAGCCCATGGCATCCAGGTTGGCGGCCAGCGCGGCCACCGAATGGGGGTTGTGTGCCACGTCCAGTACCAGCACGGGCTGGCCCGGCACGATCTGGAAGCGCCCGGGCAGCTGCACCAGCGCCAGCCCATTGCGCACCGCCTGGGCGGGCACCGGCAGACGCTCGCGCAGGGCCGTCAGCGCAGCCAGCACGCCGCTGGCGTTGAGCAGCTGGTTGGCGCCGCGCAGCGCCGGGTGCGCCAGACCGCTATAGCGGCGACCACGGCCGACCCAGTTCCACTGCTGGCGATCGCCGTTGTAGCTGAAATCGCGGCCCACCCGCCAGAGATCGGCGCCGATTTCGACGGCATGGTCGATCACGCTCTGCGGCGGCACCGGATCGCTGACGATGACCGGGCGACCGGTGCGCATGATGCCGGCTTTCTCCCGGCCTATGTGCTCGCGGTCCGGCCCCAGCAGCTCCATGTGATCCAGGTCGATGCTGGTGATGATGGCGCAGTCGGCATCGATGAGGTTGACCGCATCGAGCCGCCCGCCCAGCCCGACTTCCAGTACCGCCACGTCCAGGCCAGCCCGCGCCATGCAGTCCAGAATGGCCAGGGTGGTGAATTCGAAATAGCTCAGCGACACCGGGCCGCCCAGCAGCCGCGCCTGTTCCACGCGGGCAAACGACGGCAGCAGCTGTGCCGCCTGCACCATCTCCCCGTCCAGCCGCAACCGCTCCTCGAACTGCACCAGATGGGGCGAGGTGTACACCCCGGTGCGGTAGCCGGCCTGCCGCAAGATGGACTCCAGCATCGCGCAGGTGGACCCCTTGCCGTTGGTGCCGGCCACGGTGATCACCGAGCAGTCCAGCCGCAGGTCCATGCGCTGCGCCACCGTGCGCACGCGCTCCAGCCCCAGATCAATGGTCTGCGGATGCAGGCGCTCGCAGTGCGCCAGCCAGTCCGCCAACGTATTCATGCTCGACATGGGCGAGAATTGTCCCTCATGAAGCCCCCTGCGATTCTTTACGGCATCCCGAACTGCGAAACGGTCAAGAAAGCCCGCGCCTGGCTGGCCGAGCGGCAGGTACCGGCGAGCTTCCACGATTTCAAGAAACAGGGTCTGCCCGCCGACCGGCTGGATGCGTGGCTCACCGCCCTGGGCTGGGAGCGATTGTTGAACCGCCAGGGCACGACCTGGCGGCGGCTCGACGACAGCGCCAAATCGGCCGTGACCGATGCCGCCAGCGCCCGCGCGCTGATGCAGCAGCAACCCAGCGTCATCAAGCGCCCGGTGGTGGAATGGGCCGATGGCGAGATCACGGTCGGCTTCGACCCGCGGGACTGGGAACGCAGGCTCTAAAATCGCGGGTTTGCCCGTACAACCCTTTCTGCGCACGCATCATGACCCAGCACTACCACGGCGTGACGGTCGCCACCCAGGCCAATGTGTATTTCGACGGCAAGTGCGTCAGCCACAGCATCACGCTGGCCGATGGCACCCGCAAATCGGTGGGCGTGATCCTGCCTTCGACGCTGACTTTCAGGACCGCCGCGCCGGAAGTGATGGAGTGCGTGGCCGGTTCCTGCGAGTACCGGCTCCAGGGCTCGGATGCCTGGGGCCGCTGCGGCCCGGGTGAGAAATTCAGCGTGCCGGCCAACTCCTCGTTCGACATCCGGGTCAGCGAGCCCTATCACTACATCTGCCACTTCGGATAAATCCATGGCCACCATCCTGCAAAGCCTGCCCGTGGGGCAGAAAGTCGGCATCGCCTTCTCCGGCGGCCTGGACACCAGCGCCGCGCTGCTGTGGATGAAGAAAAAGGGCGCCGAGCCCTACGCCTACACCGCCAACCTGGGCCAGCCCGACGAGAGCGATTACGACGCCATCCCGAAAAAAGCCCTGGCCTACGGCGCCAAGGTGGCCCGCCTCATCGATTGCCGCCGCCAGCTGGCACATGAAGGCATTGCCGCGCTGCAAGCCGGCGCCTTCCACATCTCCACTGCAGGGCTGACCTACTTCAACACCACCCCGCTGGGCCGCGCCGTCACCGGCACCATGCTGGTGGCCGCGATGAAGGAAGACGACGTCCACATCTGGGGCGACGGCTCCACCTTCAAGGGCAACGACATCGAGCGTTTCTACCGCTACGGCCTGCTGACCAACCCGGCGCTCAAGATCTACAAGCCCTGGCTGGACCAGAGCTTCATCGACGAGCTCGGCGGCCGCAAGGAGATGAGCGAGTTCCTGATCGCCAACGGCTTCGACTACAAGATGTCGGTCGAAAAGGCCTACAGCACCGACAGCAACATGCTGGGCGCCACCCACGAGGCCAAGGATCTGGAGCACCTCAACGCCAGCATCCGCATCGTCAACCCCATCATGGGCGTGCCGTTTTGGCGCGAGGACTGCGCCATCCAACCCGAAGAGGTGACGGTGCGCTTCGAGGAGGGCCGCCCGGTGGCCCTCAACGGCCGCGAATACCCGGACTTGGTTGAGCTCTTCCTGGAAGCCAACCGCATCGGCGGCCGCCACGGCTTGGGCATGAGCGACCAGATCGAAAACCGCATCATCGAAGCCAAGAGCCGCGGCATTTACGAAGCCCCGGGCCTGGCGCTGCTGTATATCACCTACGAACGGCTGGTCACCGGCATCCACAACGAAGACACGATCGAACAGTACCGCGAAAACGGCCGCAAGCTGGGCCGCCTGCTCTACCAAGGCCGCTGGTTCGACCCGCAGGCCATCATGCTGCGCGAAGCCGCGCAACGCTGGGTGGCGCGTGCGATCACCGGCGAAGTGACGCTGGAGCTGCGCCGTGGTAACGACTACTCGATCCTCAACACCGAAAGCCCCAACCTGACTTATGCGCCCGAGCGCCTGTCGATGGAAAAGGTGGAGGACGCCCCCTTCACGCCGGCCGACCGCATCGGCCAGCTGACGATGCGCAATCTGGACATCACCGACACGCGCGACAAACTGGGCATCTACGCCCGCACCGGGCTGCTGTCCTCGGGCGTGGGGGCCGATCTGCTGGCGCTGGGCGGAAAAGACAAGGCTTAAGAACCCGCACACCGGCTACCACACCAGGCTGCCGCCTGCGACGCTGCTCACGAGCCCGCCCACGTGCGGGCTTTTTCACATTCGCATGCGCCGCCTGGCTGCTCGGCCCGCCACCGGCCATCAATGAAAAAGCCCGCGCCGGGGCGCGGGCTTTTGGAGAAAGCGCGGGGCCGAAGGATGGCCCCAGCGGGAGATCAGACCCGCGCGGCGCGCAGCCGCAGGGAAAACTCCTGCAGCGCGGCGATGCCACTTTCTTCGGCGCGCTTGCACCAAGCCTGCAGCTGGGCCAGCATTTGCTCGCGGTTGAGCGAGGTGTTGAGCCACAGCTGGCGCAGTTCTTCGCGCATCGTGACCATCTTGTCCAGTACCGGGGAGGCGGCGCGCGCCTTGGCCAGCTCCGGCGCCACCGAGGGCGGCACCTTGTCGGCGTCGCGGTGCAGCCAGCGGGCGGCGGCCTTGACGACGGCCGTGTCGGCCGTGCGGGCTTTGAGCGCGGCCAGCTCCTGCTGCACGGCGCGCTGCATGCCGGCCGCATAGCGGGCCATGATTTCGTAGCGGTTGGCGATCAGCGCCTCCAGCGTCTTGTCATCGGCCACCGGCTTGATGTCGCCGTAGGCGAGCTTGGGCGGGGTCTTCTTGACCCGCGCCAGCCCCAGCGCGCTGAGGATGCGGATATAGACCCAGCCGATATCAAACTCATAAGGCTTGACCGACAGCTTGGCCGAGGTGGGGTAAGTGTGATGGTTGTTGTGCAGTTCCTCGCCGCCGATCACCACGCCCCAAGGGAAGATGTTGGTGCTGGCGTCCGGCGCCTCGAAATTGCGATAGCCCCAGTAATGGCCAAAGCCGTTAATGATGCCGGCCGCGGTGACCGGGATCCACATCATCTGCACGGCCCACACGGCGGCGCCGGCCGCACCGAACAGCGCCAGGTCGATGATCAGCATCAACCCCACACCTTGCCAGGAATAGCGGGAATACAGGTTGCGCTCGAGCCAGTCGTCCGGCGTACCGTGGCCGTAGCGCGCCAGCGTTTCCTGGTTCTTGGCCTCGGCCCGGTACAGCTCGGAGCCCTGCCAGAACACTTTCTTGATGCCATAGACCTGCGGGCTGTGCGGGTCTTCGGGCTGCTCGCACTTGGCGTGGTGCTTGCGGTGGATGGCGGCCCACTCCTTGGTCACCATGCCGGTGGTCAGCCACAGCCAGAAACGGAAGAAGTGCGAGGGAATGGGATGCAGGTCCAGGGCGCGGTGCGCTTGGTGCCGGTGCAGGAAGATCGTGACACTGGCAATGGTCACATGGGTCATGGCCAGGGTGAACAGGATCATCTGCCACCAGGTCAGACCCCACAGGCCGTTGGCAAGCCAGTCGATGGCTGCGTTCAAAACGGGCCAGTCAGGTAACAACATAAACAACTCTCAAATCCAGAAGTGCTGAAAAATGCGCGGACCGCCTGGGACCGCCCTGCGCGGCTCGATTCTATGACCAAGCCAGCACCCCGCCCGGGATTTCATGGGCCCGGCTGGGGATAGTGGGCATGGATGTCATCACATGCCCCATCCAGGCTGTTTGACCTGGATCAGAAACCATGCAGGCAGCCGCCTGCTGCGTGGAAGAAGAGGGGGGCAGAAGGCGCCGCGCATCAAGATCCGCGCCTGCGTCGCAGCCCCAACAGCAGCCAGCCCGATAGATGGCCGCCACGTATTCAGCCAGGTCGGCGCAACCACGCGCTGCACCGGCCCAAAAGCAAACGGGTCAGCCCCTGATGGGACCAACCCGTCGGCACGAAAAGAACTGGCGCGGCTGGCAGGATTCGAACCCACGACCCCTTGGTTCGTAGCCAAGTACTCTATCCAACTGAGCTACAGCCGCGAAGCCACGCATTGTAGCACAGACTCTGGCAACGCCCGCAGCCGGCTACCTAGCGGACTGGTAGGGCGTGCTGGGCTCGAACCAGCGACCAAGGGATTATGAGTCCCCTGCTCTGACCAACTGAGCTAACGCCCCGACCAAGGGCGGGATTGTACGGTCGTATGGGGTCGCGGCCCGCGCGGGCGGTACCGGCCGACCCGACCGCACCGAGGGGGCGGCTTACTTGTGGTGGCTCAGCGCATTGCCCAGCAGCTTGGCGGTGATGTCCACGATCTGGATCATGCGGTCATAGGGCATGCGGGTGGGCCCGATAACGCCCAGCGTGCCGACGACCTGGCCGTCCACCTCGTACGGCGCGCTGACGACCGAGAGCTCCTCATAAGGCACGACCTGGCTTTCGCCGCCGATGAAGATGCGCACGCCTTCGGCCTGGCCGGCCACGTCCAGCAACCGCATCAGCTGCGCTTTCTGCTCGAACAGCTCGAAGGCGCGGCGCAGATGACTCATATCGCTGGCGAAGTCGGAGACGGCCAGCAGATTGCGCTCGCCGGCAATGACCACCTCCTCGCGCGCCTCGGACATGGCCTCGACCCCCACGTTGACGGCCGCCTGCATCAGCGTGGCGATCTCGGCGCGCAGCTTTTCCACCTCGCCTTGCAGACGCTCGCGCACCTGCTCCAGCGTCAGACCCATGTAATGGGCGTTCAGGTAGTTGGCCGCCTCCACCAGCTGCTGGGAGGTGTAGTCGGTCTCGGTGATGATGACGCGGTTCTGCACATCGCCATCGGGCGAGACCAGGATGACCAGGATGCGGCGCTCAGACAAGCGCAGGAATTCGATATGCCGAAAGACCGAGGCGCGCCGCGGCGCGGCCACCACGCCGACGAACTGCGACAGCGACGACAGCAGGTTGGCCGCGTTGGCGATGACTTTCTGCGGCTGGTCTGGCGGCAGGTCGGGGGCGGCGATCTGCTCGCGCTGCACGGTCAGCATGGTATCGACGAACAGACGATAGCCGCGCGCCGTAGGCACCCGTCCGGCCGAGGTGTGCGGGCTGGCGATCAGGCCCAGGTCTTCCAGATCGGCCATCACGTTGCGGATGGTCGCCGGCGACAGCTCCAGTCCGGAGGCGCGCGAGAGGGTGCGCGAGCCCACGGGCTGGCCTTCGGCGATGTAACGCTCCACCAGCGTCTTGAGCAACAACTTGGCGCGATCGTCGAGCATGAAACCATTTTAATGATGTAATTTGCGCATGGATTCCCTATTCCGGCAGGTCGCCTTGTTCGGCAAATACCAGGCGGGCGCCAGCGGCAGCGACGCCACGCAGCGGCTGCGCGCGGCGCTGGGCGAGATCGCGGCGCTGCTGCAGTCGCTGGGCAGCCAGGTGGTGATCGAGGCGCAGACGGCCGCCTATGCCGCGCTGGACGGCTACCCGGTGCTGGCGCTGCAGGTCATAGGCCAGCAATGCGACCTGGCGCTGGTGGTGGGCGGCGACGGCACCATGCTGGGCATCAGCCGCCAGCTGGCCAGCCACAACGTGCCGCTGATCGGCATCAATCACGGCCGGCTGGGCTTCATGACCGACATCCCCTATGGCAGCTTCGAGTCGGTGCTGCCGCCGATGCTGCGCGGCGAGTACGAGGAGGAGCGCCGCGCCCTGATGCACGCGCGGGTGCTGCGGCAGGGCCAGTGCGTCTTCGATGCGCTGGCGATGAACGATGTCGTGCTGCACCGCGGCAACTCGGCCGGCATGGTGGAGCTGCGGGTAGAGGTGAACGGACACTTCGTCGCCAACCAGCGTGCCGATGGGCTGATCGTGGCCACGCCCACCGGCTCTACGGCCTACTCGCTGTCGGCCGGCGGCCCCATCCTGCACCCGGCCATTGCCGGCTGGGTGCTGGCGCCGATTGCCCCGCACACGCTGTCCAACCGCCCGATCGTGCTGGCGGACGACTCGGAAGTGGCGATTGAAATCGTCTCCGACCGCGAAGCGGTCGCCAACTTCGACATGCAGACCCTGGCTTCGCTGCACCTGGGTGACCGCATCATCGTGCGCCGGTCCGAGCACGCGGTGCGTTTCCTGCACCCGCGCGGCTGGAGCTATTTCGACACCCTGCGGCAGAAGCTGCACTGGAACGAAGGAGTAGCCGGGCTGTGAGCCTCAAGCGCATCGTCCTGCGGGATTTCGTGCTCCTGCGCGAGCTGGAACTGGAGCTGGAAACCGGCTTCACCGTGCTGACCGGTGAAACCGGCGCGGGCAAGTCCATCCTGATCGATGCGCTGCAATTCGTCACCGGCGCGCGCGCTGACACCGCGCTGATCCGCGAAGGTGCCGGCCGCGCCGACGTCAGCGCCGAATTCGATGACTGCACCGCGCTGCGTGGCTGGCTGGAGGAAGCCGGCTTCGATACGGGCTTCGACCCCGGCGCCACGCTGCTGCTGCGCCGCACCGTGGACGTGCAGGGCAAAAGCCGCGCCTGGATCAACGGCAGCCCGGCCACGGCCGCGCAACTGCGCGAGCTCGGCGAGCGGCTGTTCGATATCCATGGCCAGCATGCCTGGCAGAGCCTGACGCGCGCCGACACCGTGCGCGCACTGCTCGACGCCTATGCCCGGCTGGACACGGCCCCCCTTGCCGCATGCTGGCAGCAGTGGCGCCAGGCCCGCAGCGCGCTGGAGCAGGCCCGCGCCGCGCAGGACACGCTGCAGCGCGAACGCGAGCGCCTGAGCTGGCAGATCGCGGAGGTGGACAAGCTGGCCCCCGGCACGGACGAATGGGAAGCGCTCAACACCGACCACAGCCGGCTGGCGCATGCGCAGGCCCTGCTGGAAGCGGCCCAGCAGGCGCTGGAAGCCCTCGACGGTGAAGACGCCGCAGCCGCCCGCGCGCTGGACCAGGCCAGCCAGACACTACAAAAACAGGAGCACCTGGAGCCCGAATTCAGGCCGCTCGTCGAGGTTTTGAACACCAGTCTCGCCCAGGTGGCGGACGTGGCGCACACCCTGCGCACCTATCTGCGCCGCACCGATCTGGATCCGCAACGCTTGGCCGAACTCGACGAACGGCTGACCCAGTGGCTATCGCTGGCGCGCCGTTACAAGCGCCCTCCCGAAGAACTGCCTGCGGCCCTGGCCGCCTGGAAAGAGGAACTGGCCCGGCTGGACGCCGCCGCCGACCTAGCCGCTCTGGAAGCGGCCGCCCAGCAGGCCCAGGCCGCCTACGAACAAGAGGCCCGCGCCGTCTCCAAGGCCCGTGCCGCCGCCGCTCCGAAGCTGGCGCAGGCCATCACCCAGGCCATGCAGGGGCTGGGCATGCAGGGTGGCCGGTTCGACGTCGCGCTACAGAAAACAGAGCAGCCTCAGCAATATGGGTGCGAGGAAGTCCAGTTTTTGGTGGCCGGCCACGCCGGCAGCACGCCGCGCCCGGTGGGCAAGGTGGCCTCCGGCGGGGAACTGTCGCGCATCGCGCTGGCGATCGCCGTGACGACCAGCCAGCTCGGCGCCGCGCCCACGCTGATCTTCGACGAAGTGGACTCCGGCATCGGCGGCGCCGTGGCCGAGACCGTGGGCCGGCTGATGAAGCAGCTGGGCCGCGACCGGCAGGTGCTGGCCGTCACCCACCTGCCGCAGGTGGCCGCCTGCGCCGACCACCATCTGGTGGTCAGCAAGCAGCGCTCGGAAACGCAGACACTGAGCTCGGTCAGCGCCGTGCAGGGCGAGGCGCGCGTGGCCGAGATCGCCCGCATGCTCGGTGGCGAACGCCTCTCCGGCACCACGCTGGCGCATGCCAAGGAAATGCTGCAAGGCCAGGGCTAGCGCCCGCACGGCGCCCAAGTCGCATGGAACTCGTCCTCATCACCGGCATGTCGGGCTCGGGCAAGTCCGTGGCCCTCAACGCGCTGGAGGACGCCGGCTATTACTGCGTGGACAACCTGCCGCCGGAGCTGCTGCTGCCCTTCGTGGCGCTGCAGCGGCAGCACCACGCCAGCCGCGTGGCCATCGCGATGGACGTGCGCAGCGCCACCTCGCTGCCGCAGGTTCCGGCGCTGCTGGCCGAACTGCGCGGCCAGGGGGTGACGATACGCCCGCTGTTTCTGGATGCCTCCACCGACACGCTGGTGCGCCGCTACTCGGAAACGCGCCGGCGTCACCCGCTGTCGAAGGCCATGCCGGAGGACGCCGACGTCAACCACGCGCTGGTCGAAGCCATCGAAGTCGAGCGCGAGCTGCTGGCAGCGCTGCGCGAGCAGGCCCATGTGATCGACACCAGCCTGATCCGGCCCTCGCAGCTGCAGGGCTATATCCACGACGTGATCCGCCTGGGCGGCAGCGCGCTGACGCTGGTGTTCGAGTCCTTCGCGTTCAAGCGCGGCATTCCGGTGGACGCCGATTACGTGTTCGACGCGCGCATGCTGCCCAACCCGCATTACGAGCCCGAACTACGCCCCTTGAGCGGCCGCGACGCGCCAGTAGCCGCCTTTCTGCAGGCCCAGCCCGATGCGCTGCGCCTGCTCGCCGACATCGAACGCTTCCTGCAGGACTGGCTGCCGGCGCTGGCGCGCAGCCAGCGCAGCTATGTGACGGTGGCCGTGGGTTGCACCGGAGGACAGCACCGCTCGGTCTATCTGGTCGAGGAACTGGCCCGGCGCTTCGGCGGGCGCTGGCACACCCTCAAGCGCCACCGCGAGCTCGACGCCGGCTGATCCGCCTGGACCGTTCAGCCCCCGTCACCCTGCTCGAGCAGGCGCCTAACCGGCGCGGGCAGGCCCAGCGCCGGCCAGGCGCCAGCCTCGTGCCAGCGGCCGTGCGGCGACAGCGCCAGCGTGCGCGGCAGCACCAGGCGCACCGGGTGCAGATGCAGGTCCCTGTGCGTCAGCACATGGGTGAAAGCCGGCAGCGGCTGCAGACGCTCGCGCAGATGCGCCGGCACGGCCTGCCGCAGCCCGTCCTCGCTGTCGAACAGCTCGAAGCAGTACAAACCGGCCCAGATGCCCCGCGCCGGCCGCTGCTGCAGCCACACCGCCCCGGCGCGCGTCTGCGCCCACAGCAGCCACAGCGACTGGGCGCTGCGACGCAGCCGGCGCAGCTTGACCGGAAAGCGTTCGGGCTGGCCTTCGGCCCGGGCCGCGCAGACGTCGGCCACCGGGCAGGCCGGACAGCGCGGCTGCCGCGGCAAGCAGACCAACGCCCCCAGGTCCATCACGGCCTGGGTGTAGCGCGGCATGGCGCGCGCCAGATCGCGCCGGGGCAACAGCTCGGTGGCCGCCTGCCACAGCTGACGCCGGCCGGCGGCCTGAGCCAGATCGCCCGCGAAGCCCAGCGCGCGGGCCAGCACCCGCTGCACATTGCCGTCGAGGATGGCCACCCGCTCGCCATGGCAGATCGAGGCGATGGCCGCCGCCGTCGAGGGGCCGATGCCCGGCAGGGCCTGCAGCTGCCGCGCGGTGGCCGGAAACACGCCGCCGTGCGCGCGCACCACGGCCTGGGCGCAGGCGTGCAGGTTGCGCGCCCGGCTGTAGTAGCCCAGGCCGCTCCACAGCGCCAGCACCTCGTCGAGCTCGGCCGCAGCCAGGGCCTGCACGTCGGGGAAGCGCCGCACGAAGCGCAGGTAGTAATCCTGCACCGTGGCCACCTGCGTCTGCTGCAGCATCACTTCGGACAGCCAGACGCGGTAGGGATCGCGGCTTTGCTGCCACGGCAGATCGTGGCGGCCATGCCGGCGCTGCCATTCGAGCAAGCGCCGAGACCAGCCGGCGTCACGCAGGGCCTGCAGCGCGTTGATTGCGGGCGCCGCAGCGGATTTGGTGGCAAGCCCGCTCACTGCGCGACGAGCTCGCCGGCCAGGGTGTTCTTGGGCCGGCTGACGTCCTGAGCACGGATCAAGTAGGCGGTGAGCTCCAGCAGCTTGGCATCGAGCTGATCCAGCGCCTTGAACTGCTCCTCGATCTCGGCGATGCGCTCATCCAGCCCGCTGGCAGCGGTCTGGATGCGGTCGATGGCCTCCAGCCGCCGGCTGAAGTTGCGCCGGCGCTCGCGCAGCTGCGCGTCCAGCTGCGCGGCGGCGGACTTGCTCCACAGCTCCACATCGGCCAGCGCCGCCTGGTAGATGCCGCGCAGCCGCGTGGCCAGCGCGCGCACCAGCCGGTCGGCGAATTCGGGCTGGGCCAACCGGAAGGCATTGCCCAGACTCAGATACTGCAGGTGGCCGCGCTCGACCTGCTCCAGGCTGTCGAGATAGGGCTGCAGATCGGGCTCGGCCGGTGCCTGCAGCGAAAAGCCCTGCTCGGCGTTGAGCTGCTTGAACGAGGTGCCCAGCATGATCTGGATCTCGCCAATGAGCGACTGCACGCGGCGCAGGTTCTCGCGCAGCCGATCGAACGTGTCGCTGTAGGACTTGCGCACGCCCAGCTTCAGGCCGGTCTGCAGCAGCGACTGCATCAGCTGGTTCATCTCGGCCTTGAGGCTGCGGGTGCTCAGCAGCGCGAACACATCGCGCAGCAGCTTCAGATGCACCGAACGGACCGCGTGGATCTTGGCGCCGGCGCGGTCGAAATCGGCCTGCTCCTGCGCAATGCGCAGGCGCATGTGCTTGATGACGGTGGCATTCTTGCCGCGCAGACCCTTGAGCTCGAGCATCTGTTCGTTCAGGTCGCGCCGCCGGATATGCAGCACACGCCCCACCTCGGTCTGCAAATCGGCAATGCCGCTGGCCACGGCCGCGCCCAGAATGCGCTGGCGTTGGCTCAGGATGCGCTGTGCCAGCGCCTCCTCCAGCTTGGGCAGGCAGCTGGCCTGCAGCAGCTTGGCGTCGCTGGTGACCTTGGCCACCAGCCCTTTCTGGGCCGAGATCGGAAACACCTGCTCCGGCGACAGGCCCAGGATTTCGGCGGTGGTGGCGCGCTGGCGTTCGATCTGCATCTGGATCTGCGCCGGGGAGCTCAGTGCATCCCACAACGTATCGATCTTGTTCAGCACCACGATGCGGGTGTCGCCGGCTGCCCCCTCGGTGATGAGGTGCTCGCGCCAGATTTCCAGATCGGACTTGGTGACCCCGGTGTCCGCCCCCAGGATGAAGACCACCGCATGGGCCTGCGGCACCAGGCTGACCGTGAGCTCCGGCTCGGCGCCGATGGCGTTGAGGCCCGGCGTATCCAGTATGACCAGGCCCTGCTTGAGCAGCGGATGCGCGATATTGATCAGCGCATGGCGCCAGCACGGAACCTCCACCCGCCCCTGCGCGTCCAGCAGCGGCTGCTCGCCCGGGGCCTGGCTGTTCCAGAAACCCAGGGCGCGCGCCTCCTCCAGCGTGACGCGCCGCGTCTCGGCCACCTTCTCCAGCGCCCGGGCCAGCTGCTGCGGATCGTTGACGTCCAGATCGACCCGGGTCCATTTCTCCGGCACCATGCGCCATTCCATCAGCGACTGCGGCTGCAGCCGCGTCTCGATGGGCAGCAGCCGCAGGCACGGCGGGACCTCCGGGTCGTAGCCCATTTCGGTGGGGCACATGGTCGTGCGCCCAGCGCTGGCCGGCATGATGCGCCGGCCATAGCCGGCAAAGAAGATGGCGTTGATCAGCTCCGACTTGCCGCGGGAGAACTCGGCGACGAACGCCACCATCACCTTGTCCGCACGCACCTGGGTTTCCAGCCGCTGCAGGCGCTCTTCCACGGCCGCGTCGAGCAGGTCGTGGTCTTTCATCCACTCGCCCAGCAGTTTCAGGCGCAGGGCGAATTCACGCCGCCAGGTGCCATGCTGGTCGAACTGCTCGTTGAAAGATGTAGCCAAAACCGTCCCCCAGGTGCCGGGCCGCAAGCCCCGCGAAACTTTCAATATATCACCTATCCTATTGATTCGTTTCAGTTTTTCTGGCAGCTTGGGCAGAAATACGTCGCCCGCTGGCCCTGGCGAATCAGCCGGATGGGCGTGCCGCAGACCCGGCAGGGCTGGCCGGCGCGGCCATAGACCATGGCCTGGAACTGGAACTGGCCGCGCTGGCCGGCGGCATCGGAATAGTTGCGCAGCGTCGTGCCGCCGGCGGCCAGCGCGCGGCCCAGCACGTCGCGGATGGCCGCGTGCAGGCGGTCGCTGCGGGCGCGGCTCAAGCGCGCCGCGCTCACCGTGGGCCGGATGCCAGCCTGAAAGAGGGCCTCGGCCGCGTAGATGTTGCCCACGCCGACGACCACATCGCCGGCAAGCAGCACCTGCTTGATGGCCGCCTTGCGCGCCTTCAGCGCCGCATGGAAGGCCGCCGGATCGAAATCATCGCCCAGCGGCTCCATGCCCAGGCCCTGCAGCAGCTTGCGCGCCTGCGGCGCCTGCTCGGTCGGCACCCAGACCACGGCGCCGAAACGGCGCGGGTCGTTGAGCCGCAGCGTGCCGCGGCTGGTCTGCAGCTCGAAGTGATCATGCGGCGCGCGCTCGCCCAGGGCCGCGCCGAAGCGCAGGCTGCCCGACATGCCCAGGTGCACCAGCAGCAGCCCCTCGTCCAGATCCAGCAGCAGGTATTTACCCCGGCGGCGCAGCCCCCGCACCGTGCGGCCCACCAGCCGATCCGGCGCGCAGCCCAGCGGCCAGCGCAGCGGCTTGCCCAGCCACACGGCCATGATGCGCGCGCCCACCAGACCGGATGCCAGGCTCAGGCGGGTGGCTTCGACTTCGGGCAATTCAGGCATGGCGGCAGGGGACGAGCACGGGCCGTCCGGCTGCGGACCGGCCTTCGATTATTATGGGCCGATGCTCATGCGCCTGCGTCTTCTGCCCTTGCTGCTGGCGGCGGCCCTGACCGCCCAGGCCCAGCCAGCCACCAGCCCGTCCGCCCCGCCGGCGAGCGCCAGTTCCGCCCTGGACGGCGAGCTCTTCTATCAGTTGCTGCTGGCCGAGCTGAGCGTGCAGCAAGGCGAGCCCGGCATGGGCTATTCGCTGATGCTCGATGCAGCCCGCAAGACTGCCGACGCCGGCGCCTATCAGCGGGCGGTGGAGATCGCCCTGCAGGCGCGCGCCGGCGACTCGGCGCTGCAGGCCGCGCGCGCCTGGCGCAGCGCCCACCCTGGCTCGCGCGAAGCCAACCGCTATGTGCTGCAAATCCTGATCGGGCTCAACCGTCTGGGCGAAGCGGTCGAGCCCCTGAAACGCGACATCGCGCTGACCGATGCCAAGGAACGGCCCGTGGCCATCACGCTGCTGCCGCGCTACTTCGCCCGCACGGCCGACAAGAAAGCCGCCGCCCAGGTGCTGGAGCAGGCGCTGGCCGACTACCTGCAGGCGCCGGCCACCGCCGGCGCGGCCTGGGCCGCGGTCGGACGGCTGCGGCTGGAAGCCGGCGACAGCAGCGGCGCGCTGGAGGCCGCGCGCCGCGGCCACGCCGCCGATCCCAAGGCCGAAGGCCCGGTGCTGCTGGCGCTGACGTTGATGTCACCGCAGCAGCCCCAGGCCGAAAACATGGTGCGGCAGTACCTGCAAGCGCGGCCGCAACCGGAAGTGCGTCTGGCCTACACCCGCGCGCTGCTGGATGCCCAGCGCTATGCCGAAGCCGCCCGCCAGGCCGAAGCCCTGACCCAGGAACGCCCCGAGCAACCCGAAGCCTGGCTGATCCGCGGCACGCTGGAACTGCAGGACAACCGGCTCGATCTGGCCGAACGCTCGCTGCGCCGCTTCCTGGAGCTGATGCAGGCCCGCCGTAACGATGCCCCGGAGTCGGCCACCCGCGCGCTGGCCCAGGCCTATCTGGCGCTGGCGCAGATCGCCGAGCAGCGCAAGGACTACGCCGGCACCGAAGCCTGGCTGGCCCGCATCGAAAGCCCCGAAGACCTGACCCGCGCGCAGACCCGGCGCGCCGGCATCCTGGCGCGGCAGGGACGGCTGGACGAAGCGCGCGAACTCATCCGCAACCTGCCGGAGCGCACCCCGGCCGACGCTCGCATCAAGCTCTCCAGCGAAGTGCAGCTGCTGCGCGACAGCAAGCGCTACCAGCAGGCCTATGAGCTGCTGGCCGAAGCCATCGCGCGCCATCCGAAGGACTACGACCTGCTCTACGATCAGGCCACGCTGGCCGAGAAACTGGGGCGGCCGGATGAGATGGAGCGCATCCTGCGGCGCATCATCGCCGAAAAGCCCGACTACCACCACGCCTACAACGCGCTGGGCTACTCGCTGGCCGATCGCAACGTGCGCCTGCCCGAGGCGCGGCAGCTCATCCTCAAGGCGCTGGAATTCGCGCCGGAGGACCCCTACATCACCGACAGCCTGGGCTGGCTCGAATTCCGCGAAGGCAACAAGGCCGAAGCGCTGCGCATCCTGCTCAAGGCCTATCGCGCCCGACCCGACGCCGAGATCGCCGCGCACCTGGGCGAGGTGTACTGGAGCTTGGGCCAGCGCGAGCAAGCGCTCAATATCTGGCGCGAAGGGCTGCGCCTGAACCCGGACAACGAGACGCTGGTGGAAACGCTGCAGCGCCTGCGGGTCAAGCCATGAAGCGCCGTCCCCGGTGGGCGCCGCTGCTGCTGGGCGCGGCCACGCTGCTGGCCGGCTGTGCCACACCCCCGCCAACGGCGCCCTCTGCTCCCCCCTCGGCAGCGGCGGCCAGCGCCCCGGCGCTATGGCGGGGCCGGCTGGCCCTGCGGGTACAGGCCGACGAACCCAGTGCCTATTTCGCCAGTTTCGAGCTGGCCGGCACTGCGGCCGCAGGCAGTCTGCTGCTGTTCAGCCCGCTGGGGACGACGCTGGCGCAGCTGCGCTGGGACGGTGCCCGCGCCACCTTGCTCAAGGACGGACAGCAGCGCGACTACGCCGCGCTGGACGAGCTGCTGGCCGAGACCACCGGCGCAGCGTTGCCGGTGGCCGCGCTGTTCGACTGGCTGCAGGGACGCGAAACCGCCGTCACGGGCTGGAAGGCCGATCTGTCGCAGCTGCGCGAAGGGCGGCTGACGGCGCGGCGCGAACAGCCCCGGCCCACCGCCGAGCTGCGCATCATCCTGGACGCCCTCTGACCACCCGCCAGGCGCAGGCGCCGCGCCGCAGCCGCGGCACGATAATGCGGCCCCATGCAGGCGCTGCACGACGTCCCGGCCCCGGCCAAGCTCAATCTTTTCCTGCACGTCACCGGACGGCGTGCCGACGGCTACCACCTGTTGCAGTCGGTCTTCATGCTGATCGACTGGGCCGACACCCTGCACTTCGAGCGCCGCGCCGACGGACGCATCAGCCGGGAAGACCTGCAGGGCAGCCTGCCCGAGGACGACCTGATCCTGCGCGCGGCCCGCGCGCTGCAGCAAGCCAGCGGCTGCCGCCACGGCGCCCACATCGGGGTGGAAAAGCGCGTGCCGGCGCAGGCCGGCATGGGCGGCGGCTCCTCGGACGCAGCCTCCACGCTGCTGGCACTCAACCGCCTGTGGCAGCTGGGCCTGAACCTGGAACAGTTGTGCGACATCGGCCTGCGCCTGGGCGCCGACGTGCCCTTCTTCCTGCACGGCCGCAACGCCTGGGTCGAAGGCATCGGCGAGCGCATCACGCCGCTGGCGCTGCCGCAGCGCCACGTGCTGGTGGTCAAGCCCGAAGCCGGGCTGGACACCAGGCTGATTTTTTCCGACCCTGCATTGAAGCGCGACACTTTTGCTGCTACAATTTCAGGCTTTGCTGCAGACCCGCAAAACTTCCTGAAGGAAGCGCGCAACGACTTGCAGCCTGTAGCCGAGCGCCTGTGCGCCGGCATCCCGCAAGCCCTGGTGTGGTTGCACGATCTGGGCCTGCAAGGGCGCATGACAGGCTCGGGCAGCGCGGTGTTTGCGTGGGCCGAGCCCGATCTGCGTGTACCGAAGGCGCCGGACACGCTGCAGGCCCGGATGTGCTGCAGCCTGGAGGCTCATCCGCTGTGCGGTTGGGCGACCAGCGATAGTCAGGGCCGGTAGCCGTTTGCGGCTGCCAGCCTGTGTAGGGGAGTCGCCAAGTTGGTTAAGGCACCGGATTTTGATTCCGGCATTCGAGGGTTCGAATCCTTCCTCCCCTGCCAAATTTCTTTCTGGGTCACACGTTCGCTGGATCGTTCATGCAGGTCGCTCCATCCCCGGATTTCATGATCTTCACGGGCAATGCCAATCCGGCTCTGGCGGCAGACATCGCGCGCCATCTGGGCATCTCGCTGGGAGCGGCCACCGTGGGGCGCTTCTCCGACGGGGAAATCACGGTCGAAATCAACCAGAACGTGCGTGCGCGCGACGTCTTCGTCGTGCAGTCCACCTGCCCGCCCACCAATGACTCGCTGATGGAGCTGCTCATCATGGTCGATGCGCTCAAGCGCGCCTCGGCCGAGCGCATCAGCGCCGTCATCCCCTACTTCGGCTACGCCCGCCAAGACCGGCGCCCGCGCTCCACGCGCGTGCCGATCACCGCCAAGGTCGTGGCCAACATGCTGCAGGCCGTGGGCGTGGCGCGCGTGCTGACCATGGACCTGCATGCTGACCAGATCCAGGGCTTTTTCGACATCCCGGTGGACAACATCTACGCCTCGCCGGTGCTGCTGGGCGACCTGCGGCAGAAAAAGTACGAGGACCTGATCGTGGTCTCGCCGGATGTCGGCGGCGTGGTGCGCGCGCGGGCGCTGGCCAAGCAGCTGGGCTGTGACCTGGCCATCATCGACAAGCGCCGGCCTCGCGCCAACGTCAGCGAGGTGATGCACGTCATCGGCGAGATCGAAGGGCGCAACTGCGTGATCATGGACGACATGATCGACACCGCCGGCACGCTGGTCAAAGCCGCCGAGGTGCTCAAGGAGCGCGGCGCCCGCAACGTCTATGCCTACTGCACGCACCCCATCTTCTCCGGCCCGGCCATCGAGCGCATCAGCCGCGGCACCGCGCTGGACGAAGTGGTAGTGACCAACACCATCCCGCTCAGCCCCGCGGCAGCGGCCTGCTCCCGCATCCGCCAGCTCAATGTCGCGCCGCTGATCGCCGAAACCATCCATCGCATCGCCAAGGGCGAGTCGGTGATGAGTCTGTTCTCGGAGCAGGAAGACCTGTTCTGAGACCTGAAGCCGCCCGCCATCGCGCGGGCATTTGTCAAACCGGCAGGCCACTGGTCGCGGTGGCTGCCTTGAGGAGTTGAACCATGAAATTCGTCGCTTTCGAGCGCGCCAAGCAGGGCACGGGTGCGAGCCGCCGCCTGCGCAACACCGGTCGCACGCCCGGCATCGTCTATGGCGGTTCCGCCGAGCCGCAGCTGATCGAACTCGATCACAACGCCTTGTGGCATGCCCTGAAGAAGGAAGCCTTCCATTCCTCCATCCTGGAGATGGAACTCAACGGCAAGACCAGCCAGGTGCTGCTGCGTGACGTGCAGATGCACCCCTACAAGCCCATGGTGCTGCACGTGGACTTCCAGCGTGTCGATGCCAACACCAAGCTGCACATGAAGGTACCGCTGCACTACAGCGGCGAGGAGAACTCGCCGGCCGTCAAGCTCGACCACTGCCTGATCAACCACGTCGTCACCGAGCTGGAAATCGCCTGCCTGCCCAAGGATCTGCCCGAGTTCATCGCGGTGGACCTGAGCAACCTGAAGAAAGGCGCGTCGCTGCACCTCAACGACATCCAGCTGCCTGCCGGCGTGACCGCCGTGACCCACGGCAAGGCCAACCCGGTGCTGGTGGCCGTCGTCGCCCCGGCCGAGGAAGCCGAAGCCGCCCCGGCCGCAGCCGAGGCCGCCGCAGCAGCCCCGGCCAAGGCAGCCGCCAAGGCTCCTGCCAAGGCGCCCGCCAAAAAGTAAGCCCGGCGCCTCTGCTGCCCAGCCCGACGGCCCGCTCATGCGGGCCGTTTTGCTTGGGGCGCTACCCCGATAATCGCGGGCATGATCAAGCTCTTCGTCGGCCTGGGCAACCCCGGGGCGCAGTACGAGGCCACGCGCCACAACGCCGGCTTCTGGTTCGTCGATGCGGTGGCCCGCAAGCTGGGCGTGGCCCTGCAGCCCGAACGCGGCTACCAGGGGCTGGTGGGACGCACCAGCGTGCAGGGCCAGACGGTATGGCTACTGCAGCCCCAGACCTATATGAATGCCTCCGGCCAATCGGTGGCGGCGCTGGCCCGCTTTTACAAGATCGCTCCGGCGCACATCCTGGTCGCCCACGACGAGCTGGACATCCCGCCCGGGCAGGCCAAGCTCAAACTCGGCGGCGGCCACGCAGGGCACAACGGCCTGCGCGACATCCATGCACAGCTGGGCACCGACGCCTACTGGCGGCTGCGCATCGGCATCGGCCACCCCGGGGTGAAATCAGAGGTGCCGAGCTGGGTGCTCAAGAAACCGGCGCCCGATGACCGGGCGGCCATCGAATCCTGCATCGAGCGCTGCCTGCAGGCCCTGCCCGAGCTGCTGGCCGGCCAGATGGACAAGGCCATGATGCGCATCCACACCAGCAAGCCGCCGCGCGCCAAGCCGGCCCGCCCGGTCCAGCCCGTCGGCACCGAAGGAGGAGAACCCGCATGAAACCGCCCGTCTTGCCGATCCTTTCCCTGCTGTTCCTAGGGCTTGCTGCGCCGGCGCAGACCATCTACCGCTGCGGCAACAGCTACTCCGCCCAGCCCTGCCCGGACGGGCAGACCATACAGGCGGCAGACCCGCGCAGCGCCGAGCAGCGCCAGGCACACGAGGCCCAGGTGCGGCACGAAAAGCGCACCGCCGAGCGGCTGGAGCAGGAACGCCTCAGGGAAGAAGCCGCCGCGGCCCGCGCAGCCCAGCAGGCCGACCGCGCCCAGCGTGCCGCCGAACGCCAGGCCGCCCGCAACACGGCCGGCCAGCGGCCCAAGACCCAGCAACGCGCCCAGGACCGGCTGCCTGCCTACAACGCCCCAGCGCAACCGCGCCATTGAGCTATCCCCCGATCAGGCAACAGGCGGCGTCTGGCCGGCCGCCTCGGCGCGGGCCTGCGCTTGCAGGCGCTGGAACTTGCGCCACAGGGTGTCACGGTCCTCCACGCGCTGCGGATCGACCGGAATGCAGGCCACCGGACAAACCTGCACGCACTGGGGCTGATCGAAATGGCCGACGCACTCGGTGCAGCGGTCCGGATCGATCTGATAGATCTCCGGCCCGAGAAAGATGGCCTGGTTGGGGCACTCGGGCTCGCAGACATCGCAGTTGATGCATTCGTCGGTGATCATCAGCGCCATGGGCCCGATTATCCCCGGCGTGCAATAACCCCGACCCCGTCAGGCCAGCCCGGCCGGCGCGTCGCGCTCGCGCACCAGCCGCTGCTGGTCATAGACGGGCTGCGGCGGCAAGTCGGCCAGATGGCGGGTGTCGGCCCACTCCAGGATGTCGATGCCGGCTGCATGCACGCGCACCCGGTTGAGCCCGGCGTTGGGAATGTCGGCCTCGCGCGGGCCGGCCAGCGGCCGCCGCAGGGCCGTGCGCCAGATCATGTCCAGCACCCCGCCATGGGTGACGACGGCCAGCCGCTGCCCCGCGTGCTGCCGAGCCAGCGTCTGCACGGCCTGCAGCACGCGCGCATGGAAGATGCGCGTGCTCTCCCCGCCCTCGAAGGCGAAGTCCGGATCGAAGCGCAGCCACGCCTGCCAGGCCTGCGGGTGACGCTGCCGCAGTTCGGCTGCGCCCAGCCCCTCGGCCACGCCGAAATGCTGCTCACGCAGCGCCGGCTGCAGCAGGGGCTGCTGGGCCAGCGCCAGCGCGGTCTGGTAGGCGCGCTGCAAGTCGCTGCTGATCACCCGATGGACCGTCTCCCGAGCCAGGCGCTCGGCCAGGCGCTGCGCCTGCAGCAGGCCGGTGGCATTGAGCGGCACGTCCAGCTGTCCCTGAAAGCGCAGCTCGCGGTTCCAGTCGGTTTCGCCGTGGCGGATGAGGATCAGCTCGGTCATGCCCGGCCCAGGCTGCGCACCTTGTCGGCCAAATGGCGGGCGACCAGCGGATCGACGAATTTCTCGGCCTCTCCGCCCAGCGTGGCGATCTCGCGCACCAGGGTGCTGGAGATGAACTGGTAAGCCGTGCTGGGCGTGAGAAAGACCGTCTCGACCTCGGGCATGAGGCTGCGGTTCATGCCGGCGAGCTGGAATTCGTAGTCGAAATCGGTGACGGCCCGCAGGCCGCGGATGACTACCTTGGCGCCGCGCGCCACCACGAAGTCGCGCAGCAGCCCGGAGAAGCTCTCCACCGACACATTGGGCTGATCCTGCATGACTTCGCGCACCATGCCGATGCGCTCGGCCAGCGTGAACATGGTCTTCTTGTGATGCGCCACGGCCACGCCGACGACCACGTGGTCGAACAGCTGGGCGGCGCGCCGGATCACGTCGGAATGGCCGAGCGTCATCGGATCGAAAGTGCCGGGATAGACGGCAAGCACGTTGCGCGACATGGCAGACAGCTCCTTGGTCGATCAGGCCGCGCCCAGATGCGGCACCAGCGCGCCAGCCGGCTGCCCGGCCTTGAGCGCCGCGGTGAAGGCGAGCATGCGGTCGATGGGCACGCGTGCGCGGGGAATCAGGGCCGGATCGACCCGGATCTCGTTGGCGCCGGTTTCCAGCACATGGGCCACGCCGGCCAGGCTGTTCATCGCCATCCACGGGCAGTGGGCGCAGCTCTTGCAGGTGGCGCTGTAGCCGGCGGTGGGCGCTTCGATGAACACCTTGCCCGGGTTGAGCGCACGCAGCTTGTGCATCATGCCCTTGTCGGTGGCCACGATGTATTCCGGCGCGTCCAGCTCCTGCGCGGCTTTCAGGATGCCGGAGGTCGATCCCACCGCATCGGCCAGCGCGATGACGGCCGCCGGCGACTCGGGGTGCACCAGCACCTTGGCCTGTGGGTGTTGCTTCTTCAGCAGCTCCAGCTCGAAGGCCTTGAACTCGTCGTGCACGATGCACGAACCGTTCCACATCAGCATGTCCGCGCCGGTTTCGCGCTGGATGTAGTCGCCCAGATGCCGGTCGGGCGCCCACAGGATTTTGTGCCCCTTGTCCTTGAGCGCGCGCACGATGTCCAACGCGCAGCTGGAGGTGACCAGCCAGTCCGCGCGCGCCTTCACCGCCGCGCTGGTGTTGGCATAGACCACCACCGTGCGGTCGGGGTGGGCGTCGCAAAAGGCGCTGAAGGCGTCGATCGGGCAGCCCAGGTCCAGCGAGCAGGTCGCATCCAGATCGGGCATGAGCACGCGCTTCTCGGGCGACAGGATCTTGGCCGTCTCGCCCATGAAGCGCACGCCCGAGACCACCAGCGTGCGCGCCGGGTGCTGGTGCCCGAAGCGGGCCATCTCCAGCGAATCGCTGACGATGCCGCCGGTTTCCTCGGCCAGGTCCTGCAGGTCCGGATGCACGTAATAGTGCGAAACCATGACGGCATCGTGCTCTTTCAGCAGCCGGCGGATGCGGTCTTTCAGCGCGGCGCGCTCCTCGGGCGAGGGCTCCGGCGGCACCCGGGCCCAGGCGTGGCGGGTGGAGCAGACGCCGGCGGCCGGCTGCGGCTGCTCGTATTCGACATCGATCACCGGGATGGAAGAAGTAGGCATCACAGCTCCACGAAACGCATGGAAAAATCGATGGCCCTGACGTCCTTGGTCAGCGAGCCGATGGATATGCGGTCCACGCCGGTAGCGGCGATGTCGCGCACGGTGGCCAGGTTGACGCCGCCGGAGACTTCCAGCACGGCGCGCCCGGCGTTGATGCGCACCGCCTCGCGCAGCATCGGCAGCGACATGTTGTCCAGCAGGACCATGGTGGCGCCCGCATCCAGGGCCTCCTGCAGCTGGGCCAGCGTCTCCACCTCGATC
>DAIUCJ010000016.1:0-63478 GCA_036846225.1 Hylemonella sp.
GGGGTGGCCGCAGGGTGGGCGGGCCCGGAAGCGGCGGGCGCCGGCGCGGGGGCGGCTGCGGCGGGCTTGGGGCGCTCGGGCATCACGGGCCACAGGGCTTGCGGCAGCGTGGCGCGTTGGGCCGCGGCCGGTTCGGTGGGCAGGTACAGCGCGCCGGTCTGGCCGCAGCCGGCCAGCAGCGCCAGCATGGCGGCGGCGATAACAGCACGGCCGCCATGGCTGGAGGCCCTCACTAGAATCCCGGCACTGGAACGCAGCATCGTGGAATTGTAATGACCGATACCGAGTTCATGGACCGCGCCGAGCAGCTGCTGCGCGCGGTCGAAGCCAGTTGCGACCGCATCAACGAGGAAACCGACGCCGACATCGACAACCAGCGCGTCGGCGGCATGGTCACGCTGGTGTTTCGCAATGGCAGCCAGATCGTGGTCAATCTGCAAAAGCCCTTGCATGAAGTCTGGCTCGCGGCGCGCGCAGGCGGCTATCACTACCGGTTCGACGGCCGGCAGTGGATCGACACCAAGGGCCGGGGCGAGTTTTTCCAGGATTTGTCGCGCCACGCCAGCGCGCAGGCCGGCCAGCCGCTGACTTTCAGCCCCTGAAGGCGGCCCCATCGGGTCCGGCGCCTGCGCCCCTTGGGTAAAGGGGCAGCGTGGAGTAAACCGCCGCGAGCGGCTCAGGTTGCGGCGGGATGGAGTGGGCCGACTGCCGCTTTCAGTTCTTGAACAGATCGAGGATGCGCCGCTTTTCGTCGGCCGGTGCCTGGGCTGGTTCGGCCGCCGGTGCCGAGGCCGGCGCCGCGGCAGGCGCGCCGCCGGCCGCTGGCGCGGCAGGCTCGTCCAGCCCCAAGGAGAGCACGCCACCATCCTCGGCGTATTCGCTGTAGATCCAGTCGCTGCCTTTTTGCACCACGCCTTCGGGCACCCCGAGCTCCAGGACGGGGACATCGCGCAGCGCATGTTCCATGTAGCTGATCCACACCGGCAGGGCCAGGCCGCCGCCGGTTTCTCGGTCGCCCAGCTTACGCGGCGTGTCATAGCCGATCCAGGTGACCGCCACCACCGAGGGCTGGAAGCCGGCGAACCAGGCATCGACCGAGTCGTTGGTGGTGCCGGTCTTACCGTACAGGTCGGGGCGGCGCAGCGTGGCCTGCGCGCGCGCGGCGGTGCCCGAGCGGGTGACTTCCTGCAGCAGCGTGGAGGTGACGAAGGCGTTGCGCGCGTCGATGGCGCGCATCGACTCATCCAGCGCCACCGGCCGGGCCTGCGCCAGCAGCTTGCCCTGCTGCTCGGTGACGCGGGTGATCAGCCAGGGGTTGATGCGGTAGCCGCCGTTGGCAAAGGCCGCATAGGCGGTGGCCATCTGCATCGGCGTGACCGAACCGGCGCCCAGGGCCATCGTCAGATACGGCGGGTGCTTGTCGGCCTCAAAGCCAAAGCGGGTGACCCAGTCCTGCGCATAGCGCGGGCCGATGGCGTGCAGGATACGGATGGACACCATGTTCTTGGACTTGGCCATGGCGCGGCGCAGCGTCATCGGGCCTTCGTAGGTGCCGTCGTAGTTCTTCGGCTCCCAAGGCTGGCCGCCGGTCAGCCCCGGATCGAAAGAGACGGGCGCGTCGTTGACCACGGTAGCCGGGGTGAAGCCTTTTTCCAGCGCGGCCGAGTAGATGAAGGGCTTGAAGCTGGAGCCGGGCTGGCGCCAGGCCTGGGTGACGTGGTTGAACTTGTTCTTGGCGAAGTCGAAGCCGCCGACCAGCGCGCGGATCGCGCCGGTGTGCGGGTCCAGCGCGACGAAGGCGCCCTCGACTTCGGGCAGCTGCAGGATTTCCCACTGGCCCTTGGGCGTCTTCATCACCCGGACGATGGCGCCGCGGCGGATCTTGAGCTTGGGCGAGGCGCGGGTTTGCAGGCCGGCCTGGGCCATGCGCAGGCCCTCGCCGGTGATCTCGATGAGCTCGCCGCCGCTGCGGGCGGCTACCACCTTGCGCGGCGCGGCCTCCAGCACCACGGCCGCCAGCAGATTGCCGTTGTCCGGATGGTCGTCCAGCGCGTCGTCGATGGCGTCATCCAGTTCCGGTCCCTGCTCGGGCAGGTCGACGAACTTTTCCGGCCCACGGTAGGGCTGGCGGCGCTCGTAGTCCAGGATGCCCTGCCGCAGCGCCTGGTAGGCCACTTCCTGATCGCCGGCGCGCACGGTGGTGTAAACGTTCAGGCCGCGGGTGTAGGTTTCCTCGCCGTACTGCGCGTAGATGAGCTGGCGCGCCATCTCGGCCACGAAATCGGCATGGCCGCGCAGCGCGGTCGGGCCGCCGTTGCCGGACTTGAGCCGCAGTTCCTGCTTTTTCGCCGCGGCCGCCTCCTGGGCGGTGATGAAGCCGTTTTCGGCCATGCGGTCGATGATGTAGAGCTGCCGGGCGCGGGCGCGCTTCGGGTTGGTGAAGGGGTTGTAGGCCGACGGCGCCTTGGGCAGACCGGCCAGCAGGGCGGCTTCGGCGATGGTGATGTCCCGCAGCGGCTTGCCGAAGTAGGTTTCGGATGCGGCGGCAAACCCGTAGGCCCGGTTGCCCAGGAAGATCTGGTTCATGTAGATCTCCAGGATCTGGTCCTTGGTCAGCAGGTGCTCGAGCTTGAAGGTCAGCAAGATTTCGTAAATCTTGCGTGTGAATGTCTTTTCCGACGACAGGTAGACGTTGCGCGCCACCTGCATCGTGATCGTGGAGGCGCCCTGGCTCTTGGCCTTGCCCACATTGGCCAGGCCGGCGCGGATGACGCCGATGTAATCGACGCCGCCGTGCTGGTAAAAGCGCGCGTCCTCGATGGCCAGCACCGCGTCGATCATCACCTTCGGAATGTCGGCGATCGGCGTGAACTGGCGCCGCTCCTCGCCGAATTCGCCCAGCAGCTGCCCTTCGGCCGAATAGATGCGCAGCGGCAGCCTGGGCCGGTATTGCGACAGATCCGAGACGTCGGGCAGGTTCGGGTAGGCCAGCGCCAGCGCGATGCCGACGGCCATCAGCACGGCGGCGGCCAGCGCCAGGCCGCTGCCGGCCACCCAGGCCAGGATGCGCAGCGCCCGCCGCCCGGCGGGGGAGAGTCTGAACTTCATGCCCTTGCGGTCGGCCGGGGTCGGGGGGGTGGAATCGGGGGGCATAAAATCCTTGTAACTGCGCGTGGGGATTATAAAAATCGCCGGGCTGCGCCTGCCTGCCCGGCTGTTGCACCCCACTGCCGGGCGCCCGCCGCCACAGGGCGCGCGCTCGCGCCATTCAGCCTACTGGCACCGCCGACAGGCGTTTCAATCGGATACAAAGCGTCGGCTTTTGACAACGTGCCGGCTGCTTACGTCCGGAAAAAATCTTTGCCGGACAAGGACCTTACTGCTAGCATTCAAGTGAATTCTTAAGTTCCCCGGCGTTTGGCCGGTCCACATCAGGGGATGCTCTTGCTCTCGTTGAGGTCTTTGTTCAGTCGCCAGCCCGAGCCCATGTTGGGTCTGGACGTGAGCTCTTCCAGCGTGAAGCTGGTCGAGCTCGGCAAAAACAAGGCGGGCCAGTATGTGCTGGAGCGCTGCGCCATCGAGCCGCTGGAGCGGGGCTGGATCACCGATGGCAACATCGAAAAATTCGACGAGGTGGCCGAAACCGTGCGCCGCCTGGTCAAGAAAAGCGGCACCAAGACCAAGAACGTGGCCATGGCGCTGCCGCCATCGGCGGTGATCACCAAGAAGATCGTCCTGCCCGGCGGCCTGAGCGAAACCGAGCTGGAGATGCAGGTCGAGGCCGAGGCCAACCAGTACATCCCCTTCCCGCTGGACGAAGTGAGCCTGGACTTCTGTGTCATTGGCCCCAGTGCCACCTCGACAGGCGACATCGACGTGCTGATCGCGGCCTCGCGGCGCGAGAAGGTGCAGGACATTCAGGGGCTGGCCGAGTCGGCCGGCCTGAAGCCGGTCATCGTGGACGTGGAGTCCTACGCCTCGCGGCTGGCGGCGCGCCGGCTCATCGCGATGCTGCCCGAGCAGGGGCGCGGCGCCATCGTGGCGCTGTTCGAAGTCGGCGCGATGACCACCAGCATGCAGGTCATCCGCGACGAAGATGTGCTGTACGAGCGCGACCAGGCTTTCGGCGGCGCGCAGCTGACGCAGCTCATCGTGCGGCAGTACGGCTTCTCGCTGGAGGAGGCCGAAGCCAAGAAGCGCAGCGGCGACCTGCCCGAGGACTACGAGAGCAGCGTGCTCAAGCCTTTCATCGAAACCATGGTGCAGGAACTCGGCCGGGCGCTGCAGTTCTTCTTCACCAGCACGCCGCATCACCGGGTGGACTACATCATGTTGGCCGGTGGCGCGGCCGGGTTGCCGGGGCTGACCGACGCGGTGACGCAGCAGCTCACCTTTCCGTGCAGCCTGGTCAATCCCTTCGAGGGCATGGAGATCGGCGAAGGGGTGCGCCTGAAGAAGATGACGCGCGAGGCGCCCTCTTACCTCACGGCCTGCGGGCTGGCGATGCGGAGGTTTCTGCAGTGATCCTGATCAACCTCCTGCCGCACCGAGAAGCCGCCCGCAAACGGCGGCAGGACATTTTCAACCTCTCGCTGGGCGCATCGGCTCTGGCCGGCGGCGTGGTGGCGGGCATCATCTTTCTCTGGATCCAGGCCCAGCTGTCGGCGCAGGAGCATCTGAACAACGTGCTCACGCAGGAAATCAAGCGGCTAGACAACCAGATCAAGGACATTGCGGCGCTGGAGGCCGAGATCGCCGCGCTGCGCGCGCGCCAGCAGGCGGTGGAGAACCTGCAGGCCGACCGCAATATGCCGGTGCATCTGCTCAGCGAGCTGGCCCGTCAGTTCCCGGAAGGGGTGTACATCACCTCGATGCGGCAGGACGCCCAGCTCGTCACCCTGCAGGGGGTGGCGCAGTCGCAGGAACGGGTGTCCGAGCTGCTGCGCAACCTGGCCTACAACTCGCCCTGGTTCACCAAGCCGGAACTGGTGGAGATCGTGGCGGCCAACGTCACGCTGACCGGCAAGGAGCAGCGCAAGGTCTTCAACTTCACGCTGCGCGCGCGCATGCTGCGTGCCAGCGAGGCCCAGAAACCTGCCGGCACCGATGCCGCCGCCCAGCCCGCGGGGGTGGCGTCGGCGCCCGTGGCCGCAACGCCGGTGGCCGCACCGGCCAAGCCTCAGTAACAGGTGCGTCATGGCAGGCAAAGTCGATCTTCAATCCAAACTGGCCGGGCTGCAGGCCCGGCTGCAGGCCCAGTTCAGCAACCTCGATCCGCGCAACCCGGTCCTGTGGCCGGCCTTGCCGCGCTATCTGCTGTTCGCGGCGATCATGGTGGCGGTGGTCGTGGTGCTGTGGTTCGTCTGGCTCGCCAGCGAGGACGAGCTGCTGACGCAGGCGCGCGAGCGCGAGGTCAAGCTGCGCGAGGAGTACAAGACCAAGCTGGCCAAGGCCATCAATCTTGACGCCCTGCGCAAGCAGCGCGAGCAGGTGCTGCAGTACGTGACCCAGCTGGAAAAGCAGCTGCCGAGCAAGGCGGAAATGGATCAACTGCTGTCGGACATCAACCAGGCCGGCGTGGGGCGCAGCCTGCAGTTCGAGCTGTTCCGGCCCGGGCAAGTGGCGGTCAAGGACTATTACGCCGAGCTGCCCATTTCGATCAAGGTCACGGGCCGCTACCACGACATCGGCGCCTTCGCCGCCGACGTGGCCCATCTGTCGCGCATCGTCACGCTCAACAACATCATGATCGTGCCGGCCAAGGACGGCCTGGCGCTGAACATGGAAACCACCGCCAAGACCTTCCGCTATCTGGACAAGGACGAGATCGAGGCGCAGCGCAAGCCCGCCGGGAGGAAGAAATGATGCGCGCGCGCAGCACCGTGATCGTGCTCGCGGCCGCCGGTCTGCTGGCCGGTTGCGGCGTCTCCAGCGAGGATGAGCTGCGGACCTGGATGGCCGAGCAGCGCGCCCAGATGCGTCCGCGCGTGCCGCCGATTCCCGAGCCCAAGCCGTTCAAGCCGGAGAGCTACACCGATGCCGGGCTGGCCGATCCGTTCAGCAAGGAAAAGCTCACTTCCGTGCTCAAGCGCGATGCGCTGCCGCAGGCCACGGCCACCAGCGCGCTGCTGGCGCCGGAGCTGGCGCGGCGCAAGGAGCCGCTGGAAGCCTATCCGCTGGACACCATGACGATGGTGGGCAGCCTGATACGCGACGGCCAGCCGGCGGCGCTGATCCGCGTGGACAAACTGCTGTACCAGGTGCGGGTGGGCAATTACCTCGGGACGAATTACGGCCGGATCACCAAGATCACCGAGACCGAAATCACCCTGCGCGAGATCGTGCAGGACGCGGTGGGGGAGTGGATCGAACGTCCGGCCACGTTGCAGTTGCAGGAGAGCGTGAAATGAAGCAAGGGATACTGGGGACGTCGGGCCTGCGCCTGGCGCGATGGCTGGTCGCAACCGCGCTGGCGGTGCTGGCCGCACCCGCACTGGCACAGGCCAACGCACCTGCAGGCGAGCAGCCCATCATCGAAGCCGTCACCGGCTCTCTGCAGGGTGGCGCGGAAGTGGTGAAGATCGATCTGTCGCGGCCGCTGGCGGCCGTGCCCAACGGCTTCACGATCAAGGCGCCGGCCAAGATCGCGCTAGACTTCGCCGGCGTGGGCAACGCCATGGGGCGCTCGACCATCGAGATCAACCAGGGCAATCTGCGCTCGGTCAACCTGATCCCGGCCGGCGACCGCACCCGGCTGGTGATCAATCTGCGCCAGTCCACCACCTACAAGGCCCAGCTCGACGGCAAGTCACTGCTGGTGACGCTCGATCCGGTGCCGGTGACCACGGCACCGGCACCGGCTTTCGCCGAGAACCGCAACCGCGACGCGCTGCCGCTGAAAGACATCGATTTCCGGCGCGGGGTCAACGGCTCCGGGCGCGTGGTCGTGACGCTGCCGAACAACCAGGTGGGCGTGGACATCCGCCAAAGCGGCCAGACCCTGGTCGTCGAGTTCATGAAGTCCACGCTGCCCGAAGGGCTGCGCCGCAAGCTGGACGTGGCCGATTTCGGCACGCCCGTGCAGACGGTGACCACCTTCCAGAGCGGCGACCGCGTGCGCATGGTCATCGAGCCGCGCGGGGCCTGGGAGCACAGCGCCTACCAGAGTGACGAGCAGTTCGTCGTGGAGGTGCGTCCGCAGCGCGTCGATCCGACCAAGCTCACCCAGGGTCCGGGCTATACGGGCCAGCGCCTGTCGCTGAACTTCCAGAACATCGAGATCCGCGCGCTGCTGCAGGTGATTGCCGATTTCACCAACTTCAACGTGGTGACCTCCGACTCGGTCACCGGCAACGTCACGCTGCGGCTGCAGGACGTGCCGTGGGACCAGGCGCTGGACATCATCCTGCAGTCCAAGGGCCTGGGCCTGCGTAAGAACGGCAACGTGCTGTGGATCGCGCCCAAGGACGAAATCCTGGCCAAGGAAAAGCTCGAGCGCGAGGCCAATGCCGCCATCGAAAGCCTGGAGCCGGTGCGTACCCAGTCGTTCCAGCTCAACTACGCCAAGGCCGTCGATGTCGCGCGCCAGCTGATGGGCATTCCGATAGCCGGCGCTGGGGCGGCGCCGCTGCCGGTGGCCATCCCGGGCCAGCCGCCCGGGGCCGCTGCGGCCAGCGCGCGCATCCTGAGCCCGCGCGGCAGCGCGATCGCCGAGCCGCGCACCAACCAGCTGTTCGTCACCGACATCGCTTCCAAGCTGGAGCAGATCCAGGACCTGATCACCAAGCTGGACATTCCGGTGCGCCAGGTGCTGATCGAGGCGCGCATCGTCGAGGCGGCTGACACCTTTGGCAAATCGCTGGGTGTGCGGCTGGGCGGCGGCACCACGGCCACGCCGACGGGGGATGGCATCCAGTTCGGCGGTTCCTACAGCGCCACGACGGTGGGCGCCGGCCCCGGCTCCTTCGTCAACCTGCCTTCGAGCGGTGCCGGTGGCTTCAATCCTGCGGGATTTGCCGTGTCCATCTTCGGGGAAAACGCGACCCGTTTCCTGAACCTGGAGATCTCCGCGCTGGAGGCCGACGGCAAGGGCAAGGTCATTTCCAGCCCGCGGGTGGTGACGGCCGACAAGGTCAAGGCCGTGATCGAGCAGGGCACCGAGCTGCCCTATCAGGTGGCCACGGCCAGTGGCGCGACCTCGATTGCTTTCCGCAAGGCCAATCTGGCGCTGGACGTGACGCCGCAGATCACGCCCGAGGGCAACGTGATCCTGGAGCTGGACATCAGCAAGGACACGGTGGGTCGCTCGACGCCGGCCGGCTTTGCGATCGACACCAAGCACGTCAAGACCCAGGTGCTGGTGGAAAACGGCGGCACCGTGGTCATCGGCGGCATCTTCACGCAGGAAGAGCAGACCGATGTGGCCAAGGTGCCGTTCTTCGGCGATCTGCCGGGTATCGGGGCGCTGTTCCGCAACAAAACCACGCGTTCTGAAAAGCGGGAGATGCTGGTCTTCATCACGCCCAAGACCCTGACCGACCGCATGCGCCAGCCCTGAAGCCAGCTTGAGCGACGCGTCTTCTTTGTGCATCGCGCTCGTGGGCCTGCCCGGCTCGGGCAAGTCCACCGTGGGGCGCCAGCTGGCGCGGCGGCTGCAACTGCCTTTTCTCGACTCCGATCAGGTGATCGAGCAGCGCCTGGGCTGCTCGATTCGCGACTACTTCGAGCGCGAGGGCGAGGCGCGTTTTCGCGACCTGGAGGAAACGGTCATCGAGGAGCTCAGCCGCGGCGGCGGCGTGCTGTCCACCGGCGGCGGAGCGGTGCTGCGGCCGGCCAACCGCCGGCACCTGCGCGAGCGCTGCCAGGTCGTCTATCTGAAATCCAGCCCCGAGGAGCTGTACCGGCGCCTGCGGCATGACCGCCAGCGACCGCTGCTGCAGGTGGCCGATCCGCTGCGCAAGCTGCGCGAGCTGTACACGGCGCGCGACCCGCTCTACCGTGAAACCGCCCATTACGTGATCGAGACCGGCCGCCCTTCGGTGGCCACGCTGGTCAACATGATCGTCATGCAGCTGGAACTGGCCGGGTTGCTGCGCGGCTGACGGCGCCAGGTGCGCCGGGCCGTCCTCGCACCGGGCCAGCCCATACCCTGGCAGCTCATTCGCGCCTGTGCGGCTGCCGTGCCCCTGTTCCGCTGCCGGTTGCGACCATGGCCTACACTCGCGGCATGGGACAGGACCTACAGGAGCAGGGCGCCGCGGCGGCGCGCCTGCGCATCGAACTGGGCGAACGCAGCTACGACATCGTGATCGGCAGCGGGCTGCTGGGCCACCCCGACACCTATGCCGGGCTGCCGCGGGCCGCGCAGGCCCTGATCGTGAGCAACACCACCGTCGCGCCCCTGTATGCGGCCGCCTTGCAGCAGGCGTTGCGGGCCCACTACCGGCAGGTCGAGGTGCTGGCCTTGCCCGATGGCGAGCAGCACAAGGACTGGCAGACCCTCAACCTGATTTTCGACGCGCTGCTGCAGCGCGGCTGCGATCGCAAGACCGTGCTGTACGCGCTGGGCGGCGGGGTCGTCGGCGACATGACGGGCTTTGCCGCAGCCTGCTACATGCGCGGCGTGCCCTTCGTACAGGTGCCTACGACGCTGCTGGCGCAGGTGGATTCATCGGTGGGCGGCAAGACCGCGATCAACCACCCGCTGGGCAAGAACATGATCGGCGCGTTCTACCAGCCCCAGCGCGTGGTCTGCGATCTGGACACGCTCAAGACCCTGCCGCCGCGCGAGCTCAGCGCCGGGCTGGCCGAGGTCATCAAGTACGGGCCGATCGCCGACATGGCGCTGTTCGACTGGCTGGAAGCGAACATGGAGGCCCTGCGCGCGCTGGATGCGGCCGCGCTGGCGCAGGCCGTGCGCCGCAGCTGCGAGATCAAGGCCCAGGTGGTGGCCCAGGACGAGCGCGAGTCCGGCCTGCGCGCCATCCTGAACTTCGGCCACACCTTCGGCCATGCCATCGAGGCCGGCCTGGGCTACGGGCAGTGGCTGCATGGCGAGGCCGTGGGCTGCGGCCTGGTGCTGGCGGCTGCGCTGTCGCAGCGCCTGGGGCTGGTGGATGCGGCATTCGTCGCCCGGGTGCGCGCGCTGGTGCAGCGCGCGGGCCTGCCGGTGGTCGCGCCCGTGCTGGATGCGGCCGACAACGCGGGCCGCTACCTGGAACTGATGCGCCTGGACAAGAAGGCCGAGGCCGGCGAGATCCGTTTCGTGCTGATCGATGGGCCGGGCCGGGCCGTGGTGCGGGGCGTACCGGACGCGCTGGTGCGCGAGGTCATCGATGCGTGCGCCCTACGCCTGTGATCCGGCCCACAGCCGCGGCCGCCGCCACCCCGAACCGCCTGCGCCGACCCGTACCGAATTCCAGCGCGACCGCGACCGCATCGTCCACTCCACGGCCTTTCGCCGGCTGGTGTACAAGACCCAGGTCTTCCTCAACCACGAGGGCGACCTCTTCCGCACCCGGCTGACGCACTCGCTCGAAGTCGCGCAGCTGGGGCGCTCGATCGCGCGTTCGCTTGGTCTGGACGAAGATCTGGTCGAGGCCATTGCGCTGGCGCACGATCTGGGCCACACGCCGTTTGGCCATGCCGGGCAGGACGCGCTGAACGAGTGCATGGCCGGCCACGGGGGCTTCGAGCACAACCTGCAGAGCCTGCGCGTGGTCGATGAGCTGGAGGAGCGCTACCCGGCTTACGACGGGCTGAACCTCACTTTCGAAACGCGCGAAGGCATCCTCAAGCACTGCTCGCGCGCAAACGCCCAGGCGCTGGAAGCGCGCGAGCCCGGTGGCGTGGCGCGCCGCTTCCTGGAAGGAAGCCAGCCCAGCCTGGAGGCGCAGCTGTGCAACCTGGCCGACGAAATCGCCTACAACGCCCATGACATCGACGACGGCGTGCGCTCCGGCCTGATCACGTTGGAGCAGCTGGCGGCCGTGCCGCTGTTCGAGGCCCACCGGCAGCAGGCGCTGCGCGAGCACCCGCAGCTGGCCGAGCCGGCGGCCGGGCGGCGGCTGCTGTACGAAACCATCCGCCGCATGCTCAGCGCCCAGGTCTATGACGTGATCGAGGCCAGCGCCGCGGCCCTGCGCGCCAGCGGGGCCGACAGCGTGCAGGCCGTGCGGCAGCTGCCGCCGCTGCTGCGCTTCAGCCCGGACATGCGCGCCGCTTCGGTGCAGCTCAAGCGCTTTCTGTTCCAGAACCTGTACCGGCACCCGCAGGTCGTGCAGACGACGAACCAGGCGCGGCAGGTCATCCGCGAGCTCTTTGCCTGCTACCGCGCCGCGCCGCAGGAAATGCAGCCCGGCTTTGCGCAGCGCGCCCGCCGTGCGTTCGACAGCGCGGGCGAGTCGGCCCTGCTGCGCGTGGTGGCCGACTACATCGCCGGCATGACCGACCGCTACGCCGCGCGCGAGCACGAACGCTTGAGCGGGCGGCGGGCGTGGACCTGAAGCCGGCGGCGAGCAAGCCGGTTTGCTATCGAAAAGGGAGCGATGAGTTGAGATCGGACAACGAAAAAGAGGCGATAGGCGCCTGGATCGTCATCGCCGCCGGCGTGGCGGCGGCGCTGCATGTGGGCAAGCTCTCGCCGGCGCTGCCGGCGCTCAGCGCCGCCCTGGGCGTGACGCTGCTGCAGGCCGGTTTTCTGCTGTCGCTGGTGCAGCTGGCCGGCATGACGCTGGGGTTGGCCGTGGGGCTGGGTGCTGACGGCCTGGGACTGAAGCGCAGCGTGCTGATCGGGCTGGCGCTGCTGACGCTGGCTTCCGCGCTGGGAGGCTGGGCGCGCGACGCGCAAACGCTGCTGCTGCTGCGCGCCGTCGAGGGGCTGGGCTTTCTGCTGGTGAGCATGCCGGCGCCGGGGCTGATCCGCCAGCTGGTGCCGCCGCAGCGCCTCAGCCCCATGCTGGGCCTGTGGGGCGCCTACATGCCGCTGGGCACGGCCACGGCCTTGCTGTGCGGCCCGCTGGTGATCGGCGTGGCCGGCTGGCCGTTCTGGTGGTGGCTGCTGGCGCTGGTCTCGGCGGCCACGGCCTGGGCCGTCTGGCGCCATGTGCCGGCGTCCGCGCGCCGCGCCGGCGCGGCGCCGGCGCGCCCTGCGCATGCGGCTTCCTCATGGCGCCAGCGGCTGGCCGAGACGCTGCGCGCCAGCGGCCCCTGGTGGGTGGCCCTGAGCTTTGCAATGTACAGCGCGCAATGGCTGGCCGTCATCGGCTTTCTGCCCACCATCTATGCCCAGGCCGGCGTGGGCGGCGCCGCCACGGCCGTGCTCACGGCCCTGGTGGCCGGCGTCAACATGGTGGGCAACATCGCTTCCGGCCGGCTGCTCGGCCGCGGCGTGGGTGCGCCGCTGCTGCTGGCCATCGGCTTCGGCGTGATGGCGCTGGGCACCTGGGTGGCGTTCGGTCTGGTGCCCGCCGACGGAGCGGGGGGCGCCGGCAGCGTGCTGCGTTTCGTCGCGGTGCTGCTGTTTTCGATGGTCGGCGGCATGATCCCGGGCACGCTGTTTTCGCTGGCCGTGCGGCTGGCTCCGGGCGAGCGCACCGTTTCCACCACCGTGGGCTGGATGCAGCAGTGGTCCTCCTTCGGGCAGTTCGCCGGCCCGCCCCTGGTGGCCTGGGTGGCCAGCGTCAGCGGCGGCTGGCAGTGGACCTGGCTGATGACCGGCGCCTGCTCGCTGGCCGGCCTGCTGCTGGCGCTGGCGATCCGGCGCCAGCTGCTGCAGCGGCCCGCTGTCTAGAATGCGGGGTCCGTGCCGCGCGCTGCCTGCGCGCAGGCGGATGTCGCTCCACCATGTCCACGCCTTGCCCCGATGCCGATGCGGTCGTGCGCGCCACGCAGCGCTGGCTGGAGCGCGCCGTCATCGGTCTGAACCTCTGCCCCTTTGCGAAGGCCGTGCATGTGAAGGGGCAGATCCATTACGCGGTCAGCCAGGCCCGCAGCCCGCAGGACTTGCGGGAGGATCTGCGCCGCGAACTGCTGGCGCTGCAGGCTGCCGATGCCGCCGTGCGCGACACCACCTTGCTGATGGCGCCGCACTGTCTGGCGGATTTTCTCGACTTCAACGACTTTCTCGACGAGGCCGACGCCCTGCTCGTCGAGCTGGAGCTGGAAGGCGAGCTGCAGATCGCCAGCTTCCATCCGCAGTACCAGTTTGCCGGCACCGAGGCCGGGGACATCACCAACTGCACCAACCGCGCCCCCTACCCGACGCTGCATCTGCTGCGCGAAGCCAGCATCGAGCGCGCGGTGGCCGCCTATCCGCAGCCCGAGCGCATCTACGAGGCCAATATGCAGACGCTGCGCCGGCTGGGGCCTGCTGGCTGGCAGGCGCTGGGCGTAGGGCCCGAGCCCTGCGGGCCCACCGGGCCGGAGGCCGGCCATGGCTAGGCGGGCCGTGCCGGCGCAGGCGCAGGCCGACGTGGCGGCGCAGCTGGACCTGCGTTCCGGGCAGTCGATCGAACTGCTCAAGGCGCTGCACATCCTCACACGCGAAGGGCGCATCAACCAGGACAGCCGGCGCAAGCTCAAGCAGGTGCTGCACCTGTACCAGTTCATCGAGACGCTGCTGCGCGAGCTCGAGCCCACCGCAGGGCCGCAGGGGCTGACGCTGGCCGACCACGGCGCGGGCAAGTCCTATCTGGGTTTCATCGTCTATGACCTGTATTTCCGCGCGCGCCGTGACGGCCATGTCTATGGCATCGAGACCCGCGCCGAGCTGGTGCAGCGTTCCCGCGAACTGGCCCAGCGCCTGGGCTTTGGGCGCATGGAGTTTCTGGCCTGTCGCGCTGCCGATGCCATCGCGGCGCCGCAGCTGCCGCCGCGCATCGACCTCGTCACCGCGCTGCACGCCTGCGACACGGCCACCGACGAAGCCATCGCCTTCGGCCTGCACAAGCAGGCCCGCGCCATGGCGCTGGTGCCCTGCTGCCAGGCCGAAGTGGCGCGCGCGCTCAACGCGAACAAGGCCCTGACGCTGGCGCGCACGCCGCTGGCCGAGCTGTGGCGCCATCCGCTGCACACGCGCGAGCTGGGCAGCCAGCTCACCAACGTGCTGCGCTGCCTGTACCTGGAGGCCATGGGCTACCGGGTGACGGTGACCGAGCTGGTCGGCTGGGAGCACAGCCTCAAGAACGAACTGATCCTGGCGCGCTACAGTGGGCAGCGCAGGCTGTCGGCGGCGCGCCGGCTGCACGCCATCGTGGCTGAATTCGGCCTGCAGGAGCTGCTGGCCACGCGCTTTGCGCTGCTGCCGCCGCTGCCGGCCGGTCAACCGCCAGCCGGCGGCGACGTTGCCGAACTGGAAGTCTTGAACGAAGGAAACCCATCATGAAACACCTCTGGACGCTCACCCTGGCCCTGCTGCTGACGGCCTGCGCCAGCAGCAGCCCCGACGTCATCCAGCGCGGCGACGCGCAGCGCCTGTCCACCGTGGCCGATGCGGTCGTGCTGTCGGTGCGCACCGTCACCGTCGAAGGCAGCCAGTCCGGCGTGGGCGCGACCACCGGCGGCGTGGTCGGCGGCATCGCCGGCTATGGCGCCGGCGGCAGTCAGCGTGAAGGGCAGATCATCGGCATCCTGGGCGCGGCCGCTGGCGCGGTGGCCGGCAACCTGATCGAGCGTGCCGCCACCCGCGAAGAGGCCAACGAAATCCTGGTGCAGCTCAAGAACGGCGAGCGCCGCGCCATCGTGCAGGCCAAGGGCGAGGAAGTGTTCCAGCCGGGTGAGGCGGTGCTGCTGATCACCAGCGGCGGCAAAGTGCGCGTGGCCAAGGCGCCCAAGACGGCGCAGTAAGACAGCGCAGTCCAGCCCCCAGCGGGTTGCGGCGCCCGCGGGCCACAGGCCCGCCGCCGCGCGAACCTGGCGCACACCACCATGGCCCGGCTGCCCCGTCTCAGCGTACCCGGCTATCCGCACCTGGTGCAGCAGCGCGGCCACAACGGCCAGCCTGTTTTCCTGTCCGACGCCGACCGCCAGCGCTGGCTGGAGCTGCTGCAGGCGCAGGCGGCGGCGCAGGGCGTGGCCGTTCACGCCTACGTGTTGCTCGACGATACCGTGCGGCTGCTGCTCACCCCAGCCACTGCCGAGGGGCTGCCCGCCCTGATGCAGGCGCTGGGCCGCAGCTATGTGCGCTACTTCAACGACCGCCATGGCCGCCGGGGCACGCTGTGGGAGGGGCGCTACCGCAGCGTTCTGCTGGAGCCGCAGGCCTATCTGTTGCCGGCCATGGTGTATCTGGACACCGCGCCGCTGCGCGCCGGGCTGGCCGCGCAGGCCGGCGCCTACCGCTGGAGCAGCCATGGGCACTACGCCGGCGCGCGCACCGAGCGGCTGCTCACGCCCCATGCCCTGTACTGGGAGCTGGGCAACACCCCGTTCGCGCGCGAGGCTGCCTACCAGCGGCTGGTCGAGGAAGGGCTCACTGCGGCGCAGCTGCAGGCCCTGCAGCAGGCTGCCCGGCACGGCTGGGCCCTGGGTTCGCCGGACTTCCTCGAAGCGATGGAGCGGCAGACTGGCCGGCGTCTGCGCAAGGCCCGCGCGGGTCGCCCGCGTCGCGCCGCCGCGGTCTGACCAGCGCCTTTAATAATATGTCCCCAATTAAATTGCTGACCGTTTGGGTGCTTTGCTTAATAAGAATCTGACCCCTATTAATTTTCTTGGAAAAGGTGCTGCACTGCACTATGCTTACGCCCCTTGTTGAATCGTATGCATAGGAGCGCGCCATGACCCAGGCTGCCGAAATCGAGCATCTGCAGGTAAACGGTATGTATTGCGGCGAGGAGCACGACGCCTGTGGCGTGGGCTTCGTCGCCCACATCAAGGGCCGCAAGAGCCACGACATCGTGCGCGGCGCGCTCAAGATTCTCGAAAACCTCGACCATCGCGGCGCAGTGGGCGCTGACAAGCTGATGGGCGATGGCGCCGGCATCCTGATCCAGATTCCGGACGCGCTGTACCGCGAGGAAATGGCCAAGCAGGGCGTGACCCTGCCGCCGCCCGGCGAATACGGCGTGGGCATGATCTTCCTGCCCAAGGAGCACGCCTCGCGCCTGGCCTGCGAGCAGGAATTGGAGCGCGCCATCAAGGCCGAGGGGCAGGTGCTGCTGGGCTGGCGCGACGTGCCGGTCAACCGCGAGATGCCCATGTCGCCGGCCGTGCGCGAAAAAGAGCCGGTGATCCGCCAGGTCTTCGTCGGACGTGGCGCCGACGTCATCGTGCAGGACGCGCTGGAGCGCAAGCTCTACGTCATCCGCAAGACCGCCAGCGCGGCCATCCAGAACCTGCAGCTCAAGCACAGCAAGGAATACTATGTGCCCAGCATGTCCAGCCGCACCGTGGTGTACAAGGGCCTGCTGCTGGCCGATCAGGTTGGCACTTACTACCTGGATCTGCAGGATCCGCGCTGCGTGTCCGCGCTGGGTCTGGTGCACCAGCGCTTCTCGACCAACACTTTCCCCGAGTGGCCGCTGGCGCACCCGTACCGCTACGTGGCGCACAACGGCGAGATCAACACCGTCAAGGGCAACTACAACTGGATGCGCGCGCGCGAGGGGGTGATGTCTTCGCCGGTGCTGGGCGAGGACCTGAAGAAGCTGTACCCGATCAGCTTCGCCGGCCAATCCGACACCGCCACCTTCGACAACTGCCTGGAGCTGCTGACCATGGCCGGCTACCCGCTGGCGCAGGCGGTGATGATGATGATTCCCGAGCCCTGGGAGCAGCACACGCTGATGGACGAGCGGCGCAAGGCTTTCTATGAGTACCACGCCGCGATGCTGGAGCCCTGGGACGGCCCGGCCTCCATCGTGTTCACCGACGGCCGCCAGATCGGAGCCACGCTGGACCGCAACGGCCTGCGCCCCTCGCGCTACTGCGTCACCGACGACGATCTGGTCATCATGGCCTCCGAGTCCGGCGTGCTGCCCGTGCCCGAGAGCAAGATCGTGCGCAAGTGGCGCCTGCAGCCGGGCAAGATGTTCCTGATCGACCTGGAGCAGGGCCGCCTGATCGACGACGAGGAGCTCAAGGCCAACCTGGCCAACAGCAAGCCGTACAAGCAGTGGATCGAGAACCTGCGCATCAAGCTCGATGACGTGGCCACCGGGGTGGAGCAGCTGCCCGCGCGCGACCCCGACGAACTGCTGGACCTGCAGCAGGCTTTCGGCATGACGCAGGAAGACATCAAGTTCCTGATGGCGCCGATGGCCACCAACGGCGAAGAAGCCGTGGGCTCGATGGGCAACGACAGCCCGCTGGCCGTGCTGTCGGACAAGAACAAGCCGCTGTACAACTACTTCAAGCAGCTGTTTGCGCAGGTGACCAACCCGCCGATCGACCCGATCCGCGAGGCCATCGTCATGTCGCTGGTGTCCTTCATCGGCCCCAAGCCCAACCTGCTGGACATCAACCAGGTCAACCCGCCGATGCGGCTGGAAGTCAGCCAGCCCATCCTGGACTTCTCCGACATGGCCAAGCTGCGCCATATCGAGGCCATGACCCAGGGCAAGTTCCGCAGCTACACGCTGGACATCACCTACCCGGTGTCCTGGGGCCGCGAGGGCGTGGAAGCCAAGCTGGCCTCGCTGTGCGCCGAGGCGGTGGACGCCATCAAGGGCGGCAAGAACATCCTGATCATCAGCGACCGCGCGGTCAGCGCCACGCAGGTGGCCATCCCCGCGCTGCTGGCGCTGTCGGCCATCCACCAGCACCTGGTGCGCGTGGGCCTGCGCACCTCCGCCGGCCTGGTGGTGGAAACCGGCACCGCGCGCGAGGTGCACCACTTCGCCGTGCTGGCCGGCTACGGTGCCGAGGCCGTGCATCCCTATCTGGCGATGGAGACGCTGGCGGCCATGCACAAGGACCTGCCGGGCGAGCTCAGCGCCGAGAAGGCCATCTACAACTACATCAAGGCCGTGGGCAAAGGGCTGTCCAAGATCATGTCCAAGATGGGCGTGTCCACCTACATGTCCTACTGCGGCGCGCAGCTGTTCGAGGCCATCGGCATCAACAGCGAAACCATCGAGAAGTACTTCACCGGCACGCCCAGCAAGGTCGAGGGCATCGGCGTGTTCGAAATCGCCGAGGAAGCGATCCGCATGCACAAGGCCGCCTACGGCAAGGACCCGCTGCTGGCCCACATGCTGGACGCCGGCGGCGAATACGCCTGGCGCGTGCGCGGCGAAGAGCACATGTGGACGCCCGACGCCATTGCCAAGCTGCAGCACAGCACGCGCGCCAACAGCTTCGCCACCTACAAGGAATACGCGCAGATCATCAACGACCAAAGCAAGCGCCACATGACGCTGCGCGGGCTGTTCGAGTTCAAGATCGATCCGTCCCGCGCCATCCCGCTGGAGGAGGTCGAACCCGCCAGCGAGATCGTCAAGCGCTTTGCCACCGGCGCGATGTCGCTGGGCTCCATCTCCACCGAAGCCCATGCCACGCTGGCCATCGCGATGAACCGCATCGGCGGCAAGAGCAACACCGGCGAGGGCGGCGAGGATCCGGCGCGCTACCGCAACGAGCTCAAGGGCATCCCGATCAAGAAGGGCGAGACGCTCAAGAGCATCATCGGCGCCGAGCAGGTCGAGGTCGATCTGCCGCTGCAGGAGGGTGACTCGCTGCGCTCGCGCATCAAGCAGGTGGCTTCCGGGCGCTTCGGCGTGACGGCCGAATACCTGGTCAGCGCCGACCAGATCCAGATCAAGATGGCCCAGGGCGCCAAGCCCGGCGAGGGCGGCCAGCTGCCCGGCGGCAAGGTGTCCGAATACATCGGCCGGCTGCGCTACTCGGTGCCCGGCGTGGGCCTGATCTCGCCGCCGCCGCACCACGACATCTACTCGATCGAGGACCTGGCCCAGCTCATTCACGACCTCAAGAACGTGGCGCCGCACGCCAGCATCAGCGTCAAGCTGGTGTCCGAGATCGGCGTGGGCACGATCGCCGCGGGCGTGGCCAAGTGCAAGGCCGACCACGTAGTGATCGCCGGCCACGACGGCGGCACCGGCGCCTCGCCCTGGTCGTCGATCAAGCACGCCGGTTCGCCCTGGGAAATCGGCCTGGCCGAGACGCAGCAGACGCTGGTGCTCAACCGCCTGCGCGGGCGCATCCGCGTGCAGGTGGACGGCCAGATGAAGACCGGCCGCGACGTGGCCATCGGCGCGCTGCTGGGCGCGGACGAGTTCGGCTTCGCCACCGCGCCGCTGGTCGTCGAGGGTTGCATCATGATGCGCAAGTGCCACCTCAACACCTGCCCGGTGGGTGTGGCCACGCAGGACCCGGTGCTGCGCAAGAAGTTCGCCGGCAAGCCCGAGCACGTGGTCAATTACTTCTTCTTCGTCGCCGAGGAAGTGCGCCAGATCATGGCCCAGCTGGGCTTCCGCAAGTTCGACGAGATGATCGGCCGCAGCGACCTGCTGGACGTGCGCAAGGGCGTGGCGCACTGGAAGGCCAGGGGGCTGGACTTCAGCCGCCTGTTCGCGCAGCCGCCGGTGGGCGCCGAGGTGGCGCGCTACCACGTCGAGCAGCAGGACCACGGGCTGGAGAAGTCGCTCGACCGCGTGCTGATCGAGAAATCGCGCGCGGCCATCGAGCGCGGCGAGAAAGTGCAGTTCATGGAAGTGGTGCGCAACGTCAACCGCTCGGTAGGCGCGATGCTCTCGGGCGCGCTGACCAAGGTGCATCCGGAGGGTCTGCCGGACGACACGCTGCGCATCCAGCTCGAGGGCACGGGCGGCCAGTCGTTCGGCGCCTTCCTGGCGCGCGGCATCACGCTGTACCTGATCGGCGATGCCAACGACTACACCGGCAAGGGGCTGTCGGGCGGCCGCGTGGTGGTGCGCCCCAGCCTGGACTTCCGCGGTGAGGCCACCCGCAACATCATCGTGGGCAACACGGTGATGTATGGCGCCACCAGCGGCGAAGCCTTCTTCAGCGGCGTGGCCGGCGAGCGCTTCGCGGTGCGCCTGTCGGGTGCCACGGCGGTGGTCGAAGGCGTGGGCGACCACGGCTGCGAGTACATGACCGGTGGCACCGTGGCCGTGCTGGGCAAGACCGGGCGCAACTTCGCCGCCGGCATGAGCGGCGGCGTGGCCTACGTCTATGACGAGGACGGCCAGTTCGCCAGCCGCTGCAACACCGCGATGGTGGCGCTGGAGCCGGTGCTGTCCGCGGCCGAGCAGGAAAAGACCATTCCGCGCGCCATCTGGCACCGCGACCAGACCGACGAAGCCCAGCTGAAGAAGCTGCTGGAGGATCACCACCGCTGGACCGGCAGCAAGCGCGCGCGCGAGCTGCTGGACCACTGGGCCGAGGCGCGGACCCGCTTCGTCAAGGTCTTCCCGCACGAATACAAGCGCGCGTTGGGCGAAATCCACGCGAAGAAGCAGGCCGCTGCCGCCACCGCGACGGCCAAGGCCAGCGCCAAGAAGGAAGCCGCTGCCGCCAAGTGAGAAGAAGCAAGGACCAAGGAACAGATCATGGGTAAAGTCACCGGCTTCATGGAGTACGAGCGCATCGAAGAGGGCTACGAGCCCGTCGAGAAGCGCGTCAAGCACTACAGGGAATTCGTGATCGGCCTGACCGATGAGCAGGCCAAGATCCAGGGCGCGCGCTGCATGGACTGCGGCACGCCGTTCTGCAACAACGGCTGCCCGGTCAACAACATCATTCCGGACTTCAACGACCTGGTGTACCGGGGCGACTGGAAGAACGCCATCGAGGTGCTGCACTCCACCAACAACTTCCCCGACTTCACCGGCCGGGTCTGCCCCGCTCCGTGCGAGGCGGCGTGCACGCTCAACATCAACAACGATCCGGTGGGCATCAAGTCCATCGAGCATGCCATCATCGACCGCGCCTGGGAGCATGGCTGGGTGCAGCCGCAGCCGCCGGCGGCCAAGACGGGCAAGAAAGTGGCCATCGTCGGCTCCGGCCCGGCGGGTCTGGCCGCGGCCCAGCAGCTGGCGCGCGCCGGCCACGACGTGACCGTGTTCGAGAAGAACGACGCCCCCGGCGGCCTGCTGCGCTTCGGCATTCCGGACTTCAAGTTCGAGAAGTCGCACATCGACCGCCGCATCCAGCAGATGCAGGCCGAGGGCGTGGTGTTCCGCACCAACACCCTGGTGGGCGAGCTGCCCGCCGGCTCCAAGGTGACGAACTGGGCCAAGGAGACGGTCAGCCCCCAGCAGCTGCTGCAGGACTTCGACGCCGTGCTGCTGGCCGGCGGGGCCGAGCAGTCGCGCGATCTGCCCGTGCCCGGGCGTGAGCTGGCCGGCATCCATTTCGCGATGGAATTCCTGCCGCAGCAAAACCGGGTCAACGCCGGCGTGAAGATGAAGGACCAGATCCGCGCCGATGGCAAGCACGTCATCGTCATCGGCGGCGGCGACACCGGCAGCGACTGCGTGGGCACCAGCAACCGCCACGGCGCGGCCAGCGTGACGCAGTTCGAGCTCATGCCCATGCCGCCCGAGCAGGAGAACAAGCCGCTGGTGTGGCCCTACTGGCCGCTGAAGCTGCGCACCAGCTCCAGCCACGAGGAAGGCTGCGTGCGCGAGTTCGCCATCTCTACCAAGGAGTTCATCGGCAAGGACGGCAGGGTCACGGGCCTGAAGACCGTGCACGTCGAGTTCAAGGACGGCAAGTTCATCGAGATTCCCGGCACCGAGAAAGAGTACAAGGCCGATCTGGTGCTGCTGGCCATGGGCTTCGTCGGGCCGGTGGGCACCATTCTGGACGCCTTCGGCGTGGCCAAGGATGCGCGCGGCAACGCCAAGGCCAGCACCGACGAGCGCGGCGGCTACGCCACCAACGTGCCCAAGGTGTTCGCCGCCGGCGACATGCGCCGCGGCCAGAGCCTGGTGGTCTGGGCCATCCGCGAAGGCCGCCAGGCCGCCCGCGCGGTGGACGAGTACCTGATGGGCACCAGCGTGCTGCCGCGCTGAAGCCCCGGCGCAGGCGGCTTGCGGGTGCGATGCCGTATGATTGCGCAAGCCTGAAGGTCCGAGACGGCCTTCGCTTGCGCTTGGTCCATGGCTTCATCCCCCGATTCCCCCCTGGTCGTCCTGCGTGACGTGACCTTTGGTTACAACGAGCGGGTCATCCTCGACGGCGTCAGCCTGACGGTGCCGCGCGGCAAGGTCACGGCGCTGATGGGGGCTTCCGGCGGCGGCAAGACCACGGTGCTGCGCCTCATCGGCGGGCAGTACCGCGCGCAGCGCGGACAGGTGCTGTTCGACGGCGATGATGTCGGTGCGATGGATGCGGCCCGTCTGTACGAGGCGCGCCGGCGCATGGGCATGCTGTTTCAGTTCGGCGCGCTGTTTGCGGACCTGAGCGTGTTCGAGAACGTGGCCTTCCCGCTGCGCGAGCACACCGATCTGTCGGAGGAGCTGATCCGCCATCTGGTGCTGATGAAGCTCAACGCGGTGGGCCTGCGTGGCGCGCGCGACCTCATGCCCAGCGAGGTCTCTGGCGGCATGGCGCGGCGCGTGGCGCTGGCGCGCGCCATCGTGCTGGATCCCGAGCTGGTCATGTACGACGAGCCCTTCGCCGGACTGGACCCGATTTCGCTGGGCACGGCTGCGCAGCTGATCCGCCGCCTCAACGACGCCATGGGCCTGACCAGCATCGTGGTCTCGCACGATCTGGAGGAAACCTTCCAGATCGCCGATCAGGTGGTCATTCTGGCCAATGGCCGGGTTGCGGCCCAGGGCACGCCCGAGCAGGTGCGGCATTCCGACGACCCGCTGGTGCAGCAGTTCGTGCAGGCCCAGGCCGAGGGGCCGGTGCATTTCCACTATCCGGGCCCCAGCGTGGAACAGGACTTTGGCGTGGAGCCGGCATGAGGTGGTGGCATCCGTCCGACGTGGGTTATGCCGTGCGCAGCAAGCTGGCCGACATGGGCTATGCGGCGCGGCTGTTCCTGCGGCTGCTGGCGCTGGCAGCCGCCACTTTTCGCCGCTTCGGCCTGGTGCGTGACCAGGTGCACTTCCTGGGCAATTACTCGCTGGCCATCATCGTGGTCTCGGGGCTGTTCGTCGGCTTCGTGCTGGGGCTGCAGGGTTATTACATCCTGGTGGACTACGGCTCCACCGAGGCGCTGGGCCAGATGGTGGCGCTGAGCCTGGTGCGCGAGCTCGGGCCCGTGATCACGGCCCTGCTGTTCGCGGGACGGGCCGGCACGTCGCTGACGGCCGAGATCGGCCTGATGAAGGCCGGCGAGCAGCTCAGCGCGATGGAAATGATGGCCGTCGATCCGGTGCGGCGCATTCTGGCGCCGCGCTTCTGGGGCGGCGTCATCGCCATGCCGCTGCTGTCGGCCGTGTTCTGCGCGGTCGGCGTGATCGGCGGCTGGGTGGTGGGCGTGCTGATGATCGGCGTCGACCCCGGCGCTTTCTGGGCGCGCATGCAAGGAGGGGTCGATGTCTGGCAGGATGTGGGCAACGGCATGGTCAAGAGCGTGGTGTTCGGCTTCACGGTGACTTTCGTAGCGCTGCTGCAGGGCTACGAGGCCCAGGCCACGCCCGAAGGCGTGGCCAGCGCGACCACGCGCACCGTGGTCATGGCTTCGCTGGCGGTGCTGGGGCTGGACTTCGTGCTGACCGCGATGATGTTCACGATTTGAGGAGGGCGCGGTGCAACGCTCGAAAAACGATCTCTGGGTGGGGCTGTTCGTGCTGATCGGCGCGGCCGCCATCCTGTTTCTGGCCCTGCAGTCGGCCAATCTGCTGAATCTGAGTTTCCAGTCCACCTACCGGGTGGAGGCGCGGTTCGACAACATCGGCGGGCTCAAGCCCAAGGCGCCGGTCAAAAGCGGCGGCGTGGTGGTCGGGCGGGTGGAGTCCATCCGCTTCGACGACAAGACCTTCCAGGCCCGCGTGGTGCTGGCGCTGGAGAGCCGCTACAAGTTTCCGAAGGACAGCTCGCTGAAGGTGCTGACCAGCGGCCTGCTGGGCGACCAGTACATCGGCATCGAGGCCGGCGCCGACGACGCCAGCCTGACCGAGGGCGACGTCATCACCGCCACCCAGTCGGCCGTGGTGCTGGAAAACCTGATCGGCCAGTTCCTCTACAACAAGGCGGCCGAGGGCAAGCCGGACGCCGCCGGCAAGGGCAAATGAGGGCGCTGCGGCTGGCCGGGGTCATCGCGCTGGCGCTGGTCTTGAGCGCCTGTGCCAGCGCGCCCACGGCGCACCCGTCGGATCCGCTGGAGCCGTGGAACCGCGGGGTCTGGCGTTTCAACGACGCGGTGGACCGCGCCGTGCTCAAGCCGGTGGCCACCGCTTATCAGTCCCATGTGCCGGGGCTGGTGCGCCAGGGCGTGGGCAACTTCTTTGCCAATCTGCAAGACGCCTGGACCACGGTCAACAGCGTGCTGCAGCTCAAGGGCCAGGCCGCGGCCGAGAGCTTCACGCGCTTCTGGGTCAACACCTTCTTCGGCTTGGGCGGCGTGCTGGACGTGGCCAGCGAGATGCAGATCCCGCGCCACAACGAGGACTTCGGCCAGACGTTGGGCCGCTGGGGGGTGGGCGCCGGGCCCTATCTGGTGCTGCCGCTGCTGGGGCCTTCGACGCTGCGCGACACCGCCGCGCTGCCGGCGGACTGGCGCGGCGATCTGGTCACCCAGGTGGACGACCCCGGCACGCGCGCCGGCCTGCTGGGGCTGCGCATCGTGCACCGGCGCGCCGGCCTGCTGAAGCAGGAGGAGGTGATGGAGCAGGCCGCGCTGGACCGCTACGCCTTCATGCGCGATGCCTATCTGCAGTACCGGCGCAACCTGGTCTATGACGGCAATCCGCCCGAGGAGCCGCCGCCGGAAGAGGAGCGCTACGACCAGGAGCCGCCGGCTGCCGCGCCGGCACAGCCGCCGCGCTAGCTCTCGGGACGCGCCGCAGCGCCGCCGCGCTTTTTGGGTTAGAGTAGCCCGCAGGTTTTTCCCTGCATCGCCTGTGACACCATGATCCAACGCCGTCATTTCGTACGTCTGCTGGCGCCGCTGGCCCTGCTGCCGGCGCTGCAACTGCCCGCGCACGCTGCCGACGAGGCCCCTGATGCCATGGTGCTCAGGCTCTCCAACGAGGTGCTCGACAGCATCAAGGCCGATGCGGCCATCCGCGCCGGCGACCTGGGCCGGCTGATGGCGCTGGTGGATAGCAAGATCATGCCGCACGTCAACTTCCAGCGCATGACGGCCGCTTCCGTGGGGCCGGGCTGGCGCCAGGCCACGCCCGAGCAGCGCAAGCGCCTGCAGGAGGAGTACAAAACCCTGCTGGTGCGCACCTATGCCGGCGCGCTGCAGCAGGTCGAGGACATGACGGTCAGCGTCAAGCCGCTGCGCGCCGCGCCCGAGGACCGGGAGGTGATCGTGCGCACCGAGGTGCGCGGCAAGGCCGGCAGCGAGCCGGTGCAGCTGGACTACCGCCTCGAGAAGACCCCCGGCGAGGGTCGCGGCTGGAAGATCTACGACCTCAATGTGATGGGCGTGTGGCTGGTGCAGACCTACCGCAGCCAGTTTGCCCAGGAAGTCAACGCCAAGGGCATCGACGGTCTGATCAGCTCGCTGGTGGAGCGCAACAAGGCCAACGCGGCCACGAAGAAAGGCTGAGGGCCATGCTGGTGCTGCCGGCCGAGCTGACCCACCGCCAGGCCACGGCCTGCCTGCGCATGCTGGTGCAGGCGCTGCCGGCTGAGGCGGGGCCGGCGGTGCAGGTCGATGCCACCGCGCTGCAGCAGTTCGATTCGTCGGCACTGGCCGTGCTGCTGGAGTTCCGCCGCGCCTGCCTGCGCCGGGGTCAGCAGGTGCAGGTGCGGGGGCTGAGTGCGCGGCTGCGCGATCTGGCGCGCCTGTACGGGGTGGAGGAACTGCTGGCCGCAGCCTGATGCCGCGGCGTGCGGTTCTTCGGGCCCGGCGGCTCGCCGGGGTGGGCGGCTAAAATAGCCCCTTCGCATGCCCGCCATCTCCTTTCAATCCGTCTCCCGTTTCTATCCCGTTGCGCGCGGCCCCAAGGGCGCCACGTTCGCCGCGCTCGATGACGTCACGTTGGACATCGAGGAGGGCGAGTTCTTCGGCCTGCTCGGGCCCAATGGCGCGGGCAAGACCACGCTGATCAGCATCCTGGCCGGGCTGGTGCGCGCCAGCCGCGGCCGCGTGACGGTGCGCGGCCACGACGTGCAGGCCGACTACGCGCAAGCGCGCCGCCAGCTGGGCGTGGTGCCGCAGGAGCTGGTGTTCGACCCGTTCTTCAACGTGCGTGAGACGCTGCGCATCCAGTCCGGCTATTTCGGCGTCAGGAACAACGAGGCCTGGATCGACGAGTTGCTGGAAAGCCTGGGCCTGGCCGACAAGGCCGGCGCCAACATGCGCCAGCTCTCCGGCGGCATGAAGCGGCGCGTGCTGGTGGCGCAGGCGCTGGTGCACAAGCCGCCGGTCATCGTGCTGGACGAGCCCACCGCCGGCGTGGACGTGGAATTGCGCCAGACGCTGTGGCAGTTCATCGCCCGCCTCAACAAGCAGGGCCACACGGTGCTGCTGACCACCCACTACCTGGAGGAGGCCGAGGCGCTGTGCGGGCGCATCGCCATGCTCAAGAGCGGGCGCATCGTGGCGCTGGAGCGCACCAGCGAACTGCTCAAGGCCGCTTCCAGCCATGTGCTGCGCCTGAAGATCGACGGCGAGCTGCCGGCCGATCTGGCCAGCCAGGCGCGCGTGACCGGGCGCATCGTGCAGTTTCCGGCGCACGATGCGCGCGAGATCGAGGGCTATCTGCGCGCCGTGCGCGAAGCGGGTCTGGCGGTGGAGGACGTGGAGATCACCAAGGCCGATCTGGAGGACGTGTTCCTCGAGGTGATGGGGGCGCGGTCATGAGGTTCACGGGCTGGCAGACCCTGCTGTACAAGGAGGTGCTGCGTTTCTGGAAGGTGAGCTTCCAGACCATCGCCGCGCCGGTGCTCACCGCGGTGCTGTATCTGCTGATCTTCGGTCATGTGCTGGAAGAGCACGTCAAGGTCTATGAGCGCATCAGCTACACGGCCTTCTTGATCCCCGGGCTGGTGATGATGAGCGTGCTGCAGAACGCCTTTGCCAATAGCTCGTCCTCGCTGATCCAGAGCAAGATCATGGGCAACCTGGTGTTCCTGCTGCTGACGCCGCTGTCGCACTGGGCCTGGTATTTCGCCTACGTGGGCTCGTCGGTGCTGCGCGGCGTGGTCGTGGGCGCGGGCGTGCTGCTGGTGACGTTCTGGGCGGTGGACCTGACGGCCGAGGCGCCGCTGTGGATCGTCACCTTCGCGGTGCTGGGCGCGGCGCTGCTGGGCTCGCTGGGACTGATCGCCGGGCTGTGGGCCGAGAAGTTCGACCAGCTGGCGGCGTTCCAGAACTTCATCATCATGCCGATGACTTTTCTGAGCGGCGTGTTCTATTCGATCCATTCCCTGCCCGCCTTCTGGCAGGGGGTGAGCCACCTCAATCCCTTCTTCTACATGATCGACGGCTTTCGCTACGGCTTTTTCGGTGTGAGCGACGTCTCGCCCTGGGTGAGCCTGGCGGTGGTGGCCACGGCGCTGCTGGCCGTTGGCGGCCTGGCGGTGCACCTGCTGCGCACCGGCTACAAGATCCGGGGCTGATTGCCATGACTGCGGACGAACTCCAATCCCTCATCCAGGCCGGCCTGCGCTGCGCGCACATCGAAGTCAGCGGCGACGGGCGGCACTGGTATGCCGTCATCGTCTCGCCCGAATTCGAGGGGCTGCGCCCGATCCAGCGGCACCAGCGCGTCTATGCCACGCTGGGGCAGAAGATGCATACCAACGAGGTGCATGCGCTGTCGATGAAAACCTACACGCCGGCCGAGTGGGCCGCGCGCGCGGCCTGAGAGCGGCATGGACAAGCTGCTGATCCGCGGCGGGCGCGCGCTCAACGGCGCCATCGACATCGCCGGCGCCAAGAACGCGGCCCTGCCCGAGCTGTGCGCCGCGCTGTTGAGCGCGCAGCCGGTGGAGCTGCACAACGTGCCGCAGCTGCAGGACGTGGCCACGATGGTGGCGCTGCTGCGCAACATGGGGGTGCGGGTGGAGACGGTGGCGCCGGGCAGCCTGCGCATCGATGCGGCCACGCTGACCAGCCCGGAAGCGCCGTATGAGCTGGTCAAGACCATGCGCGCCTCGGTGCTGGCGCTGGGGCCGCTGCTGGCGCGCTTCGGCGAGGCCACCGTCTCGTTGCCCGGCGGCTGCGCGATCGGCTCGCGCCCGGTGGACCAGCACATCAAGGGCCTGCAGGCCATGGGCGCGGACATCCGCGTCGAGCACGGCTACATCCTGGCCAAGCTGCCCAGGGGGCGGCGGCGCCTGAAAGGCGCGCGCATCACCACCGACATGGTCACCGTCACCGGCACCGAGAACCTGCTGATGGCCGCCACGCTGGCCGAGGGCGAGACCGTGCTGGAAAACGCCGCCCAGGAGCCCGAGATCCCCGATCTGGCCGAGATGCTGATTCGCATGGGCGCGCGCATCGAGGGGCACGGCAGCAGCCGCATCCGCATCGAGGGCGTGGAGGCGCTGCACGGCTGCGCGCACACGGTGGTGCCCGACCGCATCGAGGCCGGCACCTTTCTGTGCGCGGTGGCGGCCACCGGCGGCGACGTGCTGCTGCGCCAGGGCCGCGCCGACCATCTGGATGCGGTCATCGAAAAACTGCTGGCCGCCGGCGCGCAGGTGCAGGCCGTGCCCGAGGGCATCCGCATCCGCGCGCAGGGCCGGCTGCAGGCCCAGAGTTTCCGCACCACCGAGTACCCGGGCTTTCCCACCGACATGCAGGCGCAGTTCATGGCGCTGAACTGCATCGCGCAGGGCACGGCCAAGATCACCGAAACCATCTTCGAGAACCGCTACATGCACGTCAACGAGCTGGTGCGGCTGGGCGCGAAGATCCAGATCGACGGCAAGGTGGCCGTGGTCGAGGGCGTGGAAAAGCTCTCGGGCGCGGCGGTCATGGCCACCGACCTGCGCGCCTCGGCCAGCCTGGTCATCGCCGGGCTGGTGGCCGAGGGCGAAACGCTGGTGGACCGCATCTACCACCTCGACCGGGGCTATGACCGCATGGAAGCCAAGCTGGCCGCGCTGGGCGCGGACATCGAGCGCGTCCGGTGAGAAAATCGGCCTATCGGAAGCCCTGACATGATTACCCTGGCCCTGTCCAAAGGACGGATCTTCGACGAAACGCTGCCGCTGCTGCAGCGCGCCGGCATCGAGGTGCTGGACGACCCGGAGCGCACCCGCAAGCTCATCCTGGCCACCAACCGGCCCGATCTGCGGGTGGTGCTGGTGCGCGCCACCGACGTGCCCACCTACGTGCAGTACGGCGGGGCCGATCTGGGCATCACAGGGTTGGACACGCTGATCGAGCACGGCAACGATGGCCTGTACCAGCCGCTGGATCTGGGGATAGCCCGCTGCCGCGTCAGCGTGGCCGTGCGCGAAGGCTACGACTACGCCGCCGCGGTGCGCCAGGGCGCGCGGCTGTGCGTGGCCACCAAGTACGTGGCCATCGCCCGGGAGTTCTTCGCCGCCAAGGGCGTGCACGTGGACCTGATCAAGCTCTATGGCAGCATGGAGCTGGCGCCGCTGACCGGGCTGGCCGACGCCATCGTCGATCTGGTCTCCACCGGCAACACGCTCAGGGCCAACCAGCTCGTGGAGGTGGAGCGCATCATGGACATCTCCTCGCGCCTGGTGGTCAACCAGGCCGCGCTCAAGCTCAAGCGCGAGCCGCTGCGCCAGCTGATCGATGCGTTCGCAGCGGCCGTGGAACAACGGTGATGCTATGAATCTGGTAGCGGCTCCTCTACGCCTGTCAACGGCTCAGGACGATTTCGAGACCCAATTCCAGGCGCGCCTGCACTGGTCGGGCGAGACCGATGCCGCCATCGAGCAGCGCGTGGCCGACATCCTGGCCGACGTGCGCCGCCGGGGCGACGCGGCGGTGCTGGAGTACACCGCGCGCTTCGACGGCGTGCAGGCGGCTTCGCTCAAGGATCTGGAGTTGACGCAGGCTGAACTGCAAGCAGCCTTTGAAGCCCTGCCGGCGGCGCAGCGCGAGGCGCTGCAGGCGGCCGCGCGCCGGGTGCGCGCCTACCACGAAGCCCAGAAGCGCGCCAGCGGCGAGAGCTGGAGCTACCGTGACGAAGACGGCACCCTGCTGGGCCAGAAAGTGACCCCGCTGGACCGCGTGGGCATCTACGTGCCCGGCGGCAAGGCCGCCTATCCCAGCAGCGTGCTGATGAACGCCATTCCCGCCCACGTGGCCGGGGTGGGCGAGATCATCATGGTGGTGCCGACGCCGCGCGGCGAGAAGAACCCGCTGGTGCTGGCGGCCGCTTACGTGGCCGGCGTCAGCCGCGCCTACACCATCGGTGGCGCCCAGGCCGTGGCGGCGCTGGCCTATGGCACGGCCACGATGGCGAAGGTGGACAAGATCACCGGCCCGGGCAATGCCTATGTGGCGGCGGCCAAGCGGCGCGTCTTCGGCCAGGTGGGCATCGACATGATCGCCGGCCCCAGCGAGATCCTGGTGCTGGCCGACGGCAGCACGCCGGCCGACTGGGTGGCCATGGACCTGTTTTCCCAGGCCGAGCACGACGAGCTGGCGCAAAGCATCCTGCTGTGCCCGGATGCGGCCTACCTCGATGCGGTGCAGCGCGAGATCGACCGGCTGCTGCCGCAGATGCCGCGTGCCGAGATCATCGCCCGGTCGCTGAGCGGCCGCGGCGCGCTGATCCACACCCGCAGCATGGAAGAGGCCTGCGCCCTGAGCAACCGCATCGCCCCCGAGCATCTGGAAATCTCCAGCCGCGAGCCCCAGCGCTGGGAGCCGCTGCTCAGGCACGCCGGCGCCATCTTTCTGGGGGCCTACACCAGCGAATCGCTGGGCGACTACTGCGCCGGCCCCAACCATGTGCTGCCCACCAGCGGCACCGCGCGCTTTTCCTCGCCGCTGGGCGTCTATGACTTCCAGAAGCGTTCCAGCCTGATCGAAGTGAGCGAGGCCGGCGCGCAGACGCTGGGGCGCATCGCCTCGGTGCTGGCGCATGGCGAGGGCCTGCAGGCCCATGCGCGCGCGGCCGAAATGCGGCTGAAAGGCGGCCCGCGATGACGGCGCTGTCCGCGCGGCTGCAGCAGCGCATCCGCCAGGACGTGCGGGGCATGCACGCCTACGCCGTGCAGGACGCCAGCGGCCTGATCAAGCTCGACGCGATGGAAAACCCCTACGGCCTGCCGCCTGCGCTGCAGGCCGAGCTGGGGCAGCGGCTGGGCCGGCTGGCGCTCAACCGCTATCCCGGCGCGCGCATCCATGACCTGCGCGAGGCGCTGGCGCGCCATGCCGGCATGCCCGCAGGCCATGCGCTGATGCTGGGCAACGGCTCGGACGAGCTCATCTCGCTGCTGGCCATGGCCTGCGACGTGCCCGGCGCCTCCATCCTGGCGCCGGTGCCCGGCTTCGTGATGTACGCGATGAGCGCGCAGCTGCAGGGCCTGGCCTTCCACGGCGTGCCGCTGACGCCCGATTTCGAGCTGGACCTGCCAGCCATGCTGGCGGCCATCGCGCGGCACCGCCCGGCCATCACCTACCTGGCCTATCCGAACAACCCCACGGCCAACCTCTGGGACGAGCAGGCCATGGCGCAGATCATCGCCGCCGTGGCCGAGCAGGGCGGGCTGGTCGTGCTGGACGAGGCCTACCAGCCCTTTGCCGCGCGCAGCTGGCTCGACCGCATCCGCGCGCAGCCGCAGGCGCACGGCCACGTGCTGCTGATGCGCACCCTCTCCAAGTTCGGCCTGGCCGGCGTGCGGGTGGGCTACCTGATGGGGCCGGCCGAGCTGGTGGCCGATCTGGACAAGGTGCGCCCGCCCTACAACGTCAGCGTGCTCAACGCCGAGTGCGCCCTGTTCGCCCTCGAACATGCCGACGTTTTTGCGGCGCAAGCCGCGCAGATACGGGCCGACCGCGCTATGCTTTTGGAAGCACTGGCCGCGCTGCCGGATGTGCGGGTCTGGCCCAGCGAGGCCAACATGATCCTCATCCGCGTGCCCGATGCCGCGCGCGCCTTCGCCGGCATGAAGGCGCGCGGCGTGCTGGTCAAGAACGTTTCGTCGCTGCATCCGCTGCTGGCCAACTGCCTGCGCCTGACCGTGGGCACCCCGCAGGAAAACGAGCGCATGCTCGCCGCGCTGAAGGAAGCCCTATGAGCACCCCCCGTACCGCCGAAGTCACCCGCCACACGGCCGAGACCCGCATCACCGTGCGCCTGAACCTGGACGGCAGCGGCGTCTCGCGCCTGTCCACCGGCATCGGCTTTTTCGACCACATGCTCGACCAGATCGCGCGCCACGGCCTGATCGATCTGGACATCCAGGCCGAGGGCGATCTGCACATCGACGGCCACCACACGGTGGAGGACGTGGGCATCACGCTGGGGCAGGCCATCGCCAAGGCCGTGGGCGACAAGAAAGGCATACGCCGCTACGGCCATGCCTACGTGCCGCTGGACGAGGCGCTGTCGCGCGTGGTGGTCGATTTCTCCGGCCGGCCGGGGCTCATCATGCACGTGCCGTTCAAGAGCGGCATGATCGGCACCTTCGACACCCAGCTCGCGCACGAGTTCTTCCAGGGGCTGGTCAACCACGCCTTCATCACGCTGCACATCGACAACCTGCGCGGCGAAAACGCCCACCACCAGGCCGAGACGGTGTTCAAGGCCTTCGGCCGGGCGCTGCGCGCGGCGCTGGAGATCGACCCGCGCGCCGCCGGCAGCATCCCGTCCACCAAAGGCACCCTCTGAGTCCATGGCCATGCAGCAGGGCAACACGGTCGCCGTCGTGGACTACGGCATGGGCAATCTGCGCTCGGTCTCGCAGGCCGTGCAGGCCGCCGCCGCCGGCAGCGGCTGGCAGGTGTGCATCACCCGGCGCCCCGAGCAGGTGCGTGCGGCCGCGCGCGTGGTGCTGCCCGGCCAGGGGGCCATGCCCGACTGCATGCGCGAGCTGCGCGAGTCCGGTCTGCTGGAGGCGGTGCTGGAAGCTGCCGCGCGCAAGCCGCTCTTTGGCGTGTGCGTGGGCATGCAGATGCTGCTGGAGCACAGCGCCGAGGGCGACACCCCCGGGCTGGGGCTGATCGGCGGGCGGGTGGTGCGCTTCGATCTGGCCGGCCGCCGCCAGCCCGACGGCAGCCGCTACAAGGTGCCGCAGATGGGCTGGAACCAGGTGATGCAGACCGACCACGGGCGCGGCCGCCATCCGTTGTGGGCCGGCATCCCCGATGGCAGCTACTTTTATTTCGTGCACAGCTACTACGCGCAGCCGTCGGATGCGCGCCACAGCGCTGGACGCACCGACTACGGCGGCTGGTTCACCAGCGCCATTGCACGCGATAATATTTTCGCGACACAATTTCACCCCGAGAAAAGTGCTGCCCACGGCCTGGCGCTCTATCGCAACTTCCTCCACTGGAATCCCTGAACCGGCCCGCCGCCCGGCGCCGGCCCACCCTGTCCTGCTTTCCGCATCATGCTCCTCATCCCTGCGATCGATCTGAAAGACGGTCACTGCGTGCGCCTCAAGCAGGGCGACATGGACCAGGCCACCACCTACGGCGAAGACCCGGTGCAAATGGCCCGTCTGTGGGTGGACAAGGGGGCGCGGCGCCTGCATCTGGTGGACCTGAACGGCGCCTTCGCGGGGCATCCGAAAAACGAGCAGGCCATCCGCGGCATCCTCAAGGAAGTCGGCGACGAGGTCGATGTGCAGCTGGGCGGCGGCATCCGTGACCTGGACACCATCGAGCGCTACCTGGACGCCGGCCTGCGCTACGTGATCATCGGCACGGCGGCGGTGAAGAACCCCGGCTTCCTGCAGGACGCCTGCACCGCCTTTGGCGGCCACATCATCGTCGGCCTGGACGCCAAGGACGGCAAGGTGGCCACCGACGGCTGGAGCAAGCTCACCAAGCACGAGGTCATCGACCTGGGACGCAAGTTCCAGGACTACGGCGTGGAGTCGATCATCTACACCGACATCGGGCGCGACGGCATGCTCTCGGGCATCAACATCGAAGCCACCGTCAAGCTCGCGCAGGCGCTGACCATCCCCGTCATCGCCTCCGGCGGGCTCAAGGGCATCGCCGACATCGAGGCGTTGTGCGCGGTGCAGGACGAAGGGATCGAGGGCGTCATCTGCGGGCGCGCCATCTACACCGGCGACCTGGATTTCGAGGCTGCCCAGATCCGCGCCGACGAACTGAGCGCCTGAAGTCCTTCGCGCCGCGCCCGCTGCGGCGGCAGTGCCCGCCTACAATGCGTCCCATGCTGGCCAAACGCATCATTCCCTGCCTGGATGTCACCGGCGGCCGCGTGGTCAAAGGCGTCAATTTCGTCGAGCTGCGCGATGCCGGTGACCCGGTGGAAATCGCCGCTCGCTACAACGAGCAGGGCGCCGACGAGCTGACCTTCCTGGACATCACCGCCACCAGCGACGGGCGCGACCTCATCCTGCCCATCATCGAGGCCGTGGCCTCGCAGGTCTTCATACCGCTGACCGTAGGCGGCGGCGTGCGTACGGTCGAGGACGTACGGCGCCTGCTCAACGCCGGCGCCGACAAGACCAGTTTCAACTCCGCGGCCATCGCCAACCCGCAGGTCATCCGCGAAGCTTCGCAGAAATACGGCTCGCAGTGCATCGTCGTGGCCATCGACGCCAAGCGCCGCTACGGCAACGACCTGCTCGATCGCGGCGAGGGCTGGGACGTTTACAGCCACGGCGGGCGGCGCAACACCGGGCTGGACGCGGTGGCCTGGGCGCGCCAGATGGCCGAATATGGCGCGGGCGAAATCCTGCTGACCAGCATGGACCGTGACGGCACCAAGTCCGGCTTCGACCTGGAGCTGACCCGCGCGGTCAGCGAAGCCGTCGAGGTGCCGGTGATCGCCTCCGGCGGCGTGGGCAACCTGGACCATCTGGTCCAGGGCATCCAGCTCGGCGGTGCCGACGCGGTGCTGGCTGCCAGCATCTTCCACTACGGCGAATACACCATCGCCCAGGCCAAGGCGCACATGGCGCAGGCCGGCATCCCGGTGCGCATCGAGACCGATTGAGGGCCGCGGCGATGGACTGGATCGACGAAATCCGCTGGGACGCCCAGGGGCTGGTGCCGGTGATCGCGCAGGAGCGCGGCAGCCGCGACGTGCTGATGTTCGCCTGGATGAACCGCGAGGCGCTGCGCAAGACCGTGGAAACCGGCCAAGCCGTCTATTTCAGCCGCTCGCGCGGCCGGCTCTGGCACAAGGGCGAGGAATCGGGCCATGTGCAGACCGTGCACGAAGTGCGGCTGGACTGCGACAACGACGTCATCCTGCTGACGGTCACGCAGACCGGGCACGAGCCGGGCATCGCCTGCCACACCGGGCGCCACAGCTGCTTTTACCGGGTGCTGAAGGACGGGGTCTGGCAGACGGTCGATCCCGTGCTCAAGGATCCGGCCACCATCTATTCCAGGTAAGCCCCATGTCCGACATCTCTTCCAGTGCCGACGTGCTGGCCCGACTGGCCGCTGTCATCGAAAGCCGGCTCCCGGCGGCCGGCGGCGACCCCGAAACCAGCTATGTGGCGCGCCTGCTGCACAAGGGGCCGGACGCCTTTCTGAAGAAAGTGGGCGAGGAGGCCACCGAAGTGGTCATGGCCGCCAAGGACGCCGAGCACGGCGGCGCGCGCGGGAAAATCGTCAGCGAGGTGGCCGATCTCTGGTTCCACACGATGATCGCCCTGGCCTACTACGGTCTAAAGCCCGCCGACGTGCTGGCCGAGTTGCAGCGCCGCGAAGGAACGAGCGGCATCGAGGAAAAGGCCCTGCGCAAGGCCCAGGCGCGCGAACAGGGCCGGGAGTGAAGGCCCCGCTGCGGCGCCGGGATCGCGCCGCGGGTCGCAAGACGTACTTGGCAAGTCCGAACCGTATGGAGACACAGGCATGAGCAACAGCGTGGCGCACGATGCGAACTGCATCTTCTGCAAGATCGTGGCCGGGCAGGTCCCGTCCAAAAAAGTCTATGAAGACGAGGACATCTATGCCTTCCACGACATCCATCCCTGGGCCCCGGTGCATTTCATGCTGATCCCGAAAGCTCACATTCCGTCGATGGCCCAGGTCGGCCCCGAGCACGCCGCCCTGCTGGGCCGCATGATGACGCTGGCGCCCCGTCTGGCCCTGCAGGAAGGCTGCCGGCCCTATCCGCAAGGGGGCTTTCGCATCGTCTGCAACACCGGCGGCGATGGGGGGCAGGAGGTGCACCACCTGCACATCCACGTGATCGGCGGCCCCCGCCCCTGGCTCAAGGGCTGAGTCCGCGCGGGGCCGAAGCCGCCGCGCGCATGGCGCCTGCGGTGGGCGCGGATTAGAATGTGCCACTTCCCCTAAGGAGAGAAACATGGGTAGCTTTTCCATCTGGCACTGGCTGATCGTACTGCTGATCGTGGTCATGGTGTTCGGCACCAAAAAGCTCAAGAATTTGGGCAGCGACTTGGGTGCCGCCGTCAAGGGCTTCAAGGACGGCATGAAAGACGGCTCCGCTTCCGAGGACAAGCCGCAGCAGGCCGCCGCCCCCGCGCCGCAGGTGAGCCATGCCGCGGCGCCTGCGCCCGCGGACAAGACCACCATCGACGTCGAAGCCAAGCCCAAGTCCTGATCCGGCCCCCGCTGTAGGCCGCCATGGTCGAACTCGGTCTGTCCAAGATGGCGCTCATCGGCGCCGTCGCCCTCATCGTCATCGGCCCGGAAAAGCTGCCGCGGGTGGCGCGCACCATCGGCACGCTGCTGGGCAAGGCCCAGCGCTACGTGGCCGATGTCAAGGCCGAGGTCAACCGCTCGATGGAACTGGAAGAGCTCAAGAAGATGAAAAGCACGGTGGAAAGCGCCGCGCAGGAAGTCCAGTCTTCTATCCAGAACACGGCGGCCGACTTCGAGAAGGAATGGGCCCAGGCCACCTCGGGTCTGGACACGGCCACCGACCTGTCGTCCACGCTGACGGCTTACCCCGAATACAAGCACCCGGGCAAGAACTGGCGCTTGAAGCGCAGCGCCGTGCCGCAGTGGTACAAGGCGCGCCAGGGCCTGCGCACCCGCGCGCTGTCGGGCGCGGCGCGCGTGGCGCGCCACCGCCCCCGCAAGCCGAGCTGATTGCCCGCCCGGGCCCTCACGTCCGCGTGCAGGTGCCGGCCTTTGCCAACCTGGATCCGCATGTCCGAACCGCACAACCAAGAAGACGAACTGGCCGGCACCGAGCAGCCTTTCGTCCAGCACCTGATCGAGCTGCGCGACCGGCTGCTGAAATCCATCGTGGCGATGGTCGTCACCACCGCCATCCTGGCGCTCTATCCGGGGCCGGCGGCGCTGTACGACCTGCTGGCCGCGCCGCTGGTTGCCCATCTGCCCAAGGGGGCCACGCTGATCGCCACCTCGGTCATCTCGCCCTTCATGGTGCCGCTGAAGATCCTGCTGATGGCGGCTTTCCTGCTGGCGCTGCCCGTCATCCTTTACCAGGCCTGGGCCTTCGTGGCGCCGGGGCTGTACAGCCATGAGAAAAAGCTGGTGCTGCCGCTGGTGGTCTCCAGCACCGTGCTGTTTTTCATCGGCATCGCCTTCTGCTATTTCTTCGTATTCGGGCAGGTGTTCGCCTTCATTCAGAGCTTCGCGCCCAAAAGCATCACCGCCGCGCCCGACATCGAGGCCTATCTGAGCTTCGTGCTGACCATGTTCCTCGCCTTCGGCCTGGCCTTCGAGGTGCCGGTGGTCGTCGTGGTGCTGGCGCGCATGGGGGTGGTGTCGGTGGACAAGCTCAAGGACTTCCGCGGCTACTTCATCGTGCTGGCTTTCGTCATCGCGGCCATCGTTACGCCGCCGGACGTGGTCTCGCAGCTGGCGCTGGCCATTCCGATGTGTCTGCTCTACGAACTGGGCCTGTGGGCGGCGCAGCTCTTCATCAAGCACACCCGCGCGCCTGACGCCGAGGCGGCCGACACCTGAAGCGCCCCACCGCCTGCCCTGCGCCTGCCGGACCTCAGGGCGCGCTGCGCTTCGGGCGTGGCCGCACGCCGGGCGTGATGTCCACGGCCAGGTCACGGTCCTGCCGCCGCACCGCAAACGCCGCTGGCGTGCCGGGCTTGAGTGCGGCCACGCTGCTGAGCAATTCGGCCACGTTGTGCACCGGCTTGCCGGCCACCGCCGTGATCACGTCGCCGGGGCGGATGCCCGCCTGCGCTGCCGGCCCGTTTTGCAGCACCCCGGTGATGATCACGCCGGCATCGGCCTTCACGCCAAAGGTTTCGGCCAGCTCGGGCGTGAGGTCGCTCGGCTCGACCCCGATCCAGCCGCGCGTGACCTGGCCGTCCTTGATGATGCCTTCGAGCACCTGCTGCGCGGTGGCCACGGGAATCGCGAAACCGATGCCCAGATTGCCGCCGGAGCGCGAGTAAATCGCGGTGTTGATGCCCAGCAGCTGGCCGTTCGCATCGACCAGCGCCCCGCCGGAGTTGCCGGGGTTGATCGCGGCGTCGGTCTGGATGAAGTTCTCGAAGGTGTTGATGCCCAGCTGGTTGCGCCCCAGCGCGCTGACGATGCCGCTGGTGACGGTCTGGCCCACGCCAAAGGGGTTGCCGATGGCCAGGACCGGATCGCCCACCTGCAGCGCATCCGAATTGCCCAGCACGATGACCGGCAGCCTGTCGAGCTCGATCTTGAGCACGGCCAGATCGGTTTCCGGATCGGTGCCCACCACGCGCGCGCGGCTGCGCCGCCCGTCGTTGAGGATGACCTCGATTTCGTCCGCGCCTTCGATCACATGGTTGTTGGTCAGGATGTAGCCGTTGGGGCTGACGATGACGCCGCTGCCCAGCCCCACCTGCGGTTCGTTGTCCTGGTCGCCGAAGAAGAAGCGGAACCACGGGTCGTTGGCCGGGCCGCGCCGGCGTGCCGCTTTCGTGGTGTTGATGCTGACCACGGCGGCCGAGGCTTTCTGGGCCGCTGCGCGAAAGCTGCCCGGGGGGGCTGCCGCAGCACCGTGATCGCCCGGGGCCTGCACCAGCGCCACCGTGGGGGCCGCCGGGGCGGCAGTGCGCGCCAGCCATTCGGGTTTGAGCGTGGCCACGACGAAATACGCAGCCAGCAGCACGGTGACGGCCTGCGAGAACAGCAACCAGTAGCGTTTCATGCGGGAAATTGTAGAGTGCGGCCATGAGCGAGCCGCGCATCCTGTGGATCGAGCCGCTGGCACCACCCAAGCCCCTGCCGGGGCAGCCCTGCAATGGTTGCGGGGTCTGCTGCCTGTACCAGCCTTGTCCGCTGGCGCGGCTGCTGCGCGGGCGCCTGCGTGCAGGCGGCTGCCGCTGGCTGCGCTGGGAGGAGCCAGCGCGGCAGTACCGCTGCGCGGCGCTGGCCGAGCCCCAGGCCGTGCTGCAGGCGCTGTGGCCGCGCTGGCTGCATGCGCTGGCGCGCCGGCTCGCGCCGCTGCTGCGGCGGCTGGCCCGGCGCTGGATCGCCGCTGGCCAGGGCTGCGACTGCACGCTGCAGGTGCGGGCGGCGGCTGAGACGGCGGCCGCTGCCGGCGACCCGGCTGACGGACAATCACGCCCATGACCGACCGCATCCAGTTGCTCCAGGCTTTCGACACCTTGCTGCAGCCCGAGCGCTTTCGCGACTACGGGCCCAACGGCCTGCAGGTCGAGGGGCGCCTGCCTGTGCGCCGGCTCGTCTCCGGCGTGACGGCCAGCCGCGCGCTGATCGAGGCGGCCATCGCCGAGCGGGCCGATGCCATCGTCGTGCACCATGGCCTGTTCTGGCGCGGCCAGGACGGGCGTGTAACCGGCTGGATGAAGCAGCGCCTGGCGCTGCTGCTGGCGCACGACATCAACCTCTACGCTTACCACCTGCCGCTGGATGCGCATCCGGATCTGGGCAACAACGCGCAGCTCGCGCTGCGACTGGGCTGGCGGGCCAAGGCTCGTTTTGGCGAGCAGGACCTCGGTTTTCTGGGCGCTCGCGCCGATGGCCAGGCCTATGCCGATGCGGCGGCGCTGGCACAGCACCTGCAGCAGGTGCTGGGGCGCGCGCCCGTGCTGGTGGCCGATGGCGTGCGCGGCCCGATTACCCGCATCGCCTGGTGCAGCGGCGGCGCGCAGGGTTATTTCGAGGCGGCCATCGCCGCCGGCGCGCAGGCCTATGTCACCGGTGAGATTTCCGAGCCGCAGGCGCATTACGCGCGCGAGTGCGGCGTGGCCTACCTGGCCTGCGGCCACCACGCCACCGAGCGCTACGGCGCGCCGGCGCTGGCCGCGCACGTGGCCGAGCAGCTCGGCCTGACGCATGCCTTCATCGACATCGACAACCCCGCATGAGCACGGCCCTGCGTCCACTGGCCCTGACCATGGGCGATGCAGCCGGCATCGGCCCGGAAATCATCGCCAAGGCTTTTCGTGAGGCGCCCCAGGACATGCAGGGCTGTTTCGTCGTGGGCGACGTGGGGTTGATGCGCCGCGCCTGCCGCTGGGTGTGTCCGCCCTGTGCGCTGCCATTGCCCGTGGTGCAGCTTGAGGCCGTGGCCGATCTGCCGGCCGTGCCGCCGGCCTGCGTGCCGGTGTTGCAGACCGAGGCGCGCGCGCCCGAGATCGTGCCCGGGCGCATCCAGGCCGAAGCCGGACGCCTGGCCGGTCAGTGGGTGCAGTGGGCGGCGCGTGCGGCTCTGCGCGGCGAGATTGCCGCGTTGGTGACGGCCCCGCTGCACAAGGAGGCGCTGGCAGCCGCCGGCGCGCCCTGGGACGCCTACCCCGGGCACACCGAGCTGCTACAGGCCGAGGCGGCCCGCCATCTGGGCGTGCCGGTGCAGCAGCTGCCCGTGCGCATGATGCTGGCCAACGACGAGTTGCGCACGGTGCTGGTCAGCATCCATCTGCCGCTGCGCCAGGCCATCGAGGCGGTCACGCATGCCCAGGTGCTGCAGACCCTGCGCATCGCCGACCAGTCGCTCTTTCGCATGCTGGGGCGCAGGCCACGCATGGCGGTGGCGGGGCTCAATCCCCATGCGGGCGAGGGTGGTCGCATGGGCAGGGAAGAGATCGACATCATCGCGCCGGCCATCGCCCAAGCCGCCAGCGAGGGAATCGATGCCAGCGGTCCGTATGCGCCCGACACCGTGTTCATGCGCGCGCGGGCTCGGCCCGGACAGCCCGCCGCGTTCGATGTGGTCGTGGCCATGTATCACGACCAGGGTTTGATACCCATCAAATACCTGGGCGTCGAAACCGGCGTTAATGTCACACTGGGTTTGCCGCTGGTGCGCACCAGTCCGGACCATGGCACCGCCTTCGACATCGCCGGCCGCGGCACGGCCGACGCAGGCAGCCTGATCCGGGCGGTGCGGCTGGCGCGCCAGCTCAGCAGGCCATCCGCATGAGACGGCGGGCGCGTCGCAGTACCTCTTTCTATGCGCTGTGGTGTCCATGACTGCAGCGCTCGGGCATCGCCCGAACGCGCAGAGTCGTCCGCTAGAATCATCAGATGGTCCGCACGATCATATAAGTAACCACTCATATTCAATCTCCGCTAGTTTCGATTGAGGGCTTCCATGAGCGACACGCGATCCGACAACGAACAGATGGACTCCAGTAAACGCACCTGGCTCATCGCCACGGGTTGCGCCGGGGCAGTGGGTGGCGTGGCCGCTGCCATTCCCTTCGTCAGCACCTTCCAGCCGTCCGAGAAGGCCAAGGCCGCCGGCGCTGCGGTGGAGGTGGACATTTCCTCGCTCAAGCCGGGCGAGAAGCTGGTGGTGGAGTGGCGAGGCAAGCCGGTGTGGATACTCAAGCGCACGCCCGAGCAACTGGCCACGCTGGAGAAGGTCGAATCCCAACTGGCCGATCCGAATTCGGAGCGCAAGGCCTATCCCACGCCCGAGTACGCCAAGAACCGGTATCGCTCGATCAAGCCCGAGGTGTTCGTGGCCGTGGGCATCTGCTCGCACCTGGGCTGCTCGCCCACCGACAAGCTGCAACCCGGCCCGCAGCCTTCGCTGCCCGACGACTGGCAGGGCGGCTTCCTGTGTCCCTGCCATGGTTCGACCTTCGATATGGCCGGGCGCGTGTTCAAGAACAAGCCGGCGCCCGACAACCTGGAGGTGCCGCCGCACATGTACCTGTCCGACAGCAAGCTGCTGATCGGTGAAGACAAGAAGGCTTGAGGAACGACGAGATGGCTGAATTCAAGGAACTGCCCGCCGACGCCCCCACGGGCGCCAAGGTTCTGAACTGGTTCGAGAACCGCTTCCCGACCCTGTTCGAGGCATACCGCGTGCACATGGCGGAGTACTACGCGCCGAAGAACTTCAACTTCTGGTACATCTTCGGCTCACTGGCCATGCTGGTGCTGGTGATCCAGATCGTCACTGGCATCTTCCTGGTCATGCACTACAAGCCGGATGCGGCGCTGGCCTTCGCCTCCGTCGAGTACATCATGCGCGACGTGCCCTGGGGCTGGCTGATCCGCTACATGCATTCGACCGGCGCTTCGGCCTTCTTCGTCGTGGTCTATCTGCACATGTTCCGCGGCCTGATTTACGGCAGCTACCGCAAGCCGCGCGAGCTGGTCTGGATCTTTGGCTGCGCGATCTTCCTCGTGCTGATGGCCGAAGCCTTCATGGGCTATCTGCTGCCCTGGGGCCAGATGTCTTACTGGGGCGCGCAGGTCATCGTCAACCTGTTCTCCGCCATTCCTTTCATCGGCCCCGATCTGGCCATCTGGATCCGTGGCGACTACGTGGTGGGCGATGCCACGCTCAACCGCTTCTTCAGCTTCCACGTGATCGCTGTGCCGCTGGTGCTGCTGGGCCTGGTGGTGGCGCACCTGCTGGCGCTGCACGATGTCGGCTCCAACAACCCGGATGGCATCGAGATCAAGGCCGGCCCCAAGGGCAACCGCTGGTCGCCCACGGCGCCGGCCGACGGCGTGCCGTTCCATCCCTATTACACGGTGCACGACATTTTCGGCGTCAGCGTGTTCCTGCTGGTGTTCTCGGCCATCGTGTTCTTCGCGCCCGAGCTGGGCGGCTACTTCCTGGAGTACAACAACTTCATCCCGGCCGACCCGCTGAAGACCCCGGCCCATATCGCGCCGGTGTGGTACTTCACGCCCTTTTACTCGATGCTGCGCGCCATCACTTCCGAGATGATGTACGCGCTGGTGGCCTGCGTGGTGCTGGCGGCTTTCCTGGGCGTGACGCGCGCCAAGCTGTCCTCGATGGCCAAGGGGGCGGTGCTGGGCGGCGCGGTGGTGCTGATCGCGCTGATGCTGTCCATCGATGCCAAGTTCTGGGGCGTCGTGGTCATGGGCGGCGCGGTCATCATCCTGTTCTTCCTGCCCTGGCTGGACCGCTGCGAGGTCAAGTCCATCCGTTACCGTCCCGACTGGCACAAATACCTGTACGGCCTGTTCGTCGTCAATTTCATCGTGCTGGCCTATCTGGGGGTGCAGCCGCCCTCGCCGCTGGGTGAGCGCATTTCCCAGATCGGCACGCTGTACTACTTTGCCTTCTTCCTGCTGATGCCGTGGTGGAGCCGTCTGGGCCAGCCCAAGCCCGTGCCCAGCCGCGTGACCTTCGAGGCCCACTGACCCACGCAGGAGATCCCAACATGAAGAAAATCATCCTCGCTCTGACTGCCTGGCTGGCACTGGCCGCCGGTGCGCACGCCGCTGGCGGCGGCATCGCCTGGGACAAGGCGCCCATCAACACCAGCGACCAGGCTTCGCTGCAAAACGGCGCCAAGCTCTTCGTCAACTACTGCCTGAACTGCCATTCGGCTGCGTTCATGCGCTACAACCGGCTGCAGGACATCGGGTTTACCAACGAACAGATCAAGGACAACCTGCTGTTCACCACCGACAAGGTCGGTGAGACGATGAAGGCCGCCATCGACCCCAAACAGGCCAAGGACTGGTTCGGGGCCAATCCTCCGGACCTGACGCTGATTGCCCGCTCGCGCGCCGGCCACGGCGGCAGCGGGGCCGACTACCTGTACACCTTTTTGCGCACCTTCTACCCCGACGACACCAAGGCCACCGGCTGGAACAACCTGGCCTTCCCCAGCGTGGGCATGCCGCACGTGCTGTGGGAGCTGCAGGGCCAGCGCCGCCCCGTCTTCGACGTCAAGGAAGAGCACGGCCACAAGGTCGAGGTGTTCAAAGGCTGGGAGCAGCTCACACCGGGCACGCTCACGCCCCTGCAGTACGACCAGGCGGTGGCCGATCTGGTCAACTTCCTGCAGTGGATGGGTGAGCCGGCCAAAAGCACCCGCGTGCGCGTCGGTGTCTGGGTGATGCTGTTCCTGCTGGGCTTTACCTTCATTGCCTGGCGCTTGAACGCGGCGTACTGGAAAGACGTCAAGTAATTCAAACCGGCTGTTTTGCACCAAAGTGGTGCAAAACTTGCAATCGGGGGAGTGGGTTTGCGACAATGCGGCCCACTCTCTTTTCATTTGATGCGACGCGGGCTGCCATGGCGCCTGCGTGCGCGGCCTCTTTCCAATTCCTCATTCATTCCAGGAGTCGTCCAACATGATGGTGCTGTATTCAGGCACGACCTGTCCGTTCTCGCATCGCTGCCGCTTCGTGCTGTTCGAGAAAGGCATGGATTTCGAAATCCGGGATGTCGATCTCTACAACAAGCCCGAGGACATCAGCGTGATGAACCCGTACGGCCAGGTGCCGATCCTGGTCGAGCGCGACCTGATCCTGTACGAGTCCAACATCATCAACGAATACATCGACGAGCGCTTTCCCCATCCGCAGCTGATGCCCGGCGATCCGGTGGACCGCGCCCGCGTGCGGCTGTTCCTGCTCAACTTCGAGAAAGAACTGTTCGTCCACGTCTCCACGCTGGAGAACCGGGCCGCCAAGAGCAATGAAAAAGCGATGGAGAAGGCCCGTGCGCACATCCGCGACCGACTGACGCAGCTGGCCCCGGTCTTCCTGAAAAACAAGTACATGCTGGGCGAGAATTTCTCGATGCTGGACGTGGCGATTGCGCCGCTGCTGTGGCGGCTGGACTACTACGGCATCGAGCTGAGCAAGAATGCCGCACCGCTGCTCAAGTACGCCGAGCGCATCTTCTCGCGCCCGGCCTACATCGAGGCGCTGACGCCGTCCGAGAAGGTGATGCGCAAGTGAGCGCGCCGGTATGAGCGGCATGCAGACAGAAATCCCGACCCGGCCCTACCTGATCCGTGCGCTGCACGAATGGTGCAGCGACAACGGCTACACCCCCTACATCGTGGTGCGGGTGGACGATACGGTGCGGGTGCCGCGCGAATACGTCAAGGACGGCGAAATCGTGCTCAACGTCAGCGCCGATGCCACCAGCGGCCTGCGTCTGGGCAATGAGCACATCGAGTTCAAGGCGCGCTTCGGTGGCGTGGCGCGCGACATCGTCGTGCCGGTGGGCCGGGTCGTGGCCATCTATGCCCGCGAAAACGGCCAGGGCATGGCCTTTCCGCCGCAGGAGGAGGACAGCGCGCAAGCGGCGGGAGCTGATGGTGCGCTGCAGGCCGTTCCGCCCGTCGCGCCGGGCGACCGCGGCCCCGAGGCCGACGCGCCGCCCGAGCCGCCGGCTCCAGCCCCTGGGGGGGGCGGCCGCCGCCCGGCGCTCAGGCGCATCAAGTGAACCCCCACCCATGCCTGCTGGACCTGGGCATGGTTTAGCAGGCTGTTGCAAAACTGCTGCGGTAGGCCATCTGCGGCGTTGCGCGGTGCTCGCTTCCTCGCCTATCCATTCGATATGTCTCGGTCGCTGCGCGCCGTGCGCCTTGCATCTGGCCATCCTCGCGACGTTTTCAACGGCCTGCTAGCAGGCTGGGCGCGCGGCGGCTGCCAGCGGCCCCATGGCCCGGTCTGATGGCTGACCCAGGAGGCATTGGCTACAATGCCAGTCCGTGCCGATTTAGCTCAGCTGGTAGAGCAACCGCCTTGTAAGCGGTAGGTCGTCAGTTCGAATCCGACAATCGGCACCAACTCATTTGGGGTCGCCGGCATGCATCCTGCTTCACAGCGGGGGATGGCGGCTCTGTTGTACTTTCAGCCGGATTGCGCTAACCTGCCAGCCCTTGCTGCACAGCTGGGCCTGCATCGCAGGCAGCAGCTGGCGCAGTTTGGCCGCGGCCGCGTTGCCGTTCACAATCAGACACCAAATCGAACCATTAATCGGGCCGGCGCTGACCAGCGGGCGCAGCACGGCCGGTATGATCGGTTCGACCGCCTTGAGACGGGCCGCCGAGTCGGCGCCCAGCTCACTCAGCCGGGCCAGCACCGCCGATTCCTGCACGGCCTGCTGCAACGGGATGGCTTGATGACGGCGGATCATCGTCGAACCGTGCGAACGGAGGAGTCGAGATGCAGTTGATTATCACGGATGCCTGGCTGGCCCGCAGCCGCGCCATCCACCTGAGTGGCACCAAGCTGGTGCTGGCCGGCCTGGTTCTGTCGGTGGCGCTGATGCTGGTCGCTGCCGGTCTGTATCACTGGGTGTTTCTGAAAGGCGCGCGCGAGGGCTGGCCGGTCATCGGCTCGCTGGTGCGGCTGGTCGTCAAGGACGAAATTGCCCTGCGCGACCGCTTCATGCGGGAGAACCTGGACGCCATGGCCCGCCGCCTGGGCGAGATGCAGGCCAAGCTGCTGCAACTGGAGTCACTGGGCGAGCGCGTCTCCGGCCTGGCCGGCATCAATCCGGCCGAAGTCAGGGCCAAGCCGGGGCAGGGCGGGGCGCTGGTCGGTGGGCGCCCGCTGACGATGGAAGAACTGCAGAAAACGCTGGATGATCTGGAGCGGCTGACCGACCAGCGCACCGATCTGCTGGCAGTGGCCGAGTCGCGGCTGTTCGAGCAGAAGGTGCGCGCGATGATGATCCCGACCCAGCAGCCGGTGGCTTTCGGCGCGGCCGGCTCCGGTTTCGGCTGGCGCATCGACCCGTTCACCGGGCGCTCGGCTCTGCACACTGGGATCGACTACCAGTCGCCCGTGGGCACTCCCATTCTGGCGGCCGCAGGCGGCGTCGTGGTGACGCAGGAATACCGGCCGGACTACGGCAACATGATCGAAATCGACCACGGCAAGGACCTGGTCACCCGCTATGCCCATGCCTCGCGCGTCTTTGTCAAAAAAGGCGATCTGGTCAAGCGGGGGCAGAAGGTGGCCGAGGTGGGCAACACCGGCCGCTCGACCGGCCCGCATCTGCATTTCGAGGTGCTGGTGCGCGGCGTGCCCCAAGATCCGATGAAGTTCATGAACGCCGGGCGCAGCATGCCCGCACCGCAGCTGGCGCAGCTGACACCCGCGCCGGCCGCGGCAGCTGGCCCGCAGCGGCCGGCCACCGCCGTGGCCGCAGCTGCGCTCACACCTGCGCGCCCCTCTTCCACAGGCGCGGACCATGCCTCGGCCGCCCGGCCGGATGCGCCGCAGGCTGCCGCCGCGCAACGGTAGAATCTGCTGATTCGCGTCCCCGGCTGTGGCCGGGCTACGGGCCCTCGCCGGCTGTCTGCATGGGCAGCCGCCGGGGGCCGTTCAATTCACAAGGAATACGCGGTCCAGCGTGCCGCAGCGGCAGCCGGACCGGATGGCGTCCATGGGTATCAACATCCTCACCAAGATTTTCGGCAGCCGCAACGACCGTCTGCTGCGGCAGTACCGTGGCGTGGTGGCCCGCATCAATGCGCTGGAGCCCGCGATGGAGCGGCTGGATGATGCCGCCCTGAGGGCCAAGACCGACGAGTTCCGCCAGCGCCATGCCCAAGGCGAGACGCTGGATGCCTTGCTACCCGAGGCTTTCGCCGTGGTGCGCGAGGCGTCCAAGCGCGTGATGAAGATGCGGCATTTCGACGTGCAGCTGATGGGGGGCATGGCCCTGCACCAGGGCAAGATCGCCGAAATGCGCACCGGCGAGGGCAAAACGCTGACGGCCACGCTGGCGGTGTATCTGAACGCCCTGAGCGGCAAGGGCGTGCACGTGGTCACGGTCAACGACTACCTGGCCAACCGCGACGCGCAGTGGATGGGGCGGCTCTACAGCTTCCTGGGCCTGACGGTGGGCGTGAACCTGCCCCATATGCCCCGCGCCGACAAGCAGGCCGCCTACGCGGCCGACATCACCTACGGAACGAACAACGAGTTCGGCTTCGACTACCTGCGCGACAACATGGTCTATGAAGTGGCCGACCGCGTGCAGCGCGGGCTGCACTACGCCATCGTGGACGAGGTGGACTCCATCCTGATCGACGAGGCGCGCACCCCGCTGATCATCAGCGGCCAGGCCGAGGACCATACGGCGCTGTACCTGGCCATCAACAAGCTGGTGCCGCACCTGACGCGCCAGGAAGGCGAAGCCGACCCGCGCACCGGGCTGGGGGTGATCAAGCCGGGCGATTTCACCGTCGATGAAAAAAGCCACCAGGTCTTTCTCACCGAAGCCGGCCACGAGAAGGCAGAAGTCCTGCTTACGAAAGCGGGGCTGCTGCCCGAGGGAGCCAGCCTGTACGACCCGGCCCACATCGCGCTGATGCACCACCTGTACGCGGGGCTGCGTGCGCACCACCTCTACCACCGCGACCAGCACTACGTGGTGCAAAACGGCGAAGTCATCATCGTGGACGAGTTCACCGGCCGCCTGATGACGGGGCGGCGCTGGAGCGACGGCCTGCACCAGGCGGTGGAAGCCAAGGAGGGCGTGGCCATCCAGGCCGAGAACCAGACGCTGGCGTCCATCACCTTCCAGAACTACTTCCGGCTCTACACCAAGCTGGCCGGCATGACCGGCACGGCCGATACCGAAGCCTACGAGTTCCAGGAAATCTACGGGCTGGAGACGGTGGTCATCCCGCCGAACAAGCCCAGCCGCCGCGAAGACCAGCTCGACCGCGTGTACAAGAGCACGCGCGAGAAGTACCAGGCGGCGATTGCCGACATCCGCGCCTGCTACGAGCGGGGGCAGCCGGTGCTGGTGGGCACCACCTCGATCGAGAATTCGGAAATCATTTCCAAGCTGCTGGAGCAGGAGGGCCTGCCGCACCAGGTGCTCAATGCCAAGCAGCACGCCCGCGAAGCCGAGATCATCGCGCAGGCCGGCCGGCCCAAGATGATCACCATCGCCACCAACATGGCCGGCCGCGGCACCGACATCGTGCTCGGTGGCAATATCGACAAGGCCATCGAGGCCATCGAGGCCGATGCGGCGCTGGACGCGGCGGCCAAGCGCCAGAAGATCGAGGCCCTGCGTGCCCAGTGGCAGAAGGACCACGACCAGGTGGTGGCGCTGGGGGGCTTGCGCATCATCGCGACCGAGCGGCACGAGTCGCGCCGCATCGACAACCAGCTGCGTGGCCGCGCCGGCCGCCAGGGCGACCCCGGCTCCTCGCGCTTCTATCTCAGCCTGGACGATCCGCTGATGCGCATCTTCGCGGGCGACCGCGTGCGCGCCATCATGGAGCGGCTCAAGATGCCCGATGGCGAAGCCATCGAAGCCGGCATCGTCACGCGCAGCATCGAGAGCGCACAGCGCAAGGTGGAGGCGCGCAATTTCGACATTCGCAAGCAGCTGTTGGAGTACGACGACGTCGCCAACGACCAGCGCAAGGTGATCTACCAGCAGCGCAACGCGATACTCGAAGCGCAGGATCTGTCGGAGCAGGTCGCCGCGCTGCGCGAGGGCTGCTTCACCGACCTGGTGCGCCAGTATGTGCCGGCCGAATCGGTGGAGGAGCAGTGGGACATCGCGGGCCTGCAGCAGGTGCTGCATGACGAGTGGCAGCTGGACGTGCCGCTGCAGCAAATGGTAGAGCAGGCCAGCGAGATCAGCGACGAGGACATCGTGCGCGCGGTGGTCGAAGCCGCCCACGCCGCCTACCGGGCCAAGGTGGAGCAGGTGGGGCTGGGGCATTTCACGCAGTTCGAGCGCATGGTGCTGCTGCAAAGCCTGGACAGCCACTGGCGCGAGCACCTCAGTGCCCTGGACTACCTGCGCCAGGGCATTCATCTGCGCGGCTATGCGCAGAAGCAGCCCAAGCAGGAGTACAAGCGCGAAGCCTTCGAGCTGTTCGGCCAGCTGCTCGACGCGGTCAAGAACGAGGTCACCAAGGTGCTGATGACCGTGCGCGTGCAGTCGGGCGAGCAGGTCGAGCAGGCGGCTTCGGCGATGGAGAGCAAGGCCGAGCACATCGCCAACGTCACCTACACCGCGCCCACCGAGACCGGAGAGGTCGAAACCACCGTCGATGCCGCCACCCGCGTGGCGCCGGTTCCGCGCGTCGGACGCAACGAGCCCTGCCCCTGCGGCAGCGGCAAGAAATACAAGCACTGCCACGGCAAACTGAGCTGACCGATCCCGCGGGAGACTGCCATGCCTGTGAACCTTTCCGCCCCCCGCCCCGAATCCCTGCACCCGATCGATGGCGTACGCATCGGCGTGGCCGAAGCCGGCATACGCAAGGCCCACCGCAAGGACCTGACGGTCATGCTGCTGGACGAAGGCGCCAGCGTGGCCGGTGTGTTCACGCAAAACCGCTTCTGCGCAGCGCCGGTGCAGGTCTGCCGCGAGCATCTGGCCGCCCGGCGCGGCATCCGTGCGCTGGTCATCAACACCGGCAACGCCAATGCCGGCACCGGCCAGGCCGGCCTGCAGCACGCGCGCCGCACCTGCCAGGCGCTGGCCGCCCAGCTGGGCATGGCGGCCGAGCAGGTGCTGCCGTTTTCCACCGGCGTCATCATGGAGCCGCTGCCGGTGGAGCGCATCGAAGCGGGCCTGCCGGCGGCGCTGGCCGATGCCCGCGCGGACAACTGGGCCCGGGCGGCCGAGGGCATCATGACCACCGACACCGTGCCCAAGGCCTGCAGCACCCAAGTGCTGATCGACGGGGCGACGGTCCGCATCACCGGTATCAGCAAGGGCGCCGGGATGATCCGTCCCAACATGGCCACGATGCTGGGCTTCGTGGCCACCGATGCGCGCATTGGCCCGGCGGCGCTGCAGCGGCTCACAGCCGAGCTGGCCGAGGCTTCGTTCAACCGCATCACCATCGACGGCGACACCTCGACCAATGACTCCTTCGTCGTGATCGCCAGCAACAAGGCGGGCCACGCCGTCATCGACGATCTGGACAGCCCGGCCGGCCGGCAGCTGAGTCAGGCCATGCTGCAGGTGGCCCGCCAGCTGGCCCAGGCCATCGTGCGCGACGGCGAGGGGGCCACCAAGTTCATCACCGTCCAGGTGGAGGGCGGACGCAGCGCCGCGGAGTGCCGCCAGGTGGCCTACGCGATCGCCCACTCGCCGCTGGTCAAGACAGCCTTCTATGCCAGCGATCCGAATCTGGGCCGCATCCTGGCGGCCGTGGGCTATGCGGGCATCGCCGACCTGGACCAGGGTCTGATCGACCTGTATCTGGACGATGTGCATGTGGCCACGCGGGGCGGGCGTCATCCGCAGTACCGCGAGGAAGACGGCCAGCGGGTCATGAAGCAGGCCGAAATCACCGTGCGCGTGCTGCTCGGGCGCGGCACGGCGCAGGACACCGTCTGGACCTGCGACCTGAGCCACGATTACGTGTCGATCAACGCCGACTACAGAAGCTGAACGCCGCCGGCCCCTGTTCCCCCTCATGCGGTGATGCCTGCTCCCCGCCGATAGCGGCAGCGCCTGCCGGCGCGGCCAGGCTGCCGGGGCGCGTGTTCGCACCGGGGAGCTTCAGCGGTCTTCGAGTACAGAGATGAACGAAAAATTCGAACGCCTGATCGAACGCGCCGAGCAACTGATGGCGCGCATCGAATCTATCCTGCCGCAGCCGCTGGCCCAGCCCGACTGGCAGGCTTCGATCGCCTTTCGCTACCGCAAGCGCAGCTCCGGTCACGGGGTGCTGGAGCCGGTGCGGCACGTGGGCGTGATCCGGCTGGAGCAGCTCAAGGAAATCGACGCCCAGAAGGAAAAGATCCAGCGCAACACCGAGCAGTTCGTGCGCGGTCTGCCGGCCAACAATGTGCTGCTGACCGGCGCCCGCGGGACCGGCAAGTCTTCGCTGATCCGTGCCTGCCTGCATGCCTATGCCGACCAGGGCCTGCGTCTGGTCGAGGTGGACAAGGCGGACATGACCGATCTGCCGGACATTGTGGAACTGGTGGCGCAGCGGCCGGAAAAGTTCATCATCTTCTGCGACGACCTCAGTTTCGAGGAGGGCGAGGGCGGCTACAAGGCGCTCAAATCCATCCTCGACGGTTCGGTGGCGGCGGCCACGCCCAACGTGCTGATCTACGTCACCAGCAACCGGCGCCACCTGCTGCCGGAATACATGAAGGACAACCTCAGCTACCAGCCCGGTGACGATGGCGAGATCCACCCTGGCGAGGTGGTGGAGGAGAAAATTTCGCTGTCCGAGCGCTTCGGCCTGTGGGTGAGCTTCTATCCGTTCAGCCAGGAGGAATACCTGACCATCGTGGCGCAGTGGCTGGCGTCTTTCGGGGTCGCGCCTGCCGCCATCGAGGCGGCGCGCGCCGAGGCCCTGGTCTGGGCGCTGGAGCGCGGCTCGCGCAGCGGCCGGGTGGCTTACCAGTTCGCCCGCGACTACGCCGGACGGCACGCGGCCGCATGACCCAACCCACGCTCGTGGCCGATGCGGATCGCCCGCGCATGGGCGAGCGCCGTCTGACCGAGGTGGCCGTCGGCGTGCTGCTGCAGGACGACGGCTGCTTTCTGCTGACTTCGCGCCCGGCGGGCAAGGTCTATGCGGGCTATTGGGAATTTCCGGGCGGCAAGGTGGAGCCGGGGGAGACGGTGGCGCAGGCCCTGCGGCGTGAACTGCAGGAAGAACTGGGCATCGAGGCTCTGGACATCGAGCCCTGGCGCAGCGAGGTCGTGGACTATCCGCATGCGCTGGTGCGCCTGAACTTCTGCAAGGTGCGGAGCTGGCGCGGTGCGTTGCAGATGCGGGAAGGCCAGCAGGCCCGCTGGGAGCGCCTGCCGGTGCGCAGCGTGCCCGTGCTGCCGGGGACGGTGCCGGTGCTGCGCTGGCTGGCCGAGGAGCGTGGCTTTCAGGGCGCCACCCATACGCCCGCGCCGGGCTGAACGCCAGGCGACCGCGGCAGGGGCTGCTTACTGCAGCCGCCGCACGGCCCCGTGTGCATCGTCCCCCGTGCCTTCCTGCGGCGGCTCTTCGGCCGGCACGCGGAACGATTCGCTGGCCCAGGCGCCCAGATCGATTTTCTTGCAGCGTTCGCTGCAGAAGGGGCGGTAGGGATTGCGCGGCCCATAGACGCTGGGGCCGCCGCAGCTGGGGCAGCGGATCAGGCGCTCGCGCAGGTTGCCGGGGGGGGCGGAATCTGCCGTGCTCATGGGGCGCAACGGGTGCTTAGGAGCACAGCGTGAGGTCGAAGCTGGCGTCCTGGTTGCTCGCGTGTAGGCGCTCGTCCGGCCCCAGGCGCATGAGCCGGATCGAGACGATCAGGCGGTTGCCGCTGATTTCGGGGATCAGGTCCAGCGCCGGGTCGATGGCCAGGCGCAGCAGCTGGAAGGTGCGCCCCTGCGGCAGCGCCTGCTGGTACTGGCCGCCCGGGGCCAGCACTTTCTGCGGAATGCCGGAGTCGCGCAGCAGCGTCAGCAGCAGCGCGATCGCATCGGCCAGCGGGGTCAGCGTGGCGGTCCAGCGCTGCAGGTCGGCGCGGCGCTTGTGGGCCGACTCATGCTGCCAGGCATAGTAGGCCGGCAGGTCGAAGGCGCAGGTGCCGCCCGGGATGCCGATGCGGCTGCGGATGCTCATCAGCCAGTCGTTCTCGGTGAGCTGGTGGCCGGCTTTGCCGGCGGTTGCGTTGAGCTGGGCGTAGCGCTGCTCGACTTGCTGCAGCACGTCGTCCAGCACTTCCTGCGCGATGCTGGGGTTGCCCCGGTAGGCCAGCAGCGTCTGCTTCTGTTTTTCCAGATCGCGCAGCACGTCGGACTTGAGGTCGGCGCGCGCGCTGACGTCCATGACCTCGAACAGGCTGGCCAGCGCGTAATGGTGGTCCAGCGGCGTGTCACGCGCCACCAGGTCCCGCAGGCGGCGCAACAGGCTCTCCAGCCGCAGATAGGTCCGGATGCGCTCGTTGAAGGGGTATTCGTAGGTGATCGCGCTCATGCTGCTTGGGCGGCAATCATAGCCCGAACCAGGGCGCCATCTGCTGCACCAGCGCGCGCAGCCCTGGCAGGTCCAGGCCTTCGTTGTAGAGCACGTGGTCGGCCGTGCGCAGTCGCGCCAGGCGGTTGGCCTGGCTGTCCATGATGCGTTGCACTTCCTCGCGCGTCAGCGCGCTGCGCTGCATCACGCGCCGGATTTGCGTCTCGGGCAGGCAGTCCACCACCAGCACCCGGTCCAGCCGGGTGCGCCAGTGGCCGGATTCGGCCAGCAGGGGGATATCGAACACCACGCAGCGATGGCCGGCTGCGATGGCCGTCTGGGCCTGCTGCAGGGCCTGTTGCGTCACCAGCGGGTGGATGATGCGTTCCAACCGTTGGCGGGCCGCCGGATCGGCGTAGGCCAGCGCCCGCATGCGGGCGCGGTCCAGCGCGCCGTCGGCCGTGAGGTAGTCTGCGCCGAACTCGGCACGGATGGCCGCGATGGCCGCTCCGTTGGCGGCGGTGAGGGCGCGGGCGATCGCGTCCGCATCGACGATGGCCGCTCCCTGCTCTGCCAGCAGGGCAGCCACGGTGCTTTTGCCGCTGCCGATACCGCCGGTCAGGCCGAGCAAGGTCGGTCCTGCCATCGGCTCAGAGCCCCAGCGTGGCCAGCATGCGCTGCGGGCCGTACACCATGGCCGTCAGCCCGGCCAGGGCCAGGAAAGGGCCGAAGGGGACGTAGCCGCCTTCGCGCAGATTCTGTTTGAGTTTGAGCGCGATGCCGACGATGGCACCGATCACCGCCGCCATCAGGATGATCGGGATCAGCGCCGTCCAGCCGAACCAGGCCCCCAGGGCGGCAAAGAGCTTGAAATCGCCGAAGCCCATGCCTTCTTTGCCGGTGGCGAGCTTGAAGCTCCAGTAGACCAGCCACAGCGACAGATAGCCGGCCACCGCGCCCCACAGCGCATCGGGCAGGGGCACGGTGTTCCATCTGAGCGCCGCCACGATCAGCCCCGCCCACAGCAGCGGCTGGGTCAGGCTGTCGGGCAGCAGGGTCGTGTCCCAGTCGATCAGGGCCAGGGCCAGCAGGGTCGCGGCAAAGGCGCACCAGGCCAGGCCAGTGGGCGTGAGGCCGTAGCGCCAGACGCACCAGGCAAACAGCGCGCCTGTGGCCAGTTCCACCAAGGGATACCGCAGGCTGATGCCGCCACCGCAGGCGGAGCACCGACCGCGCAGCAGCAGGTAGCTCAACACGGGGATGTTTTCGTACCAGCGTATCGCGTGGCCGCAATGCGGGCAGCGCGAGCGCGGCACCAGCAGGTTGTAGGGTTCGCCCGCAGGTGCCGGCTGCCCGGCCAGCTGGGCGCATTCGGCCGCCCACTGGCGCTCCATGATCTTGGGCAGACGGTGGATGACGACGTTGAGGAAGCTGCCGATCAGCAGCCCCAGAACGCCGGCCAAGGCGATGTCGATGCCTGCCGGGACCAGCATCATCAGACGACCTGGCCGAGCTTGAAGATGGGCAGGTACATGGAGACGACGATGCCGCCGATCAGACCGCCGAGGAACACGATGATGATGGGCTCCATCAGGCTGGACAGGCCGGCGACCATGTCATCGACCTCGGCCTCGTAGAAGTCGGCCGCCTTGCCCAGCATGTGGTCGATGGAGCCCGACTCCTCGCCGATGGCGCACATCTGCAGCACCATGGACGGGAAGAGATTGGCATTGGTCATCGCGGCGGTCAGGCTGGTGCCGGTGGAGACTTCCTGCTGGATCTTGACCGTGGCTTCTTCATAGACCCAGTTGCCCGAGGCACCGCCGACCGAATCCAGCGCTTCCACCAGCGGCACGCCAGCGGCGAACATCGTGGAGAGGGTGCGCGTCCAGCGCGCGATGCAGGACTTGTCGATCAGCGTGCCGAATACCGGGATTCTGAGCAGCAGCCGGTCCATGAACTGCTGCATGCGCTTGCTGCGCTTCCAGGCCTGGAAGAAGAAATAGAGCCCGCCGCCGATGGTGCCGAAGATCAGCCACCAGTAGGCTACGAAGAACTCGCTCATCCCGATGACGAACAGCGTGGGAGCGGGTAGGTCGGCGCCAAAGGAGGTGAACACCTGCTTGAAAGCCGGGATCACGAAGATCATGATGACCGAGACGACCACGAAGGCCACCACGATCACGGCGGTCGGGTACATCAGCGCCGACTTGATCTTGGACTTGATGCCCTCGGTCTTTTCCATATAGACCGCCAGGCGGTCCAGCAGCTGGTCCAGGATACCGGCCTGCTCGCCGGCTTCGACCAGGTTGCAGTACAGGCTGTCGAAGTACAGCGGGTATTTGCGAAATGCCGCGCTCAGCGACGTACCCGTTTCCACGTCGTTGCGGATGTCGGTCAGCAGCCGCGTCACGCTGGGGTTGGAGTTGCCTCGGGCGACGATGTCGAAAGCCTGCAGCAGCGGAACGCCGGCCTTCATCATCGTGGCCAGCTGGCGGGTGAACAGCGTCAGGTCTTTCGGGGTGATCTTCTTGCCCGAGCGCATGCGGCGCTTGCGGACCTTGCCAGGGGTGATGCCCTGGCGGCGCAGCGAGGCCATGACCTGGTTTTCGCCGATGGCGCGCATTTCGCCGCGCACGGCCTTGCCGTTGCGGTCCTTGCCCTCCCACTCGAAAACCTGTTCTTTCGTGCCGCCGCCGGGTTTCTTTGCCGTTGCCATCGATGGTCCTGCCTGTTGGGAATCGTTATTCGTTGGTGACGGCCAGGACTTCTTCCAGCGACGTCAGCCCCTGTTTGACTTTGTGCAGCCCGGACTGGCGCAGGTTGCGCACGCCTTCGCGCTGCGCCTGCTCGGCGATCTCGATGGCCGAGCCGTCGCGCAGGATGATGCGCTGCATTTCCTCGCTGATGGGCATGACCTGGTAGATGCCGATGCGGCCCTTGTAGCCGTTGTTGCAGGACGAGCAGCCCACCGGGCGGTAGCTGACCCAGGAGCCGTCCAGCTCCTCGGGCTTGAAGCCGGCGTCCAGCAGCGTTTTTTTCGGGATGTCGGCCGGCGCCTTGCAGTTCGGACACAGCCGGCGCGCCAGCCGCTGCGCGGTGATCAGGATGACGCTGGAGGCGATGTTGAACGGCGCGATTCCCATGTTGCGCAGCCGCGTGAGCGTGGTGGGCGCGTCGTTGGTGTGCAGCGTGGACATCACCAGGTGGCCGGTCTGTGCGGCCTTGATGGCGATGTCGGCAGTCTCCAGGTCGCGGATCTCGCCCACCATGATGATGTCCGGATCCTGCCGCAGAAAAGACTTGAGCGCGGCGGCAAAGGTCAGGCCGGCTTTTTCGTTGACGTTGACCTGGTTGATGCCGGGCAGGTTGATTTCGGACGGGTCTTCCGCGGTGGCAATGTTCACGCCAGGCTTGTTCAGCAGGTTCAGGCAGGTGTAGAGCGACACCGTCTTGCCCGAGCCGGTGGGGCCGGTGACCAGGATCATGCCGTAGGGACGGGAAATCGCCTTGAGCAGGCGTTCCTTTTCCTCCGGCTCGTAGCCCAGCGCGTCGATGCCGAGCTTGGCGCTGCTGGGATCCAGGATGCGGATGACGATCTTCTCGCCAAAGAGCGTGGGCAGGGTGCTGACGCGAAAGTCGATCACGCGGTCCGGACCGATCTTGAGTTTCATGCGGCCGTCCTGCGGGATGCGCTTTTCGGCAATGTCCATGCGCGAGATCACCTTGATGCGCGAGGCCAGCTTGTCCTTGATGGCCACCGGCGGCGAAGCGACTTCGCGCAGCTCGCCGTCGATGCGAAACCGCACGCGGTAGGTGTGCTCGTAGGGCTCGAAGTGCAGATCGGAGGCGCGCATGTTGATCGCGTCGATCAGCATCTTGTGCAGGAATTTGACGACCGGCGCGTCCTCGACTTCCGAAGGCGGTGCGTCGGCTGCATCGGCAGGGGCTTCGGTGGTGAATTCGTCGAACTCGATGTCGCCGCCGACGATGTTGTCGATGGCCTCGGCTGCCGAAGCGGTTTGCGTTTCCACCAGCTTGAGCAGCTTGTCGTATTCGGCGATGACCCAGTCCACTCCCATCTGGCTGGCGAACTTGATCTTGTCGGCGGCAGCCTGGTCGGAGGGGTCGGCTGTGGCCACGACCAGGCGGTTGCTGCGCTTGCCCAGCACGATCACGCGGTAGTCGTGGCAGATCTTGGGGTCGAGCAGGTCTTTGGGCAGGCGCTGGACATCGACGGCGCTCAGATCGATCAGCGGGGCGGCGAAGGCCGCCGACATGGTGTGGGCCAGGTCGGCGGCGGAGACGGCGCCGGAGCCGGTGAGCTCGGCGATGAAACTGGTGCGGTTGGCCGTGGCCTTGCGCAGGATGTCCTCGGCCAGCTTCTGATCCAGCTTGCCTGCCAGCACCAGCGCGCGGCCCAGTCCGGGCAGGGCCAGCGGGGCGGCGCTTTCGCGTGCAGGCGCGGTGTCAACGGCAGCCATGGGCTCGGAGAGGGTGTCAGATCGCGAGGGGAAACTTACAAATCATCGCCGATTGCCCACCCCGTGTAAACAAGTGTTCGGTGACATTTTGCAAGCAGACGTCACCATGCAACAGCCGCGCCCCGGCTGCGCAGTGGGCAGGCGGGGTGAGTGTGAAAAAGTGGGGGATGTGGGTGATGGTCGGAATGAGAGGATTCGAACCTCCGACCCCTTCGTCCCGAACGAAGTGCGCTACCAGGCTGCGCTACATTCCGACTTGACTGGCTGCCGGCTGGCGTCAGGACTGACGATCCAGCAGCTGAGCCGCTAATTGTACCAGACTGTCGGCATAGGGGCCAGGGGGGAGCTGCCGCGCGGCGTCGATGGCCCGGGCCGCCTCGGCGGCGGCGGCGGCGCGGGCTGCTTGCAGCGCGCCGGTGCGTCGCACGATGGCGATCACCTGTTCCAGCTCGTTAACCGAGCCCTGCTCGATCGCGTGGCGGATCAGCGCGCGATCCGCGACCGAGCCCTGGCGCATCGCGGCGATCAGCGGCAGCGTGGCTTTGCCTTCGCGCAGGTCGTCGCCCAGGCTCTTGCCCATGACGGCGGCATCGCCTGCATAGTCCAGTACGTCATCGATCACCTGGAACGCCGTGCCCAGCGCCTGCCCATAGTCGGCGCAGGCCTGTTCCAGTGCCGGCGCCGCGCCGGCCAGGATGGCGCCGCAGCGGGCGCTGGCCTCGAACAGCTTGGCGGTCTTGGAACGGATCACGTGCAGATAGGCCGCTTCGTCCAGGTCGGCATCATGCATGTTCATCAGCTGCTGCACCTCGCCTTCGGCGATGACGTTGGTGGCGTCGGCCAGCACCTGCATGATGCGCATGCTCTGCGCCTCGACCATCATCTGGAAAGCGCGGGAATAGAGAAAGTCGCCCACCAGCACGCTGGCCGGGTTGCCGAAAGTCTCGTTGGCCGTGGCGTTGCCACGCCGCAGGGTGGAGCCGTCAACCACGTCGTCGTGCAGCAGCGTGGCGGTGTGGATGAATTCCACGACGGCTGCCAGCGTGTGCCGCAGCGGCCCCTGGTAGCCCAGCGCGCCACAGGTCAGCAGCAGCAGGGCCGGGCGCAGGCGTTTGCCGCCGGCGCCGATGATGTAGCGCGCCACCTGCCCGACCAGGGGTACGCCGGAGTCCAGCCGCTGCGCGATCACCTGATCCAGCGCGCGCATGTCGTCGGCGATCAGGCTCAGGGGGGCGACGGGCTGGGGGGCGTTCACGGGCTGCGGCGTAGATGGCGTGCCGGCGATTATAGGGAGCGCAGCATCCATGCCGGCTGTGGCCGTGCCGGGCTGGCACGCCAGGGCGCAGCCTATGTTAGAATTACTGGCTCCACCTGATCTTGAGGCATGCCCTTGGGGTCATGGCGGGTCGTCCATTTTTGAATGAGGTCCATATGTACGCGGTCATAAAAACCGGTGGCAAGCAGTATCGCGTGGCTGCCGGCGAAAAGATCAAGGTAGAACAGATTGCTGCGGACGTAGGCCAGGAGATCGTCATCGACCAGGTGTTGGCCGTCGGCAACGGCGCCGAGCTCAAGGTTGGTACGCCCTTGGTGTCCGGCGCAACGGTCAAGGCCACGGTGGTGGCGCACGGCAAGCACGAGAAGGTGCGCATCTTCAAGCTGCGCCGTCGCAAGCATTATCAGAAACGTCAGGGGCACCGGCAGCAGTACACCGAGCTGCAGATCGGCGCCATCTCCGTCTAAGGGGTTACAGACATGGCACAGAAAAAAGGCGGCGGCTCCACGCGCAACGGGCGTGATTCCCAACCCAAGATGCTGGGCGTCAAGGTGTTCGGCGGCCAGCAGGTCAGCGCCGGCTCCATCATTGTGCGCCAGCGCGGTACCAAGTTCCATCCGGGCAAGAACGTCGGGGTGGGCAAGGACCACACCCTGTTCGCGCTGGTCGATGGCACGGTGTCGTTTGCCACCAAAGGCGCGCTGAACAAGCACACGGTGAGCGTGACGGCCGCTGCCTGAAGGCGGTTTCGGTCTCGTTCCCTTCCGCACAAAACCCTGCGCTGCCCGCGCAGGGTTTTTGTTTTCGGCTCCTGCACAATCAGGCCTGACCGTCCGCAACGGTGCCTGCCCGGCGAAAGAAGCAGTTTCCATGAAGTTCGTTGACGAAGCCTATATCGACGTTGCCGCCGGTGACGGGGGCAATGGCTGCGTCTCGTTCCGGCATGAGAAGTACAAGGAATTCGGCGGGCCGGACGGCGGTGACGGGGGGCGTGGCGGCCACGTGTATGCGGTGGCCGACCCGAATCTCAACACCCTGGTCGATTTCCGCTACACCCGCCGCTTCGAGGCCAAACGGGGCCAGCACGGTATGGGCTCGGACATGTTCGGTGCCGCCGGTGAGGACATCACGCTGCGCATGCCGGTGGGCACGATCATCAGCGACGCGCAGACTGGCGAGGTGCTGCACGAGCTGCTGACGCCGGGGCAGACCGTGCTGCTGGCCAAGGGCGGTGACGGCGGCTTTGGCAACATGCGCTTCAAGAGCGCGATCAACCGCGCGCCGCGGCAGAAGACGCCGGGCTGGCCGGGCGAGCGCAGGAGCCTCAAGCTCGAGCTCAAGGTGCTGGCCGACGTGGGGCTGCTGGGGCTGCCCAATGCCGGTAAGTCCACGCTGATCAGCGCCATTTCCAACGCCCGCCCGCGCATCGCCGACTATCCGTTCACGACCCTGCATCCGAATCTGGGGGTGGTGCGGGTAGGGCCGGAGCAGAGCTTCGTCGTGGCCGATCTGCCCGGCCTGATCGAGGGCGCGGCCGAGGGTGCGGGCCTCGGCCACCAGTTTCTGCGCCATCTGCAGCGCACCCGGCTGCTGCTGCACGTGGTGGACCTGGCGCCGTTCGACGAGGGGGCCGATCCGGTGGCGCAGGCCAAGGCCATCGTGGCCGAGCTGAAGAAGTACGACCCGGCGCTGTACGCCAAGCCGCGCTGGCTGGTGCTTAACAAGATCGACATGATCCCGCCCGAGCAGCGCGAGGCGCGGGTGCAGGACTTCGTCAAGCGCTTCAGGTACAAAGGGCCGGTGTTCCAGATTTCGGCGCTGACCCATGAAGGCTGCGACCGGCTGGTGCGCGCCGTCTATGAGCAGGTGCATGCCCAGCAGCTGGCCGAGCAGCCACCGGCTGCGCAGGATCTGGATCCGCGTTTCAAGCCCATCGACGGCGGCCCTGCAGACGCGGCGGCCTAACAGGCCGTTGCAAAACTGCTGCGGTAGGCCATCTGCGGCGTTGCGCGGTGCTCGCTTCCTCGCCTATCCATTCGATATGTCTCGGTCGCTGCGCGCCGTGCGCCTGGCATCTGACCATCCTCGCGACGTTTTTCAGCGCCCTGCAAATGGGCGCGCCGGGCCGAGCCTAGAATCGGCGCTTTGCCCGCGGCCTGCTGCTGCGGGCCGCTCTCCCTGAACGATGAACAACCCGACGAATTCCGCAACCCTTGCGCGCCAGGCGCGGCGCATCGTGGTCAAGGTCGGCTCCAGCCTCGTCACCAACGAGGGGCGGGGGCTGGATGAAGCCGCCATCGAGGAGTGGAGCCGCCAGATCGCGGCGCTGGTGCGCGACGGGCGCGAGGTCATCATGGTCTCCAGCGGCGCGATCGCCGAGGGCATGAAGCGCCTGGGCTGGGCCACGCGCCCCAAGGAAATCCACGAGCTGCAGGCGGCCGCTGCCGTGGGCCAGATGGGGCTGGCCCAAATGTACGAGACCCGGCTGCGCGCGCACGGGTTGCCCAGCGCGCAGGTCTTGCTCACCCACGCCGACCTGGCCGACCGTGAGCGCTATCTCAACGCCCGCTCCACGCTGCTGACGCTGCTGCGGCTGAAGGTGGTGCCGGTGATCAACGAGAACGACACGGTGGTCACCGACGAGATCAAGTTCGGCGACAACGACACGCTGGGCGCGCTGGTGGCCAATCTGGTGGAGGCCGACCTGCTGATCATCCTGACCGACCAGCGGGGGCTGTACACCGCCGATCCGCGCAGGAACCCCGACGCCCGCTTCGTGCACGAGGCGCGTGCCGGCGACCCGGCGCTGGAGGCCATGGCTGGCGGGGCGGGCTCCAGCATCGGCAAGGGTGGCATGATCACCAAGATCCTGGCCGCCAAGCGAGCGGCCGGCTCCGGCGCCTCCACCGTCATCGCCTGGGGGCGCGAGCCCGACGTGCTGCTGCGCTTGAGCCGGGGAGAACCCATCGGCACGTTGCTGGTGGCACAAACCCCGAAGAACCAGGCCCGCAAGCAGTGGATGGCCGATCACCTGCAGCTGCGCGGCGCGGTCGTGGTCGATGCTGGCGCGGCAGCCAAGCTGCAGCAGGAAGGCAAGAGTCTGCTGCCCATCGGCATGGTGGCGGTCGAAGGCGAATTCTCCCGCGGCGAAGTGATCGCCATCCGCGACGAGCAGGGTGTGGAGATCGCCCGCGGTCTGGCCAACTACGCCAGCGCCGAGGCGCGGCTGCTGTGCCGCAAGCCGTCCAGCGAGTTCGAGCGTCTGCTGGGCTACACCGGCGAGCCGGAGATGGTGCACCGCGACAACCTGGTGCGGATGCGTTAACAGGCCGTTGACCGCGCCTTCTCCGGTGGCGGGCAGCCTTGCCCTGGGCAGGCCGGGCGCGCTTTGGCAGGCCGTTGAAAAGCTGCTGCGGTAGGCCGTTGAAAAACTGCTGCGGTAGGCCATCTGCGGCGTTGCGCGGTGCTCGCT
>DAIUCJ010000017.1:0-62253 GCA_036846225.1 Hylemonella sp.
CGGATCGAAGCCCGCAAGCCGGGACAGTGGAGTGATGGCGTCGTGGGCAGTCATCTCGGATCGGCTCTCCCGGAAAAACAAAGCCGCCCAGGCGGATGCGTGGGCGGCTTGCCGGATACCGGAAAAAAACGGCGCGGTTTACTCGGCCGCCTTGCTGGCCAGCTTTTCCTTGATGCGGGCCGACTTGCCGCTGCGATCGCGCAGGTAGTACAGCTTGGCGCGGCGCACGTCGCCACGGCGCTTGACTTCGATGCTGGCGATCAGCGGGCTGTAGGTCTGGAAGGTGCGCTCCACGCCCTCGCCGCTGGAGATCTTGCGCACGGTGAAGGCGCTATTCAGGCCACGGTTACGCTTGGCGATCACCACGCCTTCGTAGGCCTGCACGCGCTTGCGGTTGCCTTCGACCACGTTGACGTTGACCACCACGGTGTCGCCAGGAGCGAATTCCGGGATGTTCTTGCCCAGGCGGGCGATTTCCTCTTGCTCAAGGATCTGGATCAGGTTCATGACGGCCTCTTGAAGATCTTGTCCGCGCCACCCCCGCGACGCATCGCACGCCGCAGCCGGGCCACCGCGGCCCACCAGCCGGACAGAGGATCGGGAACCGGAAATTATAGCAGCGGGTGCCGGGCTGCCTCAGCGGCCGGCCAGCAAGGCCTCGTCCTGCGCGCTCAGACGGCCGGCAGCGCGCGCGCGCGCGATCAGGTCGGGCCGCAGACTCGCCGTCAGCAGCAGGCGCTGGGCCCGCCGCCACTGCTCGATCCGGCCATGATGGCCCGACAGCAGCACCTCGGGCACCGGCCGGCCCTCCCAGACCTCGGGACGGGTGTAGTGCGGACAGTCCAGCAGGCCATCGAGCGCCGGATTGAAGCTGTCCTGCGCATGGCTGTCGGCATCCCCCAGCACGCCGGGTTGCAGGCGCGCCACCGCGTCCAGCAGGGCCATGGCCGCGATCTCGCCACCGGAGAGCACGAAATCGCCCAGGCTGATCTGCTCATCGACACAGGCGTCGATGAAGCGCTGGTCGATGCCCTCGTAGCGCCCGCAGACGAGCACCGCCCCTTCGCTGCCGGCCCAGCGTGCCACCTCGGCGTGGTCCAGCCGGCGCCCCTGTGGCGCAAACAGCAACACCGGCGCGCGCCGCGCGCGCTGGGCCTGGGCATGCGCCAGGCAGCGCGCCAGCGGCTCGGCCATCATCACCATGCCAGGGCCGCCGCCGAAGGGACGGTCATCGACCCGGCGGTAATGCCCGTCGGCATGATCCCGCGGGTTGTGCAGCACCACCTGGACCTGCCCCGACTCGTAGGCCCGCCGGGTGATGCCGCTGCTCAGCAGGGGACCAAACAGCTCGGGAAACAGGGTCAGCACATCGAAACGCATGGCGCGCCCCGCCGCTCAGTAATCGGGCTGCCAATCGACCCGGATCTGCCGCTGAGGCAAATCGACCGCATCCACGTAGGCCGATACGAAGGGAATCATGCGCTCGCGCGCCTGGTCGTCTTGCTGGTAGGCGACGACCAGCACGGTCTGCGGCCCGGTGGGCAGCAGATCGCGCACGGTGCCCAGCACCAACCCCTCGCGGTTGACCACCTCCAGGCCGATCAGATCGACCCAGTAATACTCGTCGGGCTGCGGGGTTGGAAAGCTGGAACGGGCGACGAAGATGCGCGCCCCTTTGAGCGCCTCGGCCGCCTCGCGGTCGGCCACATCCTGCGCGCTGGCGACCACCGCATCGGCGTGCTCGCGCGCCTCGCGGATGGCCAGCAGAACCGGCCCGTCGAACACCCTGGGGCCGCGCTCGGGTGGCAGCAGATACCAGCGCTTGGAAGAAAACAGCGCCTCCGGGGAGGCGCTGTAGGGCAGGACCTTGAACCAGCCCTTGATGCCCCAGGCGTCCAGGATGCGCCCGACCTCGACGGCGTCCGCCGGCAAGGCGGCGGGCTCGAGCGCACACGCCATGGGCGGGATCAGGCGGCCTTCTTGGCGGCCTGCTTGAGCAGGCGCTCCACCGTCGGGGAAGCCTGCGCGCCCACGCCCAGCCAGTAGGTCAGGCGGTCCTGGGCGATGCGGATGGATTCTTCATTGGCCGCGGCAATCGGGTTGTAGAAACCGATGCGCTCGATGAAGCGTCCATCGCGGCGGCTGCGCTTGTCGGCGACGACGATGTTGTAGAACGGGCGGGCCTTGGCGCCGCCGCGGGAGAGTCGAATCACGACCATGGGTTTGTCCTTTGGGTGGTAAGGCCCGCCTGCGACGCGGCGAACCGGCGTTCTTCCGGTGTTTGAGACACGCAACTGGCCACCCGGCCAGCGACACACCGAAAAGCCTACCATTATAGCCGCCTACGCGCCGGCCGGGGCCACGGCCTGATGCCGGCGGCCGGGCCGGGCTGCAGGCGGCACAATACCGCCATGACGAAAAACAAGACCCTGGCCACCTGGCTGGCCTTCCTGGGCGGGCCGCTGGGCCTGCATCGTTTCTACCTGCGCGGGCCTGGCGACACGCTGGGCTGGTTGCTGCCCATTCCCACCGCGCTGGGCCTGTATGGCATCGAGCGGGTGCTCGACCATGGCGTGGACGACCACCTGAGCTGGGTGCTGATCCCGCTGTTTGGCTTCACCTTCGCCGGCTGCGCGCTCACGGCCATCGTGTACGGCCTGATGACGCGCGAGCGCTGGAACGCCCGCTTCAACCCGGAACACGGCGCCGACCATCCCGCCGGCGGCACTTCCTGGCTCACCATCCTGGCGGTCTCCGGCGCCCTGCTGATCGGCACCGCGGTGCTTACCTCCAGCATCGTGTACAGCTTCCAGCGCTACTTCGAGTACCAGATCGAGGAAGCCCGCAAGATCAGCCAGTGAGCCACCGGCTGCGCCCCGGCCTGCGCGGCCGGGCTCAGCGCGGCCGGCCTGCCGCCACCTCTTGCAGCGTCAGTACAGGCTCAGGCTGACCCAGTAGGCCACGACGGCGATGAAGGCGCTGGCCGGTATCGTCAGCACCCAAGCCCAGACGATGTTGCCGGCTACGCCCCAGCGCACGGCGCTGGCGCGCTGCGCCGAACCCACGCCGACGATGGCGCCGGTGATGGTGTGGGTGGTGGAAACCGGAATCCCCAGCCCGGTGGCCAGAAACAGCGTGAGCGCCCCGCCCGTTTCGGCGCAGAAGCCCCCCACCGGCTTGAGCTTGGTGATCTTCTGCCCCATGGTCTTGACGATGCGCCAGCCACCGAACATCGTGCCCAGCCCGATGGCCAGGTAGCAGGAGACGACGACCCAGGCCGGCGGCGCCTTTTCGGCGGCTGCGTGGTAGCCAGTGGCGATCAGCAGCATCCAGATGATGCCGATGGTTTTTTGCGCATCGTTGCCGCCATGCCCCAGGCTGTAGGCCCCGGCCGAGACCAGCTGCAGCCGCCGAAACCACCCGTCCACGCGCGAAGGCGAGGTGCGCCGGAAGATCCAAGCCACGGCCAGCATCATCAGCGAGCCCAGCAGATAGCCCATCAGCGGCGAGACGAAGATGAACACCACGGTCTTGAGGATGCCGGCGGCCAGCAGCGCATCGGTGCCGGCCTTGCCGATCACCGCGCCCACGATGCCGCCGATGAGCGCATGCGAGGAGCTGCTGGGGATGCCGTAGTACCAGGTGATCACGTTCCAGCTGATGGCTCCAACCAGCGCGCCCATCACCACATGGGTGTCCACGATGCCGGGCTGCACGATGCCCTTGCCCACCGTGGCCGCCACGCTGAGGTGAAAGACGAAGATGGCCACGAAATTGAAGAAGGCGGCAAACAGCACGGCCTGCCCCGGACGCAGCACGCCGGTGGAGACGACGGTGGCGATCGAGTTGGCCGCGTCATGAAAGCCGTTCATGAAGTCGAAGGCCAGCGCCAGCACGACCAGCAGAATGATGACCCACAGGGCCGCTTGCGGAATCTGTTCCATGGCAGGCAGCGTCCGGGGCTCAGGCGTTCTCGAGGACGATGCCCTCGATCTGGTTGGCCACGTCCTCGCACTTGTCGGTCACTGTCTCCAGCAGCTCGTAGATGGCCTTGAGCTTGATGACCTCGCGCACGTCCGGCTCGGCGCGGAACAGCTTGCTCATCGCGTTGCGCATCACGCGGTCGGCGTCGGACTCCAGGCGGTCGATCTCCTCGCAGGTCTTCAGCGCCGCCTCGGCCGTGGCCGGTTCGCCGATATTGCCCAGCAGATAGACCGCGTCCTTGACCCGCTCGCAGCATTTCACGCTGAGTTCGGTCAGGCGCACGATCTCCTCGGTCATGTGCCGCACGTCGTACAGCGCCATGGTCTCAGCGGCATCCTGCAGCAGGTCGGCCACGTCGTCCATCGTGTTGATCAGCGAATGGATCTGCTCGCGGTCGATCGGGGTGATGAAAGTCTTGTGCAGCGCCTTGTTGACGTCGTGCGTGATGCGGTCGGCCGCGCGCTCGGCATTGTCCACGTCGCGGTTGTACTGGTCGCGCAGGGCCGGGTCGCCGTAGTGCTCCACCAGCAGCGAGAAAGCCCGCGCCGCCTCGACGATGCGGTCCGCATGCTGGTTGAACAGGGCGAAGAAGTTGCCGTCGCGCGGCATCAGTTTTCCAAACAGCATGGGGCCAGGCTCCGCAACGCGTTGCGATGAAGAAATGATGACAAAACGATGAAAGCGCGAGTTTACCCGTACGCGCGACGGGGTAGGCACTTACGTGTGGGAGGGGCAGCCCGGCCGCAGATGCGGCGGCAGGGCCGCCCTCAGGCGCTGCGGAAAATGAAATAGACGGCAGCCACCATGCACAGGGCTGCCCAGAGGTAATCCAGCTTGAAAGGCTCGCGCAGGTAAAACATGGCGAAAGGCACAAACACGCTGAGCGTGATCACCTCCTGCACGATCTTGAGCTGGGCCACCGTCAGCCCGGCCTGCTGAAAGCCGATGCGGTTGGCCGGGACCTGCAGCAGGTATTCGAACAGGGCGATGCCCCAGCTGGCCACCGCCGCCCAGTACCAGGGCGAAGTGGCCAGACTGCGCAGGTGCCCGTACCAGGCAAAGGTCATGAACACATTGCTGCCGATGAGCAGCAACACTGTTTGCAAGGCCGGGGGCAGGGAAGTCAGCGCGCTCATGGCAGGTGATTATCGCCATGTCGCCACACCGTGCAGCCGGCCGGGCCCAGTGCACGCACCTCCTGGTCGCCCATGCGACGGTCGATCCGCGAGGGCGGAAGGTGCGCCGGCCAACTGGGGCAGAAAAGATGGGGCCGCAAAGAAGCCCTGCGAGCCGGTCGGCCGCAGGGCCTGCGCTGCCACGCGACGCGGCAGATGGCCTACCGCAGCAGTTTTGCAACGGCTTATTAAGCGCCGCCGGCGGGCCGCAGCCCGATCGATCAGACGGCGACTTTGTCCGCCACTTCCTTGTATTCCTCGATCTGGTCGAAGTTCATGTAGCGGTACACATTGGCCGCATCCTGGTTGATGATGCCCATGGCCTCATGGTATTCGGCCAGCGTCGGAATGCGCCCGAGCTTGGAGCAGATGGCCGCCAGTTCTGCCGAGCCCAGGAACACATTGGTGTTCTTGCCCAGCCGATTGGGGAAGTTGCGCGTGCTGGTGGACATGACCGTCGCGCCTTCGCGCACCTGCGCCTGGTTGCCCATGCACAGGCTGCAGCCGGGCATCTCGGTGCGCGCGCCGGCCGTGCCGAAGGCGGCGTAGTGCCCTTCTTTCATCAGCTCGTTCTGGTCCATCTTGGTCGGCGGCGCCACCCACAGCTTGACCGGAATGTCGCGTGCACCACCCAGCAGCTTGGCCGCGGCGCGGAAGTGGCCGATGTTGGTCATGCACGAGCCGATGAAGGCCTCGTCGATCTTGGTGCCGGCCACCTCGGACAGGAACTTGGCGTCGTCCGGGTCGTTGGGGCAGCAGACGATGGGCTCCTTGATCTCGTTGAGATCGATCTCGATGACCGCGGCGTACTCGGCGTCCGGGTCGGCCTCCAGCAGCTGCGGGTTCGCCAGCCAGGCTTCGACCTTCTCGATGCGGCGCTTGAGCGTGCGCGCGTCCTGGTAGCCGTCGGCGATCATGTTCTTCATCAGCACGACGTTGGACTTCAGGTACTCGATGATCGGCTCCTTGTTGAGCTTGATCGTGCAGCCGGCAGCCGAGCGTTCGGCGCTGGCGTCGGACAACTCGAAAGCCTGCTCCACCTTCAGATCCGGCAGCCCTTCGATTTCCAGGATGCGGCCGGAGAAGATGTTTTTCTTGCCCTGCTTGGCCACCGTCAGCAGCCCCTGCTTGATGGCGTACAGCGGGATGGCATGGACCAGGTCGCGCAGCGTCACGCCCGGCTGCATCTTGCCCTTGAAGCGCACCAGCACCGACTCCGGCATGTCCAGCGGCATCACGCCGGTGGCCGCGGCGAAAGCCACCAGACCGGAGCCGGCCGGGAAAGAAATGCCGATCGGGAAACGGGTGTGGCTGTCACCGCCCGTGCCCACGGTATCGGGCAGCAGCAGACGGTTGAGCCAGGAATGGATCACGCCATCGCCCGGACGCAGGCTCACGCCGCCACGGCTGGTGATGAAAGGCGGCAGCTCGCGGTGCATCTTGGCATCCACCGGCTTCGGATAGGCCGCGGTGTGGCAGAAGCTCTGCATCACCAGATCGGCGCTGAAACCCAGGCAAGCCAGGTCTTTGAGCTCGTCGCGCGTCATCGGCCCGGTGGTGTCTTGGCTGCCGACCGTGGTCATGCGCGGCTCGCAGTAGGTGCCCGGACGGATGCCCTTGCCCTCGGGCAGGCCGCAGGCACGCCCCACCATCTTCTGCGCCAGCGTGTAGCCTTTGCCGGTGTCCTTGGGCGCCTTGGGCAGACGGAACACCGTGGAGGCCGGCAGGCCCAGGAATTCGCGCGCCTTGGCCGTCAGGCTACGGCCGATGATCAGGTTGATGCGGCCGCCGGCACGCACCTCGTCCAGCAGCACCTCGCTCTTGAGCTGGAAGGTGGCCACGACGGCGCCGTTTTTCTCGATCTTGCCGTCATAGGGGTAGATGTCGATGACATCGCCCATTTCCAGCTTGCTCACGTCCACCTCGATGGGCAGCGAGCCGGAGTCTTCCTGCGTGTTGAAGAAGATCGGCGCGATCTTGCCGCCCAGCGTCACGCCGCCGTAGCGCTTGTTCGGCACGAAGGGGATGTCCTGCCCCGTGTGCCAGATCACGCTGTTGGTGGCCGACTTGCGGCTGGAGCCGGTGCCCACCACATCGCCCACATAGGCCACCTGGTGGCCTTTTTTCTTGAGGTTCTCGATGAACTGGATGGGCCCGCGCTTGCCGTCCTCCTCGGGCTCGAAGGGCGCGTCCGGCCGCTTGTTCTTGAGCATGGCCAGCGCATGCAGCGGGATGTCGGGCCGGCTCCAGGCGTCGGGCGCGGGCGAGAGGTCGTCGGTATTGGTCTCGCCCGGCACCTTGAAAACCGTGACGGTGATCTTGCGGGCCACTTCCGGGCGGCTGGTGAACCATTCGGCCTCGGCCCAGCTCTTCATGACTTCCATGGCCTTGGCATTGCCAGCCTTGGCCTTGGCCGCCACGTCATTGAAGTAGTCGAACATCAGCAGGGTCTTCTTCAGCCCCTCGGCCGCCACCGCGGCCACTTCGGCGTCGTCGAGCAGCTCGATCAGGGGATGGACGTTGTAGCCGCCGACCATCGTGCCCAGCAGCTCGGTGGCCTTGGCCCGCGAGATCAGCCCGACCTGGACGTCGCCGTGCGCGACCGCCGCCAGGAAGCTGGCCTTGACCTTGGCGGCGTCATCGACCCCCGGAGGCACCCGGTGCGTCAGCAGCTCCAGCAGGAAGGCTTCCTCGCCGGCGGGCGGGTTCTTGATCAGCTCGATCAGTTCGGACGTCTGTTTCGCATCCAGCGGCAGCGGGGGAATGCCCAGCGCGGCGCGCTCGGCGGCATGGGCTCGGTAGGCTTGCAACATCTCGGGGCTCCTTGCAGAGAATGGAAAACGGAAGGGGCTGGGGATTCAGGCCGTCGAAGGCGGTTCACCCTCGCGGGGCTGCGCGGCGAAGTAGCGCCGCGCCGATTCGGGCAGGGGGCGGCCGGTGCGATGGGCGCGCTCCAGCACCTGCCAGTAATAGCGGTAGCTGGCACGGTCGTGCAGCTGGCCCTGATGGCTGACCGGCGCCCATTGCGCCGCCTCGGCTGCGGCCAGGATGGCGGCGGCGCGCTCGATGTCGGCGGCCGCCGGCGCCATGGCCTCCAGGATGGGCCGGATCTGGTTGGGGTGGATGCTCCACATGCGCGTGTAGCCGAATTCCCGGGCGGCGCGACGGGCTGCCGCCTTCAACGCCTCAGTGTCGCTGAATTCGGTGACCACACAGTGGGAAGGCACTTTGCCATGGGCATGGCAGGCCGAGGCGATTTCCAGCTTGGCCCGCCGGATCAGCGGGTGGCTGAACTGCCCCAGTTCGCCGGTGACGCTGTCCGGGCGTGAGCTCATGGCGCTGTCGGGGATCGCGCCGCCATGCGCGGACACGAAGTCCATCAGGCCGAAGCTGATCGACTGCACCCGCGGATGCGCGGCGATGTCGAACGCCCGGTGCACCGCCGCCGGCGACTCCAACAGCACCTGCAGGGGCAGTGGCGCCGCCCGGCCGCGGCCCTGTGCCGCGGCATCGACGGCGGCGGCCGCCCGCTCGACGTCGGCCACGCTCTCCACCTTGGGAATCATCAGGTGGCACAGCACCGGCGCCGCAGCGCCCACCACCGTGGCCACGTCTTCCTCGAAGGCCGGATGATCCACCGGATGCACCCGCACGGCGATGCGCGGCCGCGCCGGCAGCTGTGCCCGCGCGGCCTGCGCCCAGGCGTCCTGCGCCAGCGCCACCACCATCTGGGCGTGCTCGCGCTCGCCGCCGACCGGCGCGCCGTCCTCGCAGTCGAGCGAGACGTCGAACACGCAGGCGCCGAATTCAGCGATCAGCTCGGCCTGCAGCTGCAGGCTCTTGCGCATGCGCGCCTCGACGCCGCTGTAGTGGTCGCACACGGGCAGCAGGCCGGCGGCGGCCTGCGCGCCGAGCAGGACGTCACGCGGGTTCATGCCCCGGCCTTACAGCAGGTGCTTGACGCCGTCCTGCTCGGACAGCAGCTCGGCCAGGGTCTTGTCCAGGCACTTGCGGCTGAACTCGTCGATCGGCAGCCCTTCGACGACCTGGTACTCGCCGTTCGCGCAGGTGACCGGGAAACCGAACATCACGTCCTTCGGAATGCCGTACTGCCCATCGGACGGAATGCCCATGGTCACCCACTTGCCCTGGGTGCCCAGCGCCCAGTCGCGCATGTGGTCGATGGCCGCATTGGCCGCCGAAGCCGCCGAGGACAGCCCGCGTGCCTCGATGATGGCCGCGCCACGCTTGCCCACGGTGGGCAGGAACACGGTTTCGTTCCAGACCGGGTCGTTGATCATGTCCTTGACGCTGCGCCCCTCGATGGTGGCGAAGCGGTAATCGGCGTACATGGTGGGCGAGTGGTTGCCCCAGACGCACAGCTTCTCGATGGCGGCGACCGGCTTGCCGGTCTTGGCCGCGATCTGCGACAGCGCCCGGTTGTGGTCCAGCCGCAGCATGGCGGTGAAGTTGCGCCGCGGCAGATCCGGGGCGCTCTTCATCGCGATGTAGGCATTGGTGTTGGCCGGATTGCCCACCACCAGCACCTTGACGTTGCGGCTGGCCGATTCATTGAGCGCACGGCCCTGGGCGGTGAAGATCTGGGCATTGGCCGCCAGCAGATCGGCGCGTTCCATGCCCGGGCCGCGCGGACGCGCACCCACCAGCAGCGCGTAGTCGGTGTCCTTGAAGGCCTGCTTGGCGTCCGAATGCGCCTCCATGCCGGCCAGCAGCGGGAAAGCGCAGTCTTCGAGCTCCATCATCACGCCCTTGAGCGCCTTCTGCGCCTTTTCGTCGGGGATCTCCAGCAGCTGCAGGATCACCGGCTGGTCCTTGCCCAGCATCTCGCCGGAGGCGATGCGAAACAGCAGGGCGTAACCGATTTGACCGGCGGCGCCGGTGACGGCGACGCGGACGGGCTTCTTGCTCATGTGGGAACTCCAGAAAGTGGTGTGACAATCAGGCGCCGCCTCTGCGTACGCAAGAGGGCCGGCGTTGTACCGGGGATGTACCTGAAAGTGTAGCGCGAAAACCCCCGCCGATCAATTTGTCTTGTATCTTATATAAGATATGATTTGCGCTCCGACCCCCGCCACCACGCCGCCTGCCGCATGAGCCCCGCCCCACCGAATCCGGCCGACACCGCCCTGGCGGCCACGGAAACCGGCACCCCGGCCTTCAGCCCGCTGTACCAGCAGATCAAGGGGCTGATCCTGCAGAGCCTGCAGTCCGGCGAGTGGAAACCAGGCGAGGCCATCCCCAGCGAGATGGATCTGGCCGCGCGCTACCGGGTCAGCCAGGGCACGGTGCGCAAGGCCATCGACGAGCTGGCCGCCAGCCACCTGCTGATCCGGCGCCAAGGCAAGGGCACGTTCGTGGCCACCCACGCCGAGCAGCAGGTGCAGTACCGCTTCCTGCGACTGATGCCCGACAAGGGCGACCTGCAGAGCGAGGGCCCGGCGGAGCGCACCATCATCGACTGCCGACGCCTGCGGGCCACGGCCGAAATCGCCCGCGCGCTGGCGCTGCGCAGCGGCGAAGGCGTGCTGCAGGTGCGGCGCGTGCTCGCCTTTGCGGGACGCCCGACCATTCTGGAAGACCTGTGGCTGCCCGCCGCCCCGTTCAAGGGACTGACCGCCGAGCGTCTGCGCGACTACGCCGGACCAATGTACGCGCTGTTCGAGACCGAATTCGGCGTGCGCATGGTGCGGGCCGAGGAAAAGATCCGCGCCGTGCTGCCCGACGCCGCCCAGGCTGCCCTGCTGAAAGTGAGCCGAACCACGCCGCTGCTCAGCGTCGAGCGCATCGCCTACACCTACAACGACGTGCCGATGGAACTGCGCCGCGGCCTGTACCTGACCGACACCCACCACTACCGCAATGTGCTGAGCTGAGAAACTCGATTACATGCATAAGCCGGCAGAATGAATCGCGCGGCAACGTCTTATGGATGCTGCATTGCAATAGAATTTTCCTTGTTTCACGACCGGAAATTACAACGCGGTTACATCCCCTGAAAGTCCTCCCATGACCGAAGCCGTCTCCCCGTCCCGGCCGCCCCGGCCCCAGTTCCGCAACATCCACGCCCTCAAGGATCTGCCCACCTACCGCCTGCCGGCGGCGGGCTGGGTGTCCATCCTGCACCGCGTCAGCGGGGCCTTGATGTTCCTGCTGCTGCCCTTCGTGCTGTGGCTGTTCGACACCTCGCTGTCGTCGCAGTATTCCTACGCCCGCTTCAGCGCCGCATTCAGCGCCGGCATCGGCTTCGTGCCGGGCTGGTTCATCAAGTTGGTGGCGCTGGGCCTGATCTGGGCCTACCTGCACCACAGCATCGCCGGCGTGCGCCACCTGTGGATGGATGCGACCCATGCCGTGAGCAAGGAATTCGGCCGCCGCTCGGCCATCGTCACGCTGGTGCTGAGCCTGGGCCTGACGGCCGTGCTGGGCGCCAAGCTGTTCGGCTTGTACTGATCGACAGGAGCGACCCCATGTCTGTGAATTACGGCTCCAAGCGCACCGTCGTCGGCGCCCATTACGGCCTGCGCGATTGGATCGTGCAGCGCGCCACCGCCGTGCTGATGATCCTGTTCACGCTGCTGGTGCTGGCGCAAGTGATCTTCACCCGCGGCCCCATCGGTTACGAGACCTGGGCCGGCATCTTCGCGCCGCAGTGGATGAAGGTGCTGACCTACGCGCTCATCATCGCCCTGATCTGGCACGTCTGGGTGGGCATGCGCGACATCTGGATGGACTACATCAAGCCCGTCTGGCTGCGCCTGTCGCTGCAGGTCTTCACCATCGTCTGGCTGGTCGGCTGCGCCGGCTGGGCCTTCCAAGTCCTCTGGAAACTCTGAGTCATGTCGTCCTACCCCATCACCACGCGCAAATTTGACGTCGTCATCGTCGGTGCCGGCGGCTCCGGCATGCGCGCCTCGCTGCAGTTGGCCCGCGCCGGCCTGAACGTGGCCGTGCTGTCCAAGGTCTTCCCCACGCGTTCGCACACCGTCGCCGCCCAGGGCGGCATCGGCGCCTCGCTGGGCAATATGTCGGAAGACAACTGGCACTATCACTTCTACGACACGGTCAAGGGCTCCGACTGGCTGGGCGACCAGGACGCGATCGAATTCATGTGCCGCGAAGCCCCCAAAGTGGTCTATGAGCTGGAGCACATGGGCATGCCGTTTGACCGCAACCCGGACGGCACCATCTACCAGCGCCCCTTCGGCGGCCATACCGCCAACTATGGCGAAAAGCCGGTGCCGCGCGCCTGCGCCGCGGCCGACCGCACCGGACACGCGATGCTGCACACGCTGTACCAGCAGAACGTGGCCGCGCGCACCCAGTTCTTCGTCGAGTGGATGGCGCTGGACCTGATCCGCGACGCCGAGGGCGACGTGGTCGGCGTGACCGCGCTGGAAATGGAGACGGGCGACCTGCACATCCTGCACGCCAAGACGGTGCTGCTGGCCACCGGCGGCGCCGGCCGTATCTTTGCCGCCTCCACCAATGCCTTCATCAACACCGGCGACGGCCTGGGCATGGCCGCGCGCGCCGGCATTCCGCTGCAGGACATGGAGTTCTGGCAGTTCCACCCCACCGGCGTGGCCGGCGCCGGTGTGCTGCTGACCGAGGGCTGCCGTGGCGAAGGGGCGTTCCTGGTCAACAGCAAGGGCGAGCGCTTCATGGAGCGCTACGCGCCGACGCTCAAGGACCTGGCGCCGCGCGATTTCGTCTCGCGCTGCATGGACCAGGAAATCAAGGAAGGGCGCGGCTGCGGCCCGAACAAGGACTACGTGCTGCTGAACTTCAGCTACCTGAGCGCCGAGACCATCCACAAGCGACTGCCCTCGGTCTATGAGATCGGCATCAACTTCGCCAACGTGGACATCACCAAGGAGCCGATCCCCGTGGTGCCCACGATCCACTACCAGATGGGCGGCATCCCGACCAACATCAACGGCCAGGTCGTCGTGCAGACGGCCAGCAGCCACGCCGAGGTCGTCAACGGCCTGTATGCGGTCGGCGAGTGCTCCTGCGTCAGCGTGCACGGAGCCAACCGGCTGGGCACCAATTCGCTGCTGGACCTGCTGGTGTTCGGCCGCGCCGCGGGCAACCACATCATCGAGTTCGCCACCAAGAACAAGGCCCACAAGCCGCTGCCCAAGGACGCCGCCGACCGCACGCTGGCGCGGCTGGCCCGGCTGGACGCCACGCCCAATGGCGAATATGCGCAGAACGTGGCCAACGACATCCGCACGACGATGCAGCAGCACGCGGGCGTCTTCCGCACCCAGGCCGGCATGGACGAGGGCGTGAAGAAAATCGCCGCGATCCGCGAACGCGTCGGCGCCATCGGCCTGAAGGACACATCCAAGGTGTTCAACACCGCCCGCATCGAGGCGCTGGAAGTCGAAAACCTGATCGAGTGCGCCCAGGCGACGATGGTGTCGGCCGCGGCGCGCAAGGAATGCCGCGGCGCCCACACGGTGTACGACTACGAGCGTCCGGCCGACGATCCCGAGTGTCCGCTGGGGCGCAACGACAAGGAATGGCTCAAACACACGCTGTGGCACAGCGCGACCAACAGCCTGACCTACAAGCCGGTCAACCTCAAGCCGCTGACGGTGGACTCGGTCCCGCCCAAAGTCCGCACCTTCTGACACTGCCGTCCTGCGAGTACCCATCATGCAAAAACGCACGTTCCAGATTTACCGCTACGACCCGGACAAGGACGCCAAGCCGTACATGCAGACCGTCGAGATCGAGCTCGACGGCAACGAGCGCATGCTGCTGGACGCCCTGGTCAAGCTCAAGGCGGCCGACCCCACGCTGTCGTTCCGCCGCTCCTGCCGCGAAGGCGTCTGCGGCTCCGACGCGATGAACATCAACGGCAAGAACGGCCTGGCCTGCCTGACCAACCTGCGCACGCTCAAGGACCCGATCGTGCTCAAGCCCCTGCCGGGTCTGCCGGTGGTGCGCGACCTGATCGTGGACATGACGCAGTTCTTCAAGCAGTACCACTCGATCAAGCCCTACCTGGTCAACGACACCCCGCCGCCGGACAAGGAGCGCCTGCAGTCGCCCGAGGAGCGCGAAGAACTCAACGGCCTGTACGAATGCATTCTGTGCGCGAGCTGTTCCACCAGCTGCCCCAGCTTCTGGTGGAACCCGGACAAGTTCGTCGGCCCGGCCGGCCTGCTGCAGGCCTACCGCTTCATCGCCGACAGCCGCGACCAGGCCACCGCCGAGCGGCTGGACAATCTGGAAGACCCCTACCGCCTGTTCCGCTGCCACACCATCATGAACTGCGTCGATGTCTGCCCCAAGGGACTGAACCCCACCAAGGCCATCGGCAAGATCAAGGACATGATGCTGGCGCGCGCCGTCTGAAGCACCGTGTCCGTGGACGACGAAACGATCGATGCGCGGGAGCTGAGCCGGCTGAAGTGGCGCTGCCGCCGCGGCCTGCTGGAGAATGACCTGTTCATCGAGCGCTTCTTCCGCCGCTTCGAGTCCACGCTGACACAGCGCCAGGCACGCGGCCTGGCGGCGCTGATGGAGCTGAGCGACAACGACCTGCTGGACCTGAATCTGGGCCGCAGGCCGCTGGCCGAGGTGGCGCCGGAACTGGATCGCGCCGAGGTGCGCGAAGTACTGACTATGTTGAGAACCTGCTGAAAGGCCCCTGAAATGAAACTTGCAGACACCAAAGCCACCCTGTCGTTCAGCAACGGCAAGCCCAGCATCGAGCTGCCCGTCTATCAGGGCAACATCGGCCCGGACGTGATCGACATCCGCAAGCTGTACGGCCAGACCGGCATGTTCACCTACGACCCGGGCTTCCTGTCCACGGCCTCGTGCCAGTCGGGCATCACCTACATCGACGGCGACAAGGGCGAGCTGCTGTACCGCGGCTACCCGATCGAGCAGCTGGCCACGCAGTGCGACTACCTGGAAACCTGCTTCCTGCTGCTCTACGGCGAACTGCCCAACGCCCAGCAGAAAGCCGAGTTCACCGAGCGCGTGACCAAGCACACGATGGTGCACGAGCAGATGCAGTTCTTCCTGCGGGGCTTCCGCCGCGACGCCCACCCAATGGCCGTGCTCACCGGTCTGGTCGGTGCGATGTCGGCCTTCTATCACGACAGCACCGACATCAACAATCCGGAGCACCGGGAAATCGCCGCCATCCGCCTGATCGCCAAGATGCCCACGCTGGTGGCCATGGCCTACAAGTACGGCATCGGCCAGCCCTACATGTATCCGCGCAACGACCTGAGCTACGCGGGCAATTTCCTGCGCATGATGTTCGCCACCCCGTGCGAGGACTACAAGGTCAACCCGGTGCTGGAGCGTGCGCTCGACCGCATCTTCATCCTGCATGCCGATCACGAGCAGAACGCCTCCACCTCCACGGTGCGCCTGTGCGGCTCCTCCGGCACCAACCCCTTCGCGGCCATCGCCGCCGGTGTGGCCTGCCTGTGGGGCCCGGCCCACGGCGGCGCCAACGAGGCCTGCCTGAACATGCTGGAGGAACTGCAGGCCAACGGCGGCGTGGCCAAGGTTGGTGAGTTCATGCAGAAAGTCAAGGACAAGAACTCCGGCGTGCGCCTGATGGGCTTCGGCCACCGGGTTTACAAGAACTACGACCCGCGCGCCAAGCTGATGCAGGAAACCTGCAAGGAGGTGCTGGCCGAGCTGGGGCTGGAAAACGACCCGCTGTTCAAGCTGGCCATGGCGCTGGAGAAAATCGCGCTGGAAGACGACTACTTCGTGCAGCGCAAGCTCTACCCCAACGTGGACTTTTACTCCGGCATCGTGCAGCGCGCCATCGGCATCCCGGTCAACCTGTTCACCGGCATCTTCGCGCTGGCGCGCACCGTGGGCTGGATCGCCCAGCTCAACGAGATGATCAGCGATCCCGAGTACAAGATCGGCCGCCCCCGCCAGCTCTACACCGGCGCGCCCCGGCGCGACGTGCCCCCGCTGGCCCGGCGCTGAACGGGCGACCCGCAACGGCCCGCCGCGCAGCCGCTGCCGGCGGGCTTTTTCGTACCACGCCCATGAAGCTGCTCCGTCTGGCCGAGGAACTGCGCGCCCTGCAGGCCGATGCACCCCGCGCGCCGCGCTGCCGCTGCGGCGTCGGCGCCTGCCCCGGCTGGACCAGCCTGGGCGAAGAGCGCTGGCCGGCCCTGCGGATGCAGGCCGTGGCCACGCTGCGCGATCCGGAGGTGGCCGAGCCCACTTTCGAGGAGCGGCACCCCGCAGGCACCCGCTACGATGACCCCGCTGCCCCGGTGGCGCCCGGCTTCTTTCCCTACAACCGCTGCGAGCTGTGGCGCTGCGCCGACTGCCGGCGCCTGCTGCTGCGCTACACCGAGTTCGGCGGCTACTACGTCGATCACCGGGTGCGCGAATTCGGCCCGGACCTGCAGGTGCTGGACTGAAGAGGCCACGCCCCTGAAGAATCCGCGTCCCCGTCAGCCCCGGCGGCAGGGCCTAAAATGGCAGATTCCCCTGCCCACTTATTGCGCGCGACAGCCATGGGACGCACCCTCTACGACAAGATCTGGGACGAGCACGTCGTCCACACCGAGGAAGATGGCACCGCCATCCTCTACATCGACCGCCACCTGGTCCACGAAGTGACCAGCCCGCAGGCCTTCGAAGGGCTGCGGCAGGCTGGCCGCAAGGTCTGGCGGGTCAGTTCCATCGTCGCCACCGCCGACCACAACACCCCCACCACCGGCTGGGAGCTGGGCTATGACGGCATAGCCGACCCGATCAGCAAGGAACAGATCATCACGCTGGACCACAACATCCGCGAAGTCGGCGCGGCGGCCTACTTTCCCTTCCTGTCCAAGCGCCAGGGGATCGTGCACGTGATCGGGCCGGAAAACGGCGCCACGCTGCCAGGCATGACGGTGGTCTGCGGCGACAGCCACACCTCTACGCACGGCGCCTTCGGGGCGCTGGCGCACGGCATCGGCACCAGCGAGGTCGAGCACGTGCTGGCCACCCAGACCCTGCTGGCCAAAAAAGCCAAAAACATGCTGATCCGCGTCGAAGGCACGCTGGCGCGCGGCGTCACCGCCAAGGACATCGTGCTGGCCATCATCGGCAAGATCGGCACCGCCGGCGGCACCGGCCACACGATCGAGTTCGCCGGCAGCGCCATCCGCGCGCTCAGCATGGAAGGCCGCATGACGGTGTGCAACATGGCCATCGAAGCGGGCGCGCGCGCCGGCCTGGTGGCCGTGGACGACAAGACCATCGACTACATCAAGGGCCGGCCGCTGGCACCCACCGGGGTGGAATGGGAACAGGCCGTGGCCTACTGGCGCACGCTGCACTCCGACCCGGACGCGCATTTCGATGCCGTGGTCGAGCTCGACGCCAGCCAGATCGTCCCGCAGGTGACTTGGGGCACCTCGCCCGAAATGGTGCTGGGCATCGATGGCCGCGTGCCCGACCCGGACCGGGAGAAAGACGCGGTCAAGCGCAACGCGATGGAGCGCGCCCTGCAGTACATGGCGCTGGAGCCGGGCAAGCCGCTGACCGACATCTTCGTGGACAAGGTCTTCATCGGCTCCTGCACCAACAGCCGCATCGAAGACATGCGCGAGGCGGCCGCCATCGTCAAAAAGCTGGGGCAGCGGGTGGCCAAAAACATCAAGCTGGCCATGGTCGTGCCCGGCTCGGGCCAGGTCAAGGAACAGGCCGAGCGCGAAGGGCTGCACGAAATTTTCAAGGCCGCCGGCTTCGAATGGCGCGAGCCGGGCTGCTCGATGTGCCTGGCGATGAACGCCGACCGGCTGGAGCCGGGCGAACGCTGCGCCTCCACCAGCAACCGCAACTTCGAAGGACGCCAGGGCGCCGGAGGCCGCACCCACCTGGTCAGCCCGGCCATGGCCGCGGCCGCGGCCATCCACGGCCACTTCGTCGATGTCCGCCAGTACGCCTGAAGGCCCCCGCATGGAAAAGTTCACCGTCCACCATGGCATCGTCGCCCCCATCGACCGTGAGAACGTCGATACCGACGCCATCATTCCCAAGCAGTTCCTGAAGTCGATCCGCAAGACCGGCTTCGGCCCCAACCTGTTCGACGAGTGGCGTTACCTGGACCAGCCGGGCCAGCCCGGCGTGCCGGAGAGCCAGCGCAAGCCCAACCCGGATTTCGTGCTGAACCAGCCGCGCTACCAGGGCGCCTCCATCCTGCTGGCGCGCAAGAACTTCGGCTGCGGCTCCTCGCGTGAGCACGCCCCCTGGGCCATCCAGCAGTACGGTTTTCGCGCGCTGATCGCGCCCAGCTTCGCCGACATCTTTTTCAACAACTGCTTCAAGAACGGCCTGCTGCCCATCGTGCTGCCGGAAAGCACGGTGGATAGGCTCTTCGACGAATGCGCGGCTTTCCCGGGCTATGCGCTGACCATCGACCTGCAACGGCAGGTCATCGTCAAGCCGCAGGGCGAGGAAATCGGGTTCGACGTGCAGCCTTTCCGCAAATACTGCCTGCTCAACGGCCTGGACGATATCGGGCTGACGCTGCGGCACAAGGACCAAATCGCCGCCTTCGAAGCCCGCCGCCTGGCCGAAAAGCCCTGGCTGGCGCATACCATGATGGGATGAAGCTCTTTTTTTGATAGCAGACAGCATGAAGATCGCAGTTTTGCCGGGAGACGGCATCGGCACCGAAATCGTGGCCGAGGCCGTCAAGGTCCTGCAGGCGCTGGACCTGAAGTTCGAGATGGAAACCGCCCCGGTGGGCGGCGCCGCCTACGAGGCCGCAGGCCACCCCCTGCCCGAAGCGACGCTGAAGCTGGCGCAAGCGGCCGACGCCATCCTCTTCGGTGCCGTGGGCGACTGGAAATACGACCGGCTCGAACGCGCCCTGCGTCCCGAACAGGCCATCCTGGGTCTGCGCAAGCACCTGGGTCTGTATGCCAATTTCCGCCCGGCCATCTGCTATGAGCAGCTCACCCATGCCTCCAGCCTCAAGCCCGAGCTGGTGGCGGGCCTGGACATCCTGATCGTGCGCGAACTCACCGGCGACATCTACTTCGGCCAGCCGCGCGGCCGCCGTACCGCCAGCGACGGCGCCTTTGCCGGCGCCGAGGAAGCCTTCGACACCATGCGCTACAGCCGGCCCGAGATCGAGCGCATCGCCCATACGGCTTTCCAGGCCGCCCGCAAGCGCCGCAAGAAGGTCACCAGCGTGGACAAGGCCAATGTGCTGGAGACCTTCCAGTTCTGGAAGGATGTGGTTACCGAGGTGCACCAGCAGTACCCGGACGTGGCGTTGGAGCACATGTACGTGGACAACGCCGCGATGCAGCTGGTGCGCGCCCCCAAGAGCTTTGACGTCATCGTCACCGGCAACATGTTCGGCGACATCCTTTCGGACGAAGCCGCGATGCTGACCGGCTCGATCGGCATGCTGCCCTCGGCCAGTCTGAACGAGCGCAACCAGGGCCTGTACGAGCCCAGCCACGGCAGCGCGCCGGACATCGCGGGCAAGGGCGTGGCCAACCCGCTGGCCACGATCCTGTCGGCGGCGATGATGCTGCGCTATTCGCTCAGCCAGCCCGAGGCGGCCGACCGCATCGAAGCCGCGGTCCGCGCGGTGCTGGCCGACGGCCTGCGCACCGCAGACATCTGGTCGGAAGGCACCCGCAAGGTCGGCACGCGCGAAATGGGCGATGCCGTCGTGGCCGCGCTGCGCCGCCAGGCCTGAACACACAAGGGAATCATCATCATGAGCAAAGTAGGCAATGTCGTCGGTCTCGTCGGTTGGCGGGGCATGGTGGGTTCGGTCCTGATGGACCGCATGCAGGCCGAAGGAGACTTCGCGCTGATCGAGCCCGTGTTTTTCTCCACCTCCAACGCCGGCGGCAAGGCCCCGGCCCTGGCCAAGAACGAAACCACGCTCAAGGATGCCAACAGCATCGAAGAGCTGAAAAAGTGCGACATCGTGCTCACCTGCCAGGGCGGCGACTACACCAAGGCGGTCTATCCCCAGCTGCGCGCCGCCGGCTGGAAGGGCCACTGGATCGATGCGGCCTCGGCGCTGCGCATGGCCGATGACGCCGTCATCGTCCTGGACCCGGTCAACCGCCACGTGATCGACCAGGCGCTGGCCGCCGGCGGCCGCAACTGGATCGGCGGCAACTGCACGGTGAGCCTGATGCTCATGGCCATGGGCGGCCTGTTCAAGGCCGGCCTGGTCGAATGGGTCAGCGCGATGACCTACCAGGCCGCATCCGGCGCCGGCGCGCAGAATATGCGCGAGCTGCTGCAGCAGATGGGCGCGCTGCACGACGCAGTCAAGGCCGAACTGGCCAACCCCGCCTCGGCCATCCTGGAAATCGACCGCAAGGTCGCCACCACGATGCGCAGTCCGGCTTTCCCCACCCAGAACTTCCGCAACACCCCTCTGGCTGGCAGCCTGATCCCCTGGATCGACGTGCCGGTCGAGCACGGCCAGAGCAAGGAAGAATGGAAAGGCGGCGCCGAGTGCAACAAGATCCTGGGCAACCCGCCGTTCCGCAGCCCCGGCAGCATCCCGATCGACGGCATCTGCGTGCGCGTCGGCGCCATGCGCTGCCACTCCCAGGGCCTGACGGTCAAGCTCAAGAAAGATGTGCCGCTGGCCGACATCGAATCCCTGCTCGCCGCCGCCAATGACTGGGTGAAAGTGGTCCCCAACCAACGGGAAATCACCGAGCGGGAACTCACCCCCGCCGCCGTTACCGGCACGCTGACCGTCCCGGTGGGCCGCCTGCACAAACTGGCCATGGGGCCGGACTATCTGGGCGCTTTCACCGTCGGCGACCAGCTGCTATGGGGCGCCGCCGAGCCGCTGCGGCGCATGTTGCGCATCCTGCTGGAGGGCTGAGCGCAGGGTGGTGCACGTTGCCACCGTGCAACAACCTGCAGGTCCGAAAGCGATCCCGGCTTGCGCCGCAAAGGTTAAGCGCTTTCTTAGCTTGTCAGGCTAACGTATTGATGTTAAGGTACTTTTCGATTTTTTAGCGTCGATCGGGCTGGCTTGGGAAGGGCCAGCCCTCGTTCATATTCGTTTTTGCGGCGCGCGTATCCGGAGGCCCCGAATTGATTGCTAAGTCACAACGCTGGCAGAAAAGCACCCTGGCTCTGGCTGCCGCCACAGTCCTGGGGCTGTGGAGTTCGCAGGTGGCCGCGCTGTCACTGGGCCGGGTGGTGGTTCAGTCCGCGCTCGGCGAACCCCTGCGCGCCGAAATCGAAATCCTGGACATCACCGAAGAAGAGGCTGCCACGCTGCGGCCGCGTCCAGCCCAGCCCGATGCCTACCGGGCCAATGGCATGGAATACAGCCCGGCGCTCAACGGGCTGCAGGTCAGCCTGCAACGGCGTCCCGATGGCCGCCACGTGCTGCGCCTGAGCAACCCCCGCGCCGTCAACGAGCCTTACGTCGATCTGATCCTGGAAGCCACCTGGTCTTCCGGGCGCATCGTGCGCGACTACACGATGTTGTTCGATCCGCCGGCCACGGCGGCTGCCCAGCCCGTCGTCCCCCAGGCGCCGCAGGTCGGCCCGGCTGCGGTGCGGGTGGCCCCGCCGCCAGCCGCGCCGGCCCCGTCCCCCGCAGAACCGGCTGCCGCCAGCGTGCCGCCAGCCGCCCCCACCGCCGCTGCAGCTCCTGCTCCCACCCCCGCGCCGGCCAGGCCGGCGCCTGCGGCCCCGGCTGCCGACCAGGGACAGGGCCGTGCACGGGTGACGGTCAAGGCGGGCGATACGGCCAGCAAGATCGCGCTCGCCCAGAAGCCGGCCGATGTCTCGCTGGACCAGATGCTGGTGGCCATGCTGCGCAGCAACCCTGACGCCTTCATCGGCGGCAACATCCACCGGCTGCGCCGCGGCGCGGTGCTGGACCTGCCTGATGCCGAGCAGGCCCAGGCCATCGCGGCCGAAGAGGCGCGTCAGATCGTGCTGGCCCAAAGCCGCGACTTCAACGAATTCCGCCGCCGCCTGGCCAGTGCCGCGCCGGCGGCCGCCGATGGCGGAGCCGACCGCAGCGCCGCCGGCGCGGTGCAGCCGCAGGTCGAAGAGAAGAAACCCGCAGCCACCGCCCCGGACAAGCTCACTCTGTCCAAAGGCGCGGTCCAGGCGCAAAGCGCCGAGGACAAGCTGGCCAAGGAACGCAGCGCCAAAGAGGCCGCCAGCCGTGCCGAGGAACTGGCCAAGAACGTCGCCGAGCTGGAAAAGCTCAGCAAGGCCAGCGCACCCGAGGCCAAACCGTCCACCGCGCCGGCAGTGCCGGCTGCCCCCACCCCCGCCGCAGCGCCGCCAGCTAGCCCGGCCCCTGCGGCCACGGCCTCCGCAGCGGCTGCCCCTGCCGTCGCAGCCCCCGCTGTGCCAGCGGCCAGCGAGCCGGCTGCGCCTGCCTCGGCGCCTGCTGCTGCGGCTTCGGCCCCGGCACCGGCAGCGCCCAGAGCCGTTGCCTCGGCCCCGCGCCCGGCACCGGCGCCGATGGTCGAGGAACCGTCGCTGCTCGATGAACTGCTGGAAAACCCGATGGTGCCGGCCGCCGCGGGCGGCCTGGTGGCCCTGCTGGCCGGTCTGGCGTTCTACCGCATCCGCCAACGCAAACAGGCGGCCCAGGTGGACAGCGCCTACCTGGAAAGCCGGCTGCAGCCCGACTCCTTCTTTGGCGAAAGCGGCGGCCAGCGGGTGGACACCAACGACGGCGGCATGAGCAGTTCCTCTTCGATGGTCTATTCGCCCAGCCAGCTCGACGCCGGCGACGACGTCGATCCGGTGGCCGAAGCCGATGTCTATCTGGCTTACGGGCGTGACCTGCAGGCCGAGGAAATCCTCAAGGAAGCCCTGCGCACCCACCCCAGCCGCGTGGCCATCCACCAGAAGCTGTGCGAGATCTACGCCAAGCGGCGCGACACCAAGAGCTTCGGCGCCACGGCCAAGGAAGCCTACCGCCTCACCGGCGGCAGCGGCGCCGAATGGGAACACATTTGCGAACTGGGTGCCGGCATCGACCCGGACAACCCCATGTACCAGCCAGGCGGCCGCCCGCCGGTGTCGGCGCCGGCCCCGCTGACGCCCGAACCGCCCCCTGCCGCCCCCGCTCCCCGGGCGACGACCGCCGCCGCTGCGGCCACCGCAGCCGTTGCTCCAGTCGCCGCGGCCGCAGCCGCCCCAGCGGCTGGCGGCGGGGTAGATCTCGATCTGGACCTGGACTTCTCGCTCGATGAGGCCCAGCCGGCCCAGCCGGCCCAGCCCCCGGCCGCACCGGCTACGCCCACCATGCCCGCGCCGGTGGCTGCCGCCAGCGGCAACAGCCTGGAATTCGAAGCCCCGCCGCTGCCGCCGATCACTCCTGCCGCCCCGGCCGCCCCTGCGCAGGCGGCGGACAACCTGATGAACTTCGATCTCGGCGGCCTGTCGCTGGATCTGGGCACGCCCTCGGAGCAGCCGGACACGGGCAGCGAAGACCCGCTGGCCACCAAGCTGGCGCTGGCCGATGAGTTCAAGGCCATCGGTGACATCGACGGCGCCCGCGCCCTGATCGAGGAAATCATCGCCGAAGCCAGCGGCGAAATGAAAGAGCGCGCGCAAAAGGCCCTGGCCGCGCTCGGCTGAGCGGGCCGGTCGCGCATGCAGGCCACGCGGTGAGGGTCGCCCTCGGCGTCAGCTACGACGGACATCCCTACGACGGCTGGCAGAGCCAGCCGTCCGGGCGCACGGTACAGGACCAACTGGAACGGGCGCTGAGCCGTTTTGCCAATCAGCGCATCTCCACCGTCTGCGCCGGCCGCACCGACGCCGGTGTGCACGGCCTGATGCAGGTTGTGCATTTCGACACAACGGCCGAGCGCAGCCCCTATGCCTGGGTGCGCGGCACCAACACCTTCCTGCCGCGCGACATCGCCGTGCAATGGGCGCAGATCGTCCCGCCGTCTTTCCACTGCCGCGCCAGCGCCCTCTCGCGCCGCTATGCCTATCTGCTGCTGGAGTCGCCGGTGCGCCCCAGCATCGACGCCCACCGCGTGGGCTGGGTGTTCCAGCCGCTGGCGCTGGAGCCGATGCAGCAGGCCCTGCCCCATCTGCTGGGCGAGCGCGATTTCACTTCCTTCCGGGCCTCGGCCTGCCAGGCCCTCTCGCCCGTCAAGCACCTGATGCGGGTGGACATCAGCCGCCGTGGCGCCTACTGGCGCTTCGAGTTCGAGGCCAACGCCTTCCTGCACCACATGATCCGCAACATCATGGGCGTGCTCATCACCATCGGGCAGGGCAAAAAGCCGCCCGAATGGATGGCCGAGGTCATCGCAGCGCGCAGCCGCGATGCCGCCGCCCCTACTTTCGCGCCAGACGGGCTGTACTTCCTGGGGCCGCGCTACGAGGCCCACTGGGGCCTGCCGGACCGCACCCCTGCGTATGATTGGCTGCCATGAGCCCCGCCCCTGGCCAGCGTACCCGCATCAAGATCTGCGGCCTCACCCGCGAGCAGGACGTCGATGCCGTCGTCCAAGCCGGCGCCGATGCCGTGGGATTCGTGCTGTACGGGCCCAGCCCCCGCTTTGTCAGCGCCCAGCGCGCCGCCGAGCTGGCGCGGCGGCTGCCGCCTTTCGTGACGCCGGTGCTGCTGTTCGTCAACGCCACCGCGGCCGAGGTGCAGGCCGCCTGCGCCCTGCTGCCACAGGCGACGCTGCAATTCCACGGCGATGAAACGCCCGCGCAGTGCCTGGCGCTGGCGGCGGGCCGCCCTTTCCTGCGGGCTGCCCGCATCCCGGCCGGCGCGGCCGCCCGGACCTTCGACCTCGTAGAATACGCCCACGATTACGCGGCCGCCCAGGCCATCCTGCTCGACACCCTGGTCGAGGGCTATGGCGGCGGCGGACGGACATTCGAATGGTCACTCCTGCCTCCAAGCGTCGACTCTCACCTCGTCTTAAGTGGTGGGCTCACGCCTGCAAACGTGACCGATGGCATCCGGCTGCTGCGGCCGCGCTGTAAGTCGCTGGCCGTGGACGTGAGCTCCGGCGTCGAGTCCGCCAAGGGCATCAAAGACGCCGGCAAGATCCGAGCCTTCGTCGCGGCCGTGCGCGCCGCCGACACCCAACCGGCAGCTTGAACATGTACGCATACCACCAGCCCGATGCCGCGGGCCATTTCGGCATTTACGGCGGCAGCTTCATCAGCGAGACGCTGACGCAGGCCGTCAACGAACTGCGACAGGCCTACGCCCGCTACCAGAACGATCCGGCCTTTCTGGCCGAGTTCAAGGACGAACTGGCCCACTTCGTGGGCCGGCCTTCGCCGGTGTATCACGCCGCGCGCATGAGCCGCGAGCAGGGCGGCGCGCAGATCTTTCTCAAGCGCGAGGACCTCAACCACACCGGCGCGCACAAGATCAACAACACCATCGGCCAGGCCATGCTGGCGCGGCGCATGGGCAAGACCCGCATCATCGCCGAGACCGGCGCCGGCCAGCACGGCGTGGCCACGGCCACGATCTGTGCGCGCTACGGCCTGGAATGCGTGGTCTACATGGGGTCGGAAGACGTCAAGCGCCAAAGCCCCAACGTCTACCGCATGAAGCTGCTGGGCGCCACCGTGGTACCGGTGGAATCCGGCAGCAAGACGCTGAAGGACGCGCTCAACGAAGCCATGCGCGACTGGGTGGCCAACGTGGACCACACCTTCTACATCATCGGCACCGTGGCCGGCCCGCACCCCTATCCGATGATGGTGCGCGACTTCCAGAGCGTGATCGGCAACGAATGCCTGGTGCAGATGCCCGAGATGCTGGCGCGCGCCGGCTGCGCGACGCAGCAGCCCGACGTGGTGGTGGCCTGCGTGGGCGGCGGCAGCAACGCGATGGGCATCTTCTACCCCTACATCCCGCATGAAGGCACGCGCCTCATCGGCGTGGAAGCCGCCGGCGCCGGCCTGGACAGCGGCAAGCACTCGGCCTCGCTGCAGCGCGGCAGCCCCGGCGTGCTGCACGGCAACCGCACCTATGTGCTGCAGAACGAGGACGGCCAGGTCACCGAGACCCACAGCATCAGCGCCGGGCTGGACTACCCCGGCGTCGGCCCGGAGCACGCCTACCTCAAGGACATCGGCCGGGCCGAATACGTGGGCATCACCGACCAGGAGGCGCTGGCCGCCTTCCACTACCTGTGCCGCACCGAAGGCATCATCCCGGCGCTGGAATCGAGCCACGCGATTGCCTATGCGATGAAACTGGCCAGAACCATGCGGCCCGACCAGTCCATCCTGGTCAGCCTCTCGGGCCGTGGCGACAAGGACATCGGCACCGTGGCCGACCTCAGCCACGCCGACTTCTACTGCCGACCGAGCTGCCGCGGCCAGGCTGTCAAGGGCGGTGCCGAGCAGCCCCTGGAGCGCCAGCCATGAGCCGCATCGCCACCACTTTCGCGGCGCTGCAGGCGCAGCGGCGCAAGGCCCTGATTCCTTTCGTCACGGCCGGCTTTCCCTACCCGGACATCACCCCCGAGCTGATGCACGGCCTGGTGGCCGCCGGGGCCGACGTGATCGAACTCGGAGTGCCCTTCTCCGACCCCAGCGCCGACGGCCCGGTAATCCAGGCCGCGGGCGACAAGGCCCTGGCCGCCGGCATCGGGCTGCGCCAGGTGCTGGCGATGGTGCGCGCCTTCCGCGAGCAGGATAGCCGCACGCCGGTGGTGCTGATGGGCTATGCGAATCCGATCGAGCGCTACAACCAGCTCCACCCCGCCGATGGGGACCATGCCTTCGCCCGTGATGCGGCCGCCGCCGGCGTCGATGGCGTGCTGGTGGTCGATTACCCGCCGGAGGAATGCGCCGACTTCGCCGCTGCGCTGAAACGCCACGGACTGGACCTGATCTTCCTGCTGGCGCCCACCAGCACCGACGAACGCATCGCCCAGGTGGCGCGGCTGGCCAGCGGCTATGTGTATTACGTCTCGCTCAAAGGCGTCACCGGCGCCGGCACGCTGGACACCGCCGCGGTGCAGGCCATGCTGCCGCGCATCCGCCAGCATGTGAAGATCCCTGTCGGCGTCGGTTTCGGCATCCGGGATGCGGCCAGCGCGCGCGCCATCGGCCAGGTGGCCGACGCGGTGGTGATCGGCAGCCGCCTGATCCAGCTCATCGACCCGCTGCCGCGTGCACAGGTGGTGCCGGCAGCCAGCGCCTTCATCCGTGACATCCGGCAGGCCCTGGATGCATGACCCCGTGGCGATGGGCTGGGCATGGGTGCGCTGCCGGCCTTGCCAGAGTGCGATCTTGCTGCCCACGGCCTGGCGTACCCGGGCGAGAAAGACGTTACAGGCCCGCTTGCCGTTTTTAGGATAATGCCCCACGCCGCCGGCCTGCCGGGCCGGCGACTCCCAGACTCCACGAGGGACCCCACACCATGAGTTGGCTCGAAAAACTCCTGCCTCCGAAGATCCAGCCCAGCGACCCGGCCGACCGCCGCAGCGTGCCCGAAGGGCTGTGGACCAAGTGTCCGAGCTGCGAGTCGGTGCTCTACAAGGCCGATCTGGAACAGAACCAGAACGTCTGCCCGCACTGCGGCCACCACCACCGCATCGGCGCGCGCGCGCGGCTGAACCTCTTTCTCGACAACGAGGGGCGCTACGAAATCGGCCAGGAAGTGCTGCCGGTCGATGCGCTCAAGTTCAAGGACAGCCGCAAGTACCCCGAACGGCTCAAGGAGGCCATGGAAGCCACCGGCGAGACCGACGCCCTGGTCGTGATGGGCGGCGCGGTGCACGGCATCAGCCTGGTGGCGGCGGCCTTCGAATTCGATTTCATGGGCGGCTCGATGGGATCGGTGGTCGGCGAGCGCTTCGTGCGCGGCGTCGAGACCGCCATCGAGCAGAAAGTGCCCTTCGTCTGCTTCACCGCCACCGGCGGCGCGCGCATGCAGGAAGGTCTGCTGTCGCTGCTGCAAATGGCCAAGACCAACGCCGCCTTGACCCGGCTGGCCAAGAAGAAGCTGCCTTACATCAGCGTGCTGACCGACCCGACCATGGGCGGTGTGAGCGCCGGCTTTGCCTTCGTCGGCGATGTGGTCATCGCCGAGCCGAAGGCGCTGATCGGCTTTGCCGGCCCGCGGGTGATCGAAAACACCGTGCGCGTCAAGCTGCCCGAAGGTTTCCAGCGCGCCGAGTTCCTGCAGGAAAAGGGCGCCGTCGATTTCATCTGCGACCGCCGCGAGCTGCGCAAAACCATCGCCAGCACCTTAGCCATGCTGCAGCGCCTGCCGGCCGACGCCCTCATCTGACCCGATCGCCCCCGCCACCCGTGGCGCGGGCCTGGCCGGCCCACGGGCACAGCCCCCGGCTGCGCGGCTCCCTGCCGCGGTAGGCCGCCGCTTGGAGACGGGCGCGGCTCACCAGGCCGTTGAAAAACGTCGCGAGGATGGCCAGATGCAAGGCGCACGGCGCGCAGCGACCGAGACATATCAAGCGGATAGGCGAGGGAGCGAGCACCGCGCAACGCCGCAGATGGCCTACCACAGCAGTTTTGCAACGGCATGTTACAGCAGGGCCATGCCCTGCAAATGACCCAGCACGATGGCCGCCACCTGCAGCAGCACCAGCAGCACCAGCGGCGACAGATCGATGCCACCGACCAGCGGCAGCCAGCGCCGGATCGGCGCCAGCGCCGGGGCCACCAGGCGCTCGATGATGTCGGCCAGCACCGTGCGGGACTGCACCCAGGACAGCACGGCATAGACGATGACCAGCCCCGTCAGGCCGGAGAGCACCAGCCGCACCAGCCCAAAAGCCGCAAGGATCAGCACCGAAGGGAAATGCGCTCCCCAGCCGCTGAAGGCCCAGAGCAGGAAAAACTGACCGAAGACGATCAGATAGGCCGCGCACAGGCTGGCCAGGTCCCAGCGGCCGGCCGCAGGCAGCACGCGCCGCAGCGGCAGCACGATCCAGTCGGTCAGCGCGAAGACGAAGCGCCCCAGGGGGTTGCCGGAGCGCGCCGACATCGGGATGCGCTGGTGCTGCATGTACAGCCGCAGCAGGCAGGCGCCGCCGAGCACGCCGGCGATCACTTCGAGCAGCAGGGCAACGATCTGGTACAGCATGGGCAGGCAGTGGCGGGAGCGGGCACCGATGATAGCGTCATTAAAATACCCGGTTTGGCCTTGTGCGGCCTGCGCCGCCCACCCTTTCCATGTCTGACACCCACGCCCCCGCCCCCCAGGACGAGAACCAGCTGATTGCCGAACGGCGCGAGAAGCTCAAAGCCATCCGCCAGCGGCAGGCCCGGGGCCTGGGGCCGGCTTTCCCGAACGACTTCAAGCCCAGCGACCGCGCGGCCGACCTGTTTGCCGCCCATGCCGGGCAGACCCCCGAGGGGCTGCTGGCCCAGGGCTGCCACGCCAAGGTAGCCGGCCGCATGATGCTCAAGCGCGTCATGGGCAAGGCCAGCTTCGCTACCTTGCAGGACAGCACCGGACGCATCCAGATCTACGTCAAGCGCGACGAAGTCGGCGACGAGGTCTATGAAGACTTCAAGCACTGGGACCTGGGCGACATCATCGGCGCCGAAGGTGTGCTCTTCAAGACGCGCACCGGCGAGCTGTCCATCCAGGTCAGCCGCATGCGGCTGCTCACCAAGAGCCTGCGGCCCATGCCGGACAAGTTCCACGGCATCCATGACCAGGAGATGAAATACCGCCAGCGCTACGTCGATCTGATGACCGACGAAGACGCCCGCCGCCGCTTCGTGGCGCGCAGCAAGGCGGTCAACTCGATCCGCGAATACATGAGCGCGCACGGCTTCCTGGAAGTGGAAACGCCGATGCTGCACCCCATCCCCGGCGGCGCCAATGCCCGCCCCTTCGTGACGCACCACAACGCGCTGGACCAGCAGATGTTCCTGCGCATCGCGCCGGAGCTGTACCTGAAGCGCCTCATCGTCGGCGGCTTCGAGCGCGTGTTCGAGATCAACCGCAACTTCCGCAACGAAGGCATCTCGGTGCGCCACAACCCCGAATTCACGATGATGGAGTTCTATGCGGCCTACTGGGACTACCAGGACCTGATGACCTTCACCGAAGGCCTGATCCGCCACGCCGCCCAGCAGGCCGTGGGCACGCTGCAGCTGACCTACGGCGGCCAGCCGGTGGATCTGGCCCGGCCCTTCGAGCGGCTGACCATCCGCGAAGCCATCATCCGCCACAGCGAAGCCGGCAGCGCCTTCGTCGATGACCGCGACTGGCTGATCCGCGCGCTGGGCAAACTGGGGCTCAGCGAGGAGAAAGACCGCCTGTCCAGCCGCTCGCTGGCGGCCCTGCAGGTGCTCTACTTCGAGGAAGTGGTGGAAGAAAAGCTCTGGCAGCCCACCTTCATCTGCGAGCATCCAGTGGAAATCTCGCCGCTGGCGCGCGCCAGCGACACGCGGCCCGAGGTGACGGAGCGCTTCGAGCTCTACATCACCGGCCGCGAGTTCGGCAACGGCTTTTCCGAGCTCAACGATGCCGAGGAACAGGCCGCGCGCTTTGCCGCCCAGGTGGCGGCCAAGGACAGCGGCGACGACGAAGCCATGTATTTCGACCACGATTTCGTGCGCGCGCTGGAGTACGGCATGCCGCCTACCGGCGGCTGCGGCATCGGCATCGACCGCCTGATGATGCTGCTGACCGACAGCCCCAGCATCCGCGACGTCATCCTGTTCCCGGCGCTGCGGCGCGAGGCCTGAAGTCCGCGCCGGTCCGTCTAGCAGGCCACATCAGGCGACCGCCAAGGCTGGCGTGTCGGCCACGGCCACGGCCACAGCCACGGGCAGGGCCGTGACGGCCTGCGCCGCAGGCAGACGGAAATGCTGGGCCGTCTGCTGCAGACGTGCGGCCTGCTGCGCCAGGCTGTGGATGACGGCCGTGGACTGCTCGGCCAGGGCGGCGTTTTGCTGCGTGAGCTGATCCATTTCGCCGACCGACTGCGCCAGGGTGGAAACCGCCGCCTGCTGCGCATCGGCAAAGCGGGTGAGCTGCTGAATACGTTCGTGCACCTGTCTGACCTTGGCGACGATGTCGTCCATCGTGCGGCCGGCCGCGCGGATGCGCACCGTGCCCTGGCCGACCTCCTGTGTCGAGTTCTGGATCAGCGCCTTGATTTCCCGGGCCGCCGTGGCGCTGCGCTGCGCCAGCGAGCGGACCTCCGCCGCCACCACGGCAAAGCCGCGACCGTGCTCGCCCGCGCGCGCGGCCTCCACCGCGGCGTTGAGCGCCAGGATATTGGTCTGGAAGGCAAGACCGTCGATGACGCCGGTGATGTCCTCGATCCGGCCCGAATGGCGCTGGATCGACTCCATCGTCGCCATCACCTCCTGCATCGCCACGCCACCGCTGTCGGCCACACGGGCCGCGTCATCGGCCAGCTCGCGGGCCTGCTGCGCGGCCGCGACCGCCTGCCCCACTTCGCCCAGCAGCGCGTCGATGAACCGGGCCGTCTGCTGCAGCTCCTGAGCGGCCCGCTCGGCTCGCCGGGCCAGCTCGTCATGTCCCTGCCGCAGCTCCTGGCTGGCCACGGTCACCCCGCCTGCTGCGGCCTGCATATCGGCCAGCACGGTAGCCCAGTGCTGCCGCATCCGCTCCAGCGCCCCCAGCGTCTGCCCCACTTCGTGCTGCACCTGCAGTGCCAGGGCCACGCTCAGGTCGCCCGCTGCCATGCGGCGCGCCTGTTCGGATGTGGCCTGCAGGGGCCGCACGATCGATCGCACCAGGGCCCAGAGGGCCACGCCCAGACCGACGAGCAGCAGCACCAGAACCGCCAGCACGGCCACCAGCGACCAGGCCAGCGCACGTTCGCGCGCCTGCAGTTCGGCGACCACGCCCTCGGCGATGCCCCGGGTCAGCGCCTGCTGGGCCTGCATGGCCTGCTCCAGAGGCTTGCCGTAATCGGCTGGCAGCACGGACCAGTCCGGCGATATGCCCAGAAACGTCAGCTGCACCTGTTCCAAGGCTTGCCGGATTCCTGCGGCCGCCTGCTGCAGCGCCTGCTCCAGCGCGGGCGTGAGCAGCCGCGCGCCGTGCTGGCGGGCCAGCATCAGGGTCTGGGCGAAAAAGCGGTCCCGATCTTCCAGTCTGGCATGGATGGCGGCCAACTGGTGCAGGTCCAGCGGACTGGCCCCCTTGTTCGCCAGCACCATCGTGCCCAGCTCGTGCAGCTGCGCGAGCTGGTCCATCACGGTCTTGCCCTCCTGAAAGCCGGCGACGATGAATAGATGGCGGGCGGCATCGGCGTCGAGCAGCAGGCCGGAGACGAGCAGCACCTGCGCGGAAAGATCGTCGAGCATGCGCAGCAGCTCGCCGTGACGGTCGAAACTCTCGCGCACCGTCATTTTCTGCTGCTGCACGTCGGCCACCAGCGACTCGTATCGTTGACGCACCTCCTGCAGCGCCGACTGCAGTGACGCCGCCTCCGGCAGCGGCGCCAGCTCCTGCCCCAGCCGCTGCAGCAGATGCTCGACTTGCTGGCGGCTGTGCTGCTGCGCGGCGGTGGCGCCGGCATCGTTGCCCAGCAGGCGCCCGCTGTAGAAGCGGTGGCGTTGCAGCTCACTGGCCAGACTTTGCAGCGACAACGCTGCCGGGGTGCCCGCCACGGCCCGGCGGGCCCCATCGCGCTGCGCCCACAGGTTATGGACGAGCAGGGCCGCCACGACGGCGAGCAGCCCCACAGTCAGCACGCCCAGCACCGCGAAGCGCTGGCTCAGGTTCAGTCGGGAAATACGCTGGAACATCGGGAATCGCAAGAAGTGGCCGGGCCGCGATCCGGCCGGGCAAACGAACATGCCCCGAGGCTAGCGGGCAGGCGTGACCTCCCGATGACGGCGGCTGTGTGCGGCGGCCAGCCGCTTGAAGCTGGGTAGAGGAAGCCGAGGCGGTGGCAGGGTGCCGTCTCAGGGCAGCAGATCCAGCGCGTGCATGTAAGCCGGGTGAACCATCAGCTCGTCCCAGACCAGGGGCGGCGTGGATGGCAGCAGGGCCAGACGGCGCGCTTCGCTGCCGACATCGGGCACCCAGCGGCCCTGGGCCTGGGCCGCAGCCAGGCCATCGATCAGGGCATCGAGCGCCGATCCGTCCCCCAGCGACTGGTTGCACAGCAGCACCATGTCGCAGCCCGCCTGCAGGGCCGCCAGCGCGGCTTCGGTGTGGCTGACCTCGCGCCCGTCAATGACGCGGGCCCCGGCCATGCTAAGGTCGTCGCTGAACACCGCCCCCTGAAAGCGCAGCTGCCCGCGCAGGATGTCGCCCAGCCAGCGGGCCGAAAAGCCGGCCGGCCGCGCGTCCACCTTTGGGTAGATCACGTGCGCCGGCATCACCGCATCCAGCGCCGTGCTCAGCCAGCCATAGGGCGCGGCGTCGTCGGCCAGGATGGCCTTGAGGCTGCGCCGGTCCACCGGAATGTCGGTGTGCGAATCGGCGGCGACATGGCCATGTCCGGGGAAATGCTTGCCGCAGCTGGCCATGCCGGCCAGGCGCAAGCCGTGCATCAGGCTCTTGGCCAGCAGCGTGACCACCCGTGGATCGCGGGCGAAAGCCCGGTCGCCGATGACGGCGCTGCGCCCATGGTCCAGATCCAGCACCGGCGTGAAGCTGTAATCGACCCCGCAGGCGCGCAGCTCGCTGGCCAGCACATAGCCACAGGCCGTGGCGGCGTTGGTCGCCCCCAGGGGGTCGTGCAGCCACTGCTCGCCCAGCGCCCGCATCGGCGGCAGGTGGGTGAAGCCATCGGTGCGGAAACGCTGCACGCGTCCGCCTTCGTGATCGACGCAGATCAGCAGGTCGGCGCGCACAGCCTTGATCTGTGCGCACAGCTCCACGAGCTGGGCGCGGTCCACCCAGTTGCGGGTGAACAGGATGAGCCCGCCGACCAGTGGATGGGCCAGGCGGCGGCGGTCCTGCGGTGTCAGCGTGGTGCCGGCGATGTCGATGATGAGCGGAGCGTGCATGGTCTCGTCTGTCTGGGCGGCTGGCGCAAAAAAGGAAATGGGGTGAACCGCCGGGTCAGTGGTTCGGCAGCTCGTGCGGCATGGTGGAGACTTTCTCCACCACGACGAAGCTGGCGGCATAGTCGCTTTCGTCGCTGAGGCTGACCTGCGCCCGCAGCCCCTGCGCCTCGAACCAGGCTTGCAGCTCGCCGTGCAGCACGATGACGGGCTGGCCGCTGGGTAGGTTGAGGATCTCGCAGTGGCGCCAGGTCATCGGCAGGCGCAGGCCCAGGCCGATGGCCTTGGCAAAGGACTCCTTGGCCGAAAAGCGGGTGGCCAGATAGCGCAGGCCGCGCTCGGGCCAGCGCTGGCTGCACCCCTGCCAGACGGCAAACTCCTGCTCGCCCAGCACCCGCTGGGCGAAACGCTCGCCATGCCGCGCCACGCTGGCGCGGATGCGCCGCACGTCGCAGATGTCGGTGCCGATGCCGTAGATCATCCTAGGCCCGGTAGGCGTCGGCGATGCAGCGCAGATACGCCTGGACGGCGGCCGGATAGCCCAGCTCCAGCGCATCGGCCATCAGCGCATGGCCGATGGACACTTCGGAGACGCCGGGCACCCGGCGCAGGAATTCGGTCAGGTTGTCGCGGTTGAGGTCATGCCCGGCGTTGACCGCCAGGCCGGCCTCCAGCGCGGCCCGCGCCGCCGCGGCATAGCGCTGCAGCTGCGCCGCCTGGGTGGGATGCCCCCAGGACGCGGCATAGGGCTCGGTGTAGAGCTCCACCCGGTCGGCCCCGACGGCCTTGGCATGCGCCATTTGCTCCGGTATGGGGTCCATGAAAAGACTCACCCGCACCCCCAGCGCGCGGCACTCGGCGATCAGCGGACGCAGGCGCTCGGCATCCTGCGGAAAGGTCCAGCCGTGGTCGCTGGTGAACTGTCCCTCGGCATCGGGCACGAAAGTGGCCTGGTGCGGCCGCACGGCGCGCACGTAGTCCATCAGGTTGTGCAGCGGATTGCCCTCGATGTTGTATTCCCGGTCGGGCCAGTCCTGCAGCAAGGCGGCCAGGTCGTGCACGTCCTGCGGCCGGATGTGGCGCTGATCCGGACGCGGATGCACGGTGATGCCGTGCGCGCCGGCCTGCAGGCACAGCGTGGCCGCGCGCGTCACGCTGGGGATGCCCAGGTGGCGGGTGTTGCGCACCAGCGCCACCTTGTTGACGTTGACCGAGAGGACGGTAGGAGGTTTCATAGGGACTGCAGCTCGACCATCAGCTGACGGGTACGCAGCGTGGCCACGCCGCAATGGTAATGGAGCAGGGCCCGCAGCTGGGGCTTGAGCTCGGCCGACAGCTCGGCGCAGACGCGCAGCGTCTCGGCCAACGGCATGCCCGGCGCCAGCGCCTGCCACAGCCGCAGCCACTGCGCGCCGCTCAAGGCCGCGCGCTCCTGCGGGCCGCGCTCGCGCAGCCCCCCTTCGGGCACGAGGACATAGGCCCCATGCGCCTGCAGCGGCGCCAGCGTCAGGGTCTGCCGGCCCAGCTCGGGCAACAGGCCGACTTCGCGCAGCAGCAGCAGTTCGAAAGCGCGCAGCGCCGCCTCCAGCAGCGCAGAAGACCCGGCGGCCAGCACCTGCAGGATCTGGGCATAGCGGTCGAACAGCACCGGATGCGCGTCGTCGCGCGCCAGCAGGCGCAGCAGCAGCTCGTTGAGGTAGTAGCCGGCCAGCAGCGCCTCGCCCGTGGGCATGACGTGGCCGCCCACCCATTCGGCGGCTTTCAGGGTGCGCACCTCGCCCTCGCCGCCGTAGGCCAGCCGCAGCGGCTGCAGCGGCAGCAGCACCGGACGAAAGCTGGAGCTGGGGCGCTTGGCTCCCTTGGCCACCAGCGCCACGCGCCCGTGGTGGCGAGTGAAGGCCTCCAGGATCAGACTGGTCTCGCTCCAGTCGTAGCGGTGCAGCACGAAGGCCGGCTCGTCACTGATGCGTTGGGCTGCCATCGCGCGCGGATCGACCCTCGAAAACGCCGCCTGGCCTCACTCATACCCAAACGAGCGCACCCGCGCCTCGTCGTCGGCCCAGCCGGAACGCACCTTGACCCACAGCTCCAGGAACACCCTGGCGTCCAGCAGCTTTTCCAGATCGACGCGCGCCGCCGTGCCGATGCGCTTGATGCGCTCGCCCTGCTCGCCGATGACCATGGCCTTGTGCGCCTCGCGCTCCACGACGATGGTGGCGCTGATGCGCACCAGGCGCCGGGACGGATCCTGCTGCAGCGGCTCCTCGTCGAAGCGATCGACCAGCACCGTGGCACTGTAGGGCAGCTCGTCACCGGTCAGGCGAAAGAGCTTCTCGCGCACGATTTCGCCGGCCAGGAAGCGTTCGCTGCGGTCGGTCAGCTCGTCTTCGGCATACCACCAGTCCTGCTCGGGCAGGTAGCGCGCGCAGATGGCCAGCAGCCGCTGCGCGTCCTTGGGCTGCTTGGCCGACAGGGGCACGATCTCGGCAAAGGGATGGCGCTGCGCCATCTGCTGCAGCCACGGCGCCAAATCTGCACGCTGGCGCACGGTATCGAGCTTGTTGACCACCAGCAGCACGGGGGTGCCCTGCGGCAGCAGCTGCAGCACCTTGTCGTCGGCCGTTCCGTAACGACCCGCCTCCACCACGAACAGCACCAGATCGACATCGCCCAGGGCGCCCAGCACCGTTTTGTTCAGCGACCGGTTCAGCGCGTTGGCGTGCCGGGTCTGAAAGCCCGGCGTATCGACGAACACGTACTGCACGCTGCCGACGGTACGGATGCCGGTGATGCGGTGGCGCGTGGTCTGCGCCTTGCGGGAAGTGATGCTGATCTTCTGGCCCACCAGGGCATTGAGCAGCGTGGACTTGCCCACGTTAGGGCGCCCCACGATGGCGATCAGGCCGCAGCGGCGGGCGGCCTCGGGCGATGGCGATGGCATGGCCGGTTCCTGCATGGTGGTCACCCCGGCTGGCGCGTCCTGAGCGTCTGCAGCATCGCGGCGGCTGCGGCCTGCTCGCCGGCACGGCGCGAACTGCCAATGCCGCGCTCGCTCAGATTCAGGTCGGCGACCTCGCATTCCACGTCGAAGGTCTGGCGGTGCGCCGCTCCCAGCGTGCCCACCACCCGGTAGACCGGCAGCCGCAGCTTGCGCGCCTGCAGCCACTCCTGCAGCTCGGTCTTGGCATCCTTGGCGCTGGCCTGCATCTGCGGCGTGATCTCCACGTCGCGCAGCAGGCGGTGCACCAGCTGCTGCGCCGCCGGATAGCCGGCATCCAGATAGACCGCGCCGATGATGGCCTCCAGCGCGTCGGCCAGGATGGATGGGCGGCGCTGCCCGCCCGAGCGCAGTTCGCCCTCGCCCAGACGCAGCACGGCCGGCAGGCCCAGCTCGACGGCCAGGCGGTGCAGGCTGTCTTGCTTGACCAAATTGGCGCGGATGCGCGACAGATCGCCTTCCGGCAGACTGTGCAGACGCTGGTACAGCAGGTCGGCCACGGCCAGGTTGAGCACCGAGTCGCCCAGGAATTCGAGCCGCTCGTTGTGGTCGGCAGCAAAGCTGCGGTGCGTGAGCGCGCGCTGCAACAGCGCGGGGTCGGCGAAAGTGTGCTGCAGCCGCTGCTGCAGCGCGGTCAGACCATCGGCCACGCTACTTGGTGCTTCCCTCGTACTTGAGCGTGAGCCAGGCCGGCCCGGCCAGGTGGATCTCCCGCTCGTAAGCAAAGCTGACGACGACCTTGTCGCCGATCTTGGTGATGTTCAGGTCCTTGCCTTCGATGGACTTGATGTCGTCGATTTGGGCCGCCTTGTCGAAGATGGCGCGGATCTCGGGCACCGTCGTGCCCTCCTGGGCAGCCTTGCGTGCGGCCTTGTGGATGGCCTGCAGCTCGATCAGCGTCGGCACGACCTGCGCCACGACCACCCCGGTCACGGCCAGCAGGCCACCGATGAACAGCAGCCCCAGAAACGTGATGCCGCGCTGCCCCGACTTCCTATGCCCCACCATGCTTGCTCCCCTTGTGTCCATCCGATTTCAGTTGAACGAACCGATGCGCTTGAGGTTGCCGAAATTCATCCAGATGAAAAAGGCCTTGCCCACGATGTTGCGGTCCGGCACGAAGCCCCAGTAGCGCGAATCCAGCGAATTATCCCGATTGTCACCCATCATGAAATAGTGCCCCTCGGGCACCCGGCAGACGACGCCTTCGACGCTGTAGCGGCAGTTGTCGCGGTAGGGAAAGGCGCCGATTTCGGTCTCGGCAAAGCCGCCGCGGCGCTCCGCATCGATGATCATGCGGTGCGGCACGGCCCCCAGCGTCTCGGCGTACTGGCGAAAGTAGCGCATCGCGTCCTCGTCGAAGAAGTCCGGCAGCTCGCTGGTCGGCACCGGCTGGCCGTTGATGGTCAGGCGCTTGTTCAGGTAGGCCACCTCGTCGCCGGGCAGGCCGACCACGCGCTTGATGTAGTCCTGGCTGGGCCGCGGCGGGTAGCGGAACACGACCACGTCGCCACGCTGCACCGGCTGCCCCTCGGTGATCTTGGTGTGGATGACCGGCAGCCGGATGCCGTAGTGGTATTTGTTGACCAGGATCAGGTCGCCCACCAGCAGCGTGGGAATCATCGAGCCGGAAGGGATCTTGAAAGGCTCGAACAGGAAGGAGCGCAGCAGAAAGACCACCGCGATGACCGGAAAGAGCCCGGCCGTCCAGTCCAGCCACCAGGGCTGCGCCAGCAGCTTGGCTTTGGCGGCCTGCAGGTCCACCTCGTCGGCCTTGATGCCCTGCTGCTGCAGCTCGGCACGGCGCTGCAGGGCCTCGCGCTCCAGCCGCTCGGCGGCGGCACGCCGCTGCGGCAGGAAATGGAAGCGCTCGGCCAGCCAGTACGCCCCGGTGACCACCGTGGCCAGCAGCAGCAGCAGGGCGAAATTGCCCTCGATGAAGCCGAAATACCAGCCGGCGATGTAGGCGCCGAAAGCGCCCAGGATGAGGGAGGTGAGCAGCTGCATCAGTCCTCCACCTGCAGGATGGCCAGGAAGGCTTCCTGCGGCACTTCGACCGAACCGATCTGTTTCATGCGTTTCTTGCCCGCTTTCTGTTTTTCGAGAAGTTTGCGCTTGCGAGTGATGTCACCGCCGTAGCATTTTGCCAGCACGTTCTTGCGCAGCGCCTTGATGTTCTCGCGGGCAATGATCTGCGCGCCGATGGCCGCCTGAATGGCCACGTCGAACTGCTGGCGGGAGATGATCTCGCGCATCTTGGCCGCCACCGCGCGGCCACGCGCGGCGGCCTGGCTGCGGTGCACGATCATCGACAGCGCGTCGATCTTCTCGCCATTGAGCAGCATGTCCACCTTGACCACGTCGGAGGCGCGGTACTCCTTGAACTCATAGTCCATCGAGGCGTAGCCACGGCTGACGGACTTGAGCTTGTCGAAGAAGTCGAGCACGATCTCGCCCAGCGGCAGCTCGTAGGTAAGCATGACCTGGCGGCCGTGGTAGGTCATGTTGACCTGCACGCCGCGTTTCTGGTTGGCCAGCGTCATCACCGGGCCGACGTACTCCTGCGGCATGTACAGGTGCACGGTAACGATGGGCTCGCGGATTTCGCGGATCTGGCCCTGGTCCGGCATCTTGGAGGGGTTCTCCACCATGACGACCTCGCCGTTGTTCTTGACCACCTGATAGACCACGCTGGGCGCGGTGGTGATCAGGTCCTGGTCGAACTCGCGCTCCAGCCGCTCCTGCACGATCTCCATGTGCAGCAGGCCGAGGAAGCCGCAGCGAAAGCCAAATCCCAGCGCCTGCGACACCTCGGGCTCGAAGTGCAGCGAGGCGTCGTTGAGCCTGAGCTTTTCCAGGCTGTCGCGCAGCGCGTCGTACTGGTTCGCTTCGGTCGGATACAGGCCGGCGAACACCTGGGGCTGGATTTCCTTGAAGCCGGGCAGCGGCTCGGTGGCCGGGCCGGCGTTGTTGGGCAGCTTCTTCTCCAGCGTGACGGTGTCTCCCACCTTGGCCGCCTGCAGCTCCTTGATGCCGGCGATGATGTAGCCCACCTCCCCGGCCTCCAGGCTGTCGCGCGGCTGGTTGGCCGGGGTGAAGACGCCCAGCTGCCCGGCCTCGTAGGCCATGTTGGTGGCCATGAGCTTGATGCGCTCGCCCTTTTGCAGCCGGCCATCGACCACGCGCACCAGCATGACCACGCCGACGTAGCTGTCGAACCAGCTGTCGATGATCATCGCGCGCAGCGGGCCATCGGGGTTGCCGCGCGGCGGCGGAATCTTGGCGACGATGGCCTCCAGAATGTCGTCCACGCCCATGCCGGTCTTGGCCGAGCAGGGAATGGCTTCGGAGGCATCGATGCCGATCACGTCCTCGATCTCGGCCTTGGCGCGCTCGGGATCGGCCTGCGGCAGATCCATCTTGTTGAGCACCGGCAGCACCTCCACCCCGAGGTCCAGCGCGGTGTAGCAGTTGGCCACGGTCTGGGCCTCCACGCCCTGGCTGGCATCGACCACCAGCAACGCCCCCTCGCAGGCCGACAGCGAACGGCTCACCTCGTAGGAGAAGTCCACGTGGCCGGGCGTGTCGATCAGGTTGAGGTTGTACACCTGCCCGTCGCGGGCCTTGTACTGCAGGGCGGCGGTCTGCGCCTTGATGGTTATCCCACGCTCCTTTTCGATGTCCATCGAGTCGAGCACTTGCTCTTCCATCTCGCGCTCCTCCAGTCCGCCGCAGCGCTGGATGAGCCGGTCCGCCAGGGTCGATTTGCCGTGGTCGATGTGCGCGATGATCGAAAAATTTCTGATGTGCTTCATCAAGGGGAACGCTTAAGTGCTTGAATTTACAGGGACGCGCGCAAGAAAAAAGGGCGCGTCGAGTGGTGACGCGCCCTGAACCAACAATCTATGGCAACTGCGATAGTTGGAACTTCATTGTAGGCAAAAAGGGGGCTGCGTACAGTCCAGACTACCGCGGGCGAGCGACGTTGCCGCGTCACAACAGAAATTTATACACAGAATATCAACAGATTCCGCCGGCGAAATTTTGAACAACTTGTGGGCGATATGTGGAACATCCTGGCTTGGCTGGACAGATCCCATATCGTGGTTTCAACGCACCGCAATATGCGGCAAATCGGCAGTGCCAGCCTGCCATTCTAACCAGTCCATCGGGCAGCAGGCAGTAAAAGTTGGCGCAAGCTCACATTTCGGCGAACGGAAAATTTTTCCCGCCTCCCCATCCGGACTGCGGAAAAACGACAAAAGCCCCCATACCCGACTCGGGTAGGGGGCAGCCCTTTTACCGCGCCGCGGGCCGGATGACCGCGTACTGGGCCCACTCGCCGCGCCGAAACAGCACGGTCACCGGCTTGCTCTTGTCGAGCTTGGCCACCAGGGCCTCGAACTCGCGCACGCTGCCGATCTCGACGTTGGCCAGCGCCAGCAGCACATCGCCTTCACGCAGGCCGGCACGGGCAGCCGCCTCGGTGGCGGATTCGACCCGCACGCCGCCACGGATCTTGAGTTCCTTCTTCTGCGCCTCGGTCAGATCGCTGACCGTCAGCCCCAGGGTCGTCGCGGCGGCCGTGCGCGGCTTGTCCTCGCGCGGCGCGTCCTTGCGGGCGAGCACCGGCTTGTCGGCCTCGAATTCGCCGATGGTGACGGCCAGATCCTTGGTCGCGCCGCGGCGGAAAACCGTCAGCGTGCTGCGCGTCCCCGGCTTGAGGCTGCCGACCATGCGGGGCAGGTCGTTGGATTTTTCGATGGTTTTGCCATCGAGCCGAATGATGATGTCGCCCGCCTCGACGCCGGCCTTCTCCGCCGGCGAGCCGGCTTCGACGCTGCGCACCAGCGCCCCCTGCGGGCGCCCCAGTCCGATGGCTTCGGCCACCTCCTTGGTGACCTGGTCGATCTGCACGCCGATGCGCCCGCGCGTGACGCGCCCGCTGGTGCGCAACTGCTCGGCCACGCGCATGGCCTCGTCGATCGGGATCGCGAACGCGATGCCCATGTAGCCGCCGGAGCGCGAATAGATCTGGCTGTTGATGCCCACCACTTCGCCGCGCATATTGATCAGCGGACCGCCCGAATTGCCCGGATTGATGGCCACGTCGGTCTGGATCAGCGGCAGGTAGTCGCCGGTGTCGCGCTGCTTGGCGCTGACGATGCCAGCAGTGACGGTGTTCTCCAGGCCGAACGGCGAGCCGATGGCCACGACCCACTCGCCGACCTTGAGCCGGCTCACATCGCCGATCTTCACCGCCGGCAGGCCGCTGGCCTCGATCTTGACCACGGCCACGTCGGTGCGCCGGTCGGCGCCGACGATGCGGGCCTTGAACTCGCGCTTGTCCGGCAGCGTGACGATGACCTCATCCGCGCCATCGACCACATGGGCGTTGGTCATGATGAAACCGTCGGCCGACAGGATGAAGCCCGACCCCACCCCCCGCGGCTGCTCCTCCGGCTGGGGTCGCCCCTGACGGGGCGACTGCCGCGGCACGTTGGGCGGCACCGGCAGCCCGAAGCGGCGGAAGAATTCGAGCATCTCCTCGTCCATGCCGCTGCCGTCGGCGCTGCGCGCGCTCACCCGCTCCAACGTGCGGATGTTGACCACCGAAGGGCCCACCTGCTCGACCAGTTCGGTGAAGTCCGGCAGCCCCCGGGTCTGTGCTTGCACCTGTGGCGCCAACCAGGCCGACGCGATGACCAGAACCAGCATCAGGCCCAGGCGCCGTGCCGTACCGCGGCACCATGCCGAGAAGAAAACGTCTTTCCAGTTCAACATGAACATCCCCATGTGAGTCGTCATGATTCGATGCGCCAATTAAACCGGAGGGGCAATCCCCGCATGGCCCGTGGGCTCACCGCCGGCAGCGGCCACCAGGCGCTGGCGCAGCCGCAGCACGAATGCCGCGTCCTCCCCGCAGCCGCTGAGGACGACCACCTCGCGCAGCGCCTCGCCGATCACATGGTAGTCGCGCCAGCGGGCGCGCTCGGTCTCATCGGCGCGCAGCTGCTCCAGCGCGCGCTGCAGGTCGGCGCCAGCCAGCTCGCCGTCGGCCAGCGCCGAGGTCAGCTCCTGCGCCGGGGGGACGCCGTCCTGCCTGCCTGATTGCTCATGCATGGTGTCACTCTCCTTACCAGCGCCGTCCAGCGGGCCGATCCAGCAGCGGGCGGATACGCTGCGCGATGGCTTCGCGCGCGCGATAGATGCGTGAACGCACCGTGCCTATGGGGGTGCCCATCCGCGCTGCGATGTCCTCATAGCTCAGACCCTCGATCTCGCGCAGGGTCACCGCCTGGCGCCAGTCCTCGGGCAGCGCCGCCAGCGCCGCCTCCACCGCCTGAGCCAGCTCGCGCGCGGCCAGGACGGTTTCGGGCGTGTCCTCGGCCATTGGTTCCTGTTCCGCGGAAAAAGTTTCTTCGTCGTCCGCGGTGGTCGGCCCGGCATCCGCCGCAGTGGGCTGGTGCCGGCGCTCCAGCAGGGCCTGCTTGGCGGTGTTGACCGCAATGCGGTACAGCCAGGTGTAGAACTGGGCATCGCCGCGGAATTGCGGCAGCGCCCGGTAGGCGCGCAGGAATGTGTCCTGCGCGATGTCCTCCACCGCATCGGCATCGCGCACCAGGCGGGCAATCACCCGCTGGATGCGCCGCCGGTATTTGAGCACCAGCAGCTCGAAGGCATGCAGATCGCCGGCCTGGGCACGCGCCACCAGCTCGGCGTCGCTGTCGCGGCCTGCCGCGGCGGAGTGGCTCATGGCGCCGCTCCGTGCGCTGCGGAAGGCGCCCTCACCCCGTGGGTGGCATAGACGGCGCGGCGCAGATCGGCCCAGCGCGCCGCATCGGCATCGCGGCGCAGCCACAGCCAGCGCGCGCCGCCTGCCAGCGGCCTGAAGACCAGCAGCATCAGCGCCTGCCCATCGAGCGCCAGCGCCAGCGCACCGACGCGGGCTGGACCCTGGCCTGTTTGCAGCGTCCAGCTACGGCCGTCCCAGTGCAGCACGCCGGCGCCGCCACGGTGCCGGATCCACCAGAGGCCCAGGGCTGCCACCACCGCGCAGGCCAGCGCCAGCGCAGCGGCCCAGCGGGGCGCGGCCGGCTGCAGGGCCCACAACGCGCACACGGCCGCTGCCAGAGCCCAGGGCAGGGCCAGCGCGGCCATCTGCCAGGACGCAGCGCCCACCGGATACCGAACTGCCGGGGCGCTGCGCATCGTCGGTGGCCGCGCTTCAGACGCGCTTGAAGACCAGGGTGCCGTTGGTGCCGCCGAAGCCGAAGTTGTTCTTGACCGCGACGTCGATCTTCAGATCCCGCGCCGTGTTGGCGCAGTAATCGAGATCACATTCCGGATCCTGGTTGAAGATGTTGATGGTCGGCGGGCATTTCTGGTGGTGCACCGCCAGCACAGTGAAGACCGATTCGATGCCGCCGGCGCCGCCGAGCAGGTGCCCGGTCATGGACTTGGTGGAGCTGACGACGATCTTGCGGGCGCGGTCGCCCAGCGCGGCCTTGATGGCGTTGGACTCGTTGATGTCGCCCAGCGGCGTGGAAGTGCCGTGGGCGTTGACGTAGTCAACCTGCTCGGGGTTGACCCCGGCATTGCGCAGCGCGTAGAGCATCGCACGGCGCGGGCCGTCCATGTTGGGCGCGGTCATGTGCCCGGCATCGGCGCTCATGCCGAAGCCGGCCAGTTCCGCATAGATGCGGGCACCGCGCTTTTTGGCGTGTTCGTATTCCTCCAGCACCAGCACGCCGGCGCCTTCGCCCAGCACGAAGCCGTCACGGTCCTTGTCCCAGGGGCGGGAAGCGGTCTGGGGGTCGTCGTTGCGGGTGGACAGCGCGCGCATCGCGGCAAAGCCGCCGATGCCCAGCGGCGAGACGGTGGACTCGGCTCCGCCGGCGATCATCACGTCGGCGTCGCCGTATTCGATCAGGCGGCCCGCCTCGCCGATGCTGTGCAGCCCGGTGGTGCAGGCGGTGACGATGGCCAGATTCGGCCCCTTGAAGCCGTAGCGCATCGACACATGGCCGGAGATCATGTTGATGATGGACGCCGGCACGAAGAAGGGCGAGATGCGACGCGGGCCGCGGTTGGTGAGCTCGGTGTGCGTTTCCTCGATCAGCGGCAGCCCGCCGATGCCCGAGCCGATCAGGCAGCCGATGCGCTCGGCCTGCTCCTCGCTCAGCGCTTCGCCGGTGGGCAGGCCGGCGTCCTCGACCGCCTGCACCGCCGCGGCGATGCCGTAGTGGATGAAGGTGTCCATCGTGCGCGCTTCCTTGGCGCCGATGTACTTCTCCAGTTCGAAGCCCTTGACCTCACCGGCGATGCGGCAGGCAAAGTTGCTGGCATCGAACTTGGTGACCAGATCGACACCGGAGCGGCCGGCCAGCAGGCTGGCCCAAGCATCGGTGACGGTGTTGCCGACCGGGCTGATGCAGCCCAGTCCGGTGACGACGACGCGACGGCGGGACATGGTGTGTGTGTGTCGGGAAGCTGGGTAGGCGCCGCTGCAAGCGGCGCGGAATCGGGGGGCGCGCTTGCAGGGCTGTCGGCTGCACGCGCAGTGCCGCCGCGGATGGGGCGCTCAGGCCTTCTGGTGGGCCTTGGCGTAATCGATGGCGTGCTGCACCGTCGTGATCTTTTCGGCGTCCTCGTCCGGAATCTCGATGCCGAACTCGTCTTCCAGCGCCATGACCAGTTCCACGGTGTCGAGCGAGTCGGCACCCAGATCGGCCACGAAGGCCTTCTCGTTGGTCACCTGGGACTCTTCCACACCGAGCTGCTCGGCGATGATTTTCTTGACGCGTGCTTCGATATCGCTCATGTTTCCCTCAAAGGGTTGTAGATGAATCCGTGATTTTAGCCGGCCCGAAAAAAGGGTTTTCCCGGATCGCGGCAGCCGTACGGACCATGCGGCCGAAGAAAAAGCGGGGCCAGCTCAGGCCATGAACATGCCCCCGTTGACGTGCAGTTCCTGCCCGGTCACGTAGCCGGCCTGCGGCGAAGCCAGATAGGCCACCGCGTGCGCGATGTCGGCCGGCTTGCCCAGATGCCCCAGCGGGATCTGGCCCAGCAGGGCCTTTTGCTGCTCCTCGGGCAGATGCACGGTCATGTCGGTTTCGATGAAGCCCGGCGCCACGCAGTTGACGGTGATGTGCCGCGAGCCCAGCTCGCGCGCCAGCGCGCGGGTCATGCCGGCCACGCCGGCCTTGGCCGCGGCGTAGTTGGCCTGCCCCGGATTGCCCGAGGCCCCCACCACCGAGGTGATGCTGATGATGCGACCGTAGCGCTGCTTCATCATGGGCCGGATGGCCGCGCGGCTGAGCCGGAAGACCGCCTTGAGGTTGGTCTCCAGCACCTCGTCCCACTCGGTGTCCTTCATGCGCATGGCCAGCGTGTCGCGGGTGATGCCGGCGTTGTTGACCAGCACGTGCAGCGCGCCGTGCTCCTTGACGATGCCGTCGATCAGCGCATCGCAGGCTGGCGCATCGTTGACATTCAGTTTGACGCCGCGACAACCCGCGTAGGCCGCCAGCGCGGCGCTGATTTTCTGCGCACCCTCGTCGGTGGTGGCGGTACCAATGACCCGCAGGCCCCGCACAGCCAGCTCGTGCGCGATGGCCGCGCCGATGCCGCGCGAAGCGCCAGTGACCAGGGCCACCTGCCCTTCGAATTTCAGCTCGCTCATGCCAGGTTTCCTTTCACTTCGGCCAGCGTGGCCGGGTCGTACAGGGCCATGCCGCTGAGTTCCGGATCGATGCGCTTGACCATGCCGGCCAGCACCTTGCCCGGACCGCACTCGACCACATGGGAGATGCCACGCGCCTTGATGGCCTGCACGCACTCGACCCAGCGCACCGGCCCAAAGGCCTGGCGGTACAGCGCGTCGCGGATGCGGTCGGCGTCGGTCTCCACCGCCACGTCGATGTTGTTGATCAGCGCGATCTGCGGCGCGGCAAAGTCCACCTCCTCCAGCCGCTGGCGCAGCCGCTCGGCCGCCGGCTTCATCAGGCTGGAATGGAAGGGCGCCGACACCGGCAGCGGCAGCGCCCGCTTGGCGCCATGGGCCTTGAGCACCTCGCAGGCCTTGTCCACGGCGGCCCTGGTCCCGGCGATCACGGTCTGCGCCGGATCGTTGAAGTTCACGGCCTCGACGACTTCGCCGGAGCCCGCCGCAAAAGAAGCCTGCGCCTCGGCGCAGCCGGCGACCACCTGATCCGAGGCCATGCCGAGGATGGCCGCCATCGCCCCGGCGCCCACCGGCACCGCCTCCTGCATGGCCTGGGCGCGAAAACGCACCAGCGGCACGGCCTGCGTGAGCGTGAGCACGCCGGCAGCCACCAGCGCCGAATACTCGCCCAGCGAGTGACCGGCCACGGCCTGCGGGGCCTGACCGGTCTCCTCCATCCAGACCCGGTAGGCCGCCACGCCGGCCACCAGCATCACCGGCTGGGTGTTGGTCGTCAGGGCCAGCGCCTCCTTGGGGCCTTCCTTGATCAGCTGGGCCACGTTTTCACCCAGCGCCTCGGAGGCCTCGTGCAGCACCTCGCGCACCCGCGGATGATCACCCCAGGCGTCGAGCATGCCGACCGACTGCGAACCCTGGCCGGGAAAGACAAAAGCAAACGGTTTCATCAAATTTTCTCAGTTTTCGGCTTCAGAACTAGATAGCTCGCTACATTTTCAGGAGCACCGCGCCCCAGGTGAAGCCGCCACCCACCCCTTCGAGCAGCACCCTGTCGCCTGGCTTGACACGGCCGCTGCGCACGCCGACGTCCAGCGCCAGCGGGATCGACGCCGCCGAGGTGTTGCCGTGCTCGTCCACCGTGACGATGACCTTGTCCATCGGCAGTTTGAGCTTCCTGGCCGTGCCCTGCATGATGCGGATGTTGGCCTGATGCGGGATCAGCCAGTCGATGTCGGTGTCCTGCAGCCCGGCCTTGGCCAGCACGGCGCGCGCCGCGTCTTCGAGCACGCCCACGGCCAGCTTGAACACGGCCTGGCCATCCATCTTCAGCAGCGGATCGCCCAGCACCTGGCCGCCGGCCACCGTGCCCGGCGTGCACAGAATGTCCACGTGGCGGCCGTCGGCATGCAACTCGCTGGCCAGTATGCCCGGCTCCTCGCTGGCCTGCAGCACCACGGCGCCGGCGCCGTCGCCGAACAGCACGCAGGTGCTGCGGTCCTTGAAATCGATGATGCGCGAAAACACCTCCGCCCCGACCACCAGGGCGCGCCGCGCGGTACCGGCCTTGATCATGGCGTCGGCCACCGTCAGCGCATAGACGAAGCCGCTGCACACCGCCTGCACGTCGAAGGCCGGGCAGCCATTGGCGCCGATCTTGTCCTGCAGGATGCAGGCGGTGGACGGGAACACCATGTCCGGCGTGGACGTGGCCACGATGATCAGGTCCAGCTCGCTGGCCGCCAGGCCAGCGGCCTGCAGCGCGCGGCGCGCCGCCTCGGCGCCCAGCTCGCTGCTGGTCACGCCGGGCGCAGCGAAGTGGCGCGCGCGGATGCCGGTACGCTCGACGATCCACTCGTCGGAGGTTTCGATGCCGTCGGCGGCCAGGCGCGCCACCAGATCGGCGTTGCTCAGGCGCTGCGGCGGCAGGTAGCTGCCGGTGCCTGTGATGCGGGAATAAGGGCTCATGAAGATTCTTCAGGGGTCGCGGGCCGCGCCCTAAGCGTCGCCCGCCGCGGGCTACTCGGCACCCGCGCCGGCCCCCAGCAGCGGGGCGGCGTGGGCGATGCGCGCCTGCACGCGCTCGAGCAGCCGGTTGCGGGCCGCATCATAAGCCCGGTTGAGGGCCTGCTCAAAAGCCAACTCGTCGGCCGAACCGTGGCTCTTGAACACCAGCCCGCGCAGCCCCAGCAAGGCCGCGCCGTTGTAACGGCGGTAGTCCACCCGCTTTTTGAAAGAAGATAGAACTGGATACGAGACGATGGCGGCAAATTTGGTGAAGATGCTGCGCGAGAACTCTTCCCGCAGAAAGCCCCCGATCATCGAGGCCAGACCTTCGACGGCCTTGAGCGCCACATTGCCGACAAAGCCGTCACAGACCACGATGTCGGTCGTGCCCTTGAAGATGTCGTTGCCCTCGACGTTGCCGTAAAAATTCAGATCGCCGGCGTTGGCCGCTGTTCGCAGCAGTTCGCCGGCTTTTTTGATGACATCGTTGCCTTTGATGACCTCTTCGCCGATATTGAGCAGTCCGACCGAGGGGTTGGGCTCATCCCGCAGCACCGACACCAGCGCCGAGCCCATGACGGCGAACTGCAGCAGATGCTCGGCGGTGCAATCGACGTTGGCCCCCAGATCCAGCACCGTGGTGGAGCCCCCCCTGCTGTTGGGCATCTGGGTGGCGATGGCCGGGCGGTCGATGCCCTCCATGGTCTTGAGCACATAGCGGGCAATGGCCATCAGCGCGCCGGTATTGCCCGCCGAGACCGCCACGTCGGCGGCGCCGGCCTTGACCTGCTCGATGGCCACGCGCATCGAGGAATCCTTCTTGCGACGCAGCGCCACCTCGATCGGGTCGTCCATGCCCACCACCTCGGTGGCAGCCACGACCCGGGCGCGCGCATGCGTCAGGCCGGCCAGCGCTTCGGGCTGACCCACCAGCAGCAGCTGCGCTTCGGGATGGTGATCGAGAAACTGGCGGCACGCCGCCAGCGTGACGCGGGGGCCATGGTCGCCCCCCATGCAGTCCACGGCAATGGTGATCATGGGCGGGCCGCGCGCTCAGGCACAGATGAACCGGACATGGCAGTCGGCATCAAGACAAAGGCCCGCGCTACGGGCGCTGTAGCGGCGGGCCCGGACGAAGCCTGGAATCAGGCTTCGGATTTGGTCTTCAGCACCTTGCGGCCACGGTAGTAGCCGCTGGGGCTGATGTGATGGCGCAGATGGGTTTCGCCAGTGGTCGGCTCCACGGCGATGCCGGGCACGCTCAGGGCATTGTGCGAGCGGTGCATGCCGCGCTTGGACGGCGACTTTTTGTTTTGCTGAACGGCCATGACAGGCTCCTGTGCAAAGGGGTGCGCCTGGCGCTTTGCGGCGCGACGCGTCGGTTTGGAATGAAACGAACAAGGCGCAGGCTCCACGCCGCGCGAAACCCGGCATTATACCGGAAGGCTTCAGCCCCGCCCCGGCCCGCCGCCCTTGAGGCCGGCCAGCGCGGCAAAGGGGTTGGGGCGCTGCCCGACGGCGTCGAAATCCGCGTCCTGGGCCGACAGCCGCGGCGGCACCGGACAGGCGGCGTGCCGAGGCACCAGCGGCAGCGCCATCAGCAGCTCGTCTTCCACCAGGGCTCGCAGATCGAAATCGCGCGCCAGCACCAGCACGTCTTCCTCGATCTCCTCATCCAGCGCCTCGGCCTGGGCCTCGGTGGCCACGAAGCGGAACGCCCGGTCCACCTCCAGCGCCACCTCGGCCGGCTCCAGGCAACGCTGGCAGACCAGCGGCAGCACCGCCTGCGCGCGCAGATGCACCCAGACCTGCACGCCGCCGCCCGGCTCGGCGCGGGCCTCGCCCCGCGCCTGCCAGCGGACTTCCCGCCCCTGCAACTGGCCAGCGGCCGCCTGCGCCGCCTCCAGCAGGCGGGGATAGGACGCCAGGGGCTCGCAGCCGGCCAGCTCGGCGCTGGCGCGGGCAAAGGACTGCACATCCAGGCGTCGGGAATCAAACACTGCGGCCATGGCGGCAGTGTAAGAGAATCGGCCCCCATGCCTTGCCCACTTCCCCGCCCCCTGATCCTGGCCTCGACCTCCCCTTACCGGCGCGAGCTGCTGGAGCGCCTGCGCCTGCCCTTCACGGTCGAGGCGCCTGCCGTCGATGAAACCCCGCTGCCCGGCGAGTCGCCAGCGGCGCTGGCGCGGCGGCTGGCGCTGGCCAAGGCGCAGGCCGTGGCCCGGCGCCAGCCCCAGGCCGTGATCATCGGCTCCGACCAGGTGGCCGATCTGCAGGGGCAAGCCCTGGGCAAGCCGGGCGACCATGCGCGCGCCATGGCGCAGCTGCGGCGCATGCAGGGCCAGACCGTGGTCTTTCATACCGCGGTGGCGGTGGTCTGCGCAGCCAGCGGGTTCGAGCAGGTCGATCTGGCCGAGGTACGGGTGCGCGTGCGCCCGCTCACCGATGCCGAAATCGAAGCCTATCTGCGCGCCGAGCAGCCCTACGACTGCGCCGGCAGCGCCAAGAGCGAGGGCCTGGGCATCGTGCTGCTGGACGCCATCGACAGCGACGACCCGACCGCGCTGGTCGGCCTGCCGCTGATCCGCACCGCCCGGCTGCTGCGCGCAGCGGGCCTGCAACTGCTGCCCGCCGCAGCCCCCGGCCCATGACGGCGGCCGCAGGCACGCTGTATCTGGTGCCGGCTCCGCTGGACCACGGCTGCGACGCGCAGACCCCGCTGCACGCCGTGCTGCCTGCCGGCACGCTGGAGGTGGCGGCACGGCTGTCGCACTGGATCTGCGAAAACGCCAAGAGCGCGCGCGCCTATCTCAAGCGCGTGGCCGAGCTGCAGCCGCTGGCGCAGCCCCTGCAGGCGCTGGACATCCGGGAACTGCCGCGCGCGGTGCACAAGAAAGGCGACCACGGCCCCGCCGGCTTCGACGCCCGGCCGCTGCTGGCGCCTGCCCTGCAGGGGCAGGACATCGGCCTGCTGAGCGAAGCGGGCATGCCGGCCGTGGCCGACCCGGGCAGCTCGGTGGTGCGCGCCGCCCACGAGCTGGGCATCCCGGTGGTGCCGCTGGTCGGGCCGGTGTCGCTGCTGCTGGCGCTGGCCGCCAGCGGCCTGTCGGGGCAGCACTTCGCTTTCGTCGGCTATCTGCCGCAGGAAGCGGCGGCCCGCGCACAGCGCATCCGCGAGCTGGAGGCGCTGGCGCGCCGCACCGGCCAGACCCAGCTCTTCATCGAAACGCCCTACCGCAATGCCGCCCTGCTGGCGGCGCTGCTGCAAACCTTGCAGGCCGACACCCGGCTGGCCGTAGCCAGCGCGCTGACGCTGCCGCAGGCCACGGTGCGCAGCGCGCCGGTGCGCCAGTGGCGGCAGAGCCCGGCGCCGGCGCCGCAGGGCCCGGCGGTGTTTGCCATCGGGCTTTGAGAGAGCGGGGATCGGCCTCGGCTCAACGCAGCGGCGGCGTGGCGCGCAGCGCCCGCGCCAGCCCTTCGCCGACGGAGGCGCCAAAGCGGCGCACCAGACGCTCGGCCACGTTTTCGCGCCGGGTGTAGTCCACGATGTCCTCGGCCTGCACCACCTCGCGCGCCACGTAGTCCAGGTTGCCGTACTGGTCGGCCAGACCCATTTCCACGGCCTGCTGGCCGGTCCAGAACAGGCCGCTGAAGGTCTCGGGCCCTTCCTTGAGGCGCTGCCCCCGCCCCTGCTTGACCACGGCGATGAACTGCCGGTGGATCTGGTCCAGCATGGCCTGGGCATAGGCGCGCTGCTTGTCGGTCTGCGGGCTGAACGGATCGAGAAAGCCCTTGTTCTCCCCGGCGGTCATCAGCCGGCGCTCGATGCCGAGTTTGTCCATCAGGCCGGTGAAGCCAAAGCCGTCCATCAGCACGCCGATGCTGCCCACGATGCTGGCCTTGTCCACGTAGATGCGGTCGGCCGCCACGGCGATGTAATACGCCGCCGAGGCGCAGGCCTCCTCGACCACCGCATACACCGGCTTGTTGTGCTTGGCCTTGAGGCGGCGGATTTCGTCGTTGATGATGCCGGCCTGCACCGGGCTGCCGCCGGGCGAATTGATCAGCAGCACCACGGCCTGGGCGCCCCGATCCTCGAAGGCGCTGCGCAGCGCCGACACCACGAATTCGGCGCTGGCCTCGGTATCGGAGGCGATCTCGCCGCGGATCGCGATCATGGCCGTGTGCGGCGCGCTGGGCGCGGCGCCGTCGCGTCCCCAGCCGGCAAAGAGCGCCACCAGCGCCAGCACGGTCAGCAGCGACAGCAGGCGGCCGGCCAGCCGCCAGCGCCGTGCGGCGCGCTGCTCGGCCAGCGTGGCCAGCACCAGCTTTTCCAGCACCGCGCGCTCCCACGGCGGCGCGGCTGCCGGGCCCGGCGCGGCGGCGGGTGCCGCCGCGCCCGTCTCGGATGGGGGGGCGGATGGGGTAGGTTCGCTCATCTCAAAACTCGACCGGTTTCAGGTTGTAGGCAGTATGCCAGTACACCACGCCGTCGCGCTCGGTCACACCGATCTTGTGCAGCCCCCCGCGGCAGGGGCCGCCGCGGCAGGCGCCGGTCTGCGGCGCATACAGGGCGCCGTGGGTCGCGCAGATCAGCCACTGGCCGGTGGTGTCGAAGAAGTGGTTGGGCCGGTAGTCCAGTTCCATCGCCACATGGGTGCAGCGGTTGAGATAGGCATGCACTTCGCCATTGAAGCGCACCGCGAAGGCGCGGCAGGTCTGCCCGCCGTAATTCACGTCGAAAGGCACGGCCAGTCCCCGCTCGGCCAGGTCGGCGGAGTTGCACAGCGCCACCCAGGTCACTTCCCCGTCCATGGTCAGCCCATCTGCGGATCGGTCATGCCGGCATCAGGCATGCTCCAGCAGCCAGCGGTGCAGCTCCTGCACCGAATGCGCCACGTAACGCGGCTGCAGCGCGGCAAAGGCTTCGGGCTCGTGCGCGCCGTAGCTCACCCCCACGCTGGCGCAGCCGGCGTTGCGCGCCATCTGCAGGTCGTGGGTGGTGTCGCCCACCATCAGCGTGCGCTCGGGCTCCACGCCGAACTCGCGCATCAGCTCCTGCAGCATGCGCGGATGCGGCTTGCCCGCGGTTTCGTCGGCGGTGCGCGAGCCGTCGAACACCCCGTGCAGCTGCACGCTGCGCAGGGCCTCGTCCAGGCCCCGGCGGCTCTTGCCGGTGGCCACGGCCAGCCAATGGTGGCGGGCCTTGAGATCGGCCAACATCGGCAGCACCCCGTCGAACAGGCTCAGGTCATTCTGGTGCGCCAGGTAGTGGTGGCGATAACGCTCGCCCAGCAGCGGGTACTTGTCGGGCGGCACGTCCGGCGCGGCATGCGCCAGCGCCGGCATCAGGGCCATGCCGATCACGTAGGCGGCCTGCCGCTCGCTGGGCACGGTGCCGCCGACGTCGCGCACCGCCGCCTGGATGCTGCGCACGATGATGGCGGTGGAGTCGAACAGGGTGCCATCCCAGTCGAAGGCGATCAGGTCGTACTGGCGGGGTCGCAAGGACATGGTTGGTGTTCAGTGCGGGGCCGCAGGCAGCACCTGCGCCAGAAATTGTTGCAGTTCCGGCGGCAGGGGCGCGCACAGCTCGATGCGCTCGCCGCTGACGGGGTGCTTGAACTGTAGCCGCCAGGCATGCAGGAACATGCGCTTCAGAGCCACCGCCCCCGGCTCCCCGGGGCTTTTCTGCAGGGCCTTGTTCAGCTCGAAGTCGCCATATTTGTCATCCCCGACGATGGGCATGCCCTCGGAAGCCAGATGCACCCGGATCTGGTGGGTGCGGCCGGTCTTGATCGTCACCTCCAGCAGGCTGTAGCCAGCCGGGGCGGGCGCAACCGCACCGCCCGAGCGGGCGCGCACTTTTACCAGCGTGACCGCTTTCATGCCGTCGGGGTCGTCACGTCCGACCACCCGCACCCGCCGTTCGCCGTCTTCCAGCAGGTACTTGTGCAGCGGCTTGTCCAGCACTTTCCTGTTCAGCGGCCACTGGCCGGCCACCAGCGCCAGATAGGTCTTGCCGGTCTCGCGCTCGCGAAACTGATCCTGCAGGCTTTTCAGCGCGCTGCGCTTCTTGGCCACCAGCAGGATGCCGCTGGTCTCGCGGTCCAGTCGGTGCACCAGTTCCAGCAGCGGCGCCTGCGGCCGCGCCAGCCGCAGCTGCTCGATCAGGCCCAGGCTGATGCCCGAGCCGCCATGCACGGCCAGACCGGCCGGCTTGTTGACGGCCAGCAGCGCCTCGTCCTCGTACAGCACCGGCAGATCCCGCACGGGCCGGCCCGGAGCAACGGCGGCCGGCCGCGATGCCGGCTCGGCCAGGCGCAACGGCGGCAGGCGGATACGGTCGCCGGGCGCAACCCGCGTGTCGGCAGCCGCACGGCCTTTGTTAACCCTCACTTCGCCGCTTCGGATGATGCGGTAAACATGGGTTTTGGGCACCCCCTTGAGCTGGCGCAGCAGGAAATTGTCCAGGCGCTGGCCGGCCGATTCGGCATCGACTTCGACCCAACGGACCTGCGCGCCGGCGGGGGACTTTTTGCCCCCTATAATGCGGTTCACTCGCGTTACGCTGTAAGTGGTTGATTTGTCAGGAGTTTATTCCACACACCCGAAGCAGCGACGCGGGCAGGTCGATGTCACCGAAAGCCGGATGGGCAAACCGCAAGCCTGAGCTTGCCGTGGTCCGGAGGGTCTGGAGGCGCAAGCGACGCATTGAAACACCGAACGGAATACTGCGCTGCCAGCCAGGAGCTGGCAGCCGGATCAAAGCGAAAACGATGTCTGTGCTGCTGATGGTGGCCTTCCTGCTGGGTCTGCTGCGCGTGCGCGCGCTGCAGCCGGTGCAGGCGTGGCCGTCGGCGCCCGCAGTGCGGGCCGCCTGGGTTGCCAAGTGGGTGGCAACCGCGCGCACACCAACCCTCGCCTTCATCCACGTGCCCCTGCCGCGCCTCACACCCTGAGCGCGCCGGCTCCACCGGCCATTCCATCCGTTTCACTGCGTCCGTGCGGACATCGTGGGCCCGCCATGGGCCGGTGTGCATGTACGTGATGAAGCAAAGGAAAACCATCCATGAAACGGATGCTGATCAACGCCACGCAGCCCGAAGAGCGCCGCCTGGCCATCGTGGACGGGCAGAAACTGCTCGACTATGAAATCGAGATCGAAGGGCGCGAGCAGCGCAAGGGCAACATCTACAAAGCGGTCGTCACCCGCGTCGAGCCCTCGCTGGAAGCCTGCTTCGTCGATTACGGTGAAGACCGTCACGGCTTCCTGCCCTTCAAGGAAATATCCAAGCAGTACTTCCAGCCCGGCGTCTCCGTCAGCCAGGCGCGCATCCAGGACGCCATCAAGGAAGGCCAGGAACTGCTGGTGCAGGTGGAAAAGGAAGAGCGCGGCAACAAGGGCGCGGCGCTGACCACCTTCATCTCGCTGGCCGGGCGCTACGTGGTGCTGATGCCCAACAACCCGCGCGGCGGCGGCGTCAGCCGCCGCATCGAAGGCGACGAGCGCGCCGAACTCAAGGAGGCGCTGGACCAGCTCGAGTACCCCAGCGGCATGTCCATCATCGCGCGCACCGCCGGCATCGGCCGCACGGCCGCCGAGCTGCAGTGGGACCTGAACTACCTGCTCAAGCTGTGGAATGCCATCGATGCCGCGGCCAAGAGCGGCAAGGGCGCTTTCCTGATCTACCAGGAGTCCAGCCTGGTCATCCGCGCCATCCGCGACTACTTCAACAGCGACATCGGCGACATCCTGATCGACACCGACGACGTCTATGAACAGGCCAGCCAGTTCATGCAGCACGTCATGCCCGAGCACGCCGGCAAGGTCAAACGCTACCGCGACAACGCGCCGCTGTTCTCGCGCTTCCAGATCGAGCACCAGATCGAGTCGGCCTACGCCCGCACCGTGACCCTGCCCTCCGGCGGCGCCATCGTGATCGACCACACCGAGGCGCTGGTGTCCATCGACGTCAACTCCGCGCGTGCCATCAAGGGCGGCGACATCGAGGAAACCGCCACCCGCACCAATCTGGAAGCCGCCGACGAAGTGGCCCGCCAGATGCGCCTACGCGACTTAGGCGGCCTGATCGTCATCGACTTCATCGACATGGAGGAGAGCAAGAACCGCCGCGAGGTCGAAAACCGCCTGCGCGAAGCGCTGCGCCAGGACCGCGCCCGCGTGCAGTTCGGCACGATCAGCAAGTTCGGCCTGCTGGAGATGAGCCGCCAGCGCCTGCGCCCGGCCCTCTCGGAAGGCGCCTCCATCCCCTGCCCGCGCTGCGGCGGCGCCGGCCACATCCGCGACACCGAAAGCTCGGCGCTGCAGATCCTGCGCATCATCCAGGAGGAATCGCAGAAGGACAACACCGCCGCCGTGCACTGCCAGGTGCCGGTGGACGTGGCGTCCTTCCTGCTCAACGAAAAGCGCAACGAGATCACCAAGATCGAGCTGAAGCAGCGCATCAACGTGCTGCTGATCCCGAACAAATCGCTGGAGACGCCGAACTACAAGCTGGAGCGCCTCAAGCACGACGACCCGCGTCTGGACCGCATCGAAGCCAGCTACAAGATGGCCGAGGAGATCGAGGACGCCACCACCGTCACGCGCCGCTCGCAGGAGCCCACGAACAAGCAGACCCCGCTGATCAAGGGCGTGCTGCCCGACGCACCCGCCCCCATCGTGACGCCGGCCGCCTCCCCAGCTGCCGCTCAGGCCGCTGCGACGCCGGCGGCCCCTGCCGCCACCGCGCCCGCGGCTGCGCAACCGGCCGCCGCAGGCGGGGGATTCTTCGGCTGGCTCAAGCGCCTGTTCGGCAGCGAGCCGCCGGCTGCCGCGCCTGCGCCGGCTGCAGCGCCGACCGAGGCCAAAAAGGAAGGACGCCGCGAGGGCCGCAACGGCCGCCGCGACGAAGGCCGCAACCGGGGCCGCAACGGCCGCGGGGGCGAGCGCGCAGAAGGACGCGGCGAGCGCCCCGATAACCGCCAGCCCCAGCCGGCGCGGGCCGAGCGCGCCGCACCCACGCAGCCGCCCCGCACCGAAACCGACAACGGCGAACCCCGCGCCGAGCGCAACCGCCAGGGCGAGCGCGCCCGCGCCGAGCAGCCCCGTAGTGCCGAACGCGGCGAACGTGCCAATGGCCGCGGCGAGCAGCCTGCCCGTGAACCGCGCGAGCCCCGGGAGCCGCGCGAACCCCGCGCCGAGCGCGGCGAGCGTGGTGAACGCGCCCAGGGCCGGGGCGAGCGCGCTGCGCCTGCGCGTGCCGACGAGCAGCGTCCCGCCGCGCCTGCGCCGGTGAGCTCGGCCGCCGACACCGAAGCCGTCACCCTGCCGCCCGAGATGGCGGCCGAGCCGGTGGGCGAGATCGCCGCTGCCGCCGAGACCGGCGCGCGCGCCCCCCAGGGCGAAGCGCGCGAAGGGCGCGAGCGCCGCTCGCGCGACCGCTACGGCCGTGACCGCCGCGAGCGCGGAGAACGCGGCGAGCGCACACCCGCCGCCGAGACCGGCGCCGCAGCGCCCGAGCCCGCCCCGGCGCCCCAGGCCGAAGCGGCTCCGACCGTAGCCACGGCCGAGCCGGCCACCGCCCCGGCGGCCCCGCCGGCGTCCGCCGCAGCTGCGGCGCCGGCGCCTGCCGGGCGCGCGTTGCCGCGCGTGCAGCCTTACACGCTGCCGCTGGCCGAGCTGCAGCAGGTGGCCGCCGCCAGCGGCCTGCAGTGGGTCAACTCCGACCCGGACAAGGTGGCTGCCGTACAGGCGGCGATCGCCGCCGAACCCAAGCCGGTGCATGTGCCGCGCGAGCGGCCGGCGCCGGTGGTGCTGGACGACGGCCCGCTGATCCTGGTGGAAACGCGCAAGGACCTGCGCACGCTCACCCTGCCTTTCGAGCAGCAGGGCACGCCGGTGGCCTGAGGGCGCTGCCCCACCGCAGCCGCGCAGCGCAGGCGGTCCCGGGCACGCGGGCCGCTGCCCCCGCCGGGCCAGCCAACAGGCCCCGCGGGAGGTTCAGGCTCAGCTCAGCCTAGACTCAGACCACCACCGGCTCCGGCTCCAGCCGGATGCCGAAGCGTTCATAGACGCTGGTCTGGATGGCCTTGGCCAGCGTCATCACCTCGCCGCCGGTGGCCGCGTCCTCGCCGCGGCCGCGGTTGACCAGCACCAGCGCCTGCTTTTCATAGACGCCGGCACGGCCCATGGACTTGCCGCGCCAGCCACAGGCGTCGATCAGCCAGCCGGCGGCCAGCTTGATGCGCCCGTCGGGCAGCGGGTAGTGCACGATGCCCGGGTCGCGCGCGATGATGTCGGCACACTGCTCGGGCGTGACCGTCGGGTTCTTGAAAAAGCTGCCCGCGTTGCCGATGACGGCCGGATCGGGCAGCTTGGCGCGGCGGATCTCGCACACCCAGTCGTAGATCTGGCTGGCGCTGGGCGCGTCCACCCCGGTTTCGGCCTGCTTGCGCTGCAGATCCTGGTAGCCCAGCTCGGGTTTCCAGGGGCGCGGCAGGCGCAGCCGCACCCGGGTGATCAGCGCGCGGCCCGCCAGCCCCAGCCCGGGCGGACGGCCGCTGGCCGCATCGGCCGGCGCGGCGGGGTGCTTGAAAACCGAATCGCGGTAGCCAAAGCCGCACTGCGCCGCATCCAGCGTGAAGGTCTGGCCCGTTTGCAGGTCGATGGCGTCCAGCGACTCGAAGCGGTCCTGCAGCTCCACCCCGTAGGCCCCGATGTTCTGCACCGGCGCGGCCCCCACCGTGCCCGGGATCAGCGCCAGATTCTCCAGACCGGGCCAGCCCTGCTGCAGCGTCCAGCGCACCAGCTCGGGCCAGCTCTCGCCGGCGCCGGCTTCGACGATCCAGGCCCGCGGGGTCTCGGCCAGCAGCCGCCGGCCGCGCATCTCGACCTTGAGCACGACGGCGCGCACGTCGCCGGTGAGCACGATGTTGCTGCCGCCGCCCAGCACGAACTTGGGAGAGGGCCCCAGCACGGGGTCGGCCAGCACGGCGCGCACGTCGGCCTCGCTGCTCACGCGCACCAGGGTGTGGGCGCGCGCGACGATGCCAAAGGTGTTGTACGGCTGGAGCGGGACGTTTTTCTCGACTAACATCGCCGTGATTCTCTCATCCGCTTCCCGACGCACCCACCGCATATGCCCTCGTTCGACACCGTTTGCGAAGCCAACATGGTCAAGGTGAGAAACGGCGTGGACAACGCCGCCAAGGAAATCGCCACGCGCTTTGACTTCAAGGGCACTTCGGCCCACATCGAGCTCAAGGACCGCGAGATCACCATCATCGGCGACGCCGAATTCCAGATCGGCCAGATCCTGGACGTGCTGCGCAGCAAGCTGGCCAAGCAGGAAGTGGATGTGCGCTTTCTGGACATCGGCGAGCTGCAGAAGATCGGCGGCGACAAGGTCAAGCGCCTCGTGAAGGTGCGCAACGGCATCGGGCCCGAGCTGGCCAAGAAGATCCAGCGCCTGATCAAGGACAGCAAGCTCAAGCTGCAGGCCTCGATCCAGGACGACAAGGTGCGCGTCTCCGGGGCCAAGCGCGACGACCTGCAGGCCGCCATCGCGCTGCTGCGCAAGGAAGTGGCCGACGTGCCGCTGGACTTCAACAACTTCCGCGACTGAGCCGTCCGCCGCCACGCCATGAAGCCGGCCCGCCGCGCCATCGTCCACCCCCTGCTGGGCCTGCTGCTGGCCGGCTGCGCGATGGCCGCTGCCGCCCGCACGGTGGCGCTGGCCGGCGTGCTGGGCGACAAGGCCGTGCTGGTCATCGACGGCGGCGCGCCCAAGACCCTGGCCGTGGGCCAGACCCACCAGGGCGTGACGCTGCGCGCCGTGGACCGCCACAGCGCCGACATCGAAGTCGGCGGCACGCGCCAGACCCTGCGCCTGGGCGCGGCCGCGCTGCAGCTGGCCGATGGCAATGGCCCGCGCGAAGGAGGCGAGCGCATCGTGCTGCACGCGGTGAGCAACGGCCACTTCGCCACCCAGGGCCAGATCAACGGCGCGACCGTGCGCTTCATGGTGGACACCGGCGCCAGCTATGTGGCCATCGGCGCGCCCGACGCCCAGCGCCTGGGGCTCGCGCTCGATACCGCCACCCCGCTGGTGCTGGGCACGGCCAATGGCGCGACCCAGGCCTGGCGCGTCAAGCTCAACTCGGTGCGCATCGCCGACGTCACCGTCTATGAGGTCGATGCCGTCGTGCTGCCCGCCCCCATGCCCTACGTGCTGCTGGGCAACAGCTACCTGACCCGCTTCCAGATGAACCGCACCAATGACCAGCTGGTGCTGCAGCGGCGCTATTGACGGGCCCGACGGAGCGCAGACCGTGAGCGTGCAGGACGAAAACGAGTACGAAGACCTGCTGGGCCTGTGGTCGGACCTGGAGGCCGGTCTGGCCGTGCTGCTGGGCAACCCGCTGGTGGTGCAGGAATTCGAACAGCGCGTCTGGCAGTACGACCGCTGGATGCAGACCCTGCTGCAGCGCGACACCGATCTGGGGCTGTACCTGCTGTTCCAGCTGGCCACCACCTCCTCGGCCGGCTACAGCGCCTCGCACAGCCTGGTCTGCGCGGTGCTGTGCCACCTGCTGGCCGCCGAGCTGAAGCTGGAGAAGAAAGAGCGCGACAGCCTGGTCCATGCGGCGCTGACGATGAACATCGCGATGACCGAGCTGCAGGACCAGCTCGCACTGCAGACCGAGCGGCTCACGCCGCAGCAGCTCGAAGCCGTGCGCCTGCACGCGCCGCGCGGCGGCGTCATGCTCGCCAACAGCCTGCAGGTGAGCGATCCGCTATGGATCGAGGTGGTGTCGGCCCACCACGACGAGTACCCGGAGAAGATCCAGCTGGCCCTGCTGCCACCCGCCAAGCGGCTGGTGCGCATCCTGCATGGGGTGGACCGCTATGCCGCCATGGTCTCGCCGCGCAAGTCGCGCGAGGGACGCAGCACCACCGAATCGGTACGCACCCTCATGACCGGCGCCAACGCCTACAACGACGAGGTCGGCCATGCGCTGGTGCGCGCCGTCGGGCTGTGCCCGCCCGGCACCTATGTGCGGCTGGAAGACCACACGCTGGCCATCGTGATGCGCCGCAGCGCCCGGCCCAACCTGCCGGACGTGGCCGTGGTCACCGGCCCTGACGGCCAGGTGCTGGCGCAGCCGCGGCTGCACCGCACCAGCCTGGGACGGCCGGCCATCCAGGCCGCGCTGGCCACCTCGGCGGTGCGGCTGCGCCTGAACCACCACCTGATCCTGCAGCTGGGCACGCGCGCGGCCCTGCGGGCCGCCTAACAGGCCGTTGAAAAACGTCGCGAGGATGGCCAGATGCAAGGCGCACGGCGCGCAGCGACCGAGACATATCGAACGGATAGGCGAGGGAGCGAGCACCGCGCAACGCCGCAGATGGCCTACCGCAGCAG
>DAIUCJ010000018.1:0-59161 GCA_036846225.1 Hylemonella sp.
ACCTTGGAATAACGCGCTTCACGGTACTTGACTTCGAAGACGGTTACTCAGACCTGGCGCGCTGCCGCGGCCTCAGCCCCGCACCGCCACGGCCGGCTGGGCAGTGAAGCGGTAGCCCGCGCCGCGCACGGTCTCCAGCATCACCGCGGCTTCGCCCAGCGCCTCGCGCAGGCGCTTGACGTGCACGTCCACCGTGCGCTCCTCGATGAAGACATGGTCGCCCCAGACTTTGTCCAGCAGCTGGCCACGGCTGTGCACGCGCTCGGCGTGGCCCATGAAGTAGTGCAGCAGCTTGAATTCGGTGGGGCCGAGCTTGAGCGGCTGTCCGCGAAAGCTCACCCGGTGGGTGGACGGATCCAGCGTGAGCTCGCCCAGCGTCAGCGGCTCCGACGTCTGGGTGGGCGAACGGCGGCGCAGCACGGCACGGATGCGCGCCAGCATTTCCTTCGTGGAAAACGGCTTGGCCATGTAGTCGTCGGCCCCGGCGTCCAGCCCGGCGACGCGGTCGGCCTCGTCGCCGCGGGCGGTGAGCATGATGATGGGAACGGCCTTGGTGCGCTCGTCGGCGCGCCAGCGCCGCGCCAGCGCCAGGCCGCTTTCACCGGGCAGCATCCAGTCCAGCAGGATGACGTCGGGCAAAACGGCGTCGATCTCCTTTTGTGCCGTCACGCCGTCGCTGGCCCAGATCGGGCGGTAGCCGTTGTGCCGCAGGTTGACGGCGATCAGCTCGGCAACGGCCGGTTCGTCTTCGACGACCAGAACGGTAGGCAGCTGCTTCATTTCAGGCTGGATTCGATGTCTTCGATGGGCGTGTGGCGCACGTCGGCACCCTTGACGATGTAGATGATCAGCTCGGCGATGTTCTTGGCATGGTCGCCGATGCGTTCGATCGCCTTGGCGATGAACAGCAGGTCCAGGCTGGCCGAGATCGTGCGCGGGTCTTCCATCATGTAGGTGATGAGCTTGCGCAGGAAACCGTCGAACTCGGCGTCGATCAGGTTGTCCTCGCGCATGATGGCCACTGCCGCCGCCACGTCCAGCCGCGCGAACGCGTCCAGCGCCTTGCGCAGCAGGCCAGAGGCCAGATCGGTGGCGATGCGCAGCTCCGACGACGGCAGCACCCGCGCCGAGCCGCTGTGGATGATGGCCTTGACCATGCGGGCGATCTTCTCGGCCTCGTCGCCGGCGCGCTCCAGGTTGGCCGTGGCCTTGGAGATGGCCATCAGCAGCCGCAGGTCGCGCGCAGTGGGCTGGCGACGCGCGATGATGGACGACAGCTCGTGGTCGATCTCGATCTCCAGCGCGTTGACCTTGTTTTCGTTTTCGATCACCTGTTCGGCCACTTCGTTGCTGAGCTGGGTCAGCGAGTAGATGGCATGGTTGATCTGCGACTCGACCAGGCCGCCCAGCTCCAGGGTGCGGCTGGACACGCTGTTGAGCTCGCTGTCGAACTGGCTGGAGATGTGCTTTTCCATCGTCAAACTCCGGGATCAGCCAAAGCGGCCGGTGATGTAGTCCTCGGTCTCGGTACGCTTGGGCTTCATGAAGATCGTTTCGGTTTCGCCGTATTCGATCAGTTCGCCCAAGTACATGTAGGCCACATAGTCGGACACCCGGGCCGCCTGCTGCATGTTGTGCGTGACGATCAGGATGGTCACGCTGCGCTTGAGCTCGCTGATCAGTTCCTCGATGGCGCCGGTGGCGATCGGATCCAGCGCCGAAGTCGGCTCGTCGAACAGGATGATCTCCGGGTCGGTGGCCAGCGATCGGGCGATGCACAGACGCTGCTGCTGCCCGCCCGAGAGGTTGACCGCCAGATCGTCCAAGCGGTCCTTGACCTCGTTCCAGATGGCCGCGCCCTTGAGGGCGGCTTCCACCTTGTCTTCCAGGTAGGACTTGGACTTCTCACCCCGCACGCGCAGGCCATAGGCCACGTTCTCGAAGATCGACTTCGGGAACGGATTGGGTTTCTGGAACACCATGGAGATGCGCATGCGCACCTCGATCGGATCGACCGAGGGATGCAGCAGGTCGATGTCGTCGGGCAGCAGATGGATGGAACCGTCGTAGCGATGCCCCGGATACAGGTCGTGCATGCGGTTGAAACAGCGCAGATAGGTGGACTTGCCGCAGCCGCTGGGGCCGATCAGCGCCGTGACCCGGTTCTCGTAAATCGGCATCGAGATGGACTTCAGCGCCTTGAAGTCGCCGTAGTAGAAATCCAGCTCGCGCGACTCGGCTTTCAGCGGCGGCGGGTTTTCGGGACGTGTGATGGTCGAGGGCATGGTCGTGACGGTTGGAATTCAGGAAACGGGGCTCACCACTTGATGTTCTTGCGCAGGCGGTAGCGCAGCCAGATGGCCAGGGCGTTCATGCCCAGCGTCAGCACCACCAGCACCAGGCTGGCTGCGGCCGCATTGGCATGGAAGGCCGGATCCGGGCGCGAAGTCCAGTTGAAGATCTGGATCGGCATCACGGTAAACGGCGAAAACACCCAGTCGAACAGGCCGGCGCCATCCTGCAATGGCGCAGGGGGCAGAAAGGCGATGAAAGTCAGCGCCCCGATGGTGATGATGGGAGCGGTCTCGCCGATGGCGCGCGACAGCCCGATGATGACCCCGGTCAAGATGCCCGGCATGCCATAAGGCAGCAGGTGGTCGTGGCAGACCTGCCATTTGGTCGCGCCGCAGGCATAGGCCGCTTCGCGCACGGTCTGCGGAATGGCACGCAGCGCCTCGCGCGTGGCCACGATGACGATGGGCAGGATCAGCAGCGCCAGCGTCAGCCCGGCCGACAGGATGCTCTGGCCAAAGCCGAAGGTATAGACGAACAGACCCAGCGCCAGCAGGCCATAGACGATCGAAGGCACGCCCGCCAGATTGGTGATGTTGATCTCGATCAGGTCGGTGAACCAGTTCTTGCGGGCGTATTCCTCCAGATAGATCGCCCCGGCGATCCCGACCGGAATCGCAAAAAACGCCGTGACCAGCATCACCAGCAGCGAGCCGACCCAGGCCGACAGAATGCCCGCCTGGCCGGCGCGGCGCGATGGGAAGCTGGTGAAGAACTCTGGCGACAGCCGGGGAAAGCCCTCGATCACCATTTCCGCGAACAGCGCCACCAGCGTCAGGATGCCCACCGACATCGCCAGCAGGCCTACCAGGCCGAAGATGAGGTCCCAGCGCTTGTGGACACGGATGATCGCACGCAGCTGCTGCGTCTTGTCGTTTTCGTTGCGCATCAGTAGGCCTCCCGGAACTTGCGGCGCAGCCAGTAGCCGAGCAGGTTGAAGGTCAGCGTCAGCAGCATCAGCGTCAGACCGGCGGCAAAGATGGTCTGGTAACCGATGCTGCCATGCGGCAGGTCGCCCAGCGCCACCTGCACGATGAACGAGGTGACGGTGGCTGCCGGCTCCAGCGGATTGAGCGTCAGGTTGGGCTGCATGCCGGCAGCCACGGCCAGGATCATGGTCTCGCCGACGGCGCGCGAAATGCCCAGGATGTAGGCCGAAGCGATGCCCGAAAGGGCCGCCGGGAAGACCACGCGCGTGGCCGTCTGGAAGCGGGTCGAGCCCATCGCATAGGCTCCTTCGCGCAGGCTCATCGGCACGGCACGCATCGCGTCTTCGGACAGCGACGACACGTAGGGAATGATCATGATGCCCATCACGATGCCGGCCGACAGCACATTGAACGTGGGCAGATCCGGGTAGATTTTCTGGATCAGCGGCGTGACCACCAGCAGCGCGAAGAAGCCGTAGATGATGGTCGGCACGCCCGACAGCAGCTCCAGCACGGGCTTGAGCGTTTCGCGGGTTTTGTGTCCGGCGAACTCGGACAGGTAGATGGCGATGATGGTGCCCAGCGGCACGGCGATCAGCAGCGCGACGATGGAGCTCGACAGCGTGCCGGCCAGCAGCACGGAAATGCCAAAGTGGGCGTCATCGAACAGCGGCGTCCACTGCGTATCGGTCAGAAACTGCCACAGCGGAATGTGGCTGAAAAAAACGAACGACTCCTTGAGCAGGATATAGACGATGGCCAGCGTCGTGAACACCGAGACGGTGGCCGCCAGCAGCAGGATGCCTTCGATGATGCGGTCCTTGCGCTTGCGCGCCGCCTTGTTGCGGGCCAGCTGGGCCAGCCGCGCCTCGCCGGTCAATGGGGTATCGCCCATGGTCGGTTTCGTCAGGGTGGAGGAATTGTTCATTGTAGACAGGCCCGGCGGGCATACCCGGTTTGAAAAAGACCCTGCACCGATGCCCGCAGGCCCGCGTGCAGGGTCACAGCCGGATCAGGCTCTTACATCGAGGCTTCGCGCTTGAGCAGCTCCTCGATGGTGATGCCCACCTCGTTCTTGCCGCCAAACACCGTGCCTTTCTTGCCCTTGGCGATGTGCTCCAGGCCAGCCTTGTACGCCACGGCCGGCAGCGGCACGTATTTGACTTCCTTGGCCATCTTGGCGCCGTTGGCCATGTAGAACTCGACGAACTTCTTCACCTCGGGCTTGTCCAGCGACTTGGCGTTGACGTAGATGAAGATGGGGCGCGACAGCGGCTGGTAGGTGCCGTTGAGCACGGTCTGCTCACTGGGCGCCACTGCGGGCTTGCCTTCTTTCTCGACGATGGGCAGGGCCTTGAGCTTGTTGGTGTTCTCGGCGTAGTAGGCATAGCCGAAGTAGCCGATGGCGTTCACGTCGCCGGCCACACCCTGCACCAGCACGTTGTCGTCTTCGGAAGCGGTGTAGTCGCCGCGGCTGGACTTGGCCTTGCCGACGATGGCTTCGGTGAAGTAGTCGAACGTACCGGAATCCGAGCCGGCGCCAAACAGCTTGATCGGCTGATCCGGCCAGCTGGGGTTGACCTGGTTCCAGCGGGTGATCTTGCCCTGGGCGGCCGGCTCCCACATCTTCTTCAGCTCGGCCACGGTGGCCTGCTTGAGCCAGGTGTTGCGCGGGTTGATCACCACGGTCAGCGCATCAAAGGCCACCGGCAGCTCGTAGTACTCGATGCCGGCTTCCTTGCAAGCCTTCATCTCGGAAGCCGAGATCGGACGGGAGGCGTTGGAGATGTCGGTCTCGCCGCGGCAGAACTTCTTGAAGCCGCCGCCGGTGCCGGACACGCCCACCGTGACCTTCAGACCCTTGTTGGCCTTCTGGAACTCCTCGGCCACGGCTTCGGTGACCGGATAGACAGTGCTGGAACCGTCCACCTTGATGACTTGCGCCAGCGCGGCGTTGCCCAGCAGGGCCAGCACCGAGGTGGCCAGCAAGGCGGAAATGGATTTCAGTTTCATGGTGACTCCTGGTTGTGGGAGGGGTTGCGAAAACTATATGACCCTTGTATGACAGTTTGATGTCAAAGCCGTACCGGCGGACATCAGACCCGCTTGCAGGCCTTGTGGGTGACCTTGCCGTGGTGGCTCAGCTCCACGCCGCCCTGGGTCGTGAGCCGGAAGCCCTCACCTTCGTACACGCCGTTGCCTTTGTGGTCCAGTTCGTAGCCGCCTTCGTAGCGGATGCGCACGCTGCTGCCGTCAGCGGCCAGACGGGCTTGGAAGCGCTTGCCGCCTTCGCACTCGTAGTTGACGAACTGGCCTGCGACCATGCCGCCCGGCGCCGTCGTGGCGCAACCGGCCAGCGCAGCGATGCCCAACAGCGATACGAGATACAGTTTTTTCATCGATGGCTCCTGTGGTGGTGATGCACAAAAGCGCACTGTCGCAGCCGTCTGTGACAGGAAGCCGACGAATCGATGAAATTTCGATGACAGCTCAGCCGGACGACGCAACCGTCAGGCCGGCTGCATCGCCACCTGCAGATGGGCTTCGTAGCGGTCCCAGGCCAGCGGGATGACCAGCGGCGGCATGGCCGCCGCCAGCCGGCAGGGCCCCTGCTCGCGCGCGTACACACGCGGTGGCCGGATGTGCAGCCCCTCGCCGAAAAAGCGCCGGGCCTGCCCCGTCATCTGGTTGGCGATCTCGCCCACGATGTCGCGGTGGCTGGCATCGGAGTAGTCGCGCTCGCCCAGCAACAGCAGCACATGGGTGAGCATGCCGCGCGGCGCGCTGAAGCAGACCTGCCCGCGGTAGCGTCCACCGACTTCGATCACGCCGGTGAAATCCTCCCGCACCGGCTCCCCGCCGTCCTGCAGCAGGTAGGCGGTGCGGATCTGCGCCGGCACGCCGGTGGTCGTCTGGAAAAAAGCCATCGCTGCGTCCGAAAAGACGCGCACATCCTCGACCCGCAGCCTGGACGCCGTCATGCCATCAACTCCCGCAGCGCGTCGATCAGCTGCTCGTCTGAAAACGGTTTATGCAGAAAACCATGCGCCCCGCGGGTCAGGGCCTTGAGCGCGGTGGCCCGGTCGGACAGGGCCGACACCACCAGGACGCGGGCATCGGGCAGCAGCTCGCGCAGCCCGGCCAGCGCTTCGGCGCCTTCCATGCGTGGCATGGTCAGGTCCATGGTGATGAATTCGGGCTGATACTGGCGCGCCATCGCCAGGGCCTGCTCGCCATCGCCCGCGTAGGCCACCACCCGCACCGGCCCCAGCCGCCCGTCGGTGGCCAGCCGCGCGATACGGCTGCGAAAGACCATGGAGTCGTCCACCACCATGAACGTGCGTTCCCGCTTCACTGGACACCTCCGAATTGCAGGGTAAAGCGCGTGTACTGCCCGGGCGCGGTGGACACGCGCAGCCGCGCGCCGATGGCAGCCAGCTTCTCCCGCACCAGGGCCAGGCCCACTCCGCGGCCGGCATGCTCGCTGACCTGCTCGGCCGTGCTGACGTGCGGCTCGAAAATGAGGTTGATCAACTCCTGCTCGCTGGGCGCTTCCCCGCCACGCGCGGCCGCACGGTCGCGCAGCCGCTCCAGCGGGATGCCCGCGCCGTCGTCGCTGAGGGTGACCACCAGCGTGCCGTCATCGGCGCGCGTCAGCGCCAGCCGCACCTCGCCGGCCGGCGCCTTGCCGGCGCGCGCGCGCTCGGCAGGCGCTTCGATGCCGTGAACCACGGCGTTGCGAACCAGCTGGGGCAGCACGGTCTGCAGCACTTCCAGGCTCTGCGGCGGCAGCGCCGGCAGATCGCCCTGCACCACCAGGCGGGCCTGTTTGCCCGTATCCCGCGCCACCGTTTCGGTCAGCCGAGCCAGCTGCTCGACCAGCCGCATCGGCGCGTCGGCCGCCGGCGCCGCTGCGGCTTCATCTCCCGGCGCCTGGGCATGGCCCAGCCGGGCCAGCCGCTGCAGCAGGCGCTGCAGGCGCTCCACCTGGCTGACCACCTGCGCCAGCTCCACCGCCAACGCGATCAACTCGGGCCCCTGCGGGTGCTGCCGCTGCGCCAGCGGCGTCAGCACGTTTTCCATCTGGTGGATCTGGCGCGCCAGCACGCCCAGTCCGTACAGGGCCGCCTCGCCCTTGATGCCGTGCAGCATGCGCGCCGCCTCGGCCAGCCAGGCCCCGGTGGGCGCCGGGCCGCGTCCGGCCTCGCGCAAACCCTGGTTGAACGCATCCAGACGCTGGCGGGCGCGCTCCAGGAAAGTCCGCAGCTGCCCGGGATCGGTCTCCAGCATGCGCAGCAGGTCTTCCACGTCGCTGCGGGCGGCCTGCTGGCTGGCTGCCAGCTCACGCTCCAGCCGCACCTTCTCACTGACGTCGAACATGGTCACCAGCAGTTCGCGCACCCGGTTGCCTTCACGCACCTGGCGCACGGAGAAAGTCAGGTGCCGCGGCGGCTCCGCATCACCGGCCGCGGAGCGCACCGGCACCAGCCGCAACGGGTTGAGCTGCTCCAGCAGGGCCGGTTTGACCTTCGGGTCGAACAGCAGCTTCAGGTAGTCCGCGGCCTCTTCGGCCCGCTCGGGCCCGAGCGCGCGCTGCAGCAGGGCACGGAAGTCCTGCCCGGCCTGCACCGTCTGCCCCAGCAGCGCATGCACCGAGCGCGAAAACTGGGTACCCACCCGCCCGTCGGCATGCACCAGCAGCAGACCTTCGGAAACGGTGCCCAGGATGTCGTCCACCTCCCGCCGGGCGGCTTCGGCCAGGCAGTCGCTGGCGTGCAGGCGGCGCAGGAACTTGAACACGATATAGACGAAGTTCAGCAGGGCCAGCACGATGGCCGTGAGCTGGATCTGCCGCATGCGGGTCGTCTTGCGCTTGGCGGCCTCCTCCACCGCCAGCGTGACGTCATCGCTCAGACCGGCCAGCCGGATGTTGCGCGCCACCGCCTTGTTGACGGCAATCTCCACGTCCAGCAGCTCCGGCTCGACCGTCTGCAGCAGGGGCTGGATAGACTCGTCCAGCGGACGCCATTCCCGCTCGACGCGAGCGACCGCCTCGCGCAGGGCCGGCGCATCGATACCGAACAGGGTGAACTCGAATTCACCCCGCAGCGAGCCCGCCAGATCCTGCAACGAGCGGTTGAAGTTCTGCTGGCCCTGGCTGAGCTGGGCCATGCTGGTCTGGATCGGCAGGCCGGACTGCCGCTCCACCTGCAACGTCAGCAGCGCCTTGGTGATCTGCTGGGTGAGCATGCGCAACTCGCCGGCCGCATTGATGCGCCGCGCATCGCGTTCGAGCTGGATCGAGGCGAAGACATTGAAGAACAGGATGCCCAGATCCAGCACGATGAACAGCAGGATGGCCAGCAGCAAATCCCGGTACTTACCCAAACCCAATCCAAACGGTCTTGTCATTCTTCTGCAACCTGAGGCCGAAATACTGCGCGAGTCTGCCCATGCAACGTGAATCCTCCATGACATCCGCGGTCCGCCCGCCGCGCCGCCGTCGCGCGCCCGACGGGTGGTATGCTGGCCGCCTCCGCCACGACGCCAAGCAGACGCCGCCCGTGATGCAAAACGGAACCGAACTCGCCGCCATCGATCTGGGCTCCAACAGCTACCGCCTCGAAATCGCCCTGCTGGATCACGGCCAGCTCAAGCGGCGCGAATACCTGAAGGAAACCGTGCGCCAAGGCAATGGCCTGGACGCGGACCGCAACCTCACCGCCGAGGCCATGCAGCGGGGCTGGGACTGCCTGGGGCGCTTTGCCGAGCGGCTGGCCGGCTTCCAGAAGCACCAGGTCCGCGCCGTGGCCACGCAAACCCTGCGCGAAGCCCGCAACCGCGACGTCTTTCTGCAGCGCGCCGAGCAGATCCTGGGGTTCCCGATCGAGGTGATCTCCGGCCGCGAAGAGGCCCGCCTGATCTACCAGGGCGTGGTGCATCTGCTGCCGCAAAGCGACGAGCGCCGCCTGGTGGTGGACATCGGCGGGCGCTCGACCGAGCTCATCATCGGCCAGGGCTACCGGCCGCGCTTCATGGACTCCTACCGGGTCGGCAGCGTGGCCTGGTCCATGCGCTACTTCCCCGACGGGGTGCTCAGCGCCCAGGCCTTCCAGACCGCCGAGATCGCCGCCCAGGCCGTGCTGGACGAGGCCCTGAGCCGCTGCCGCCGCGGTGACTGGGACACGGCCTACGGCTCCTCCGGCACCGTGGGCGCAGTGGGCGACGTGCTGCAGGCCGCCGGCTGGCCGGCCGGACAGGTTTCACGCGCCGGGTTGGACTGGCTGCTGGAGCGTCTGCTCAAGGCCGGACATGCCGAGCGCCTGCGGCTCGACGGCATGAAAGAGGACCGCCGTGCCGTCATCGGCGGCGGCGTGAGCGTGCTGCGCGCGGTGTTCGACCTGCTGGAAATCGACACCATGCAGGTGGCCCAGGGTGCGCTGCGCCACGGCGCGCTGTACGACCTGCTGGACCGCGAACACGCCCACAGCGACCAGCGCAACGCCAGCGTGGAGCGGCTGGCCCGCACCTTCCACACCGACCCCACCCAGGCCCAGCGCGTCATGCGCGTGGCCCGTCATCTCTTCCAGGAACTGACGCAGGGCCATGACCTGCCCGAGATGGAGCGCCATCTGCGCAAGCTGGGCTGGGCTGCGCAGCTGCATGAAATCGGCACCGCGATCTCGCACAGCGACTACCACAAACACGGCGCCTACATCCTCGACCATGCCGATGCCGCCGGCTTCACGATGAACGAGCTGCACCGGCTGGGCCAGCTGGTGCTGGGCCACCGCGGCAAGCTGCGCAAGCTCGACCTGCAACTCGACGATGCGGCCTTCATGCTGCAGCTCATGGCCCTGCGCCTGGCCGTGGCGCTGTGCCACGCCCGGCGCGACCCCGAGCTGCGCGACCTGCGGCTGGACTGGGATGGGGAGCAGGCGGTGCAGCTGCAGATGCCGGCGCGCTGGGCGGCACGCTACCCCCAATCGGCCTGGCTGCTGCAGGAAGAAGTGCTGGCCTGGCAGAAAACGGCCTGGTCGCTGCGGCTGCACGCAGCCGGCTGACCCGACGCGCTGGCTGGCCATCACAGCCGCTGCAGCAGCGGCTGGCCGGCCCGGATCTCCATGTCCCCCTGCAAGCCGCTGGCCAGCGCGTAGCCCGGCGGGCCCAGCACCACGATCGTGGAGCCGTGCTCGAACCAGCCCAGCTCCTGCCCGCGCCGCACAGCGGCCGCGCACGGGAGGGTCTGCGCGCCGCGATAGCCGTGGTGCAGCGTCAGATCCAGGAAATGCAGCCGCACGCTGGCCACCAGGATGGCGCCCACCGGCACCAGGGTCAGCGGCTGGCCGTCGGGCAGCTCGACCTCGATGACGGCGCGGTCGTTGCGGCAATACAGCGCCGGCACCCTTTTGAGGGCGGGGGGATTGACGTTCCACGCATCGCCCTGGATATGGGTGACCTGCCGCACCACCCCGTCGGCCGGCGCATGGAAGCGGTGGTACATGCCGGCGCGCAGCCGCAGCGTGACGTAAAAACCGCCCTGGTGCCGGCCGGCCAGCGCGCTGCCGCCCAGCAGCTGCCGCAGGCTGTAGGGCATGCCCTTGATCTGCAGCAGCTCGTCGCCCTCGATGCGCCCGCAGGCACCCACGATGCCGTCGCTGGGGCTGCACAGCACGTGCGGCTGCGGCGCAAAAGGCCGCGCACCGGGCCGCAGCTCGCGGATGAAGCAGTCATGCAGGCTGTCGAAGCGCTGCTTGCGCGCATCCGACAGATCCGGGCGGGCAAAGAAGCGGAACAGCGCCAGCGCGGGCACGCGCACCAGCGGATGGCCGATGCGGCTCAGATGGCCCATCAGGCGGGTCAGCATGAGCCGGGGCAGGCGGTTGGTCAACACGAAATTCAGTTCTTCCTGCTGCAGCAGGCGGTGGAAAGCGTCACGCCAAGTCATGGTGAGGTCATGGGCCTGTCAAATCGTTTGCATACAACCATCGCCTGACACGGAAAGGAAGACGATGGATTACGAACTGGTCTCGCTCGCCGCCGCTGCCGGCGCCACCCTGCCCTGGTTGAAGCGTCGGCTGGAGCTGTCGCGCGCCAAACACCCTTCGCTGGCAGGGCACGCCCGCCTGGCCAAGCGGTTGGCGCGCTGGATGCCCGGCTACGCCTATGACGAGACCCGCTTTTTCAGCTGCGACGGCGCCCCGCAGGATGTGGCGCAGCTGCGCCGCGCCGGCTTCATGGCGCTGGCCGCGCGGCTGGCAGCCAAGGCCCCGCGCACCTTGGCGCTGACGCAGCAGATGCGCGAGGGCATCGCCGACCTGCGCTTCACCGGCGCCTACCGCGTGCCCTACCAGTTCAGCCCCTATGTGCGCCAGCACCTGAAGGTAGGCGCTTTCGTGGAGCGCGCCGAAGGCGTCAGCGTCACCGACCTGGACGGCAACCGCTACCTGGACCTGGCGGGCTCCTACGGCGTCAATGTGCTGGGCGTGGACTTCTACAAGCAGACCATCGCCGCCGGCAGCGCGCTGGTGCAGGAGCTGGGGCCGGTGCTGGGGGCCTACCATCCCTGCGTGGCCGACAACGTGCGCCGGCTGCAGGCCATCAGCGGGCTGGACGACGTGTCCTTCCACATGAGCGGCACCGAGGCGGTGATGCAGGCGGTGCGGCTGGCGCGCTACCACACCGGCCGCCGCTACCTGGTACGCTTCACCGGAGCCTACCACGGCTGGTGGGAAGACGTGCAGCCCGGACCCGGCAACCCGCTGCCGCCGCGCGAAACCTACACGCTGCGCGACCTGCATCCGGCCAGCCTGCAGGTGCTGCGCACGCGCCGCGACATCGCCTGCGTGCTGGTCAACCCGCTGCAGGCCCTGCACCCCAACCGCAATGCGCCCGGCGACTCCACGCTGATCGACAGCAGCCGCAGCGCCGGCTATGACCGCGCCGCCTACACCCGCTGGCTGCAGCAGCTGCGCGAGGTCTGCAGCGAGCGCGGCATCGTGCTCATCTTCGATGAGGTCTTCCTGGGCTTTCGCCTGGCCCCCGGCGGGGCGCAGGAGTACTTTGGCGTGCGGGCCGATCTGGTGACCTATGGCAAGACCCTGGGCGGCGGGCTGCCGGTGGGCGTGGTCTGCGGCCGGCGCGAGCTGATGCAGCGCTACCGCGAAGACCGGCCGGCCGACATCTGCTTCGCGCGCGGCACCTTCAACGCCCACCCCTACGTGATGGGGGCGATGAACGCCTTTCTGCACCAGCTCGACACCCCCGAGGTACGCGCGCGCTACCAGGACCTCGATGCGGTCTGGGACGCGCGCCGCGAGCGCTTCAACCAGCGGCTGGCCGCCGAAGGGCTGCCAGTGCGCGCGGCCAACATGGGCACGGTCTGGACGTTGACCTACACCCAGCCCAGCCGCTACAACTGGATGCTGCAGTTCTACCTGCGTGACCATGGTCTGGCGCTGAGCTGGGTCGGCACCGGCCGGCTGATCTTCAACCTGGCCTGGAGCGACGGTGATTTCGACGACATGCTGGAGCGGTTCGTGCAGGCCGCGCGCCAGATGCAGCGCGACGGCTGGTGGTGGCAGGCGCCGGGGTTGACCGACCGCGCCATCCGCCGCAGCGTGCTGCGCGAAACCCTGCAGCAGCTGTGGCGGCGGCGCTGAGCCGCTGCGCCGCCGCACGAAGCTGGCGCACCCCGCCTGGGATGCGCCGGTATCCGCACGCCGGCAATGGCGGATGGGGCTGCGGTGTATGGAGCTACTCAGCCCTGCTGGCGGGCCAGCTCGGCTTCGTGCCGGGCGCGCTCGGCCTGCAGCTGCTCGGGCCGGGTCAGCCACTCGCCCTGCAGCAGATACCAGGGCGATTTCCAGTACAGCAGAATGTCATGCACCGGATCGGTCAGGATCTTGGTGACCCAGGCCAGCGCGGCCACCCAGCCCTGCAGCCACACCAGCTGCGCCATGCGAAACAGCAGGCCGCCGACTCCGAGCCACAGCCACAGCCAGCCCACATTGAGCACGAAGTCGCTGAGCTGCTCGTGCGGCTGCAGCAGACCGAAGAAATCCGGCTGCAGCCACAGCACCACCGGCAAGGCGGCCCAGATGGCCATCAGCACCACCTTGCGCTGCAGGTTGTAGCCGACCTTGACCGCTTCCTTGTACTCGTGCGTGGCCTGGTTCACGTGGTCGTAGCCCTTGGGCTCGAAGAAGAAATGCCCGGACTGGCGCGACACCATGGACACCAGCCAGGCAATCAGCGCGGCTACTGGCGGCTCGATGAACAGGTAGGCATAGGCCACGAGAAAGGAGATGGCGCTGACCAGGTGCAGCGCCTGGTTGATGCGGCTCAGGTGATAGTAGCGATGGTCGTCCCAGCGCTGGACCTTGAGGGTTTGCAAGAAGGTGCTCACGGATACTCCTGTGGATGGTATGGCGCGCCCTGCGCCTGCGGCGATGGTGGCCACACCCGGTGAAAAAACGATGACACAGCGCCCTGCGTCACCGCTTTTTCATGCACGGCAGGGCTGCGGTACGCGTGCTGTCATCGTTCTGAGATCAAGCCGGCGCACCATGCCTGGCATGCAGCCCGATGCCACCGATTTGCTGATCGAAAACCTGCCGCCTGCGCAGCCCCATCTGCGCGTGGCCGTGGTCACCGAAACCTACCCGCCCGAAGTCAATGGCGTGGCCTTCACGCTGCAGCGCGTGGTCGATGGGTTGCGCGAACGCGGCCATCAGGTGCAGCTGGTGCGGCCACGCCAGAGCTCGGACCCACAGGACGGCGCCGCCACTCATGCCGACGTGCTGCTGCGCGGCATGCCGATTCCGCGTTACCCGCACCTGCAGCTGGGCCTGCCCGCGCGCAAGCGGCTGCAGGCGCTGTGGAGCCGGCAGCGGCCCGACGTGGTGCACATCGCCACCGAAGGACCGCTGGGCTGGTCGGCGCTGCGGGTGGCCCGCAAGCTGCGCATCGCGGTCACTTCGGACTTCCGCACGAATTTCCACGCCTACAGCAGCCACTACGGCATGGGCTGGCTGAGCAAGCCCATCATGGCCTACCTGAAACGCTTCCACAACCAGACGCTGACCACCATGGTGCCCACGGCCGCGCTGGCCGAGCGGCTGGCCGCAGCCGGCTTCGAGCGGCTGCAGGTGGTCGGGCGCGGCGTCGATGCCCGCATCTTCGACCCGGCCCTGCGCAGCGCGGCGCTGCGGCAGCGCTGGGGCGCGGACGAGAGCGGCCCGGTGCTGCTGTGCGTCAGCCGTCTGGCGCGCGAAAAAAATCTCGCCCTGCTGATCCGTGCCTACGCCCAGGCCCGGCTGCAGGCTCCGCAAACCCGGCTGGTCGTGGTCGGCGACGGACCGGCCCGCGCCGAACTGCAGGCCCAGGCGCCAGACGCCATCTTCACCGGCCAGCTCAGCCGTGAGGAGCTGGCGCGCGCCTACGCATCGGCCGACGTCTTCGCCTTTCCCAGCCGCACCGAAACCTTTGGCAACGTGGTGCTGGAAGCCATGGCCAGCGGGCTGGCGGTGGTGGCTTTCGACTACGCCGCCGCCGCGCAGACGATCAGCAGCGGACACGACGGCTTGCTGGTGCCCTTCGATGCCGACGCCGCCTTTGTGCAGCACGTCACCGACCTGGTGTGCCAGCCCGCCCGGATCCGGGCGCTGGGCGCCGCGGCACGCCAGACAGCCCTGCAGGCGGACTGGAGCGCCATCATCGACCGCGTCGCCGCCATCCTGCAGGCCGCCAGCGCCCAGCCAGGCATCGCTGCGGAGCCGGCCGGCTCAGCGGCGGCCCGGCAGGCGGCCTGAAAGGCCCAGCCGCAGGCGGTCGGTCTGCAGGCCGGTGCGCCGCCGGCTGCGGCTGCCGAGCACGCGCAGCACGAAAACGGCCAGCGCCAGCGCGGCCAGCAGCATGATGGCGCGCACCGGCAGCTGCAGCGCCAGCAAGCCGGCATACAGCCCGAGCATCAGCAAGATGCTGAGGTTTTCGTTGAAGCCCTGCACCGCGATGGACTGCCCGGCCGTCAGCAGGCGGTAGCCGCGGTGCTGCAGCAGGGCGTTCATCGGCACCACCAGCATGCCGCCCAGCAGGCCCAGCACCAGCAGCGCCGGCACGGCGGCGCGCCAGTCGCTGACCCAGACCGACGCGGCCAGCACCAGCGCCATCACCCAGCCCAGCGGCAACACGCGGGTGGCCTGCTGAAGCCGCACGCGGGTGGCCACCCACACCGCCCCCAGCACCACCCCCACGGCTACCACCGCCTGCAGCCAGGCGGCCTGGTCCAGCCCCAGGCCCAGCACCTGCACCGACCAGTGCAGCACCGCAAACTGCAGCAGGGCCCCCAGCCCCCAGACCACCATGGTCACACGCAGCGACAGGCCGCCGCTGCGGTCCTGCCACAGCGTGGCCTGGGCCCGCCAGAAATGCGTCCACAGGGCCGCTGGATGCCAGGGCCGGCGCGGATAGCGCGCGCCGCTGGGCACGATGGCCAGATGGCAACAAGCCGCCAGCACATAGCCTGCGATCACCACCGCCAGCGAAACGTTCAGCCCCGGCGCCGAAGCGCCTGCGCGCAGCGGCCAGCTGCCGGCCAGCTGCTGCACGGCCTCGGCCTGCAGCCACAGCGGGGAAATCAGCAGCCCGCCCAGCGCCGTGCCCAGCAGCACCGACAGCACCACCGTCGATTCCAGCCAGCCATTGGCCGCCACCAGCTGCGAGGGGCTGACGCTTTCGGTCAGCAGGCCGTACTTGGCCGGCGCATAGACGGCCGCGCCCAGCCCTACCAGCGCGAAAGCCAGCAGCGGCGGCGCGCCATACAGCAGGGCGGCGGCGGCCAGCAGCTTGAGCGCGTTCATCCAGACCATCAGGCGGCGCTTGCAGATGGCATCGGCCAGCACGCCGATGAACGGCGCCAGCACCACATAGGCCAGGGTGAAGGAAAACTTCAGCAGCGGCGCCCACCAGTCCGGCTCGCGCAGGTACTGCAGATGCGCGATGGTGACGATCAGCAGCGTGTGGTCCGCCAGGGCCGAGAGGAACTGCGCGGCCATCAGGCCGCGAAAGCCCCGCGGCAGACTAGCCATCGACGGCAACCGTCGCCGGCTGCGCGGCCGCGGCAGCCCCTGCCCGATGCTGCTGGGCCAGGGCATTGCGCCGCCCCACCCCCTGGTAGGCCAGGCCCAGCTCCTGCAGGGCCTGCGGATCGTAGAGGTTGCGGCCGTCCAGGATCAGCGGACAGCGCAGCCGCGCGCGCAGCGCCTCGAAATCGGGGTTGTGGAACTGCTTCCACTCGGTCAGCACCAGCAGCGCGTCGGCACCCTGCGCGGCCGCCATGGCCTCGTCCACGAACTGCAGCCGCCCGGCGGCGCCGGCGAGATCGGCCAGGTCCTCGGCCAGCACCGCCTGCGCCGCCGCCATGGCCACCGGATCGTGCGCGCGCACCGCAGCGCCGCGCAGCAGCAGCTGGCGGATCACCTCGCGGCTGGGAGCCTCGCGCATGTCGTCGGTCTGCGGCTTGAACGCCAGCCCCCAGATGGCAAAGCAGCGTCCGCGCAGGTCCTCGCCGAAATGTTCGACGACCCGGCGCACCAGCACCTGGCGCTGCATCTGGTTGACGCGCTCGGTGGCCTCCACCAGCTGCATGCGGCTGCCATGCGCGGCGGCGGTGTGCATCAGCGCGCGGGTGTCCTTGGGAAAGCAGCTGCCGCCATAGCCGGTGCCGGCATACAGAAAGCTCGGGCCGATGCGGCTGTCGCTGCCGATGCCGCGGCGCACCGCATCCACGTCCGCGCCCACCAGGTCGGCCAGATTGGCCATCTCGTTCATGAAGGAGATGCGGGTCGCCAGCATGGCGTTGGCCGCGTACTTGGTCAGCTCGGCGCTGCGCACGTCCATCCAGACGGTGCGCTCGTGGTGGCGGTTGAGCGACTGGTACAGCCGTGTCATCTGCTCGCGCACGATGGCCGCCATCGGCCCTGCGGGCAACCCGATGACGATGCGGTCCGGGTGCATGAAGTCGTCGATGGCCGCGCCTTCCTTGAGAAATTCGGGATTGGACGCCACGGCAAACGGCAGGCCCGCCAGGCCGCGCGCGGCCAGCTCGGCCTGCACCACCGCCTGCACCCGCTCGGCCGTACCCACCGGCACCGTCGATTTGTTGACGATGGTCAGGCTTCTGTGCATATGCCGGCCCACCTGCTGCGCCACCGCCAGCACATGGGCCAGATCGGCCGAGCCGTCCTCGCGCGGCGGCGTGCCGACGGCGATGAACAGGATGTCGGCCTGCCCCAGCGCATCGGCCATGCGGGTCGTGAACTGCAGGCGCCGCTCGCGTGCGTTGCGCTGCATCAACGCATCCAGACCAGGCTCGTAAATCGGCACCACACCGGACTTCAGCAGATCGACCCGCGCCGCATCGGCATCGAGACACACCACCTCATGCCCCAGTTCCGCCAGGCAGCTGGCCGTCACCAGCCCCACGTACCCGGCCCCGACCACCGCGACTTTCATGCGCCACTCCTTGCGTCATCGTGATGGCCCATGATCTGGCGCCGCGATGACCGCCACGTGGCAGCGGCGCGAAATTCTGATGACAGGGCCGCCGTCACACCGGGCCCTGCTGGCGCGCAGGCTCCTGCTGCCCTACATCGGGCCGGCAGGCGGTGTTCAGCTCTGCGGGAGCTGCGGCTGGGTCTCGCCTTCGACCAGGTAGATGCCGGAGGCGGCCGCTTTGGCCATGCGCTTGGCCAGCGCGGCGCGGGTGGCCACGTCATCGGCGTCGCGGAACAGCCCGCCATGCGCGGCCACGGCCCCGATGGAGACGGTGGTGAAGGGAAAGAAGCGCATCACACCCTGCCGGTCTTCGGCATGGATGCCGCCGCACACATGGGCGGCCTCGTCGTAGAGCTCGCGGGCCTGCTGGGCGAATTCGGCCACGATGCGCTCGCAGCGCGCATACCAGTCGGTGCTCTGGAAGAGGATGAGGAAGTCGTCGCCCCCGACATGCCCGACGAAGTCCAGCTGCGCATCGCTGTGCGCCACCGCCAGGCGCGCCAGCAGGCGGATCATCTCGTCGCCGCGCCAGTAGCCGTAGTGGTCGTTGAAAGGCTTGAAGTGGTTCAGGTCCAGGTAGCAGGCCACGAACGGCGCTCCGCTGTCGAGCAGGCGGCGGATGTGCTGGGTGATCGGGATGTTGCCGGGCAAAAAGGTCAGCGGGTTGGCATGCCGGGCCGCCTCCAGCCGCAGCTCGGTGACCGAGCGCACCAGCTGCTCGCCGGTGCCCAGGCCGACATAGCGGCCGTTTTCGGTGACGATGAAGCCGTCACTGAGGTAGCGCTGGTCCTGCGAGGTCAGGATGCCGATCAGCTCGTCGATGTCGTGGTTGCGCTCGATCAGCCGCGGTTCGCGGTTGGCGTGCTGCAGGCAGGAGCGCTTGCCGAACAGCTCGCGAAAGTACAGCGTCGCATAGTGGTCCATGAACTGGCGGCGGTTGATGATGGCCAGCGGGCGCTCGCCCTCGACCACCGCGACCGCATGCAGCTCCGGATGCGCCTGAAACAGCGCGGCGACCTCGTCGTTCGTGGTGCGCGGCCCCACCGTCGGCGCATGGATGACCGACAGATGCCGCAGCTGCCCCATGCGCGAGACATAGCGCGGCTCCGGCATCACGGCCACCCGGCTGTCGCGCAGGACCTGCAGCGCGCCGACCGGCACCTGCTCCTGCACCATCGGCGCCGGCCGCCCGAGCAGGTAGCCCTGGCCAAACGACAGACCCAGATCGCGGATGACGCGCAGGTCGTCTTCGTTCTCGATGCCCTCGGCCACCAGCTGGGTGCCAAACACATCGGCGATCTGCAGCAGCGCCTGCAGGGTTTTGAGCTTGTCGGCGTTGCTGGCGATCGAGCCGCTGAAGTACTTGTCGATCTTGACGATGTCGGGCCGCACCTGCGACCACAGACGCAGGCTGGAGCGTCCGTCGCCGAAATCGTCCAGCGCCAGCGCCAGGCCCACGCGGTGCAAGGCGCGGGCCACCTCCACCAGCAGCTCCATGTCGTGCACGCGCTCGTGCTCGGTCAGCTCCAGCACCACCATGCGCGGCGAAACCCCCAGCCCCCGCATCGTGCGCGCCAGCAGCTCGGCCCCGCCGATGGCCACCAGACGCGCCAGCGCGTCGGCGCTGATGTTGAGAAACAGCCGCCCGGGCTGGCGCTGCCGGCCCCATTCGCGCAGCGCCACGTACAGGCAGAACAGCTCCAGCTCGTAGAGCAGCCCCTCGTTCTGCGCCGCGCGCAGCAGGGCATCGGGCGAGGCCAGCGGACCGTCCTGCGGGCCGCGAATCAGCGCTTCGTGCGCATGCACCACGGCGTCCTTGAGGTTGACGATGGGCTGGAAGACGGCGTACAGCGCATCCGCGCGCATCAGGCGCGCCAGCGCCCCCTCGCGCCCGCTCAGCGCCGACCAGAACTCGGTGGCAAACAGTCGGACATGGTCCATCGCGGACACCTCCGGGCCGGCCTCGGCACAGGCGGGCCGCTCTCGTTCAACGATCTCGGTCATGCGGTCCAGGGCGCTCGATTTCGCCAGTGGGACCCTGCACTGTGCCCGCGACAAATGACGGCTTCATGACTGGAATTTGTCATACTGGTTTCATTTCGATGATGCCGGCGCGCCATGGTTGCATCCAAAGCAGAAACGGTATAGATTGTTTTTCGTTTCCTGTTTTTCCAACCACTCTGCGCTTTTCCATGTCCGATACCCCATCGACCGCTCCGGCCACTGCCGCCACCAAGACCGCCCGCACTGCCTCTGGCACCCAGCGCCGCCCAGCCGGCAAAAAAGCCAGCCCCAAGGCTGCGGCGCGCAAGCCAGCTGCCACCCCCCGCAAGGCCGAAGCGTCGGCTGCCGCGCCCAAGTCGGTCAAGGCTGCGAAACCTGCCAAGCCCAAGAAGCCCAAGCTGGTGCGCGACAGCTACACCATCCCGAAAGACGAGTACGCCGTGCTGGCGCAGCTCAAGGAGCGCTGCAAGGCGCTGGAGCGTGCCGTCAAGAAAAGCGAGCTGCTGCGCGCGGGTCTGCGGGCCCTGGCCGCGATGAGCGACAAGGCCTTGCATGCGGCCGTGCAGGCGGTGCCGCCGCTGAAGACCGGCCGCCCCCGCAAGAGCTGATCTACAGGATGTCGGGCGACTGCACCGACAGCAGGGTGGTCTGCGAAATGCCGTCGCGCAGACGGTGACGCAGCCACCACACGGCCCCTTTCTTGACGCTGCATTCGCTGCCCTGGATGGACAGCAGCCGGGCGATGGTCTGGCCCAGCACCGGCTGATGGCCGACGATCAGCGTCACCCCCTTGCCCTCAGGCCAGCCGGCTGCGGCCAGCAGCTGCTCCACCGTAGCGCCCGGCGCCAGCTCGGGCCTGATCTTGTATTTGCGCCCCAGCGCCTGCGCGGTCTGCTCGGCGCGCCGCGCGGGGCTGACCAGGATGCGGGTGCCCTCGGGCAGCTGGCGGTCCAGCCAGGCGGCCATGCGGGCGGCCTGCTTCTCGCCCCGGGGCGTGAGGGCGCGCGCCAGATCGTCGATGCCAGCGTCGGCTTCCTGCGCTTCCGCGTGCCGCCACAAGACCAGGTCCATCGCTCAGCCTCCCGGCGCGGCGCGCGCGCCATACCGATCCATCAGCGCCTGCTGCGCGCTGCGCGGCGGGCGGGTCTGCGCCGGCACCGGCTCGTAGCGGCCGTCGGGCTGCAGCACCCAGGAGCCCAGTTCGTCGTGCAGCCCGGCCACCAGACACTCGTCGATGATGCGCCGGCGCAATGCGGGATCCAGCACCGGCCAGGCCAGCTCCACGCGGCGCAGCATGTTGCGGTTCATCCAGTCGGCGCTGGAGAGGTAGAGCTCTTCCTCATCGCCATCGCGGAAGTAAAACACCCGCGCATGCTCCAGAAAGCGCCCGATCAGGGAGCGCACGCGGATGCGCTCGGTCTGTCCGGGCACTCCGGCCGGCAGCATGCAGGCGCCGCGCACGATCAGGTCGATCTCGACCCCCCGCCGGCCGGCTTCGATCAGGGCGCGGATCAGCGGTTCGTCGGTCAGCGCATTCATCTTGGCAATGAGGCGCGCCGGCCGACCGGCCGCGGCCGCCGCCGCCAGGGCCTGGATTTTCTCCAGCAGCCGGCGCTGCAGCTGAAACGGCGCGACCCACAGATGGTGCATGCGCGCCAGCCGGCTTTGCCCGGCCAGATGCAGGAACACGTGCTCGACGTCGGCGGTCAGGGCCGCATCGGCGGTGAGGTGGCTCAGGTCGGTATAGAAGCGGGCCGTCACCGGGTTGTAGTTGCCGGTGGACAGGTGGGCGTAGCGCACGAACTGGCGCCCCTGGCGGCGCGTGACCAGCATCATCTTGGCGTGGGTCTTGAGACCGACCACGCCATAGAGCACCTGCACGCCGATGGACTCCAGCTGCTCGGCCCAATTGATGTTGACCTCCTCGTCGAAACGGGCCTTGAGCTCCAACACCACCGTCACTTCCTTGCCACGGCGCACGGCCTCGCGCAGCAGATCCATCAGCACGGAGTTGGCGCCGGTGCGGTAGATGGTCTGCTTGATGGCCACCACCTTCGGGTCCTCCACCGCCTCGCGCAGGAAGTCCAGCACGCCGTCGAAGCTCTCGTAGGGCTGGTGGATGAGCACATCGCCGCGCTGCAGCTGCTCGAAGATCGACTGCCCCGGCACCAGCTGGCGCGGATAGCCGGCCTTGTAGGGCGCAAAGCGCAGGGCCGGCTCCGACACCAGATCGGTCAGCTGCCCCATGCGCACCAGGTTGACCGGCCCGTGCACGCGGTACAGCGCGCCTTCGGGCAGGTCGAACTGCTGCAGCAGAAACTGCGCCAGATACTCGGAGCAGCCGGAGGACACCTCCAGCCGCACGGCCTGACCGTAGTGCCGGTGCTCCAGCCCCTGGCGCAGGGCCATGCGCAGGTTCTTGACGTCTTCCTCATCGACGGCCAGATCGGAATGGCGGGTCACGCGGAACTGGGAGAACTGGCTGACCTCGCGCCCGGGAAACAGCTCGTGCAGATGGGCCCGGATCACGCTGGAGATCGAGACGAACAGCCGCTTGCGCCCGCACAGCTTGGCCGGCACCGGAATGAGCCGGGGCAACGCGCGCGGCACCTTGACGATGGCGATGTCGTTCTGCCGCCCGAATGCATCGAGCCCGGCCAGCCGCACGATGAAGTTGAGCGACTTGTTGGCCACCTGCGGAAACGGATGGGAGGGATCCAGCGCCACCGGAACCAGCAGCGGTCGCACTTCCTGCTCGAAATACTGGTGCACCCAGCGGCGCTGGGCGGCGTTGCGCTCGCCATGCGAGACGATCTTGATGCCCTGCTTCTCGAAAGCGGGCATCAGCTCCTCGTTGTACAGCGCGTACTGGCGCTCGACCAGCTCGTGCACCGCGGCGCTCAAGCGGTCGAACGACGCCGCGCTGTAGCCCGGCGTCTGGCCCCGGCCGAGCTTGGCGCTGACATGCGGCTCGGCGCGCACCTCGAAAAACTCGTCCAGGTTGGACGAAACGATGCACAGGTAGCGCAGTCGCTCCAGCAGCGGCACATCCTGGCGGCAGGCCCAGTCGAAAACCCGCCAGTTGAAAGCCAGGATGCTGTGATCGCGGTCCAGCAGCGGCAACGGACTGGACGGAACTTCGGACGTCGCGGACATGGACGGGTGGCGCAGCAGCGTTTGTTATTCGACAGTTCGATGACAGATTGTTGACGCAATGGATGACGTTTCGGTGACAGCCGGTGCGGCTGCAGCCGGTTGCCCTCCGCGCGCCAGGACCAGACTGGACAGAAACAGCCGGGCCGCCGACTCCCAGCCAAAGGACTCGGCCCGGCGGCGTGCCGCCGCGCGGGGAACGGCCAGCGCCAGCTCCCATGCCTGCTGCAGATTCTCGTGCAAGGCGCCGCCCTGCGGAATTCCCTCATGCGCGCCCAGCACTTCCAACGGCCCCTCGACCGGATAGGCCGCCACCGGCGTGCCACAGGCCATGGCCTCCAGCATCACCAGGCCAAAGGTCTCGTGCCGGCTGGGCATGACCATCACATCCGCAGCCGCATAGAGCCGGGCCAGTTCCTCCCTCGGCAGGATGCCCAGCCAGCGCACCTGCGGGTGCTGCGCGCGCAGCGATGCCTCCAGCGGGCCGACGCCGCAGACCACTTTGCTGCCGGGAATGTCCAGCTCCAGAAAGGCCCGCACGTTTTTTTCGTACGACACCCGGCCCACGTACAGCGACAACGGGCGCGGCAGATCCTGCGCCGGCCCGTATGGCTGCGGCTGCTCCTGATAGGCGAACAGGTCCAGGTCCACCCCATGCGTCCAGGGCCGCAGATGGCGAAAGCCCCGCTGCTGCAGCAGACGCAGCACCCCCTGCGTGGGCACCAGCACCCCGTGGGACGGCCGGTGAAAGTGCCGCAGCAGCGCATAGCCCAGCCCCAGCGGCAGGCGCAGCGCGGCCTGCAGGATTTCCGGAAAGCGCGTGTGGTAAGCCGTGGTATAGGCCAGCCCCCGGCGCCGGCAATAAGCCCGCGCGGCCCAGCCCAGCGGGCCCTCGGTGGCCAGATGGATGGCCTGGGGCGCCAGCGCATCGAGCCGCTGCCGCAGCGCAGCTGCGGGGCGCACGGCCAGCTCGATGCCGGGATAGCCGGGGCAGGGCCGGGTGCGAAACAGCCCCGGATGGATCACCTCCACCTCGTGGCCGAGCCGGCGCAGCTGGCCGACCAGTTCCACCAGCGTGGTGACCACGCCGTTGACCTGCGGCGCCCAGGCATCGGTCACCAGCGCCAGTTTCATGCGGTGGCCGCGCGCACGGCGGCGCGCAGGTCCTGCAGCGTGCGCTCGCCACCCCAGTAGATGATCTCCAGCCGGCCGTCGTGGTGCTCCACCAGCGCGGTGCGGCTCTCGACCCAGTCGCCGTCGTTGCAGTACAGGATGCCGCCGATCTCGCGCATTTCGGCGTGATGGATGTGGCCGCAAACCACCCCCTGGTGCCCGCGCTTGCGGGCTTCGTGGGCCACGGCCTGCTCGAAGTCGCTGATGAAGTTGACCGCCTTCTTCACCTTGTGCTTCAGGTACGCCGACAGCGACCAGTACGGCAGGCCCAGGCGGGCGCGCAGGTGGTTGAAATAGCGGTTGAGCCGCAGCGTGAACTCGTACAGGCCGTCGCCGACATAGGCCAGCCATTTGGCGCACTGGATCACGCCATCGAAATAATCGCCGTGCGTCACCCACAGGCGGCGGCCATCGGCGGTCACATGCACGGCTTCCTGCTCGACTTCGATGCCGCCGAACTGGTGTCCGACGAAGGCACGCGCGAACTCGTCGTGATTGCCCGGCACATAGACCACGCGGCAGCCCTTGCGGGCGCGGCGCAGCAGTTTCTGCACCACGTCGTTGTGCGCCTGCGGCCAGTACCAGCGGCGCTTGAGCTGCCAGCCATCGACGATGTCGCCCACCAGGTAGAGGTAGTCGCTGGAGTGGGCCTTCAGGAAGGACAACAGCTCCCCCGCCTGGCAGCCGGGCGTGCCCAGATGCAGATCGGAGATGAAGATGGCACGGTAGCGGCGCACGCCCCTGTCGTCCTCGTGTTCCGCAGGGACAGGGCCTCCCGCGCGCAGGACGGCGTCCGACAGACCGGCAATGGCGTGCGGCATGGGCTTCATCAGGCCCCCAGGAAGTGTTTGCGGTAGCGCGGCGGCAGATCGGCGATACGCATCAGCATGGGCAGATCGGCGGTGTTGAAATCCGGATCCCAGGCCGGCGCCCCCAGCACCTTCGCGCCCAGGCGCAGATAACCTTTGATCAGGGCCGGCGGCTCCACCTCCAGGCCACTGTCGAGCTCATCGACCGGCAACGGCAGGCGCGGCCAGACCTGGTGCTCGATCGGGGCCAGATGAGTGGCGCGCAGCTGCCGCCAGATGCTGGCGGCCACGTCGCCGCTGACCACGCCGTTGTGCAGCATCGGGATGCTGGCGCAACCGATCATCGTGTCCAGCCTGTTGCGCACCATGAACTCGGCCAGCGCGCCCCACAGCGCCATGATGACGCCGCCATGCCGGTGATCCGGATGCACGCAGCTGCGCCCCAGCTCGACCATGCGCTCGCGCAGCGGCCGCAGACGGGTGAGGTCGAACTCCAGCTCGCTGTAGGTGCTGCCGATGCGCCGCGCCTGCGCCGGCGTCAGCACCCGGTAGGTGCCGATCACCTCCTGGCTGGCGCCATCGCGCACCAGCAGGTGCTCGCAGTAGTCGTCGAACAGATCGATGTCATGGCCCGGCACGGGGGTGCTCAGGCGCGCGCCCATCTCGCTGGCAAAGACCGCGTACCTCAGCCGCTGCGCCGCCCGAACTTCATCGAGATGGCGCGCCCACGACACCGCAATGCCGCCGCGCTGCGCTGCAGAGACTGCCGGATCAGCCGGGTGAAGACGCCCCCGTGGCAGATTGAGCGGCGACGGCGACAGCGGCAAGGTGGGGTTCGGTAGGTCTTTCATGGTGTCACTCTTCTTTCGTTCAATGAATCAATGGGCCGGATCGACAAGAAAAAGCCCCGACGCGGCGGGGCAGTAGGCAGGCATCAGCACGGGGATCCCCCCGCCTCGCGTCGGCGCTCGACCCAGGTCAGCAGGGCCTGCTCGCACACGGTGTTGAAGAACACATAGCGCCGATCCGGCGTGCCGGCGATGCGCGAGCGCAGCAGGCCCGATCCGCCGGCCTGCTGCAAGGCACGCGCCGCCAGCAGACGGGCGCGCGCCGGCTGCGGCATGCTCACCCACTGCCCCTGCCGCTCCAGAATCTCAATGGCGTCGAGCAGCTCGCCGCTGGCCAGTTCCAACAGCATCAGCACGCCGTGGCGGGGATTACCGTCGTGCGGCACGAACTGCAACCCCGGCACCGGAGCCACCGCAGACTGGCTCCAGCGGTGCAGCAGCCGCGCCGCGCCCTGCGTGGGCGCCTCGGGCGCGGGCAGGGGCGCTTCCTGCCAGTCGGCATCGCGCAGGCGCAACGCCCCGATCGCCGCCATCGCGGCACCGGCGCTGGACGGATCGCGCGGCATCGGACTCATCGCGTACTCCCGGTAGGGCACAGGCGGCTGGCTTGCATGCCGGCAGTCTGCGCAGCCGCCATGACAGGCACGTGGCGCGTGGATGAAATTCCGGTGACAAGGCGCGGCCACCCCATCGTTTCAAAATTTCTTGTATCATTGAGAAATGAGCAAAACAAAGTTCAGCGAAAGCGACGCACTGGCCGCGCTGGGCGCGCTGGCCCAGGCGCAGCGCCTGCGGGCGTTTCGCGCGCTCGTGGTGGCCGGCGCGCAGGGGCTGACGCCCGGCGTGCTGGCCGAGGAACTGGCCATCAGCCCCAGCGCCCTGTCCTTTCACCTGAAAGAACTGGTGCAGGCCGGCCTGGCACACAGCGAGCCCGATGGGCGCTACCTCGTCTATCGGGCGGACTTCGCCCGCATGCAGGCCCTGCTGGCCTACCTGACCGAGCACTGCTGCCAGGGGCAAGGCTGCGAAGTCGCCCCCGCGCCAGCGCGCCGGCGCGCCTGCGCAAGCTGCTGAACCCCGATCCGGAGCATCCGATGAAACGCTTTCATGTCCATCTGCACGTCACCGATCTAGCCAAGAACATCGCCTTCTACTCGCGTCTGTTCGACCAGCCGCCCAGCCGCGTCGAGCACGATTACGCCAAGTGGATGCTGCAGGACCCGCCGGTGAATTTCGCGATCTCCACCCGCGGCAGCCAGCCCGGGGTCGATCACCTGGGCTTTCAGGTCGAGACCGATGCAGAGCTGCAAACCCTCAAGGCCCGGGCCGCCGCGGCCGACCTGGCCCTGCTGGATGAGGGGCAGACCACCTGCTGCTATGCACGCAGCGACAAGTACTGGATCACCGACCCGCAAGGCCTGGCCTGGGAACAGTTCCGCACGCTCGACAGCATCCCAGTGTTCCGCGAGGGCCACGCGCCGGCGGCTGCGGCCTGCTGCGCGCCGCCATCCACCGCTTCGTGCTGCGGCGGCGAAGCCGTGCAGGCCAGCGGCTGCTGCACGCCACCCGACACGCCTGCGGACCGCGGCGCCACGCGCTGCTGCTGACCCCAGACGCCCTCTCCCCACTTTCTTGCTTCATGGCGCCATGACCGACACCCGCCCGCTCAACGTCCTGTTCCTGTGCACGCACAACTCGGCGCGCAGCATCCTGGCCGAAGCCACGCTCAGCCACATCGGGCGTGGGCGCTTCCGCGCCTATTCCGCCGGCAGTCACCCGCGGGAGAACCAGCAGCCCCATCCGTTGGGCCTGCAGGTGCTGCGCGACGCCGGCATCTCCACCGAGGGCCTGCGCAGCAAGAGCTGGGACGAGTTCGCCGCCCCCGGCGCGCCACACATGGATCTGATCATCACCGTCTGCGACAGCGCCGCCGGCGAGGTCTGCCCGGCCTGGCCCGGCCACCCCGCCACCGCCCACTGGGGCTATGCCGACCCCTCGGCGCTGCCGGGCGGCGACGAGGAAAAGCTCGAAGCCTTCCGCCGCACGCTGCATGCCATCCGGCGCCGGCTGGACCTGCTGATTGCGCTGCCGCCTGAAAAACTGGCCCGCGCGCAGCTGCAGGCCACCGCCCGCGAACTCGCGCAGCAGGGCTGAAGATGAGCGCGCAGTGTGAGGCCACGGCCCGGCGGGCCGCCGGCGCGCCGATGGGCGTGTTCGAGCGCTACCTGACGTTGTGGGTGGCCCTGTGCATCGCAGCCGGCATCGTCCTCGGTCAGCTGGCGCCGGCGCCGTTTCAGGCGGTGGCCCGCCTGGAAGTGGCACAGGTCAACCTGCCGGTGGGGCTGCTGATCTGGGTCATGATCATCCCGATGCTGGTCAAGGTGGACTTCGGCGCCCTGCATGAAGTGCGCCGGCACGTCAGAGGCATCGGCGTGACGCTGTTCGTTAACTGGCTGGTCAAGCCGTTCTCGATGGCCCTGCTGGGCTGGCTCTTCATCCGGCACCTTTTCGCGCCGCTGCTGCCGGCCGATCAGATCGACAGCTACATCGCCGGGCTCATCCTGCTGGCCGCCGCCCCCTGCACCGCCATGGTTTTCGTCTGGAGCCGGCTCAGTGGCGGCAACCCGCTGTTTACGCTGACGCAGGTGGCGCTGAACGACACCATCATGGCGTTCGCCTTCGCGCCGCTGGTGGCGCTGCTGCTGGGCCTGTCGGCCATCACCGTGCCATGGGACACGCTGCTGACCTCGGTGGTGCTCTACATCGTCATCCCGGTCATCCTCGCCCAGCTCTGGCGCAGCGCGCTGCTGGCGCGCGGACAGGCGGCCTTCGACGCCGCGATGGCCCGCATCGGCCCCTGGTCCATGGCCGCGCTGCTGGCCACGCTGGTGCTGCTGTTCGCCTTCCAGGGCGAGGCCATCCTGGCGCAGCCGCTGGTCATCGCCCTGCTGGCGGTGCCCATCCTGATCCAGGTCTTTTTCAACTCTGCGCTGGCCTACTGGCTCAACCGCGCAGTGGGCGAGCGGCACGAAATCGCCTGCCCCTCGGCGCTGATCGGCGCGTCCAACTTTTTCGAGCTCGCCGTGGCGGCGGCCATCAGCCTGTTCGGCCTGCACTCGGGCGCCGCGCTGGCCACCGTCGTGGGCGTGCTGATCGAAGTCCCGGTCATGCTGCTGGTGGTGCGCGTGGTCAACGCCACCCGGGGCTGGTACGAGCGTCGCTAGCATGCGCCCGGCGCATGCCGGGCTGACCGCAGTTTGACGCCGCCTCAGCGTCGCCGCAAGACGCCGCTGAGTTGGGTGCCTGGCGACACGGTGTTGAATACCGTGCCATAACTTTTCACGTTTTGGTGCAGAAGTGCCAGGCGCTGATCGGACTCATCCGTATCGACAATGATCTCGTAGCGTATGCTTTCCATCTTGGGCGGGATGTCCTGTCGCACACCGTCGATGATCACCTCGACACCGCGCAACTGAAATTTCAGGATGGGGGCTACCCGTTCAATGCCCTTGATCATGCAGGCCGACAGCGCCGCCAATAGCAGTTCGGCCGGATTGAAAGCATCGGGATTGCCGGCCAGGTCGGTATCCAACGCAATCTGCGCACTCTTGCACAGCGATACGCTGCGATGGGCATCGACCCGGCGCGATTCGACGTGAAAACTCATCTTTGGGGAAGATGTGCTCATGGCTCGGCTCTTTGGTCATTTTGCGACACCGCCCAGTCTGTCACCAAACTACCAGACAATGCCAACGCTACCCCACCTGGCCTGCAGCGCATGATTTGACGCCTCACGGTCCAGACTGAAGCAGTCCCGGCTGAACTGCTTTTTGTCAACGGGCGGCTTGTTTCAACCCAGCGCCACCATGCCTGCGAGTGGTCCGCCGCGCGACACTCAGGCCGCGACCAGCCATTGTTCGATCTTGTCGCGACTGGGCACGCCGCCGGCATGCACCACCTTGCCGTTGATGACCACGCCCGGGGTGGACATGACGCCATAGCTCATGATGTCCTTGAGATCCTCCACCTTGCTGAGGGTTACACGCAGACCCTTGGCCTTGGCAACCTCTTCGATCAGGGCGATGGTGTTCCTGCAGTTGGCGCAGCCGGTGCCGAGTACTTTGATGTCCATGTTTCACTCCTTTTCCATTTCGAGATAAGTGCGGTTCGCCAGCTGGGGAATCCAGACGTCGGCGTGCTTGAGATGCCTGAAAGGCGAGGCGTCGAAAGACTTGACGGCTGCAGCGAGGTCGATGCCGTCCTCCACCGCCTTGCCCATGTGCGTGCGCAGGGCCCGCAGCAGCTCGCGCGTCTCGGCCCGGGCCTGTGCCAGCGTGGTCACGCCACCGTGGCCGGGCACAATGGTGGCCGGCTGCAGTTCGTCAATGACGGCAAACGATGCCAGCCAGTCCCTGGTGCTGCTGACTTCGTGCAGGCCCAGCACACGGTCCACATAAACCGCGTCACCGCTGAACAGCACATTCTTCTGAGGCAGCCAGACCAGGCTATCGCCCGGGGTATGACCACCGCCCCGGTGTTTGACCTCGATCACCACACCGCCGAGCTCCAACCGCGTATCGGGATCCTTGAGCAAACGGGTCGGCAGGGTCGGCTCGGTGCCATCCAACCTTTCCTTCAGCACCGGCTTGAGCGCATTCATCTGCTCCAGCGCGCGCGCCTTCATGTCCACCTCGGCGCTGGCATGGGCCAGAATCCAGGCCCCTTGGGCCAAGAAATAGCCGTTGCCCAGCCAACGATGATCTTGTCCACCCGTATTGATCACCCATTTGATGGGCTGTGTCGTGACCTTTCTCGCCGCTTCATGGATCTTGCGGGCCGACTGAAAGCTGGCCCCGCTGTCAATCAACACAGCACCGGCCGGGGTGACGACCAGGCCGATATTGGCGTTCAGGGCCTCGTTCTCGTAGGTACGGCCCTCGGTGTCGCCGATATAGGCATAGACGCCCTCGGCCACGGGCTGGAACACCACCTCGACGGCCTGGGCTGCACCGGCCATGGCCATGAAGAAGGCTGCAAAAATGCTGCTGAAGCGCGGGACGGTCATCCATGACTCCTTGCGAGGATAGGTCGAGCAATCTACGCCGCGCTCACAACACAGCGTTGAAAACAAACCCCACCAGCAAAATGCCGCCGGCCACTACGGCCACGAAGGTGGCAATCAGCCGGACCTTGAGCACCTTGCGCAGGATGATCATCTCGGGCAACGAGAGCGCGATCACGCTCATCATGAAGGCCAGTACCGTACCCAGGGCCGCGCCCTTGGCCAGCAGGGCCTGCACAACGGGTATGACGCCAGCCGCGTTGGTGTACATCGGCACGCCGATCAGCACAGCCAGCGGAACCGACCACCAGGCCTCCTTGCCCATGAAGGAGGCCATGAATTCTTCCGGCACATAACCGTGAATACCGGCGCCGATGGCGATGCCGGCCAGGATATAGGGCCAGACCCTGCCGACGATCTCGCGCACGGCGCTCAAACCCGCCTGGATGCGGTCGCCCAGGCCGAGCCCGACGCCCTCGAACTGGGCAGAGATCTTGGGCATGTCACGCACCCAGTCTTCCAGATGGGCTTGCATCTTCAGGCGGCCGATCACCCAGCCGGCGACGATGGCCACCGACAGGCCCAGACCCAGGTACAGCAGCGCCACCTTCCAGCCAAACAGGCCAAACAGCAGCGTCAACGCCACTTCGTTGACCATGGGCGCGGAGATCAGGAAAGAAAACGTCACGCCCAGCGGTACCCCGGCCTGGACAAAGCCGATGAACAGCGGAACGGCCGAGCACGAGCAGAACGGGGTCACGATGCCCAGGCTGGCCGCCAAGACGTTGGCCACGCCCTCGCTGCGGCCGGCCAGCAGCGAGCGGGTGCGCTCCGGCGTGAAGTAGCTGTTGACCATGCCCATCACGAACACCACCCCGGTCAGTAACAGCAGCACCTTGGGGGTGTCGTAGAAGAAAAACTGCAGGGCCCCGCCCAACTGGCTGGAGCGCTCCACCGGCAAAGCAGCCACCAGGGCCTCGGAGACGGGAATCAGCGTCTGGTACAGCCCGAACCAGGCGATGGCGGCCAGGATCAGGAAAGCAAGCGGCTGGCGCAGCGACCAACTTTTCAGGGATGCGGCAAGGGTCCTCATGCCAAAGAAGACGCAAGAGTCCCGCAAAAGACGCAAAGAAAATTGGCCTCGAAAAAACTCTTATGAATCAACCAGTTGGCGTCGATCAGCCCCGTGGAACGAAATCGGTCACATGGCCGGTCGGGTCGATCTGGATGCGGCAAGCCTGAATCATGTGCGCACGCAGGCGCTGCCGGGCTCGCTGCAGGCGCGACTTGGCCGCGCTCAGACTCAGCCCTTTGCGCCGGGCATACTCAGCCTGCGGCATGCCCTCCAAATCGCAGAGAGTGATGGCTTCGCGGTCCTCGGCGCTGAGTTCGGACAGCACGCGCGGCAGACAGGCGGTCAGCTCATCCACCGCTGCGGCCTGCTCGTCCGGAGCCTGCAGGTCTTGCGGCAGTTCCACCATCTCGCGGGCCACGCGCAGACGGTCCGCCAGGGCATTGCGGGCGACTTCGTACAGCCAGGCCCGGGCATTCTGCACGGTGCAAAAGCGGCTGCCCTGGCGCAGCGTCTTCAGAAAAATGTCCTGCACCAGGTCCTCCGCATCGGCCGGATTGCCCAGACGGTGCTCAGCCCAGCGGCGCAATTCCTGCTGATGCTGGGACCAGGCTTGCTGCAGGCAGTTCACAAGGCCTCCTCAGGCCGATAACGCCTGCGCCAGCCGCTGGGCGCAGGACTGGGCCTGGGCGGCGTCGCGCGCTTCGACCATGATGCGCAGCACCGGCTCGGTGCCGCTGGCACGGATCAGCACGCGCCCGGCCTCGCCCAGCTCGGCCTGCACCGCGCGGGTCTCGGCAGCCAGCGCCGCATGGTTTTGCCAGTCCTGGCCCGGCTGCAGGCGCACATTGAGCAGCGTCTGCGGATACAGCGTCACACCCGCCAACAGCTCGGCCATGCCGCGGCCGCTGCGCACGCAGGCCTGCAGCACCTGCAGCGCCGAGACCAGGCCGTCGCCGGTGGTCTGCCTGTCCAGCGCCAGCAGGTGGCCGGAGCTCTCGCCGCCGAAGTTCCAGCCGCGCTGCAGCAGCTCTTCCAGCACATAGCGGTCGCCGACCTTGGCGCGCACTAGCGGCACACCCCGGTTCTTCAGCGCCACCTCGATGGCCATGTTGGTCATCAGCGTGCCCACGACGCCGGGCACATGCTCGTCGCGACCCAGCCGTTCATCAACCATCAGGTACAGCAGTTCGTCGCCGTTGTACAGGCGGCCGTCGGCATCGACCATCAGCAGCCGGTCGGCGTCGCCGTCCAGGGCGATGCCGAAGTCGGCCCGCTGGGCGCGCACCGCATCGATCAGCGCCTGCGGATGGGTGGCGCCGACTTCGTGGTTGATGTTGAGGCCGTCGGGCGCGCAACCGATGGCCACCACGTCCGCGCCCAGTTCGTGGAACACCTTGGGGGCGATGTGGTAGGCCGCGCCATGGGCGGCATCGACGACGATCTTCAGCCCCTTGAGCGTGAGGTCGCCGGCAAACGTGCTCTTGCAGAACTCGATGTAGCGACCGGCCGCATCGTCGAGCCGGCGCGCGCGCCCCAGCCGGGCCGAATCGACCCAGGCCGGCGGCTCCTGCAGGGCCGCCTCCACCGCCAGCTCCCAGGCGTCGGGCAGCTTGCTTCCCTGGGCGCTGAAGAATTTGATGCCGTTGTCCGGATAGGGGTTGTGGCTGGCGCTGATGACCACGCCCAGCGCGGCGCGCTGGGCCCGGGTCAGATAGGCCACGCCGGGCGTGGGCAGAGGGCCGAGCAACACCACATCGACGCCTGCGGAGTTGAAGCCGGACTCCAGCGCGCTTTCCAGCATGTAGCCGGAAATGCGCGTGTCCTTGCCGATCAGCACCGCCGGACGCTCCTCCGTGCGCTTGAGCACGCGCCCCACCGCATGCGCCAGCCGCAGCACGAAATCCGGGGTGATGGGTTCCTGCCCCACGGTGCCACGGATGCCGTCGGTGCCAAAGTATTTCCTGCTCATTGGGTGTTTTCCGTTGACTGGTCGAAATAGTCAGCTATTTATTTGATAGCATCGAGCACCTGCAGGGCCTGCACCGTCTCGCGCACGTCGTGCACGCGCACGATGCGCGCGCCCCGTTCGGCCGCCAGCAGCGCGGCGGCGATGCTGGGCGCCAGCCGCTCGTGCTGCCCGGCGGGCACCTGGCTGCCTGCACGCAGCGGCGCCACCGCCCCCAGCGAGGACTTGCGCGACCAGCCCGCCAGCAGCGGATAGCCCAGCGCCAGCAGTTCGGCCTGACGGGCCAGCAGCGCAAAGTTCTGCGCCACCGTCTTGCCGAAACCGATGCCCGGATCCAGCACGATACGCTCGGATGCCACGCCCCGCGCACGCAGGTCGGCAGCAGCGGCGTGAAGAAATTCACGCACCGCGGGCAGCACATCGCCCTGCATGGGGCTGACCTGCATGGTCCGCGGCTCGCCGTGCATGTGCATCAGGCAGACGCCGCAGCCCGGGTGCTGCGCGACCAGCTCGCGGGCGTCCAGCGGATCGCTCGCGTCCTGCCAGCGCAGCGCCCAGATGTCGTTGATGATGTCGGCCCCCAACTCCAGCGCCGCCTGCATGACGCGCGGCTTATAGGTGTCCACCGAGATCGGCACGCCGAGCCTGACGGCCTCGCGCAGCACCGGCAGCAGGCGGTCCAGCTCGTCCTGCAGCGGCACCGGAGTGGCACCGGGCCGGGTGGACTCGGCGCCCAGATCGAGGATATCGGCGCCATCCTTGAGCAGCTGCTCGCAGTGGGCCAGCGCAGCTGTGGCATCGGGATGGCTGCCGCCGGAAAAGGAGTCGGGCGTGATGTTGACGATGCCCATGACCTGCGGGCGCGTCAGGTCGATGCGAAAGCGGGTGGTCTGCCAATGCATGATGATGAATGGAGAGGCCAGAAACGCAAAACGGGGCGTGCTGCCCCGTTTGCGATTATCCGGCCAAACCGGCCGCTGCCGGCTAGCGTTCAGGCTGCCGATGGCGACGGATCGGTCTTGACCGCCGGGCTGCCGCCGGCGTCGCCGCCTCCGCCGGAAGCGGGCGTGCGCGGCGTCCAGTCCTTGGGCGGGCGCGGCTCGCGCCCGGCCATGATGTCGTCGATCTGCTCGCCCTCGATCGTTTCCCACTCCAGCAGCGCCTTGGCCATGGCGTGCATCTTGTCCTTGTTTTCCTCGATCAGCTTGCGCGCCAGCGCGTACTGCTGGTCGATGATGCGGCGCACCTCGGCATCGACCTTCTGCATGGTCTGCTCCGAGATGTTGGTGGTCTTGGTCACCGAGCGGCCCAGGAAGATCTCGCCTTCGTTTTCGGCATAGACCATGGGGCCGAGCGCGTCGCTCATGCCGTAGCGCATGACCATGTCGCGCGCGATGTGGGTGGCACGCTCGAAGTCGTTGGAAGCGCCAGTGGTCATCTGGTTCATGAACACTTCCTCGGCGATGCGGCCACCGAACAGCATCGCGATCTGGTTCAGCATGTATTCCTTGTCGTAGCTGTAGCGGTCACGCTCGGGCAGGCTCATGGTCACGCCCAGCGCGCGGCCGCGCGGGATGATCGTGACCTTGTGCACCGGGTCGCATTTGGGCAGCAGTTTGCCGATCAGCGCATGGCCGGCCTCGTGGTAGGCCGTGTTGCGGCGCTCCTCCTCGGGCATGACCATGCTCTTGCGCTCCGGCCCCATCAGGATCTTGTCCTTGGCCTTTTCGAAGTCCTGCATCTCGACCACGCGGGCGTTGCGGCGCGCGGCCATCAGCGCGGCTTCGTTGCAGAGGTTGGCCAGGTCGGCCCCGCTCATGCCGGGCGTGCCGCGGGCGATGACGGCCGGATTGACGTCCTGCCCGATCGGGATCTTGCGCATGTGCACATTCAGGATCTGCTCGCGGCCGCGGATGTCGGGCAGCGTCACATAGACCTGCCGGTCGAAACGGCCGGGGCGCAGCAGGGCGGCATCCAGGATGTCGGGCCGGTTGGTGGCCGCGATCACGATCACGCCCAGATTGGTCTCGAAACCGTCCATTTCGACCAGCATCTGGTTGAGCGTCTGCTCGCGCTCGTCATTGCCGCCGCCCAGGCCCGCGCCACGCTGGCGCCCGACGGCGTCGATCTCGTCGATGAAGATGATGCACGGGGCGTTCTTCTTGGCCTGCTCGAACATGTCGCGCACGCGCGCGGCGCCGACGCCGACGAACATTTCGACGAAGTCCGAGCCCGAGATGCTGAAGAACGGCACCTTGGCCTCGCCCGCGATGGCCTTGGCCAGCAGCGTCTTGCCGGTGCCCGGGGGGCCCACCAGCAGCAGGCCGCGCGGAATGCGGCCGCCGAGTTTCTGGAATTTCTGCGGATCCTTGAGGAAATCGACGACTTCCTTGACCTCCTCCTTGGCCTCGTCGCAGCCGGCCACGTCGGCAAAGGTGACCTGGTTGCTCGATTCGTCGAGCATGCGCGCCTTGCTCTTGCCGAAGCTGAACGCGCCGCCCTTGCCGCCGCCCTGCATCTGGCGCATGAAGTAGATCCACACGCCGATGAGCAGCAGCATCGGCCCCCAGCTGACCAGCAGGGTCATCAGCAGCGAGCCCTCCTCGCGCGGCTTGACGTCGAACTTGACGCCGCTGTTGATCAGGTCGCCGATGAGGCCGCGGTCCAGATAGGTGGCGTTGGTGCGCACCCGGCGGTCGTCGGTGGTGATGGCGACGATTTCGGTTCCGCTGGGGCCTTCCTGGATGACGGCACTCTTGATGCGGTTGCTGCGAACCTCTTCCAGAAAGTCGGAATAGGCCAGCGTGCCGGTGACACCGGAGACGCGGGTGTCGAACTGCTTGAACACCGTAAAGAGCACAAGCGCGATCACCAGCCAGACGGCGACTTTAGAAAACCACTGATTGTTCAAGTGCAGCTCCAGTCAGGAATACGGGGTACCCCCCATAGCTTGCTGCCATTTTAGGCGTTTCAAGCCGCTCGGCGATTGATTTTGCCTGCGACGGCCATTGCTCCCGCAGGGGTTTTGGAGCGGATGGGAATGGGGAATGACACCCCGCGCCGGCAGCCTGCTTGACGTGCGTCAAGCCGCGGCGGCGCCGGCCACGCCCGCCGCCCCCTCTTTCAGACCCGTGCCGACGAGGAAAGTTTCGGCCGAACGGTCGCGCGAGGCCTTGGGCTTGTACGGCTTGACGGTCTTGAAGCAGGCGCGAAAGTGCCGGATCAGATCGTTGTAGGCGCTGCCATGGAAGACCTTGGCCACCAGCGTGCCGCCGGGCTTGAGGTGCTGGCGGCAGAAATCCAGCGCCAGCACGATCAGCTCCTCCACCCGGGCGGCGTCCACCGACGCCACCCCGGAGAGGTTGGGCGCCATGTCCGACACCACCAGATCGACCGCACGGCCCTGCAGCAGCGCCTGCAGCTGCGCGAGCACCGCCGGGTCGCGGAAATCGCCCTGGATGAACTGCACCCCTTCGATCGGCTCCATCGGCAGCAGATCCAGCGCGATCAGCGTGCCCGGCAGCTCGCCGGCCGCAGCCCCGCGCGGAGCCAGCCGCCGGCGCAGATACTGGCTCCAGGCGCCGGGCGCGCAGCCCAGGTCCACGATGAGCTGGCCCGGCTGCACCAGGTGCAGCGCCTCGTCGATCTCCTTGAGCTTGTAGGCGGCGCGCGAGCGGTAGCCCTCCTTCTGCGCCAGCTTGACGTAGGGATCGTTGACGTGTTCGTTGAGCCAGGCCTTGTTGACCTTCTTGCTCTTGGTCTGGACTTTCATCGCCTCATTCCGTGCGGCCACGGCGGTGTGCAGCGGCAGACCGCGGCGATAATACCCCCATGCCCGCGATTGCACTCACCCCGGCCCAGCGCAAGGAACTGCGCGCCCAGGCCCACCATCTGGATCCCGTCGTGCTCATCGGCAGCGAGGGGCTGACCGCCGCCGTGCGCCAGGAAGTCGATGCCGCGCTCAAGGCCCATGGCTTGATCAAGGTGCGCGTGTTCAGCGACGACCGCGCCGAGCGCGAGGCGCTGCTGCAGACGCTGAGCGAGACGCTGGACGCCGCGGCGGTGCAGCACATCGGCAAGCTGCTGGTGCTGTGGCGCCCCAAGCCGCCGAAGGAGCGCGCCCCGGCCGAAGACCGCAAGCCGGCTCCGCGCGAAGTCAAGGTGCTGAAGTTCAGCAAACAGGGCGGCCAGCGGCCCGAGGTCAAGGTGCTGCGCGTGCTGGGCAACCAGCGGCTGACCGCCGGCGGCAAGGTCAAGCGCGCCAAGCCCCGCAAGACCAGCATCAAGAAACGCCAAGGCTGAGCCGCAGGAATCCCCAGGGGGGCGGCTCAGGACCGCCGCCGCAGCAGGCGCCACAGCGTCCAGCCGGCGCACAGCCACTGCAGGCCATACAGCGCGCTGCCGACGCGGTGCCACAGCGCCAGGTTATCCCGCGCCACGATGCGCGGGGCCACGCCGAACTCCAGCAGCAGCGCCAGCAGCAGGCCGCCCAGGATGGCCGCGCGCGACAGCACCAGCGCACCCTGCGGCGGCGCGTCGGCGCGCGGCCGCGCCGCCAGCAGCAGCACCAGCGCGCAGCCCACCGACATCCAGGTCTGGGCGGTGAAAAGCCGCGCCGCCATCGCGCCGGCCATGGCCGGGCTGGGTAAATGAACGAACAGCAGCGGCACGGCCATGAAGCCGATGCTGGTCAGGCTGCCCCACCACAGGGCCGCCGCCCAGGGCGCGAGGCCCTGCCATGCGCTGCTCATCGTGACGCGGGCCATGTGCCGACTTGCCTGCGGGCTGCTGCTGCCCGCCTCAGCGGTAGTGCACCGCGACGATCTCGTAGCGCTTGATGCCGCCGGGTGCCTGCACCTCGGCGGTGTCGCCCTCTTCTTTGCCGATGAGCGCGCGCGCGATCGGACTGCTGACGTTGATCAGCCCCTGCTTGAGGTCGGCCTCGTCCTCGCCGACGATCTGATAGACGACGGTCTCGCCGGTGCTGGCGTCCTCCAACTCCACGGTGGCGCCGAACACCACCCGGCCGCCGGCATCCAGCTCGGCCGGGTCGATGACCTGTGCTGCGGCCAGCTTGCTTTCGATTTCCTGGATGCGCCCTTCGATGAAGCCCTGGCGGTCCTTGGCGGCGTCGTACTCGGCGTTCTCGCTCAGGTCGCCCTGCGCGCGCGCCTCGGCAATGGCGTTGATGACGGCCGGGCGGTCCACCGTCTTCAGACGGTGCAGCTCGGCCTTGAGCTGCTCGGCGCCGCGCTTGGTGATCGGAATGGTGGCCATGGTCGTTGTTCGGGTTGCAAAAGGAAGGGGGGCAGGCCGACAGCGGCCTGCCCCCACAGCGTTGAGCGGCGATTATGCCAGCTGGGCGTGCAGTTCCTGCACCGAATAGACATCCAGCCGGTCGAGGTATTTCATGCCCTCGACCGCCGCCTCGGCGCCGGCGATGGTGGTGAAGGTCGTCACCCGCCCCAGCAAGGCCGAGGTGCGGATGTAGCGCGAATCGGCGATCGCGTTGCGGCGCTCCTCCACCGTGTTGATGACCATCGCGATCTCCTCGTTCTTGATCAGATCGACGATGTTGGGCCGGCCTTCGGTGACCTTGTTGACCACCTCGCAGGCCAGGCCCGCGGCCTGGATGGCTGCTGCCGTGCCCTTGGTGGCCACGACGGTAAAGCCCAGCTCGATCAGCCCCCGCGCCACCGCCACCGCGCGCGGCTTGTCGCCCGGCTTGACCGAGAGGAACACCTTGCCCGCGCGCGGCAGCCGAGTGCCGGCGCCGAGCTGGCTCTTGACGAAGGCTTCGCCAAAGGTCTTGCCCACGCCCATGACCTCGCCGGTGGACTTCATCTCCGGCCCGAGGATGGTGTCCACGCCGGGGAACTTGACGAAGGGGAACACCGCCTCCTTGACGCTGTAGTACGGCGGCGTGACCTCCCGCGTGATGCCCTGCGCAGCCAGCGTCTGGCCGGCCATGCAGCGCGCGGCCACCTTGGCCAGCTGCACGCCGGTGGCCTTGGACACGTAGGGCACGGTGCGCGAAGCGCGCGGGTTGACTTCCAGCACGTAGATGACGTCCTGGCCATCGACTTTCTGGATGGCGAACTGCACGTTCATCAACCCCACCACGTTCAGCCCCTGCGCCAGCGCGGCGGTCTGGCGCTTGAGCTCGGCCACGGTGGCGGCGGCTAGCGAATACGGCGGCAGCGAGCAGGCCGAGTCGCCGCTGTGCACGCCGGCCTGTTCGATGTGCTCCATCACCCCGCCGATGTACACCTGCCCGCTGGCGTCGCGCACGGCGTCCACGTCGCACTCGATGGCGTCGTTGAGGAAGCGGTCCAGCAGCACCGGCGAGTCGTTGCTGACCTTGACGGCCTCGCGCATGTAGCGCTCGAGATCCCGCTGCTCGTGCACGATCTCCATCGCGCGGCCGCCCAGCACGTAGCTCGGGCGCACCACCAGCGGGTAGCCCAGGGCGGCGGCTTTCTCCAGCGCCTCAGCCTCGGTGCGAGCGGTGGCATTGGGCGGCTGGCGCAGGCCCAGCTTCTGCAGCAGTTGCTGGAAGCGCTCGCGGTCTTCGGCCGCGTCGATCATGTCGGGGCTGGTGCCGATGATGGGCACGCCCTCGGCCTCCAGGCCCAGCGCGAGCTTCAGCGGCGTCTGTCCGCCGTACTGCACGATGACGCCCTCGGGCTTTTCCTTGTCCACGATCTCCAGCACGTCTTCCAGCGTCAGCGGCTCGAAGTACAGGCGGTCGGAGGTGTCGTAGTCGGTGGAGACGGTCTCCGGGTTGCAGTTGACCATGATGGTCTCGTAGCCGTCTTCGCGCATGGCCAGCGCCGCGTGCACGCAGCAGTAGTCGAACTCGATGCCCTGGCCGATGCGGTTGGGCCCGCCGCCCAGCACCATGATCTTCCTGCGGCTGCTGGGCTCGGCCTCGCACTCGTCCTCGTAGGTGGAGTACATGTAGGCGGTGTGGGTGGCGAACTCGGCCGCGCAGGTATCCACGCGCTTGTACACCGGCCGCACGCCCAGGCGGCGGCGCGCCTCGCGCACGGCCTTCTCGCTGGTCTTGAGCAGCTTGGCCAGGCGCCGGTCGGAAAAGCCTTTTTTCTTCAGCGCGCGCAGCGTGGCCGCATCGAGCGCGGCCAGCGCCTGCTCGCCCTTTTCGGCCGTGAGGCGGTCCAGGTCGAGCTCGATGCGCACGATCTCCTCGATCTGCGCAAGGAACCACGGATCGATTTTCGTGAGCTGATGCACTTCCTCGAGCGACCAGCCCGCCGCAAACGCGTCGCCCACGTACCAGATGCGCTCGGGCCCGGGCTCGCCCAGTTCGCGCTCCAGCGTCTCGCGGTCCTGCGTCTTTTCGTTCATGCCATCGACGCCGACTTCCAGCCCGCGCAGGGCCTTCTGGAACGACTCCTGGAAAGTGCGTCCCATGGCCATGACCTCGCCAACAGACTTCATCTGCGTGGTCAGCCGGCTGTCGGCGGCGGGGAACTTCTCGAAAGCAAAGCGCGGAATCTTGGTGACGACGTAGTCGATGCTGGGCTCGAAGCTGGCCGGCGTGGCCCCGCCGGTGATCTCGTTGCGCAGCTCATCCAGCGTGTAGCCCACGGCCAGCTTGGCCGCGACCTTGGCGATGGGGAAGCCCGTGGCTTTGGACGCCAGCGCCGAGGAACGCGAGACGCGCGGGTTCATCTCGATGACGATCATGCGGCCGTCTTTGGGGTTGATCGCGAACTGCACGTTGGAGCCGCCGGTGTCCACCCCGATCTCACGCAGCACCGCGAGACTGGCGTCGCGCATGATCTGGTATTCCTTGTCGGTCAGCGTCTGCGCCGGCGCCACGGTGATGGAGTCGCCGGTGTGCACGCCCATGGGGTCGAGGTTTTCGATCGAGCAGACGATGATGCAGTTGTCGGCCTTGTCGCGCACGACTTCCATCTCGTACTCTTTCCAGCCCACCAGCGACTCCTCGATCAGCAGCTCCGAGGTCGGCGAGGCCTCCAGGCCGCGCTTGCAGATGGTCTCGAACTCCTCCGGGTTGTAGGCGATGCCGCCGCCGGTGCCGCCCAGCGTGAAGCTAGGGCGGATGACGACCGGAAAGCCCACGGTCTTCTGCACGGCCCAGGCTTCTTCCAGGCTGTGGGCGATGCCGGAGCGCGCCGAACCCAGGCCGATGCGGGTCATCGCTTCCTTGAACTTCTGGCGGTCTTCGGCCTTGTCGATGGCCTCGGGCGTGGCGCCGATCAGCTCGACGTCGTACTTGGCCAGCACGCCATGGCGCCACAGGTCCAGCGCGCAGTTGAGCGCCGTCTGCCCGCCCATCGTGGGCAGGATGGCGTCGGGCCGCTCCTTGGCGATGATTTTCTCGACCGTCTGCCAGGTGATGGGCTCGATGTAGGTCACATCGGCCGTGGCCGGGTCGGTCATGATCGTCGCGGGGTTGCTGTTGATCAGGATGACCTTGTAGCCCTCCTCGCGCAGGGCCTTGCAGGCCTGCACGCCGGAGTAGTCGAACTCGCAGGCCTGGCCGATGATGATCGGACCCGCCCCGATGATGAGGATGCTTTGGATGTCGGTGCGCTTCGGCATGTCAGTTCTTCTCCATCAGCGCCGTGAAGCGGTCGAACAGATAGGCGATGTCGTGCGGGCCGGGGGAGGCCTCGGGGTGGCCCTGGAAGCAGAAGGCCGGGCGGTCGGTGCGCGCCAGCCCCTGCAGCGTGCCGTCGAACAGGCTGACGTGGGTGGCCCGCAGGTTGGCCGGCAGCGACTGCGCGTCCACCGCGAAGCCGTGGTTCTGGCTGGTGATGGACACGCGCCCCGTGTCCAGGTCCTTGACCGGATGGTTGGCGCCATGGTGGCCGAACTTCATCTTGAAGGTCCGGGCCCCGCTGGCCAGCGCCATGATCTGGTGCCCCAGGCAGATGCCGAAGGTCGGGATACCGGCGTCGATGAGCTCGCGCGCGGCGGCGATGGCGTAGTCGCACGGTTGCGGGTCGCCCGGGCCGTTGGAAAGAAAGATCCCGTCGGGCTGCAGCCGGCGCACCTCGGCCGCGGGCGTCTGCGCCGGCACCACGGTGACGCGGCAACCGCGCTCGGCCAGCATGCGCAGGATGTTTTTCTTGACGCCGAAGTCGTAGGCCACGACATGAAAGCGCGCCTCGCGCAGGCTGCCGTAACCCGACCCCAGCCGCCACTCGGTCTGCGTCCACTCGTAGGACTGCGTGGTGCTGACGACCCGCGCCAGATCCTGGCCGGCCATGCTGGGAGCGCTGCGCGCCGCCGCCACGGCCTGATCGATCACGTTCTGGGTGACGGCCTGACCCGGCGCCAGTGCGACGATGGCGCCGTTTTGCGCGCCGCCGGTGCGCAACAGCCGGGTGAGGCGGCGCGTGTCGATGTCGGCAATGGCCACGGTGCGCTCGCGCACCAGGTACTGCGACAGCGTATCGGTGCGGCGGAAGTTGGAGGCCAGCCGCGGCAGGTCCTTGATGATGAGGCCGGCGGCATGGACCCTGTCGGCCTCCACGTCCTCGGCGTTGACGCCGTAGTTGCCGATGTGCGGATAGGTCAGCGTGACGATCTGGCGGCAGTAGCTCGGGTCGGTGAGGATTTCCTGGTAGCCGGTGATGGCGGTGTTGAACACCACTTCACCGACCGTGGTGCCCTCGGCACCGATGGAGCTGCCGACAAAGACCGTGCCGTCTGCGAGCGCCAGGATGGCGGGGGGAAACGATCCCTGGAGAGACAAAAGCACTGGGTACTCCGTTGAGTGACGGGCGCGCCCACGCATCCACGAAAAACGAGTCCTGGCTGCTGCTTTTGAGAGGGGATGTTCGGGGTGAACTGCGCTGGGGCGGCGAGATTTCTGAACAGCCCGCGATTATAGCCGAGGGGTCATACCCCCGCCCCTGCACCCCGCCCACTGGCAGGACCAGACAGCGGCCCGGCGCTTGCCGCAGGCGGGCAAGGGTGGCCATGCCGCTGCAGCGCGCGCAACGGCGGCGGCTCAGCCTGCGGCCGCCACCGCGCTGGCGTGCAGGCAGATGGCGGCGGCAGCAGCCACGTTGAGCGACTCCTCGCCGCCGGGCTGGGCGATGCGCACCTTCAGGGCGGCGCTGGCCATCAGCGCCTCGGCCACGCCCTGCCCTTCGTGCCCGAACACCCAGGCGCAGGGCCAGGGCAGGCGCTGGCGGTGCAGCAGCGCGCCCTCGTGCGAGCTGGTGGCCAGCAGCGGCAGGGCCAGCGCATCCAGCGCCGCAGGCTCCAGCCCTTCGACCAGGTGCAGGCCGAAATGCGCCCCCATGCCAGCGCGCAGCACCTTGGGCGCCCACAGCGCCGCCGTGCCCTTGAGCGCCGCGACCTGGGCAAAGCCGAAGGCCGCCGCGCTGCGCAGGATGGAGCCGACGTTGCCCGCATCCTGCAGCCGGTCCAGCACCACCGTGGGCACCCCCGCCCGCAAGGCTGCTGCGGCCGGCGGCTCCAGCACATAGCCCACGCCGACGCTGGACTCTAGCGCACTGATGCCGGCAAACAGCGCATCCGAGATAACTACTGTTTTGATAGCACCATCTTCAAGCCCATCAACGGATTTGGACCAAAAAGATTCGGAAAACACGGCAAGGGCGGCGCGCCAGCCGCGCGCGCGCGCGGCGCGGCAAAGGTGATCGCCCTCCACCCAGATGCGCCCGAGCCGGCGGTAGGCCGTCGCGTCGTGGCTCAGGCGGCGCAGCTCCTTGAGCAGCGGGTTGTCGCGCGAGCTGATGCGCTGCGGCTGCGTGCTCATCGCAGCACCTGCGCCACCGGCGCGAAGCTCTTGCGGTGCTGCGGGCAGGGGCCGTGCGCGCGCAGCGCCGCCAGGTGCGCGGCCGTGCCATAGCCCTTGTGGGTGGCAAAGCCGTACTGCGGAAACGCGCGGTCGTATTCGGCGCACCAGCGGTCGCGGTGCACCTTGGCCAGAATCGACGCCGCCGAGATGGCGGGCACCGTGGCATCGCCCTTGACGACGGCTTCAGCCAGCACATCGAGCACCGGCAAACGGTTGCCATCGACCAGCACCTTGGCCGGCTTCAGGCGCAGCCCCTCGACCGCGCGCCGCATCGCCAGCAGCGTGGCCTGCAGGATGTTGAGGCGGTCGATCTCCTCCACGCTGGCCTCGGCGATCGAGCAGCACAGGGCCTTGGCGCGGATTTCGTCGTACAGCCGCTCGCGCCGCGCCGCGGTGAGCTTCTTGGAATCGGCCAGGCCCTCGATGGGATGGAGGTCATCGAGGATCACGGCCGCCGCCACCACGGGCCCGGCCAGCGGGCCGCGGCCGGCTTCGTCCACGCCGGCCACCAGGCCGGGGGTGTCCCACATCAGCGTGGCCTGCTCAGCCTGCAAGAACCTGTGCGATCGCATCGGCAGCCTGTTTCGGGGTATCGCGCCGCAGTTGCTCGTGCAGCGCGGCAAAGGTGTGTTGCAGCGCGGCCACCCGCGCCGGCGCATCCAGCCAGGCCAGCGTGGCCTCGGCCAGCCGCTCGGGCGTGGCGGCCTGCTGGATCAGCTCCGGCACGACGAAGTCGCGGCACAGGATGTTGGGCAGGCCAATCCAGGGCTGCAGGTGCTTGCGCTTCATCATCCAGTAGGTCAGCGGGTGCATCGCGTAGGCGATGACCATCGGCCGCTTGAACAGCGCCGCCTCCAGCGTGGCCGTGCCGCTGGCAATCAGCGTGGCGTCGCAGGCGGCCAGCGCCGCGTGCGAGCGGCCATCCAGGATCTGCACCTCATCGGCCATGCCGGCGGCCTGCGCGGCGCGCTCGATCGCCGGCCGCAAGGCGGCAATGGCCGGCAGCACGAAGCGCAGCTGCGGGCGCTGGCGTCGCATCAAGGCCGCCGCGCGGAAAAAGCGCTGCGCCAGATAGTGGACTTCGGAGGCGCGACTGCCCGGCAGCAGCGCCACCACCGGCACGTCGGCCGGCAAACCCAGCTCGGCGCGCGCGGCCGAGCGGTCGGGCTCCATCGGAATGACGCTGGCCAGCGGATGGCCGACATAGGTGGCGGCGATGCCATGCTGCGCCAGCAGCCCGACCTCGAACGGAAAGATGCACAGCACGTGGTCGGCACTGGCGCGCAGCGCATGCACGCGCTCGGGCCGCCAGGCCCAGATCGAGGGGCAGACGAAGTGCACGGTCCTGATGCCGGCGGCACGCAGGTCGCGCTCCAGCGCCAGATTGAAGTCCGGCGCATCCACGCCGATGAAGACGTCCGGGCGCTCGCGCAGCAGCCGCTCGCGCAGCTGCGCGCGGATGCCGACGATCTCGCGGTAGTGGCGCAGCACCTCCACATAGCCGCGCACGGCCAGCCTGTCGCTGGGCCACCAGGCCGCAAAGCCCCGGCGCGCCATCTGCGGCCCGCCGATGCCGGCGGCCTGCACCGCGGGCCAGCGTGCCCGCAGACCGTCGAGCAGCAGGCCGGCCAACAGGTCGCCGGACGCCTCGCCGGCCACCATCGCCACGCGCAGGGCCGTCATGGGGCTAGCGGATGATGCCGCGCTGCGGCGTGGTGCCCGCCAGGAAATCCAGCATCAGCGCCACGTCCGGGGCGGCCTCGGGGTAGCGCTCGGGCAGCGCCGCGATCTGCGCCTGCGCCTGCTCCAGCGTCAGGCCGTCGCGGTACAGCAGCTTGTGCATGGCCTTGACGGCGCCGATGCGCTCGGCGCTGAAGCCGCGGCGGCGCAGACCCTCGAAGTTCATCGAGCGCGCCTGCGCCGGCTGGCCCTGGCACATCACGAAAGGCGGCAGATCGCCAAACAGCAGCGAGCACATCGCCGTCATGCTGTGCGAGCCGATGCGCACGAACTGGTGCACCACGGTGTAGCCGCCCAGGATGACCCAGTCGCCCACGACCACATGGCCGGCCAGCTGCGCGTTGTTGGCAAAGATGCAGTGGTCTCCCACCACGCAGTCGTGCGCCAGGTGGGTGTAGGCCATCATCCAGTTGTCATTGCCCAGCCGGGTGACGCCGCCGCCTTGCACCGTGCCGATGTGGTAGGTGCTGTACTCGCGGATGGTGTTGCGGTCGCCGATGACGAGCTCGCAGGGCTCGCCCTTGTACTTTTTGTCCTGGTTGTCCGAGCCCAGCGAGACGAACTGGAAGATGCGGTTGTCGCGCCCGATCGTGGTGTGCCCCTCGATCACGCAGTGCGGACCGATGCGCGTGCCCGCGCCGATTCTGACGTGGGCGCCGATGATGCTGTAGGGGCCGACCTCGACCGAGTCGTCCAGTTCGGCCCGGGTATCGACCAGCGCCGTCGGGTGGATGGTGGCCACGCGCGCCTCCCCCGTTCAGGCAATGCGGCGCATCGTGCACATCAGCTCGGCTTCCACCGCGCGCTCCTCGCCCACGCTGGCCCAGGCCCTGAACTTGAAGATACCGGCCTTGGCCCGCTCCAGCTCGGCCTCCAGGATCAGCTGGTCGCCCGGCTCCACCGGGCGCTTGAAGCGCGCGCCGTCGATGCCGGCGAAGTAATAGACGGTGTTTTCGTCCGGCACCTCGCCCAGCGTCTCGAACGACAGCAACGCCGCCGTCTGCGCCAGCGCCTCCAGCATCAGCACGCCGGGCATCACGGGGCGGTGCGGGAAATGGCCGTTGAAGAAGTCCTCGTTGATCGTGACGTTCTTGATCGCCTTGATGCGCTTGCCCTTTTCCACCTCCAGCACCCGATCCACCAGCAGGATGGGGTAGCGGTGCGGCAGCATCTTGAGGATTTTGTGGATGTCCATCGTCGTCATTTTTTCGATTCCTTCAATTCCTTCTCCAGCGCGCGCACCCGCTCGCGCAGGGCCGCCAGCTGCTTGAGCGCGGCCGCGTTCTTTTCCCAAGACTCATTGTCGTCCAGCGGAAAGACGCCCGTGTAGTGCCCGGGCTGGCGGATCGAGCGCGTGACCAGCGAAAACGAGGACACATGCACGCCGTCGGCGATCGTCAGGTGCCCCAGCACGCCGGCGCTGCCGCCGATGGTGCAGTTCGCGCCGATGGTGGCGCTGCCGGCCACGCCAACGCAGCCGGCCATCGCGGTATTGCGGCCCACGCGCACGTTGTGGCCGATCTGGATCAGGTTGTCCAGCTTGACGCCGTCTTCGATCACGGTGTCGCTCAGGGCCCCGCGGTCGATGCAGGTGTTGGCGCCGATTTCCACGTCGTCGCCGATGCGCACCGCCCCCAACTGCTCGATCTTGACCCACTGCGCGCCGTCCTTGGCGAAACCGAAGCCGTCGGCGCCGATGACCACGCCCGGGTGCAGGATGCAGCGCGCGCCGATCACGCAGTTCTCGCCCACCGTCACGCGCGACTTCAGCACGGTGTGCGCGCCGATGCGCGCGCCGCGCTCGACCACGCACAGCGGGCCGATGACGGCCGTCTCGTCGATATGGGCCTGCGGGTCGATGACCGCGCTCGGATGGATGCGCGGCCCAGCCGGCTGCGGCTGCGCCTGCCGCCACAGCTGGGTGAGGCGGGCGAAATAGAGATAAGGGTCGTCCGCGACGATGCAGGCTCCGCGCGCCTGCGCCAGCTCGCGCAAAGCCGGCGCGACGATCACGCAGCCGGCGCGGCTGCCGGCCAGCTGTGCCTGGTAGCGGGGGTTGCTGAGAAAGCTCAGCTCGGCGGGACCGGCGGACTCCAGCGGCGCCAGCGCCTGGATCTCAAGCTGCGGGTCGCCATGCAGCTCGCCGCCGAGCCGTTCGACGATGTGGCCTAAACGCAAGCCCACGGGCCATCCGTCCGCGCGTGTGTCACACGCCTTTATTTGGTGGTCACCGTGGCGTTGAGCGCCTTGATGACCTTGTCGGTGATGTCGTGCTTGGGATTGACGTACACCGCTTCCTGCAGGATCAGGTCGTATTTTTCCGAGTCGGCCACCTGCTTGACCACACGGTTGGCGCGCTCGAAGACCTGCTGCAGTTCCTCGTTGCGGCGGGCGTTGAGGTCTTCCTGGAACTCGCGGCGCTTGCGCTGGAATTCGCGGTCCATTTCGATGAGCTGCTTCTGCCGCGCGGCGCGCTGCGACTCCGACAGCGTGGGCGCCTCGCGCTCGAGCTGCTCGGCCTGGGCCTTGATGCTGGCGCCCAGGGCCTGCAAGTCTTTCTCGCGCTTGGAGAACTCCTGCTCGAGCTTGGCCTGCGCGTTCTTGGCCGGCAGCGCTTCCTTGATGATGCGGTCCAGGCTGACGAACCCCAGCTTGAACTCCTGCGCCAGCGCAGGCGTGGCCGCGCACAGCAGGCAAGCCGACAGCAGGCCGAGAGCACGAATGAAGTGTTTCATCAGAAGGTCGTCCCGATCTGGAATTGCAGGTTCTGGATTCTATCCCCATCGAAAGTCCGCACGGGGTTGGCCCAGGCCAGCCGCAGCGGCCCCATCGGGGAAATCCAGCTGATGCCAAAGCCCACCGCCGCGCGGAAGGTGCCGGTGTCGATGGGCTCGTCCGGACCGAACACGTTGCCGGTGTCGAAGAAGGCGTACAGGCGCAGCGTGCGGTCGTTGCCCGCGCCGGGAAACGGCGCCTGCATCTCGAAGTTCAGGTTCACCCGCTTGGGTCCGCCATAGGTCAGGCCCGTGACGGGGTCGCGCGGCCCCAGGCTGCCGGCCTGAAAGCCGCGCACCGAGCCCAGGCCGCCGCCGTAGAAGTTCTTGAACAGCGGGTAGGGCCGCCCGTCGATGCCCACCCCCAGCCCCAGCTCGCCATTGAAGGCGAAGGTGTACTGCTTGGTCAGCGGGAAGTAGTGCTGGTACTGGTAGGTGGTGCGCACATAGCGCACCTCGCCGCCGGCGCTCCATTCGGCCGTCAGGCGCTGGTAGTTGCCGCTGGTGGGCACCAGCGCGCTGTCGCGGTTGTCGCGCCCCCAGCCCAGCGTCAGCGGCACGGCGGTGCTGGTGTAGCCGAACTGGTCGGCATAGTCCTGATAGGCCTGCGGCAGATAGGTGCCTGGCACGATGGTGGTGCGCTCCAGCCCGCCGCCAACATAGACCGTGTCGCGCTCGGTAAAGGGAATGCCAAAGCGCAGGCTCGCGCCGGTGGTCTCGATCGCGTAGCTCTCCAGATCCAGGTAGGGGCGCGCGACGCGCTGGTACAGGTCGATCGTGCGCGAGACGCCGTCCTGGGTGAAATAAGGATCGGTCGTGTTGAGCACGATGGTGCGGTTGATCTTGCTGGTGTTGACCTGCAGGCCCAGCGAGTGGCCGGAGCCGAAGGCGTTTTGCTGGCTCACGCCCAGACTCAGGCCCAGGCCTTCGCTGCTGGAAAAGCCCGCGCCCAGCATCAGGCTGCCGGTGGGCCGCTCGGTCACCTTCAGGTTCAGATCGACCTGGTCGGCCGTGCCCGGCACTTCGGTGGTCTCCACCGACACCTCGCTGAAATAGCCCAGCCGGTCCACCCGGTTGCGCGACAGACGGATCTTGTCGCCGTCGTACCAGGACGCTTCGTACTGGCGCAGCTCGCGCCGGATCACCTCGTCGCGGGTGCGGTTGTTGCCGGAGATGTTGATGCGCCGCACATAGGCGCGGCGCGAGGGCTCGGCCTGCAGCACCACCACCACCCGGTTGGTGCGGCGGTCGATCTCGGGCTGGGGCTGCACCCGGGCGAAGGCGTAGCCGAAACGGCCGAAATGCTCGGTAAAGGCCTTGACCGTCTCGCTGACCTGGTCGGCGTTGTAGGGCTGGCCGGGGCGGATGGTCACCAGCGCCTTGAACTCGTCCTCCCGCCCCAGGTAGTTGCCGGCCAGCCGCACGGCCGAGACCACGAAACGCTCGCCCTCGGTGACGTTGATCGTGATGCTGATGTCCTGCTTGTTCGGCGCCAGCGCCACCTGGGTGGAGTCGATACGAAACTCCAGATAGCCGCGCGCCAGGTAGTAGGAACGCAGCGTCTCCAGGTCGGCATTGAGCTTGGCGCGCGAGTAGCGGTTGGACTTGGTGTACCAGCTCATCCAGTTGCCGGTGTCCAGGTCGAGCAGGTTGCGCAGCGTGGACTCGGAGAACACTTTGTTGCCGACGATGCGGATCTCGCTGATCTTGGCCGGCTCGCCCTCGCTGACGGTGAAAGCCAGGCTGACGCGGTTGCGCTCCAGCGGCGTGACCGTGGTCACCACCTCGGCCGCGTACAGGCTGCGGTTGATGTACTGGCGCTTGAGCTCCTGCTCGGCGCGGTCCAGCAGCGCCTTGTCATAAGGGCGCCCCTCGGCCAGCCCGATGTCCTTGAGCGCCTTGAGCAGCACGTCCTTGTCGAACTCGCGCGTGCCGATGAATTCGATGCCGGCCACGCTGGGGCGCTCCTCCACCACCACGACGAGCACGTCCTCGCGCACCTCCAGCCGCACGTCGGCAAACAGGCCCAGTGCGAACAGCGCCCGAATCGAGGCCGCTCCCTTGTCGTCGGTGTAGGTGTCGCCCACGCGCAGCGGCAGCGAGGCAAACACCGTGCCGGGCTCGACACGCTGCAGGCCCTCGACCTGGATGTCCTTGATCTTGAACGGCTCGGCCGCGTAGGCCGCATGCGCCAGCACTGCCAGTGCGGCCAGCAGGGAGGCCAGCCGCAGGCATAGACGTTTGAATAGCATGGTCAGAGGAATGGTTGCAGCAGCGCGGCTGGAAGGACGGTGCCCTTCAGCCCAGCAGGCGGGTCAGGTCATTGAACAGGGCGATGGACATCAGCACGGCCAGCGCCGCCACGCCCAGGCGCTGCAGGCGTTCCAGCCAGCGGTCGGTGATGGCTCGGCCCGTCACCGCCTCCCAAAGATAATACATCAGGTGCCCGCCATCGAGGACGGGCAGCGGCAGCAGGTTGAGCACGCCCAGGCTGACGCTGATGAGCGCCAGAAACAGCAGATACGCGCTCAACCCCATGCTGGCCGAGCGCCCGGCGTAATCGGCGATGGTCAGCGGCCCGCTCAGGTTCTGCAGCGAGGCCTGCCCGAGCACCATGCGCGCCAGCGTGTGCAGCGTCAGCGCCGACACATCCCAGGTCTTTTCCAGCCCCAGCCACAGGCCCTCGATCACCCCATGGCGCACCGTCACCAGCTCCGGCGGCGCGCCGACATAGGCGCCGATGCGCCCGATGCGCTCGCCGCCCTGCTCCACCGCATCGGGCGTGACGTCCAGCTCCAGCACGCGCCCATCGCGCTCGATCTGCCAGCGCATGGTCCGGGGCTGCCCCTCGCGCAGCGACTGGCGGATGCGCTCGCGCAGCTCGCGGGCGTCGCGCACCGCCTGGCCATCGAGCGCCAGCACCAGATCGCCGCGGCGCAGCCCGGCGCGCTCGGCCGCCCCGTCGGGGCTGACCTCTCCGATCTGCGGCCGGCTCCAGGGGCCGACCAGCCCGATGCGCTCGAACAGCCGGGCATCGGCCTCGCGCGCATCCAGCGCCGCCAGCGGCAGCACCACTTCGACGCGGCGCCCGTCCTGCTGCAGCAGCAGGCCAACATCGCGTCCCTGCAGCGCCCCGCGCGTGAGCAGCCAGCGCACGTCCTCGAACGAAGTCACCGGCTGCCAGGCCGCACCGTCGGCCCAGCCCGCCTGCTCGACCCGCTCGCCGCCGCGCAGTCCGGCGCGCTCGGCCACCGAGCCAGCCACCGGCGCGCCCAGCACCGGCGCGGCCTGCTGCACGCCGCTCCAGTTGACCACGGCATACAGCAGCACCGCCAGCAGCAGGTTGGCCAGCGGGCCGGCCGCGACGATCAGCGCGCGGCTGCGCAGCGGCTGGGTGTTGAAGGCCAGATGGCGCTCGGCCGCATCGACCGGCCCTTCCCGCTCGTCGAGCATGCGCACATAGCCGCCCAGCGGCAGCGCGCACAGCGTGAACTCGGTCGTGCGGCCGCGCGGCTGCCAGCGCAGCAGCACCGGCCCGAAGCCGATGGAAAAGCGCAGCACCTTGACGCCACAGGCCACGGCCATGCGGTAGTGGCCATATTCGTGGATGGCGATCAGCAGCCCCAGCGCGACGACGAAGGCAACGGCGGTCAGCATGGGGGCGATTGTGCCGCCTTCAGGCGGCCAGCGCCTGCACGGCCTGCCACGCGGCGCGGCGCGCCTGCGCGTCCAGCGCCAGCAGGTCCTCCAGCGTGGCGGGGGCGGCCGGCTGCACCCGCTCCAGCGTGCGCAGGTTCACCGCGTGGATCTGATCGAAGCGGATGCGCCGCTGCAGGAACGCCTCCACCGCCACCTCGTTGGCGGCGTTGAGCACCGCGGTGGTGCCCGGCGGGCCCTGCAGCGCCGCCCAGGCCAGATGCACGCCCGCGTAGCGTTCGGCATGGCCGGGCGCGTCCAGCGGCTCGAAGGTCATGGCCGCGAGCTGACGGAAATCGAGCGCCGCCGCGCCCGAAGCCATGCGCTGCGGCCAGGACAGGCCGTAGGCGATGGGCACGCGCATGTCCGGCGTGCCCAGCTGCGCCACCACCGAGTGGTCCACGTACTGCACCATCGAGTGGATGATGCTCTGCGGATGGATGACCACCTCCAGCCGCTGCGGCGCCAGCCCAAACAGGTAGCGCGCCTCGATGACTTCCAGCGCCTTGTTCATCATTGTGGCCGAATCCACCGAGATCTTGCGCCCCATCACCCAGTTCGGGTGGGCGCAGGCCTGCTCGGGCGTGACGTCGCGCAGCGTGCGCGGGTCGCGGGTGCGAAACGGCCCGCCCGAGGCGGTCAGGATGATCTTGTCCACCCGCGCGTCCCAGGTGGACGCATCCTCGGGCAGGGACTGGAAGATCGCCGAGTGCTCGCTGTCGATCGGCAGCAGCGTGGCCCCTCCCTCGCGCACGGCGCGCAGGAACACCTCGCCGCCGACCACCAGCGCCTCCTTGTTGGCCAGCAGCAGCCGCTTGCCCGCCCGCGCGGCGGCCAGGCAGGGCGCCAGCCCTGCCGCTCCGACGATGGCCGCCATCACCGCGTCCACCTCCGGGTGGGCCGCCACCTCAGCCAGGGCGGCCTCGCCGCCCAGCACCTCGGTGGCGCAGCCGGCCTCCCGCAGCTGGCGCGCCAGCTCGCCGGCGTGGGCGCGGCTGGCCATCACCGCGTAGCGCGGACCAAACTGCAGGCACTGCTGCCGCAGCAGATCGACCTGGGTGGCCGCCGTCAGCGCAAACACCTCGAAACGCTGGGGATGCCGGGCCAGCACGTCCAGCGTGTTGACGCCGATCGAGCCGGTGGACCCCAGAACCGCGACGCGCCGCTTCATCACTGCAACAGGCTGTAGAGCATCATCGCCAGCGGCAGCGTGGGCAGCAGCGCATCGACCCGGTCGAGCACGCCTCCATGGCCGGGCAGCAGGCGGCTGCTGTCTTTCATGCCGGCGCTGCGCTTGACCAGCGACTCCACCAGATCGCCGACGACGCTCATGGCCGCCAGCGCCACCACCCCGACCACCAGCAGCACCGCCCCGCCATGGGCCCACAAGTGGCCGTAGAGGCTAGGCGGCGGCAGCACGCCCCGCGCTTCCAGCAGCAGCCAGATCAGGGCCAGCGCGACCACCGCCACCATGCCGCCCCAGACGCCCTCCCAGCTCTTGCCGGGGCTGATGGCCGGCGCCAGCCTGCTCCGGCTGTAACGCCCGCCCCAGGCCCGGCCGGCAAAGTAGGCCGCGATGTCCGCTCCCCACACCAGCACCAGGACCGACAGCAGAAACGCCACGCCGACCTCGCGCGCCTGCACCACGGCCAGCCAGGTCAGCCCCAGCGCCAGCCAGCCGGCAGCCAGCCGCAGCCCGCGCGGCCAGCTCGCCCAGCGTGCCACGCCGGCGCGCAGCAGCGCGGTGCCGGCCAGCACCCAGCCCCCGCCGGCCAGCGTCCACAGCAGGGCGCTGGGGCGGCCAAGCCAGCCAAGGTCCCAGGCCATGACGCAGGCCACCAGACAGCCGAAAGCCCCGCTCAGCGCGGCCAGGTGGCCCCAGCCGTTGAGCCGCCCCCACTCCCAGGCGGCGGCCACGATGAGCACCAGCGTCGCCAGCCGCCAGTAGAGCGTGTCCGGGTGAAACAGCGCCGGCAGCAGCACCAGCAGCAGGGCCACGGCCGTCAGGATGCGCTGTCTGAGCATGGTGTGCCGCGCCTTCAGACGGCTTCGGGCTGGGCGCCCTGGGCCAGTTGCTCGGAAGTCCGGCCAAAGCGCCGTTCGCGCCGCACGTAGTCGGCCAGCGCCTCGTCCAGCGCCGCCTCGTCGAAGTCGGGCCAGAGCGTGTCGCAGAAATAGAGTTCGGTATAGGCCGCCTGCCACAGCAGGAAATTGCTCAGCCGCAGCTCGCCGCCGGTGCGGATCAGCAGGTCCGGGTCGGGCACATGGGCCAGGGCCAGCGCACGGCCCAGGCTGGCCTCGGTGATGGCCTCACCCTGCTGGGCCAGCCGGGCGGCGGCCTGCGCGATGTCCCAGCGTCCGCCGTAGTTGAAGCAGATGTTGAGGATCAGCCGGCTATTGGCCGCGGTGGCCTGCTCGGCCTGCGCCAGGCCCTGGCGCACCTTGTCGCTCAGCCCCTCGCGCGCGCCGACGAAATGCACCCGCACGCCGTCAGCCACGAGCTGCGGGACCTCGCGGGTCAGCGCGCCGGCCAGCAGATCCATCAGGCCCGAGACCTCCTCGGCGGGGCGGTTCCAGTTCTCGGAGGAAAAGGCAAAGACGGTCAGCACGGCCACGCCGCGCTCGGCGCAGGCACGGATGCAGCGGCGCAAGCTCTCCATGCCCTGGCGGTGCCCGGCCAGCCGCGGCAGCAGCCGCCGCGTGGCCCAGCGGCCGTTGCCATCCATCACGATGGCGATGTGGTGGGGCACCATGGCGGTCGTGCGTCGCGCGCTGGGGGGACAGGCGGCAGGGCCGCGCCGGGTGGTACGGTTGCGCATGCCGCGCACCCGCGCCCCGACGCCAGTGGCCACTCAGACCGCCATCACTTCCTGTTCCTTGGCCGCCACCAGCTGGTCGATGGTGGCGATGTAGCGGTCGGTCAGTTTCTGGATGTCGGCCTCGCTGCGCTTTTGCTCGTCCTCGGAAGCCTGCTTGTCCTTGACCAGCTTCTTGACCGCCTCGTTGGCGTCGCGGCGCAGGTTGCGCACCGCGATCTTGGCGTTCTCACCCTCGTGGCGCACGATCTTGGTCATTTCCCGGCGCCGCTCCTCGCTCATCGGCGGCATGGGCACGCGGATGAGGTCGCCCATCGCGGCCGGGTTCAGGCCCAGATCGCTTTCGCGGATGGCCTTCTCGATCTTGGCGCCCATGCCCTTTTCCCAGGGCTGCACGCTGATGGTGCGCGCGTCCAACAAGGACACATTGGCCACCTGGCTGATCGGCACCATCGAGCCGTAGTACTCGACCTGCACGGTGTCCAGCAGCGCCGGGTTGGCCCGGCCGGTGCGGATCTTGGCCAGGTTGTTCTTCAGCGCCTCGATGGAGTGCTCCATCTTGGCCTCGGTGGTTTTCTTGATCTCCGCTATCGTCATCGTTCTGCTCCTGTGGGGCGGTGCCGGCCGGTTTCAGGCGTACACCAGCGTACCCTCGTCCTCGCCGAGCACCACGCGCTTGAGCGCGCCGTGTTTGAAAATCGAAAACACTTTGATCGGCAGCTTCTGGTCGCGACACAGCGCAAACGCCGTCGCATCCATGATGCCCAGATTCTTCTGGATGGCCTCGTCGAAGGAAATGCGGGCGTAACGGGTGGCCGATTTGTCCTTGTTGGGATCGGCGGTATAGACCCCATCGACCTTGGTGGCCTTGAGCACCACCTCGGCGCCGATTTCGGCGCCGCGCAGCGCAGCGGCCGTGTCGGTCGTGAAGAAAGGGTTGCCGGTGCCGGCGGCGAAGATCACCACCTTGCCTTCCTCCAGGTACTGCAGGGCCTTGGGCCGCACGTAGGGCTCGACCACCTGCTCGATGGCGATGGCCGACATCACCCGCGCCGTCAGCCCGGCCTTGTTCATCGTGTCGGCCAGGGCCAGCGCATTCATGACCGTGGCCAGCATGCCCATGTAGTCGGCCGTGGCGCGATCCATGCCCACCGAGCCGCCGGCTACGCCGCGGAAGATGTTGCCCCCGCCGATGACCACCGCCACCTCCACGCCCAGACGGGTGACCTCGGCCACCTCCTGCACCATGCGCTGGATCGTGGCGTGGTTGATGCCAAAGGCATCGTCACCCATCAGGGCCTCACCGGACAGCTTGAGCAGAATGCGCTTGTGGGCTGGCCGGGGTTCGGGCATGGCGGGGCTCCTGGAAGGGTGACGGCGTCTCGTGCAGTGGAATGTACCGGATTTCAGCGGGTGCTCGAGCCGGCCTGTTCAGCCGGCCTGCTTGGCCGCGGCGACCTGGGCAGCGACCTCGGCGGCGAAGTTATCGACCTTCTTCTCGATGCCCTCGCCCACCACGTAGAGCGTAAAGCCCTTGACGGTGGTGTTGGCGGCCTTGAGCATCTGCTCGACGGTCTGCTTGTCGTTCTTCACGAACGGCTGGTTCAGCAGCGAGACTTCCTTGAGGTATTTCTGCACCGAGCCTTCGATCATCTTGGCGGCGATGTCGGCCGGCTTGCCCGATTCGGCGGCCTTGGCGGTAGCCACCGAGCGCTCGCGCTCGATCAGTTCGGCCGGCACGTCGGCGGCGGTCAGCGCCACCGGCTTCATCGCGGCCACGTGCATCGCCACGTCCTTGGCGGCCACATCGTCGCCCTCGTACTCGACCACCACGCCGATGCGGGTGCCGTGCAGGTAGGACGCCAGCTTCGCGCCGCAAGCAAAACGCTTGAAACGGCGGAAGGTCATGTTCTCGCCGATCTTGCCGATCAGGCCCTTGCGCACGTCTTCCAGCGTGGGGCCGAAGCCGTCCTGGCTGTAGGCCAGCGCGCCCAGCGCGGCCACGTCCGCCGGGTTGTGCTGCACGATCAGCTCGGCCGCGGCCTTGGCCATGGCCAGGAAGCTGTCGTTCTTGCTGACGAAGTCGGTTTCGCAGTTGACCTCGATCAGCGCGCCGGTCGTGCCCTGGATGGCCACGGCCACCACGCCTTCGGCCGTCACGCGCGAAGCGGCCTTGCCGGCCTTGGTGCCGAGCTTGACGCGCAGGATCTCCTCAGCCTTGGCCATGTCGCCGTCGGCTTCGGTCAGGGCCTTCTTGCACTCCATCATCGGCGCGTCGGTCTTGGCGCGCAGTTCAGCGACCATGCTTGCGGTAATAGCAGCCATCTTGGTACTCCGTATTCAGTTCGGTTGATTCTTGGGATGCGGGCTAAAAAAAAGGGGCACCCAGCGCCCCTTTTCGCGGGTCGGTGCCGGCTCAGGCGGACGCCTCGTCCACCTCGACGAACTCGTCGCCGCCTTCGGCGGAGACGGACTTGACCACGTCTTCCACCGCGTTGGCGCGGCCTTCCAGCACGGCGTCGGCGATGCCGCGGGCGTACAGCGTCACGGCCTTGGACGAGTCGTCATTGCCCGGGATGACGTAGTCGATGCCTTCGGGAGAGTGGTTGGTATCGACCACGCCGATGATCGGAATGCCCAGCTTCTGGGCCTCGGCCACGGCAATCTTGTGGTAGCCCACGTCGATAACGAACAGCGCATCGGGCAGGGTGTTCATGTCCTGGATGCCGCCGATGTCCTTTTCCAGCTTGGCCAGCTCGCGGTTGAACATGAGCTGCTCTTTCTTGCTCATGTTCTCCAGACCAGCTTCCTGCTGGGCCTTCATGTCCTTGAGCCGCTTGATCGAGGTCTTGACGGTCTTGAAGTTGGTCAGCATGCCACCCAGCCAGCGCTGGTCCACATAGGGCATGCCGGCACGCTGCGCCTCGGCGGCGACGATCTCGCGCGCGGTGCGCTTGGTCCCGACGAAGAGGATGGTGCCGCGGCGCGCGGCCAGTTGCCGGGCGAACTTGGCCGCTTCCTCGAACATCGGCAGCGACTTCTCGAGGTTGATGATGTGGATCTTGTTGCGATGGCCGAAGATATAGGGGGCCATCTTGGGGTTCCAGAAGCGCGTCTGGTGGCCAAAGTGCACACCGGCTTCCAGCATTTGACGCATGGTCAGCGACATGGGATCTGCTCCAAAGGTTGGGTCTAAAATCCGGCCCGAATCGCCGCCCGGCGCGCGCATCAAGTTCCCGCGCACGCAGCAGCAACACCTGGATGGGCCGGTTTGCGATTGACCTTGCCGTCTGCGCTTCAGGACAAGCCTGAAGCCCATCGGGCAAAGCCTATCAAGTATAGCACGCCCCCGAATCACCCGATGCCCGCCCACCCCGATC